>CALDGQ010000110.1 GCA_937941765.1 uncultured Saprospiraceae bacterium
GGATTAAAAGAACTTAAATTAATCATGGAAGTTTTTGAAATTTTCACATAATAGTTTTTTATTATATGAATTTTTTATTCAATTCGTGATAATTGACAGGGTTAGAAACCTTTGGCTCGGTTAAACAAAAGCGAGCCGAAGTTTTCTAACCTCTCGGTGTTTGGCAACCAACTTTCGTGCATTTTCGCACAGTCTGACGTAAGCACATGTAGCAACGGTCCTATTTTACATTTTACATTCTTCTACCAATAATCGTTTTCACAATCGTATTCAAAAAGAAAAGAATCGCAACAAACAACGAAACCCTACCAATTAAATCTCCCCATCTCACGTAAAAAGTAATTTCATCATTTAAGCGCATAGTTCCTTTGATCGCAGCTTCCTCATTATATTTTGTTTTCTGACGAATATCTCCACGTTGATTTATAAAACACGAAATACCAGTGTTAGCAGATCTTGCAATATCCCGACGGGTTTCTATTGCACGGAGAGAAGCAAACTTCATATGCTGTTTATGTCCAGCAGTATCGTCCCACCATCCATCATTGGTCACAACGAAAGCTAAGTTGGCACCTTTCTTAATGTATCCTGTAAAATATTCTCCGAAAATAGATTCATAACAAATGACAGGCGCAGAACGAGTTTCTCCATTTGTGAAGACACTTCTTTGAGGTTGAGTGCCGTGTCCCATTGAACCACCCAACTTGTCAATCAAAGGTTTTACAAAAAAGAATAATTTGTGATAAGGAAATATTTCAGCGCCAGGAACCAGCTTTGATTTTTTATAAGTCGGAATTTCATCTTGTCCAGACTTTAATTGAATAGCAGCATTGTAAACAGTGTACCTTAAAGTGTCTCCATTTTTTCGAATATTTGTTCTAGCTTCAGCAGGTGCCACTTCTCCATTTCGATACATTTGATATCCACCAACTCCTGTTACCAATCCTATTTTTGGATAGTCATTGATTATTTCTCTGAATGTTCTCAACGAACGATTTGATTTTAAAGCGCCTAAATTAACACTACCTACACTTGTTTCTGGAAATACTAAAAAGTCTGTATTTTCATCAATTACTTGTTTAGATAATTTGACAAATTGATCCGCCACCACTCTATCAGGTGTATTGAATTTTTCATAATGCGGTTCATAGTTAGGTTGAATAACGGCGACATTGGCAGTCTTTTGATTGGAGTCATCGTAGGTAAAATACATTCCCAAAGAAATGATACTTGGAATCAAAATTAAAGCGGCCAATTTACCAACGGCAGGTAAATGAAATGAAGACTCCTTTTTATACAACTTATATATTTCGAAACAAACGGCATTGGCTAATAATATCCAAAGCGTTCCTCCATATGCACCTGTGAATTCATACCACTGAACTAATGAAGGCCATTCCGCAAACCCATTTCCTAATGTCAGCCAAGGCCAAGTCAATTCCCATCTCATATGTAAAAACTCAAAGGTAATCCAGTAAGCTGCTAACGCAAACCATCTGAATTTTCCAGGCAGTACTTTTCCAGCTTGATGGTACAACATAATTGGAATCGTCATGAACAATGAGTTCAATCCAATTGCTACAAATGACGCGATGTAAGCAGTATTGGCCACCCAATAGGTCGATAAAATATTCCATATTACAAAAGTGTTGTAACTATATTTAAATACTTCCCATTTAGATGCTTCTTCTCTCCATTCAGTAATTTCTTCTTCAATTATCAGCAATGGAACGAACGCAACGAATAGTAAAAAGGTGAAGGGAGAAACCGGAAATCCAATTCCTAACAATAAACCACTCAATGTTGAAAGGAGTAGTAATTTATTTTTTTGTGGAATTTTTGAGAAACGTGATTCCCCTGCTACTACTTTGAAGGTCCAACCAGCTATGAAAAAGAGTAATGGAATTCTTCCCCATAAAGGCATGGTCCACATTAGGTAGGCACAGATTGCGGTGATGATTCCTGTAACAAGGAGGATGGGGAATTTTAGTTTTCGATTCATGTATGTTTAGTATTTTTTACCACTAGACACTAGGCAACATATTAGATGCTACAATTAAGAGCTTTGTGTTCTCTGTATCTTCTGTGCCCTTTGTGGTAAATCAATTAACAAGGTCCAGTCTAACGAACTGTAAACCCATTCCCCCAACCATCAGCAGGACTCACAAAACACAATTTCCCTTCTTTATTTTCCGCCATCAAAATCATTCCTTGCGACTCGACACCCCGTAATTTTCTTGGTTTCAAATTAGCAAGTAATAGAACTTGTTGACCAATCACTTCATCGGGTTTGTAATGTTGAGCAATACCAGAAACAACCGTTCTTTTTTCAAAACCTAAGTCTACTTCTAACTTCAACAACTTATCCGCTTTCTTGATAGCTTCTGCTGACAAGATCGTTCCAGTACGTATATCCATTTTAGTGAAGTCTTCAAAAGTTGTTTCTTCTTTTAATGGTTTTGCCGCATTGGCTTTTTCCTCCGCTAGTATGTTGGCTAAATGTGCTTTTTGTTTATTGACCATATCTAATCTGGAAGAATCGTTTCGATCGTGAATTTTAGCGAACAACAAACTTGGTGCTCCAACTTTATGACCAGCTGAAAGAATTGCTTTATTATTGGAAAGTTTTTCAACAGCAGATTTCAAATCTCCATTTTTCACATTTTCCAAATTTAATAGTGATCTTATTTTATTCGCTGTCCATGGAACGAAAGGTTCGCTTAGCAAACTTAATAATCCAACAATTTGTACGCAATTAGATAAACACTCTTTGATAACGGGACTGTCTGGTTCAGCTTTGAATAATTTCCAAGGAGACACATCTTGTAAATAGGTGTTCCCTAAAGAAGATAATTCCATTAAACTATTGATGGCTCCTTTAAAAGTAAAATTCTCAATATCTTTTTGAATATTTTGAACTAATTTCAAAGCATCCGGCACTACTTCGTTTAAGCTCTTACTTGTTTCAGGAACAACGCCATCAAAATATTTATTGGTCAATACAATTACTCGATTGACAAAGTTGCCTAAGTTATCTGCCAATTCTTTGTCATAAAATTCTACATAGTCATCCCACTTAAAATCGGCATCCCGATTCTCAGGCATATTTCTGATTAAGGAATATCTCAAGGCATCTTCCTTATTTTCAAAATCCTTGAATTCCTCTAAGTAAGCATGTTGTTCGATTCCCCAACCTTTTGACTTAGAAAATTTTCTTCCTTCAAAATTTAAAAATTGATTGGCAGGAACATTGGTAGGCAAAATATAATCACCATGTGCTTTCAACATTGCTGGAAAAACTATGCAGTGAAAAACAATATTATCTTTTCCAATGAAGTGGACTAATTGTGAGTCTTCACTTTTCCAATAGTCTTCCCAATTCTTTCCATTTTCTTTGGCCCATTGTTTAGTAGATGAAATATATCCAATCGGCGCATCAAACCATACATATAATACTTTCCCATCCGCGCCTTCAACTGGCACTGGAATTCCCCAATCTAAATCACGGGTGATTGCACGAGGCAACAGTCCGTTATCCAACCAAGACATGCATTGACCAGTAACATGCTTTTTCCATTTTTTAGCTTCATGCAAAGTGACCCCATCAACCTTGCCTTCTTTGATCCAATCTTTTAACCATGCTTCATGTTTGTCCAATTTGAAATACCAATGTTTGGTTTCTTTCAAGGTTGGCTTATTACCACTTAATGTTGATTTAGGATTGATAAGTTCAGTTGGAGATAAATCTTTTCCACAATTTTCACATTGATCACCATAAGCTTCTTCGTGTTCACAATTCGGGCACGTACCCATGATAAAACGATCGGCCAGAAACTGATCGAATTCTTTATCATAATATTGCTCCGAAGTTTTTTCTTCAAACTGTCCACCTTGTGCTACTAATTTTTTAAAAAAGTCCTGCGCCGTTTCATGATGCAATGCTGCACTTGTTCGGTGATAATAGTCGAATGAAATTCCTAAACGTTCAAAAGAATTTTTATTGAGTTCGTGATATTTATCAATGATGTCTTTAGGAGAAATGCCTTCTTTCTTGGCACGTATCGGAATGGCTGCTCCGTGCTCATCTGAACCACAAACGAATGCCACGTCATTGCCCATCAAGCGCAAATAACGTACATATATGTCCGCAGGAAGGTATGCACCTGCTAGGTGACCAAGGTGCAAAGGACCATTGGCGTAAGGAAGAGCGGAAGTAACTAAATATCTTTTTGGTGCTGCCATTATTTTAATTCTATTTGTAATGCGAATATAAGATTTTTCGGTCTTGTATTATTGAATATTTCAAGCTCAAATTTGAGGTCAAGAATGTTTAAACCTTGTTTAATACACTCCTTTTTGAGGACTTTTTTAAAAGCTTTATTTCTTCTAACAAATAGTTTTTCGAAATAATTCATCATAAAATAGTCACACTTCGTTCTAATCAACTGATTGTATTTATAGAGTGTTAATACTTTAAAATTGATACAACTTAAATTTTGGCCAAATTTATTTACACATTTAAAAAATCAGTGTCCATAGTATTATGAACACGCAAAAAATATTAATTATGAATTTCAAGATTTTATTTAGCTTAACTTTATTTTTAAGTTTATTCGTATTCACTTCCCAAGCTCAAAATGGTTGCAAAGACTGCCGTGGTTCTGAACTCACAGTCGTAAATAATACCACAATTGCTAATGACATAGATGCAGGTTTTTTTACATGGGAAGTTTGTTCCGGAAATGCAACGATTGTATCTGGACAAGGGCAACCAACGCTTTATATTCAACACAATGACAAGAATTGTTCAATCATAAAAGTGACTCGATATTTTCGCGGAGGAAAGGTGGTTTCTTGTATAGAAGTCTGTCCAGATAATATCATCATTGCTGGTGATCCTTGCAAAGATGCAGATTGCAGTAACGTCAACGATGACCGTTTATCTCTCGATCAAGAAGGTACGCCTCAAGATTGCGAAACCGTTTTTGCAAGTATCAGTTCTTTCTGTGTAGATCCTGACTGTGTAGATTATGTAACATGGCGTGCACAAGGCCCAGTAACTTATCCTGCAGCTGGTCAAGAAGTTATTACACCTGGCCTAGGAACTAGTTGGGATTTAGAGCCAACTGGTGCATACAATCATTCTGTTGTTCTTTATGCTACGATTACTTTGACAAATGGTAAAGAATGTACGCTTGCTAACAATATATGGTTGGATTGTGCAGGAGGACCAGGTTCTGGTGGTGGTATCGGTATGATCGGAAACGAATCGGATACTGCAAATGGGACAGACTTAACTGCTTATCCAAATCCTGTACGTTTAGGAAATACACTTACCGTCCCTTTCGAAAGTATTGTAGGTGCTGAATCTGTAAGAATGATGGACATCAACGGTCGTGTGATTCAAGAATTGAGTCAAGATGACAACTCATTTGAGGTGGATGCTTCTTGGTTTCCTGGTGTTTACTTTATTCAAGTAATCAACAATGGAACTATGCAAACTACTAGTGTTATTGTTAATTAATATTTTGCCCCAACAATACATTTGTAAATAAGAAATGCTCATCTGACATAATCTGTTAGGTGGGCATTCTTTATTTGGCAGCGTTGAATGAGGATGAGTTTTTTGAAACATATAAGTCCATAGAAGGGAAAATTCATATAAGCAATTTAAGTATTTTCGTCTTCTTAAATGACTTTCATGGTGTTCTCTTAAATGTCCTATATGGTAAAAAAAAGCACAAAAAAAATGCTCATCCGAGTTTCCCCAAATGAGCATTTTTTTAAAAGCTTCTGAAGCGAGACGCTTCAAGCAACAGAGTTGAAATTAGCCACCGAAATCATCGAAGGCCACATTCTCTTCAGGAATTCCCCAATCGTCTGCCATCTTGATGACACACTGATTCATAATTGGAGGTCCACAGAAATACAATTCGATATCTTCTGGCGCTTCGTGCTTACTAAGGAATTCATCAATCACCACCTGGTGAACATATCCTTTGAAACCGTCTCCTTCTGGATCATCAATATGCTTTTTCAATACCCAATTGTCTTCAGGTAATGGATTATCCAATGCTACTGCGAATCTAAAATTAGGAAATTGCTTTTCTATTTCTCTAAATTCTTGGACGTAGAATAATTCTTGTTTGGTTCTACCACCGTAGAAGAAAGTAACTTTTCTTCCTGTTTTCAATGTGTGGAATAAGTGGTATAAGTGAGAACGCATCGGTGCCATTCCAGCTCCTCCACCAACGTATAACATTTCATTTTCGGTTGGCTTAATGAAGAATTCACCATAAGGTCCTGAAATGGTTACTTTGTCTCCTGGCTTTCTACTAAATACGTAAGAAGAACAAACTCCAGGATTCACGTCCATCCAACCACCTTTGGCTTTGTCGAATGGAGGTGTCGCAATTCTAATTGTCAATGAAACGATATTTCCTTCTGCAGGGTGATTACTCATGGAGTAGGCACGGAAGATTTCTTCATCATTTTTCATTTTCAAATCCCACAACTTAAACTTATCCCAATCTTTTTGGAACTTATCTAATGTGTCGTGATATTTAGGATGCGCTTCTATTGTTATATCTTTTTTGTAATCCACAAATGTTTCAGGAACATCTACTTGAATATAACCACCGGCTTGAAAGTCTAGTGTCTCTCCTTCAGGTAGCTTTACAATAAATTCTTTGATAAAAGTTGCCACGTTATAATTTGATATTACTTCACACTCCCACTTCTTAATTCCAAAAATTTCTTCTGGAATTCTGATTTCCATATCTTCACGGACTTTCACTTGGCAAGCTAAACGTTTATTTTCAGCAGCTTCTTTTCTAGTCATGTGATTCATCTCTGTCGGCAATACATCACCTCCACCTTTGTCTACGTGACATTCACACATGGCACAAGTACCACCACCACCACAAGCTGATGGTAAGAAGATATTTTTATCAGATAATGCGCTCAATAGGTTGGAACCTGGTTGCACAATAATCGGATTGGAACTATCACCATTTACAACAATCTTTAAATCTCCTTCTGGTATTAATTTTTTTCTAGCAAAAATTAACATCATTGATAACAACAAAATTACAGGTATAAAAACTGCTGCTGCGAAAAAGATGGTCGTTACGTTGAAAAGAACTATCATAATTCTAAATTAAATTTCAAACAATTATTTTGTATAAATAGATGGATCAATTCCCATCAAACTCATAAATGCAATTCCCATTAAACCTGTTAATATGAATGCCATTCCTAATCCACGTAATGCAGGAGGAACATTTGAGTATTGTAATTTTTCACGGATAGCGGCTAATGCTATAATAGCAAGAAACCAACCAAATCCACCACCCAATCCAAATGCAACTGAGTTGGCAAAATCTAATTCCCTTGATACCATAAATAAGGACCCTCCTAAGATCGCACAGTTTACGGTAATCAATGGAAGGAAAATACCCAGTGAGTTATATAAACTTGGAGATGATTTTTCGATAATCATTTCTACCAACTGTACCATTGATGCAATTACAGCAATGAAAAGAATGAAACGTAGGAAAGTTAAGTCCATTCCAAACAATCCATTTTCACTTAATAAGTATTCTGAGATCAACCAGTTGATTGGCATAGTGATTCCCAAAACGAAGATGACAGCGAGTCCTAAACCGAATGCTGTTTTAACAGACTTCGATACGGCCAAGAAAGAACACATTCCTAAGAAATAGGCTAATACCAAATTTTCTACGAATGCTGTTTTTATAAAAGTATTGAATAATTCCATGGTGGAAATTTTTATTTAAATGATGAATGTGATGGTTTCAATTACGAAATATCAACCAAGTGTGAACGATAACTTCTTTGAATCCAAATCATGATTCCAATGATAAACATTGCAGCTGCTGGCAATACCATTAAGTTGTTGTTGGCATACCAAGAGAACCAAGAACCGATTCCACTCTCTGCTGCCGTATTAATCCAATATTCAACAATACCATTATTAGCACCGATGATATTCATTTCTACTGCACTTCCTGCAAACAAAGTTCCTTTTCCAAAAAGTTCTCTGATAATTGCAATCGCAACTAAGATGACACCGTAACCCAATCCGTTACCAATTCCATCTAAGAAAGAACGCCATGGTTTGTTGGCCATTGCGAATGCTTCCAGACGTCCCATAACAATACAGTTGGTAATGATCAATCCGATATATACAGATAGTTGTTTGTAAATTGGATAGTTCAAATATTTCAACATCAACTCTACTACGGTTACCAAAGTTGCAATGATGACCAACATAACGATCATACGAACTTGCTTCGGAATTTTAGTACGAATCAATGAAGTAAATAAACTAGAAAATGCACAAACAAAAACTACTGCTACTGACATTACCAACGAAGGTACTACCAATGAAGTAACTGCAAGTGCTGAACAAATCCCTAATACTTGAATTGTAATTGGGTTGTTATCACCTAACGGGTCTGTGATTAGTTTCTTTTCTTTTTTTCCGAACAACGGTTCTGCTTTTACCGCTGCTTTTTCTGCTACTGCTGTTTCAGCCATGTTGAATCTTCTTTATTGTTTGACAAGCAAATTATTATTTACCTGAAGACTTTATTTTTGAAAAATACGGATTATAGTATTTAATTCCTCTTTGTAACATTTCAGTTACACCATCTGCTGTTACGGTTGCTCCTGAAATTCCATCTACATCATAGGTCATATCTTTGGCGCCACCTTTTCGAACATTTAGTGCCATCATACCGTCATTGTAAATTTTCTTTCCTTTAAATTTTGCAGCAAAAGATGGATTGTCTTTTATCTCTGCACCTAGTCCTGGGGTTTCACCTTTGTGATCAAAGCTCGCTCCAACAACCGTGTTTAGGTCACCTTCAATAGCGATGTTTCCCCAAATTTCATCCCATAGACCGCTACCAATTACACTGACGATGTATTTTGTTTTACCATCCTTACTAAACATATATAATGGTAAGAGTCTCTCTTTCTCATCTTTCTTCTTTTCCTTAGACATATCAATGTGTTCAGCCAAACCACCTTTGTAAATTCCGTTTACAGTTTGTTGATCTACTACATTGCCGTCCATATCTACAACAACTTGTTTGACATCATTGTTGAAAATTTCGAGTACTCTTTCATCTGAAAGGTCACCAACTTTTTGTCCTTCTTCAAGTCCAATAAAATCTGCTACCGCTTTGATAACTTCTCTTTTATTGAAAATCGCTTTATTCATTTCTGCTGTTTCGTAAGTGACTTCACGTAAAGTAGTCAAGCCTACTGCTACCAAACTGGTCAGCGCTAAAATGAACATGATAACATAATTCGTACTATGCACTTGTTATGATTATTTTGGTTAATGATTTAATTCTTGAACTGCTTCTTCTGTTGCATCTGTTGCAACAACTAAAGCTGCTTTCTTTTCTGCTCTTGCCATTCTACGATTCATATTTCCTTGTAGAACATAGTGATCGATTAATGGAGCAAATACATTCATAAATAATATTGCTAGCATCCAACCTTCAGGATATGCAGGATTCATTACACGGATAATCATACCGACCATTCCGATAAAAAATCCATACCATAATTTTCCAGTCGTTGTTGAGGTTGCAGTTACAGGATCGGTTGCCATAAATGCCATTGCAAAAAAGAAACTACCCATGTAAAATTGGTAGTACCAAGGCACTTCCATAAATGGAGATGCGCCCCATGCATTCATTGCCATTGCAGTCACTGCAGCACCAACTAACATGGACAACATAATTCTCCAAGATCCAATTCCCATTGCAACCAACATCAAAGCACCTGCAATAATAAATGGTTTACAAGTTTCACCAATTGATCCTGGGATTCCTCCCCACCACATTTGTTGAGTTGTATAAACTTCTGTTACTGCTTCCCATCCACCTTTGTAAGCTAGACTTAATGGTGTCGCTCCAGTATATCCGTCGACAACCATTCTGGCGGGTTCGAATGCATCGGTATTGAACCATCCAAAAATAGTATTGAAAAATCCTGTGTGCCACCAGTTATAAACAGGGGTCGCACCAGCTTCTGCTGCTGTCAATCCTGACACCCAAACTTCATCTCCTGAGATGGTAGTTGGATAGGCAAAGAATATAAAGACACGAGAAAGTAATGCAATATTTAAGATATTCATTCCAGTTCCACCGAATGCTTCTTTACCGATTACAACCGCAAAGAAAATTGACATTACTAAAATCCAAAGTGGAATGTCTGGTGGTACTATTAAAGGTATCAACGCACCAGTTACCAAGTAACCTTCTTCAATCGCATGTCCTTTTTTCGCTGCATACCAAAATTCAATGGCCAATCCAACAATATTCGAAACGATGAAAATTGGTAAGATTTTAATTAATCCATAAGCCAATTTCAAATGCAATCCTTCTAAGAAACCTGGATACAAACCAAGTGCTGCGAAGTGTTGATGACCAATATTAATGGTACCAAAAATGTAAGCTAATTGAAGTGCCAATACTACGTGAATCATCAAACGCTTCAAGTCCATAGCATCACGCATATGTACACCACCATCAGCAGTTACTTCATCCGGCGTATAAAAAATAGTAAAGAATCCATCATACACGGTGTGCAAAAATGGAGACTTCTTTTTGTCCGGTTCAATCTTTTTGAAAAAATCTATTAACGCCATTGTTTATATTCAAATGGTTTTTAAAAACGTATTTTTCTACCCTTGGTCTTGAACGAAATCAAGTCCTTGTCTTAATATCTTTTGTAGTGGTTGCTTCGAAGTACATACAAATTCGCAAATTGCAATATCCTCTTCTAGCAATTCATGGATTCCTAGTCCTTCCATTTTTTCAAAGTCCTGCACCAAAATGGATTTCATTAATGCTTGTGGCATAATATCCATTGGCAACACTTTTTCATATTGTCCAGTTACTACAAATGCTCTATGTTCTCCATTGGTATTGGTATCGGCTCTATATTTCATATCGCCAAATAAACCTGATGGATATGTTTTGGAAACACTTGGTTTTCCTTTGAATGGATTTAACCATCCTAAGAATGCCACTTCATTTCCTTCTGCCATTACGGTAATTTGATCGTCATTGAAGTTCAAGTAACCATCCATGGTTTTTGTTCTTCCTGACAATACATCTCCGGCAATGATTCTCGTGTTCTCTCCCTCTATCTGTCCTTTTAATAAATCTTCTATCTTAGCACCAATGTAGGTTTCCACATATCTTGGCTTACCTAATTCAGCACCTGTCAAAGCAATCGTTCTTTTCGCATTGTATTGACCAATCAAAAATAAATCACCAATTGTTAACACATCTTGCACGCTCAAGGTCCAAACTTTAGATGATGGAGCAATCGGATCGACATGGTGAATCTGAACACCTACATTCCCGATTGGGTGCAAACCATTGAACCAATGCTTTCTTACATTTTTTGCTTCTTTATAAACTGGAGATACATATGGATTTTTAGGTCCTGTTCTTCCATCCATTCCTAGGTGTACATGACCTGTTGTTAATTTTGTCAAAACATCCAACCCACGTTGAAATGCTTCTCCATTACCATCAATGATAAAATCTAAATCTGGTGCTAAAGGAGCTGTGTCAAAAGTCGAAATAAAAATATTCTCCGGAACATCTGTAGTAGCTGGTGTCACACCAAAAGGACGTTGGGTAAAATGAACCCAAGCACCACTATCTAACAAGAAGTCTACTAATTCTTTTCTAGAACAAGTCTCATAATTTGGCACATCGAAAGAACGGAAACTTTGTTCCTTGTCTGCCAATATTACAACTTCAGTTATTGCACGTTTTGCTCCTCTGTTGATTGCGATAATTTCACCACTTACAGGAGCGACATATTTTACATCTGGATTTTTCTTATCAAAAAACAAGTGATCCCCTGCTTTCACTTCATCACCAACAGCAACTACAACTTTTGGAATTGGTGAAATCCCTTTGAAGTTAGTTGGTTGAACAGCAAATGTATTTACTTGGATATCATTTGCGATTACATTCTCTGCAACTCCTTGCAACGGAATATCAAATCCTTGTTTCAAATTATGCATCTCACCATCTTTGTGGGTAACTGCATCTTCTACGAAATCACCTTCTGTATTGTCTTTTCCTTTGGGAAAAATTGAATAGTTGGATCCATCTTCATCTACTCCCATTCGCTTGGCTTGGATCATCAACAAGTTGTCAGAGACAAAAGTGATAACCGCTAAAAACAACAATGCAGCAATTGCAACAATACCATACGTCATGTAATTGGTGGAATCACCAGCACTTGTTTGCGCTGAAGCTGAAATTGAGAAAAGTAGAATAAATAGTATCGACAAAAGCGATGAAAATCTACGTTTTAACATGCTAATTTTGATTAATTGAAGTGTTCGATTTTGGCATAAAAATGTGCCTTTCTTAAAATCTCGGCAAAGATAGTAACTCTTTAATATAAATCCATCAGTGTCAGGACCTTATTTAACAACAGTTTTTATTTAGATTTGTTCTAAACAAGGTCATAAAGTGTTGAATCTCAATACAATCTGTATTACGTGAATTTTATAATTATGTTGTGGAATAGCTGTTAAACTCCTTTTTCCAATTTATCCAGCCAAAGACCGCAATAATGGTGTAAATGATCATCAAATAACCAAAGAGGACCGCTTCTCTTGAGAAATATAAATAAGCATAAATAATATCCACTATTATCCAATAGATCCAGTTCTCCATTTTCTTTTGAATTGTCATCCAAGTCGCTGCAATGGAAAATATAGTTGTCAGAGAATCCAGATAGGTCGAAGCAGCTTGAGTATAGGATGCGAATAGATAACCAACGATCGCACTGAGTCCCAATCCTCCTCCTATTGTTAGTATGTGTTGGAGATTTGACATTTTAGAAATAGACAGATAAGCATCGCTATCGTTTTTTGAGAATTGCCATTTGTAAATTCCAAAGAAACCCATTGCAACGTAAAACATTTGCAACAATGCATCCACATAAAGGTCGTAATGAAAATAGGATGCGTATCCCCAACAAGCGGTACTGATGATTCCGAATATCCAACAAATGTTTTTTTCTTTGGCTGCTAAGATGACGTAGATTAGGCCGGTGATTACGGCTAGCCATTCTATGGGTGTTTGTTGTTGGAGTTGATTTATAAGCTCTTGCATTATTTGAACTTGAGGACGTGTTTACCACTAAGAAAGTAAGGCACTAAGAAACACTGAGGAGTACGTGAGCTCTTAGTGTTTCTTAGTGCCTTCGTGGTAAAATACCCTTTAGACTTTAATCAATAATACTAGCCTTATACCGAACTTCATAAACAATCGGATAACCAGAAGGCGGATCTGTATTTTTCAGAATGATCGTGATGTCTTTGTCCACTTCTCCAGTTTCAGTAGTCGTGTCAAAAACAGCTTTGATCGTTCCAGTCTCCCCTGGCTTGATTGGCTTGGTCCTGTCATATTCCAACGCGGTACAGTCGCAAGCTGTTATGATTTCAATATCAGCAGTGGTATCTCCTTTATTGGTATACTTGAAAATGTGTGTGACTTTGTCGCCATTCTTGACAGTTCCAAAATCATGTACTTCTGTTTCAAATACCAAATGTGGTCTTCCTTTTGTCTTTGGATCAGGTTGCTTCACTTTCGAAGGAACTTGAGCCTTTTTAGGAATCGGAGCCGGAGTTGGTGCTTGATTTGAACCTCCTCCACCGGTGCTAATTACTTTTTTTTTAATCGTTTCTTTTCAATTGTAATACTAGTAGGTCCAGAAATAATCTTGAATTCTGTACGACGATTGAAACGGTGCTCATCATCTTCACACTTCACACCATTGGTACAATGATTTCTAATTTGAGCTTCTCCATATCCAACTGCTTTAATTCTTGACTCTACAATTCCTTTTGCAACTAGCCAGTTTTTCGCTGAGTTTGCACGTTGTTGAGAAAGACGTTGATTGTAACTTCCATTACCACGAGAATCCGTATGAGATGATAATTCAATCACCATTTCAGGATAACGATTCATCAAATCTTGAATCGTATACAAATCTTTTTCCGCTTCAGTTAAAATTTTATCATCATCAAAATCATAGAAGATATTTTCTAATACAATTGGCTGATTTTCTTTAATGACAATAAATTCATCTTTCACTGGTGGCGGTGGAGGTGGTGGCGGAGGAGGAACAAACTTCAAGTCCAATTTCTTTGTAATTGATTCTGAAGTTACTTTTCCAACGGTGTTGAATTGCGCAACTGCATCTTGATAGCCAGATTTGCTAGCTACGATTTCATAGGCACGATCTGCACGTAAAGGATATGCAAAATCATTTCCATCTCCATTTGTTTTATCATCTACGACTGTTTTTACACCATCGACTATTTCAAATAATGCTACTTTTGCACCTGTCAAAGGCTTTCCGCCAGAGAAAGTAGTAGCTGCTAAATCCAATACTATTTCAGGAATGCTAACCGTGTATATATCGTTACAACAAGTTTTACCTTTTAGTGATTTATAATCTTTGTTAGGTCTATTCGAAGTCAAAAATCCGTTGGCTCCTTTTTCATCAATCGTGAAATATAGATCGTCCAATGAAGAGTTGAATCCTTTACCCATATTTTCTGGTGCGCTCCAATTAGAACCATTCCATTCTGATGCGAAAATATCAAATCCACCTAATCCTGGGTGACCTTCAGAACTGAAGTATAATTTTCCATCTATATAATAAGGTGTCTCATCATCACTAGCGGTGTTGATTGTATTTCCTAAATTAACAGGTTCTCCGAAAATTCCTTCACCTTTATTGGTTGCATAATAAATATCGAATCCACCAAAACCACCTGGTCTGTTGGATACAAAGAAAATTACTTCCCCTCCATATAATTCACCAACAACTGGCTGCTTACTAATATAGTCTCCGTTTACTCCATTCAATTCATTCGCAGGTCCCCATTCTCCATCGACTTTGTTACTCATATATAAGTTACTTTCGCTTAAGGAGTTTCCTGACAATTGCTGTCTTGTGAAATATAAAGTTTGACCATCAGGAGATGCACTTAAGTTTCCTACGTGAAATCCAGGACGGTTGATATTTTGATTTAACTCAACTGGCTCTCCCCATCCATCACCTTGCTTGGCAGCAGAGTAAGCTCTTGCCAAGTGATCTTCACCTGTTCGAGAAACTTCCACTACTTCATCTGCTTTGATAGAAGTGAAGTACATCACTTCTGTTCCAACTGCAATTGGCGAATATTCAGAAGATTTTGAGTTGACATTTTTACCAGCGTGCTCAACGAAAAGATCTTTACGTTGCTCCATTCCATTTACCATTTCAGCACCTGCAATTTCATTTTGTGCCATCGCTTTCAATGCCTCATCTTCACTTTCTCCAATAAATGAATTGAACTCAGCAATTGCTTCCGGATACTTTCCATTCATCTTCAATGCACGAGCATAGTTGAATCTTGCTTCCGGTAAATATGGATTTTTAGTTTTTCTGTAGTTTCTAGTCACTACACGCTCGTACCATTTCTCTGCTTTTCCATAATCACGGATTTCGTAATGTAATTTAGCAATGGTATAAGCTACTTCAGGATCACGTTCTTCTTTGTATCCTTTTTCATACCATTCTAAAGCGTTGTAAATATCGCCTTCTTCCATTTGCTCTTCAGCAACATCCAACATTATTTTTCCTGTGACTCTATTTAATGGTTGTGCCCAAACCGATACACTTATCAAAAGTGCTGCGAATAATATTATGTTTCTCTTGATCATCATTTATGATTTTGAGTAGAAATTTTTTAAATGAATTAGTAGGTTATTTTTACGTTTTATTATAACGCTATAATTTCGGACAAATTATGACCGGCTTAACTGTCGGCTTCTTAAATATCTTGACGATATAGGAAAGTCCTACTTCTATCGCACCTACCGTATTGGTTGCTGTCATTGCATCTGAAAGATTGATATCATAAGCTGCTCCAAATCTAAAGTCTTTATAGTCCATTCCTAACAGTACTTCTCCATCACCACTAAAGCGATATCCTAATCCAAAGTTAAGAGATACATCGTTTTGCTTATTCAACAAGTAATGTAGCAATGCTTGTACATGTAATTCTTGATCGGCCCCTCTCGCTTTTTGATATAAGAACCTTGGATTCAAGGTCAATTTATCATTCAATTTTGTGTCATACTCGCCATGAATCAAAAATCGCAATGGAATTGAATTCGTAGAATCAGAGTCTGAATTAATGTACGTAGAATCCAACGAATAATTTGGTGTCGTGATGTGTCTTACATTCACACCAAAATTGATTCCTGATTTCTTATCAATTCTTCCATCATACATGACACCTGCACTGAAGTCATAGTAAGAAGTGTTGTCTGCAATATTTTCACCTGTTGCCATTAACTGTTCAGAACCTAATGTCAATTGATCTTCAAAAACCAACCCATTGTATTTGTTCATGTCCAAATTCTTATCAATTCTCCTTTGATTGATTCCTCCTTGAATTCCAAATGAAAATATCCTAGTTTGTTTTTTGTCAAGTGATCGATGATAAGCGGCAGACAACATTGCATTTAGATTGTTAAGCTTACCGCGTCCTGCTTGGTCATTCAATACGCTTACACCTAGTCCAATCCAGTCTTTGGTTTTTTTACCAAACCCTTTCATAATCGGAGCATCGATATAGACCGCAGGTGTCCGATAGGCACCCGACAAGAAACTAAACCACTGATCTCTGTAAATTCCACCAATTCTGAAAGTTCCGGAGAACTGTCCTGTATGTGCCGGATTCAAATCCAAAGGCGACATCGTATAATGGGTAAAGTGTATATCCTGTGCTTCAGAATTAATCGCACCAAAGATGCTTAATTGAAGAATCAGAAGGAGTCTAAATATTTTCATATTGAACTTCGTTTTAATTTTAACTGCTTTATATCTGCTTAAAGTCCGAAAGATAGGTTTTTTATTAAATATTGCTTTAATCTATATGCCTTAAATATGTTGGGTATTAGCCATTTATGTGGTGACAAATTGGTTAAAATTGGAATTTTGGGAAGATTTGCAGTATTAATGAGGAAAATTGGGAAAACTTCAAGTTTGTTTTGATACGGCTACTGAGGCGAGACGCTTCAAGCAACTAGTTACTTACACAGCCATCAATCCCCTATTTGAGAAATAATCGCATCCACATCTTGTTGCTTCATACACTTAAAATGTCCTTTGGGGCAAAATCCACGACCTAGTTTAGAGCATGGTCTACAAGATAGACCTTCAACTTCCATTGTTGTATTTAAGTCGGTATTATTCGAACCATAATATGGAAAAAAACCAAATTTAGGGATGGTATTTCCCCAAACAGATATAAGCTCTTTTTGAAAAGCAGCAGCGATGTGCATCATGCCAGTGTCATGGGAAATGACTTTGGTAGCTTGTTGGATAATGGATGCCGATTGATGGATGGATAATTGACCTGCTGTATTGACAACATGATTGCCCGCAGTTGCCTTTATCTTTTCTCCATTTTTTTGGTCATCAGGTCCACCTAACAGGATAATGGGAATTTTTATTTTTTTGCAAATTTCGATTAATTTATCGTTAGGTAATTTTTTAGTGGAATGAGCTGCACCAATTGCAATAGCAATATATAGATTCCCAAATGAGGTGATGACTTTATTTTCTCTTAAAAATCTCGGAATATCAATACGGTCGATTTTAGGAATAAAATAACTCAGCCCTAAACCATCATTTTTAACACTGATACTACGTAATGCCGAAAAATACCGATCTACTAAATGAGTATCTGGCAATCTGTCTTTTTTGAATCGAACCATTAACCATTTCTCATAATTAATCTTGTCAAATGCAATGGTACGTGTACTTAATGCTCGTTTTACTCTCCAAGTGCGGAAATTTTTGTGCAAATCAATTACGAGGTCATAATCTTCTTTTTTGAGATGTGCAATGATTGGTGAAATATCATTTGATAATGCATATACTTTATCAATAAATGGATTCGGTGTAACAATAGATTTGTAACTTTCTTTTGTCAAGAAATGAACTTCTGCATTCAGCTGTTTTTTAACACATCGTACAATCGGTGTTGTTAATACGATATCTCCAATTGAGGAGAAGCGGATGATTAACACTTTTTTTATGGGTGTCTTTCTTTCTGCTTTGAGGAGGAATACCTTTAAGCCTGCTAAGTGCATTTGTCTTTTTTTATCAAAGTTAATTTTTTTAATTGTTAATGTAACCTCCAACTTCAGTTGGTGACCTTCCGGTGATAAAGAGGCGGTGACTCTGGATAGTTAGTAATCAAAATTACTCCAGCGCCATTTGAAAATGGTGATTCCTTTTGTTCAGGCGACTTTAGTCGCCTTTTTAAATGTCAGGAAACGGCGACTGAAGTCGCCGGAACAAAAAATCTGCAGCTGAATAATTTCAACTGCAGATTTATTATCCTTATTCTATAAGGTTCTTTGGCGGGAGCCAAAACCAACCCAGCTAGTACTTCACCACCTTCTGAGCAACCATCTGATCACCAGAAGTCATGCGAACTATATATGTTCCAGCAGCATATTCTTTTAATGAAATTTGGATGGTATTCATACCAACATTGGTTGTCAATGTATTGTTGTAAATTTCTTTTCCAAACATATCAACGACTTCGATTGTTGCATCTTTAGCATCTTTTGTTGCAAACTCAATAGACACTTCACTTTGAGTTGGATTTGGATAAATGTTGAAGTCAATTGCTTCTACTAATGGCGTTTCTGTATCCACCATCACATCTCTTTCTCCAATTGAAAACCAAACACCCCATTTACCACCACCGACTAAGACTGCTGCTGAATTAGCAACACCAGTAATTTTATCATTTTGCAAATCAACTATACCTAACACATCATCTCCGTTTGAATCCTGCGCATCGAAAATTACTTTGTCATCACTCTTCGAATAATTTGGATAGCCTAACTGCCCGTTTTGAAATATTGTTCCAGTTTTACCTGTTTCAATATTTGCACCCATCACTGCGTAGGTATCATTTGCAAAATCAAAGTAATCATAAGCTATAATGTAAGGCGAGTTTTTGGAATAGGTTGCGTTTCCAACACTCACTCCTTCTGGCAATCCAGAGAATAATTTAGAAACATTACCAGAAGCAAAGTTATTAGTGCCTGGATTCCAAACTTGAACAAAACTTACATCCCACCACTCAATTTCATCACCTTGATTACTTGTAATTTGATTGTTGGCATCATACATAATTTCTACACCATTGAAATCAAACTCCATGGCATCGGCATACAATACATCACCTGTTGAAATTCCTTCTGTAAAGGTTGGATTATATAATTCGAATGATGCCCAATCAGAAACATTGAAATCGAAAACATGAATGTAATTTTCCAATTGATCTTCTAAAGCAGCAATACGATTTCCATCTTTTGAAATGATTACATTTCTCCAAATTGGATCGTCTTGTATGGAGTACTCATCTATTGTATTGTTATCCCAATCTATTGAAATCGCATATAGTTTTTTATCCGCCCCAACAAACACAAAAGCACTTCCATCATCGGTAACACTTGGTTTACTTAAGATATCAGAACTAGTTAACGGGTTTCCGTTAGGTGTTAACGTGCCATCTGTATTCGCTAAATAAATTGCGCTTAAATTAGCATCTGTTAACAATATGTAGTCTTCACCTGGATTTGTTTGTACATCTTCTTCATAATTGTTGCTCGCCCCAGCTCCAATCCCCACCGCACTAAATGCATTGGCTACTGAATTTTGCTCTGCAGAACCCGCTCCATGTATATCTGCAGCTGATTGCAAAATTGCATTTCTACAATCTATAAATTGAGAAGAAGCTGTCAAATAATTGACCAGTGCACGATAATAAATCTGCTCTGCTTTATCTTTCCCAATTGCATTAGCAACTAAGTAGTACGCCTTGTTAGGAATTCCACTATTGATATGTACGCCTCCATTATCTTGATTACCGGTGTACATTTCATTGACGTGATCTGGTTGCCATCCTGGATCTCCTAATTGTGTTCCACCATTGTGCGGATTCGACATATCACGAATTGCTCCATTTGGAAAAATTGATGGATTGGAAACATCCTCTCCTACTTTCCAATTAGTTCGATCAATCATAGCTCCAAAAATATCCGCAAACGATTCGTTCAATGCTCCTGGTTGACTTTGATATTCCAAATTCGCAGTACCTTGAACCACACCGTGAGACATTTCGTGTCCTGCTACATCCAATGCTTTTGGCAAAGGAGAAGTAAACGCTTGGTTTCCATTTCCATAAAACATGGCAGCTCCGTTCCAAAATGCATTGTCCATATCAGAACCATTTTCATCAGCAACATTGATTAAAGAAATAATATTCCCGCCAGAACCATTGATAGAATTTCTGCCAAACGTATCTTCAAAATATTGATATGCCAATCCACCATTGTGATGTGCAGAAACAGCTGTTGGATTATTCCAATTATTGCTTCCAGAAGAAATAACCTCGTAATTGAAGTTTGAATTCCCAGGATAAGTATTCTGTGCATCTATTGTTACAATCATCCCTACTGGATCAGAAGGAACTTGAGATTGCCCAGCATTGTACATATTTCTTGAACCATCAAATAAATAGTAGTTACCTGATTGTTCGAAAGTATTCAACAACACATTATTGCCATGAAGGTCTGTTGCATTGGCTGTTGTTGGTCCAAACATAAAACTATTTACCGTTGGAATCGCTGGTGCTTCTTTTTCTGTATGGTGTCCATTACAAGTTGCATGGTCGTGCAAATCATGATTGTGGAACTTGCATACATGCGTATATTTGTTGATAATTTCTCCAGAATTTGCATCCACAAAATATTCCCAACGATCAATTATGTTTGAGAAAATTGTGATGTGCCATGCTAGTTTTTCTTGATCAATTTTATAGTTATGATGATAGATAACCAACTTTGAAGTCACTTGATCCATGTTTAACAAATCCGTTTCTGCAATTGACAATTCTTTCACAGCAGGAAGATCTGCTCTTACGATTGATTCAACTGCAGCTGCAGATAAAGAAGGTGAAACACTTTCGATCTTAGGTGTTGGATAATATCTTCCATTCAACAAATCTACTTTTTGACCAGTTTTGTGCAAGATTACTTGACTACCATGCACTTCTACTCCTTGGAAATATTGCTGCATTTTAATGTGCTGCATTCCTAAATCATCTTGTTGATTGTTGATGATTTGGAATTCATCCATTGGCTCTTTGATTTGCATATTTGCTTTGACTTCATTTAAAAAATCATAACACTGTGCATCCAAGTTTTTATTAGCATCCAAATTTTTCAATTCACCTTTAATGAAAATCGGTAACCCATTGTCTTCATCAGAAATAATTTGAAGATCAGGATGCTGACGTTGCAAAGCTGGCAATGTCGTAAATTTAGAAATCGGTGTTGATCGCAAAGGCTTCGCTGAAGTCGCATCAACATTCAAAAAATTGGTAACTGGAGCTAATTCGAAATTTCGCTGTTCCCTAGTTGTATTGTTATCAACTGATTTGAATTGTGCAAACGCTTGCATCGAAAAGCAGACGATAACTAATGTTGTAATTATTTGCTTCATTATTTCGTGTTTTTATTATCGAGAGGAAGCCTCTTTAATTCATGAAAAAATTCTTTGATGTCGCCAGAAATGGGGTCTTCTTTTTTTCCCCAAGTGACTCTATTGGTATGATCGGTTGTTGTGACTTCTATATAATGCGAATAATTGTCTGGTTCTTTAAAGTCCATTGTTGACAATTTTAAAGCTTCACATTTTTCGAATAAAGTTTTTGCTTGTTTTTTCGTGATCGATTCTAGTTCGATCATTTTATTCCCTGGTTGTTGTTTTTCAAATAATTGTCCGTTTTTTAACAAGACATATTCTGAATAAATCCCACTAAAACCACCTCCACTTCCAAAAGTTATTTTTTCTTCTGGAATTTCTGAAGAAGTATATTTTTTAGTACAACATGAAAAAATCAGGCTAAATACGATTAACGTAACTACGTTTTTCATTAAAAGATTTTTGATTTTTGAAATAGTGCTAGAATCTGTAATAGATAATATGCTTTGCTACAATATTATAGGTGTGAAGATAAAAGATTCTCATCTATTAAACGGAGGGAAATATGTATTTAAGTTAACGTAACGTTATTTTTCGCGCTGCATTAATTCATCAGATATGCTTTTTAACAATATTTTGCGGTCTGATGCTACGTTTACTTTTTCTAGAGAGACCATTGCTTGTCGATAATAATCGTTCAATAATTGGGTCGCTTCGTTTTGTATATCTAATCCTTCAAAAATAGTGCGAACTTTATCAATCTTATCGGCTTCTAAAATATCTGTTTGGTTAAAAAGAGATTTTAATGCTTGTTCTGTATGCATATCTGCTTTTTCAAATGATCGCGCAACTAAGTAAGTCTTTTTGTTTTGTAGGATATCACCTCCTACCTTTTTCCCAAATTTTTCCGGATCTCCAAAAGTATCTAATATGTCATCTTGCAGTTGAAAAGCGATGCCAATTTTACGACCAAAATCATCTAATAACAATGCATCTTCGCTACTTGCACCACCAATCACAGCACCCATTTGCAAAGCACCCCCCAAAAGGGCTGCGGTCTTCTTTTCAATCATATCGATATATTCTGAAATTGTGACGGTATCCTGTGTTTCAAAATTAATATCATATTGCTGTCCTTCACAAACTTCGATAGCCACTTTATTGAAAATATCTACGAGCTGAATTGCCAACGCACCGTCATAAGATTTAATGAGCTTATTATAACAATGAATTAACATCACATCGCCAGATAGGATTCCTGTATTCACATCATACTTTTCATGAACTGTTTGCTTACCTCTTCTCAGTGGAGCAACATCCATGATATCATCGTGTACTAAGCTGAAATTATGAAACAATTCTGCAACAAAAGCGGCAGGTAAAGCAGGTGCTATATCTTCTTTAAACATTTGAGTTGCCAACAAGGTCAATAAAGGGCGAATCTGCTTACCACCCAGATTCATGATATAATTGACCGGTTCGTAAAGGGCTATTGGCGCTTGCTCAAATGTGTTAAGGTTAGCAAAGTTGTGATAAGAGGCTCTTAATTGGCTTAGTGTTTGCATTTTAAATAGTTGTAATATGTATGCTGCGTTTTGGTCCTTTTGTGACAATGATAATTTATCAATTAAATTTTGGATGTTTTGGGCATCTTTTCCAAGAAATACATATATTTATTTGATTATCATTCAACTACAATAGATAATAAACTTTAATATCCCATTTTAATCTATTATCAACCCATTTTGGACCAAAATAATTAAAGGAATTTATAACTCGAAGCTAAAAGTATTTTCGTAGTTCCTTAGGTATACATTCAAATAAATTTATCAAATCGATAGATATTTTGATAACCTAAAATTATTTAACAAGTGAAAGTATTATTAGTTGAAGATAACCCAGGAGATGTTAGACTAACTCAGGAAGCATTCAAGGTCCAAGGATCTGATATTGAGTTGAAAGTCGCGATGGATGGGATGGAAGCACTCAAATTTTTAAAGAAAGAAGATGAGTTTGTAAATGAAGAAACACCAGATCTAATTCTGCTTGATCTTAATTTACCCAAAAGAGATGGCCGAGAAGTCTTAACAGTAATCAAAACCGATGAACATCTGCGCCGTATCCCGGTTGTGATTTTGACAACCAGTAATGCGGAACAAGATATTTTGAAAAGCTACAACTTGCACGTGAATTGTTATATCAACAAACCAGTTGATTTTGACACATTCGCTGATATCATTCAAAAGATTGATGAATTTTGGCTGAAGACCGCGATTTTACCGCCAAATCTTCAGGAGATGTAATTATTAGAAAAACCCCAAGTACATTATATTTTTATGAACAACTCGAATAAAGTAAATATTTTACTGATTGAAGATAATCCTGCAGATGTAGAATTATTAAAAATCAGTTTGAAAGATTCTTCGATTAAACACGAACTGTTTCACGGAGACACCCTGTTTGAAAGCGTGGATATTGCGACTAATAAAGATATCCAACTGGTACTACTCGATTTGACTTTACCTGATAGCAGTGGTTTTAAGACATTGACTTCTTTTTTAGAAAAAGTTGAGAATATTCCTGTAGTGATTTTGACTGGTGTCAATAATGAAATCGTAGGAAATCAAGCGATCAAAGCAGGTGCTCAGGATTTTTTGGTTAAAGGTCAATTCGATGGGAAATTGCTAGGAAGAACCATTCGTTATTCATTGCATCGTTTCAATTCTCAACTAAAATTGGAAAATGCTTTGACTGATCTGGAGTTGAGTAAAAAGAAATATATTGAAGCGCAAGAAATGGCGCATTTCGGAAACTGGGAAATGGATATTGTTTCTAACCAAATGAGTTGGACGAAGGAGGTTTTTAAAATTTTCGGATTTCAACCTAACAGTATAAGCCCTACCCTCTCTGATTATCTAGGCTATGTACATAAAGATGACAAGGTAGCAGTTGAACAGTTTTTTGAAGCAGCTGCAAAGGATGGAAAACAGCATCAAGTTGAACACAAAATTGTGGTCTCTGGTCACATGATTCGTTATGTTGCATTGAGAGCTAAAGTGCGTTTTGAAGAGATTACTGGCAAGACTGTTTTGGTTGGTGTAATCCAGGATATTTCTGAAAGAAAGATATCAGAACAGTTAATTCTTGAAAAAAATATATCACAGAAAGCCACGAAGATAAAAGAAGAAGCTATCTCTAATATGAATTTTCATATCCGTACACCGCTTTCTTCTATTATGAATTTTACTTACTTAATTGAAAAAACGAGTGTTACCAATCAACAAACTGAAATTATTGGTGGTTTGAAAACCTCTGTTGATGATTTATCTTTGATGGTCAACAATATGTTGAATTTTTCTGTTTTGGTTTCTGAAGAAATTAAATTGGAAGAAGAAGATGTTAAGTTGAGCGACAACATTGAAAGTTTCCAAAAAGTAATCGCTATTAAAGCGGAAAACTATAAAACGAAGACGAACTTTAATTTTGACCAAAACCTTCCTGAAAAAGTAGTTTGCGATCCTAAGAAAATATTACAGCTGCTTTACAATCTTTTTGATAGTGCGTTTTTATATGCCAATGAAAAATCTACACTTGAGTTCAACACCACTTCAAAAGGTGCTGATGAAAATTTCAAACTCTGTTTTGAATTAAAAACAAACTCAGATATGATTCCAAATGTAAGTTTGGAAGAATTGAAAAAATATAACAAACTAGTTGAGTTTTTCTCTGTCGAAGATTTGGAAGACGAAAAGAAATATGAGCTTAGCATTGCCATTATTTTAAAATTAGTCAGTTCGATGAATGGACAATTTGAAATAGACAACACAGTCGATGGTGTTACTTATAATGTTGAACTTCCAGTCACTCCAATTAAAAAATTAGTTTTGAAAAATGGCGAAGCACCAGAAGTTCCAGTAAGAGTATTGTTAGTAGAGGATCATTTCCTAAACCAAATGGCTACTAAAAAAGTATTGACTTCTTGGTCTGAAAACATTTCTGTTGACATTGCCGAAAATGGTTTGATTGGTGTCCAGAAATTCAGAGAACACGGCTATGATATCATCATTATGGATATCCAAATGCCTGTCATGAATGGAATTGAAGCCACTGAAAAAATTAGAGAAAACAGTGATGTGCCTATTATTGCATTGACTGCCAACTCAACAAAACAAGAATCACAAAAATGCTACAATGCTGGCGCCAATGAATATTTGACAAAGCCTTTTAAGCCACAAGATTTATATTCTCATATAATGTCTTTGTTGGTAGCAGTTGAAAATTAAACCCAAGTAAATAAACAATTTTATTTACTGCCTTGAAGTGAAAGCTTCAAGGCTTTTTTTATTTGATCCATCCTCTAATCCGCCAATGGCGGATAGGCCCTTCCTTTTAAAAAAAAGGAAGAGGAGCACGCGAGTCATACGTTAGACCAACGAAGTTGGCTTAATCGACTCAATCAAAAAGCTTATTTTTGAGAAAAAACACCAAATGAAATATCCATTTCTTTCTCTCCTGCTTCTAACTGCGTTTTTCATTTCTTGCGATTCTGATAATTCGAAAGACACCGCATTCGCAGATGTCATTATTAAAAATGGGGTTGTTGCGACGATGAATACAGCTTCGCCAACCGCCAAATCAATCGCCATAAAAGATGGTCGAATTCTTAAAGTATTAGCGGATGAAGAATTCAGTTCTTTAGTTGGACCTAAAACAAAAACCATTGATGCGAAAGGAAATTTTGTAATGCCCGGCTTCATTGAAGGACATGGACATTTTAGCGGATTGGGAAAAAGTTTAATCAATCTAAATTTTTTAAAATCAAAAAATTGGAATGAAATTGTTAGTCAAGTGAAAACTGCTGCCAAAACTGCCAAACCGGGAGAATGGATTGAAGGTCGTGGTTGGCATCAAGAAAAATGGGATAAAAAACTAGATCGACAAATTCATGGCTACCCATATCATGATGAATTAAGTGCTGTTTCTCCTGACAATCCAGTTGTTTTATATCATGCAAGTGGCCACGCTCTTTTTGCAAATGAAAAAGCGATGCAGTTGGTTGGTATCACAAAAGAAACACCTGACTTGGAAGGTGGGGAAATCGTAAAAGATGTAAGCGGACAACCGATTGGTGTTTTTGAAGAAAGAGCAATGACCCCATTTAAAGATGCTTATGATGAATACTTGGAAAGTATCTCGGAAGAAGAGAAATATGCTGTTTGGAAAAAAGGAATTGACTTAGCGGAAGCTGACTGTTTGAAAAAAGGAGTCACTTCATTTCAAGATGCTGGTTCCACTTTTCTTGAGATTGATAGATATGAAAAATTGGCCAAAGAAAAAGATTTAGACATTCGATTGTGGGTCATGATTCGACATAGTTACGAAGAGATGAAAGGGAAGCTTACCAAATTTCCAATCATAGATATCGGTGATCATTACTTAACCGTGCGTGCAGTTAAATCTGAAGTGGATGGTGCATTAGGTGCATTTGGCGCTTGGTTATTGAAGCCGTATAATGACAAACCTAATTTTTCTGGACAAAATACAACACCTATTCCAGAGGTGAAAAATATTGGTGAACTGGCAATGCAAAATGATTTACAATTTTGTGTACATGCCATTGGAGATCGTGCGAACCGTGTTGTATTAAATATTTTTGAAGAACAATTTAATACTAATACGGATAAAAAAGATTTGAGGTGGCGGATCGAACATGCACAACATTTGGACCCAGCTGATATTCCACGTTTTAAAAAATTGGAGGTGATCGCTTCCATGCAAGGAATTCATTGTACGTCTGATGCACTTTTTGTTGAAAAAAGATTGGGAGCGGAACGATCTAAAAAAGGAGCTTATCCTTGGCGCTCTTTATTGGATGCTGGTGTTGTCATTGCCAATGGCACAGATGCTCCTGTTGAAGATGTCGATCCGATACAAAGTTTTTATGCTTCCGTTACAAGAAAGCGTGCTGACTCAGGTTTTGAATTTTTTGAAGAGCAGAAAATGACGAGAATGGAGGGACTGCATTCTTATACTTTAGGGAATGCATTTGCCGCTTTTGAGGAAAAACAAAAAGGATCTATTGAAGTTGGAAAATTAGCAGACATTGTTATTCTTTCTAACAATTTATTGACTTGTAAGGATGAGGAAATTTTGGGAACGAAGGTATTGTATACCATTGTAGGTGGGGAGGTTCGGTTTGAATTGTAATTATAAAATTTAAGCTGAAGATTTTTTGAACCGCAGAATATCCCTGTCTAGCTGTAGCCAGATCAGACAAGCAACCGCAGAATGTCGAATTTCGATATTCATCTAGCGTCAATAGAACAAATTACTCCCATCATAAAAAAAGAGATTACTCCCATTAAGAAGTAACCTCTCTTGATCAATTTTCAGGATCCCAAAGAGATGATTTTTATGTCGCACGGCTGGCGGCTTGGGGTTCTTTGGGTTCAAACAAATGTTTGAATAAAATCGGATTAGGATATTCTTTTTTAAACTCATATAGTAATACATCAAAAGAAGTAACCATTCCTAACAAGTTGTTTTCTTCATCAACAACTGGTAATGCATGAAATCTATTGTCTAAAAATATTTCGGCAGCAGAACCAATTTTATCATTGGGACTTATTTTTGCTAAGTCCGTTGACATCACGTCTTTAACTATTATGTTGTCATACTCTGAAGGAGCAAAACTTCTTCTCCATAAATCATAAGTTGTTACCAATCCAACCAATTTTTTACCAACAGTCACTGGTAGATGGTGAATTCGATTGGTAAGAAATATTTTTCTTACTTCTGTCAAATTCCGATCTGGAGTGATCGTTATTAAATCAGATGACATAATTGTGTGTGCGGATTCATTCATCATAAGCAATTGGTTTTTAGCAGTTAAATGAAATTAGGTTCTTTAATTAAATCAATATAGCGATAATATATGGGTATTTTCTCAATATTGCAAAATATTAGACTGTAAAATAATTAATTTATAATTTATTGTTCTGTAAGTATATAATTTAACAGAATGAATGCTAAATAAATCTCGTCACAAATGCCGAAATACTGCAAATTCTTTTAGTACTTTAGCGATTGTAACCGTTTGTAATCTTTTTAAATAACAATACTATGGCAAAGAAAACTTGTTCAGTTTGCAAAGATAAATTCACAGGAAGAGAGGATAAGAAATTTTGTTCAGATAGTTGTAGATCTACTTTTAACAACCGCGTCAATAAGGACGAAACTAATTATGTCCGAAATGTCAATAATGCTTTGAGAAAGAATAGAAGGATTTTGAAAAAAATAAATCCGAAAGGAAAGTCTAAAGCGCATCGAGATAAATTATTGGACGCTGGATTCAACTTTACGTATCACACCAATATTTACACTACGAAATCAGGAAATGTGTATTACTATTGTTATGACCAAGGGTATATGGAGGTGGATAATGATTACTTGGTTTTGGTGGAGAAGAAGTTTTGATCAATGGCAGGTTCAATATCAATATCAATATCAATGGAGGACGTGTCGCTCACATGAGTGTTCACGTACTCCATTGATATTGCCATTGAAATTGTTATTGCACTTGTCTGTTAGTTATTCAAAATCAACGGCAACCCATCTCCTGCTCCACCGACGATTACTACTTTACTGTTTGGTGACTTAGCCAACTCCATGGTTGCTTCAATTCCTTTATCACGTAGAATCTTGTCAGACAAACTTGCATTCAAAATATTATTTGCAGATGCTTTTGCTTGCGCTTCAATGATTATTCTTTCTGATTCTTTTCTTTCTTTGTCCAGCAAGTATTCATACTCTAATGATGATTGCTCCTCTTTCAATTTCCGTTCAATTGCAGCTTGCAAGGTTGTCGGTAAAGTTACCTCACGAATCAAAACTGCATCTAAGATGATATGTTTGGCCTGCACCGCTTCCATTGTTCTTTGATAAATTTCGTCTTGGATGGCCTCTCTTTTACTAGAGTATAATTCTTCTGGCAAATACTTACCAATTACTTCCCTTGTTGCAGAACGAATTTCAGGAATTACAATTTTGTCTAAATAATTGATACCAATTTCTTCGTGCAAATATCCAATCTTAGTTGGATCTGGTTGGTAACGATAGGATAGATCTACAGCAATGGTCAAACCATTTTTGGAAAGGACACTCATTTTTTCAAATGCTTCCATCGTACGTACATCATAAACCAACATGTCATTCCAAGGTGCTACGACGTGAAATCCTTGTCCATAAATTTTATCTTTTTCCAATCCTCCACCGAATGGTTTGAAAAGTACACCTTGCTCTCCTGCTTCAATGTTGTGAAAAATACTGTTGGAAAGTGAGATGACAATCATTAATATCACCATCGCAATTACCGCCAATGTTACTAATTTTCCTTGTTTCATTAATAGTCGTTTTGTTTAAAAAATTGAACCTTCATTTTATTTCAGAAATTAAGGCTTGTATATAGAACAATTATTCAAATCATTTAGTTTCCGCTTTTCTACAAACATATCCATATTAAGTACCAATGAAGCTTATAATACGGACTGAAGTATAGACTTACAAACTAAAATATAATAACTTTGAACCATATTTCAATTTATGTGTTATGCCGAAATTCTTTTCCAAAGTAATCATTTTCTCAATACTCCTTTCAATTCCGATTTTAGGAAATTGTCAATCTGGTGAAATTGATACTACTTTATATAAATTGAAGTTTCTCGAGCCTTCCAAAACTTATGATAAAAAACGGTTTTATGCATATTCAGGTGCGACCGTCGCCATCTATGCAGGGACGATTATTGCTTTAGATCAAATTTGGTACAGTGATTTTGAGAAATCTAAATTTCATACTTTCAATGATTTAGGCGAATGGGAAGATATGGATAAAGTAGGTCATCTATTTTCCGCTTGGATGGAAAGTTCAGCCAATTTCGATGCCGCATTATGGACTGGTGTTGATCGAAATAAAGCAAGATGGATGGGTACCGCTTTTGGATTTTTATATCAAGCTAGTTTTGAAGTATTAGATGGCTATTCTAAAAAATGGGGATTCTCTTTTGCAGATGTAGGATTCAATACTGCAGGAGTATTGTTATTCATTGGCCAAGATATCGCATGGCAAGATCAAAGAATCAAGCTAAAGGTATCTTCCAAACGAATTAATTATGAAAGCTACCTTGTTGCTTCTGAAAATGGAGAAGCCACAATGGATTTAAGAACTCGTGCTATTGATTTGTATGGTGGTGCATTATCTGCTAGATATATCAAAGATTACAACGCTCAAACACTATGGGCTTCAGCAAATATCCATTCCTTCCTAAAAAATAAAGATAGCCGTTTTCCAAAATGGCTGAATCTAGCAGTTGGTTATGGAGGTCACAATATGTTTGGTGGTTTTGAAAATGAATGGGAATATGAAGGTTTGAATTATCGTTTGCCTGATGAGGATTTTCCTCGTTATCGACAGTTTTATTTATCATTCGATGTGGATATGCAGAAAATTAAGACTAAAAATAATTTTGTAAAACTATTGTTGCGGGTTGTGAATACTTTTAAGATTCCTGCTCCGGCTTTGGAGATTAATACTTTAGGGAAGGTGCGGGTACATGCTTTGCATTGGTAGTGCTTCCGCGTGCTGGTTCAACGGGCAGCCCATTGTATGTACAATGGGCTGAAGCCCGTTGAACCAGCACGCGGAAGCACTACCCACATTATTTCCGTTTATACTTCTTACGCAACTCTCGAAATCGCTTAGGCCCCAACCACAACCAAAATCCTGAGATAATTAAAATCAACAAACCAATTCCTAAAAAATTCATGCTGATTAACTTAAAAAGATCACTGATAATGGAGCCATCATGTAAGGATTCGATCCAGTCGGAATAACGTTTGCCTATCGACAATACTTTCCCAGAACTAGCATCTACTTGAACTTCCCAATTTCCATCCGCAAAAATAATTTTAGCAATTCCTTTTGATGGACGAGCATCGATTCTTTTGATTGGATTGTATTTTAAGTCTGGATATTTTTTTTCTAATGCTTGTTGGCCAATGGATGCGATTTCACTCATTTGTTTCCAAGAAGAAAGATCCGTAGAGGTTCCTTTTTGAGTGACCGGTTGAAGAATATCCACATCTTTTTTTAGCGCCAATAAAATCCCTGTCACCGCACTTATTGCTAAAAAGGTGGCTAACGTCAATCCAAGATATCGATGGAATACTCGAAAACGTCGGAGGCTGTAAATATATTTTTTTAGTCTCAATGAACTATGCTAAATCTAATTGTTTCGCAGGATGAATTTTTCCTCTTGCGTCTCCAAAACCAATTCGTATCCCGTCTTTCTCACAATGTGCTTTCATGATGACCGTATCACCGTCGTTGATAAAACGACGTTCACTTCCATCTGGCATTTGTATTGGCTTGGTTCCTTTCCAACTAATTTCCAACATAGACCCATAAGAATCTGGCGTCGGTCCACTAATCGTTCCAGAAGCACACATATCTCCAACATTTAAATTACAACCATTGATAGTGTGGTGTGCTAGTTGTTGTGCCATGTTCCAATACATATATTTGAAGTTGGAGTTACTTACTGTTTTTCCTTCTCCATTTTCTGGCTGAATGATAACTTCCAAATTCACATCAAAATTTTTCATACCACTATATCGCAGGTAAGGAAGTACTGCTGGTTCTTGCGTTGGTCCTTGCACTCGAAACGGATCCAATGCTTCCATCGTAATCACCCATGGAGAAACAGTGGATGCAAAACTCTTTCCTAAGAAAGGACCTAGTGGAACATATTCCCACTTTTGAATATCACGTGCAGACCAGTCATTAAAAAGAATTAAACCAAAAATATGATCTTCCGCATTTTCAGTTGTAACTGGACTGCCCAATTCATTCCCTTTTCCAACTACAAAGCCCATTTCTAATTCAAAATCTAACAACTTACTTGGACCGAAGACAGGTTGTTTAGAATCATTAGGAATTTGTTGCCCATAAGGACGGACAATAGGTGTATCGGAAACCACAATTGAGGAAGCACGACCATGATAACCTACTGGCAAATGTCTCCAATTTGGTAACAATGCATTTTCAGGATCACGAAAAAGGGTTCCAATATTAGTGGCATGTTCGATGCTTGAATAAAAATCAGTATAGTCATTCACTTTTACAGGCATCAACATTTGTACATCTTCATGCTTATACAAAAAATGATCTGCCAGTTCTTGTGCATTCCATTTATCATTTTCAGTATCTAGTAACTCCGAAATTCGTGCTCGTACTGCATTGGTTTTTTCCTTTCCCAAAGCAATGAACTCATTGAGATATCTATTTTCAAAAATTAGTCGAGGAATATTTAAATCAGTAAAAAATCCTAATTGATTCATCTTATCAAGATCTACCACATAGTCTCCAATTGCAGAACAAAGACGCGGATTATTTTCTCTACTTGTGAATACACCAAATGGTAAATTCTGAATTGGGAAATCACTATCAGGACTTACGTCTATCCAAGATTTCAACTTCGGGTTATTAGCAGCTATCATTAGTCGAATTGTTTCAATTTTATAAAGTACAAAAATAAGAAAAAAGGCGAACCACAATGAAGCAGTTCGCCTTTAGTAAAACACTTTAATTGATATTTCCTAATGCTGTATGATGACTCGTTCCGTGTAAACGGCCCCATTCGAAGTGACTCTAAGCAGGTAAGTGCCTGATGGGAAATTTGAAACATCAATAGTTTGCTGAAAAGTGTTTTGTAAATTTTCTGTCAATTTTTGACCAGTTACCGTAAACAATGACAAATCATCGATAACTAGATTTTCATCAATTTCAATATGCAATTTGCTGCTTGCCGGATTGGGGAAAATGTCCATTGAAATTGAATCGATCACGTCAATACTAGTTGCAGTAGTGGTTGTGAATTTTCTGGTCGAGGAAACCGATTGTCCACATTCATTGAAAGTAACAACTTTCCAGAAGTAGGTTGAATTTTTTTGTAATAAAACATTCAATTCATAAAATGGAAGTGTTGTCATTTCATCGACTACTGTCATTCCAAAATCTTCGTCTAGAGATACCATTACTTGATAATTTAATGCATCATCCATTTCCAACCATTCCAAAGAAAGATTGGTTAAGGTGACTCCATTTTCATCATTGACGGGGAACAACAATGAAGGATTGTCAGGAAGGGACTGCACAATCAAACTAGCATACACTGAATCAACAAGGTCGCCATCTGAAATCACAACACTGAGGTTATACAGGTCAGCTGATACATTTTGAAAATCTAACACGATGTTGACTAAATCACCAGCAGCGATTGAATCTACATCCGTTGTAAAGGTAACTCCAATCGGAAGATTTGGAATTGAAAGACTTAGAGGATTAATAGAAAAATTGTTTGCAATTTGTAGTTCTAGATTTACTTGCCCATTCGAACAAATTGTTTGTGTCGATTGACTTAAAGATAAATTACTAGAAGAGATTGTGATAAAACTACGAACAGCAGATGACTGCCCTACTCCACAATCGTTGATGCTAATTACTTTCCAAAAATAAATAGTATTTGGATTTGGTAGTGTTGCCAGTAAATTATTATTAGTTACATAGCTTTGGATAATCACGTTTGAAAATGAAGCATCTGTTGCAACTTCTACCATGAAGTATTCTGAATCTTCATTTTGATTCCAATTTAATTCTTGAACTAATGGAATTTCCGTTTGACCATTGTTAGGTGAAGATAATTGCGCGGCCGTTGGCGTTCCATTAATCGTCAATGGAATTGAAACTTGACTCGATTGAAACTCATTTTCCGCATGCAATACTAGTACAAAATTTCCAGGATTTTGAAAACCTGTTAGCACAACATCTATCATTGAGTTCCCACTTAATGGTGACTTCACTACATCTGCAACAACTCCTAATGGCATTCCTTCAATAGTTATGTTGAAATCATTGGCATCATAATTTTCCATCTCAACTGAAAAGATCGGTGTTTGACCAACACAAACATTTATATCTTCTGTCAATAAATTTAATGCTAATGGAAGAAAACATGAACTTGCTTCGCTTCCATCTAATGTCAATTGTCCTGTATTTAATGGATCCAACCAATTGCTTAATCTTGAAGAAGAAGATTGACCACCTGTCCATGATGTGAAAATTCTTCCGTACCAGTCTGACAAATCATTTCCGCAACCAGCACTCCCACCATGTAATTGTCCGACCACTCTTTGGTTTTCATCGAATAAAGGAGATCCTGAAGACCCGCCTTCTGTTGTTCCCAAATCCCAATCTACAACTCTTAAGTGGTCACCATTGGATGTTGTATTGGTTGATAAATATTCTGTAAGTTGTAATGAATTGTCTTCAAAACTAATTCTCTTTTCTTGGGCGTTCGGATGATGAATCGCAACACCTTTTGATGGCGTTGTGTTCGCTCTATTCCATCCAGCGAAATATGCATTTGCCTCTTCTGCAATCGGATCATCAAATTCAATTAATGTCATATCTGAACCAGAATAAGATGCTCTCCATATCGCACCTGTATTAAAGACGGTTTGATTTCCATTTCCAGGAGCAGCATTTTGAGCAGAGCCAACTGCACGACAGAAAGAGTTTTCAAAATTCCAATAAACAACTAAAGAAGCTGCGTTGCTCGCATTAATCCCACAATGTCTAGCCGTCATAAAATAAGGCGTACAATCATTAGCCGTATTGTTGATCAAAAATCCCGAACAAAAAGCTACACCATTTAATGACATTAAACCGACTGAACGGCTAGCATCTCTATAAGCTTCAATCATTGGATACCCTTCTTCTGCATTGCACATGATATCCACATTACATGCTCCTGAACCACCAGCTGGATTCATAAAACCAACAAAATCATGATTAACTTGAGTTAGTAAAAATTCTAAATCACCTCCTTTATCTTCCGGTACAATTAGTTCTATAACGACTTCATCACTATTGAAACATGGTGTCCATAATTGATTATGAGTTTCATTATCTTTTGAGGTAAAAATCCTTTTTGCAGAAAGTGTTTGACCTTCATAAAAACGAAGAACACTATTTTCTGGCAAATGAAATTGACTGAATCCAAAGTTCAAGGAATTAGCTCCTGGTGAGTCAATTTTCAACCTCCATACATCAAAGCCATTTATGTTTTCCCACTGTCCATGAGATTTAGGACTAATTTCTACATTGATAGGTTTTGCAAAATGCGGAGATCTTGCTGCATTGCTTTTACTTAATTCATCTAGTAGTAATTCTGTGTTATCGAAAGGACCGTAAGAAATAGTAGCTACATTGTTATACTTTTCTGATGACAATGTGATGTTGTCATGTTGCGCGTAAGAAAATTGAGCGCATAGAATGGCTAGTATGAACAGTGTAAATTTGGTCATTGAAAGTAAAGGTCTGGCTGTACAACCTCAGCAAAAACGGTTGCATAACTTATAAAGAAATTGTAATTATTATTTTTTAGTGGGAGGAGTAACGGGAGATGTATTATGAGTACAATCTAAAGCCTTTTGACGTTATAATAAATAAAGCAAAAAGGGTATTTTTTGTTCCTTAACCAAGCGTAATGCATTGGAAAATGATGGCAATAAGTAAAGATTTTCGCTTTAAATGATGGGAAATCAATAAGATTTAAATAGCGTTTAATAACAATATGTACATACCTGAAATGTGGTAGTAAAATTCGATTTCAAAAATTCATTGTTAGAAAAAAATCGATTTATTTGGTGATTTATTTTAAAATACCCTAAATGGATTAGTTCAATATTACCCTAGATTGAGTACAATTAATGTTATGGTTTTTTTAATGTGAAAACATCCTGTAGTCTTATAGATATACAACCACTAAATTTGGGGTCTCTTGATTACTCAACCATGAATAAAGCATTAGAAAAAAGAAATTTTCCTTGCTCCCAGAATCCTCTGAAAAGTGGATTGTCAATAAGATATACAACTTGGCCACCTCCTAAGGAATGGGTTGCAAAGACCGTTGTATTTTTCATATCCAATATTTTATTATGCCCCGTGAATCCAATCACCTCTGGTTGATCTGTAATATATCCTACATTCCAAACATCTTTCATAAGTTCGTAGGAAAGTCCTCTAGTCTTTAATGAATGATAAGTTTTACCAAATCCATATGCCAATGGATGTGTATTATCCAGCTGTACCTTGAAGATTGCACCAGGAATTTGATTAATAATATTCGCTCTTTCTTGCTCGGAATAATGATTGGTTCGATTGGCCAATCTTAACTTTTCTCTTTTGGCACTTACTGCATTTTTCTCTGATGAGGTTGCATATTTTTTGATTCTAAATCCTTCTTGTCCTTCTAATTTTCTCACAGATGTTCCAACTGCAATTAGTTTTCCTCCATTCTGAACCCACTCTTTTATTTTTGCTAATTGTGTAGAATCAAAACTACTATATCTTCCTTCTGGCATGATCAACACATTTAATTCAGAAAGATTAGGATTGTCTAACGCATCAGGCTGAATAATAATCACGGGATATTTTAAGTCATTCTCAAAGTAATGCCAGATTTGACCAAAAGAATAAGAGTCTACTTCTTCTCCAGAAATCAATCCTACTTTCGGATTTCGTAACAATGTAAATTTATCTGATCCAAAATCTGGACCTGTTGTTGAAAAACCTGATGTTGATGCTTCTATTTTTTGTTCGAATTGTGCTACTGCGTCTTGGACAATTTCATCAAAACTAGTTCCTAATTTTCTATTGTCTGCTCTAGTAACAATCAAGGTTCCTGGTTGGTATGTATTTCCATTTATTTCAAATACGCTTGATGCAGAACGAACTTTTACACCATTTGCTAATAAAGCTCCTAGAAAGGAAGCATTGCTCATCGAATTCCATTCTGCCACATAAGCATATGGCTGCTCTCCTTTTTTGAGGTTGGTTTCAAATTTTTTCCAAACAACTTTATCTGATGATGGCACCTTATTTTTAACTGCGTAACTATCCAATCCATATGCAAATGGCAATGCCCAAGCGGTAATATCATAAGTCAATGAATCTACCAAATAAGGTTCTGGCTCAAAAAGAACTTGTGTCAAAATTGCCATCGGTTGATGAGCATTGATTACAATATCATTGTTAGATAAAGTGACACTTTCTTCTTTCCCTGATTTATAACTATATCCTGTAATTGAACCACCTTTTGCATTTCCGTATCGAATGTCATGTTGGTCCAATAAATTACATAGCGATTTTATTTTACCAATTGAATTATCTCCTTTTATAACAAAGGACTTGTATTCTCCAGGCGGGTTGGATGAACTTGTTGCATAGAAATTTTTAAATTCTTTTACAATCTCTTTTGCGTTTCTAGCACTTACCTCAACGGTGCTTACTGCTGTTGTTCTGTGGTGTTCTATCCGATCTGATAAGTGAAGCGTTTCTCCATTCGTCATTGTGATGGCCCTTCCAGCATTGCTGTGTCCACCTTGTTCATAGGTCATTCCTATAGCACCATTGAATATTGGATACGTATCTCCATAACTTGGATAAAACAAATCGAAAATTTCTCTTGTAAAGTAAAGCCAGTTATTTTGATCGAAGTATTTTGCATGGTTCTTTCCAATATTCATTTGAAAAGATTCTTGCCACTTGGTAATATACTTGTGGTATGGTTGTGCAGCAGGTGCAAAATAATAGGGATCATTATGATACATTTCGTGGAAGTCCGCATGAATATGAGGCATCCATTGATGATAAACTTTTATTCGTTGTTGCGATTCTACTTGTGTTAACCAAGCCCAATCTCTATTCAAATCAAATAAGTAATGATTGACACGACCGCCTGGCCATGGCTCATCATGTTCTTTAGCGAAAGGTGTTGGATTGCCCATTGATGTACTTACATTGTTATTCCAATGAGTGTATCGCGAATAACCATCTGGATTAATGCATGGATCTAAGATGACCACAACATTTTTCAAATACTCTTGAACTGCCTTATTGTCTTTTCTTGCTAATTCGTATATCGTTGCAATTGAACTTTCGGATGCTCCTGCTTCATTTCCATGCACACCCATACTCAACCAAACAATCGCAACGTCCTCATAACCCGAAACATTTTCAGCTATCAAACCAGTTCTAGCCAAATTAGCTTTTCGAATTTTTTCTATGTTGTCAATATTGTTTTTGGAAGAAATGATCGAAATGATCAGCGGACGATCTTGATTGGTACGACCATATTCTTGCAATAGAACTTGATCACTATTGGAAGCAACGTGTTGGAAATAATCTACCAACATATGATGTGCGGTAAATTTTTCTCCTAATTTATGTTGAAGAAATTCGTCTGGCGATTGAATACCAGACTGCCCCATTAAAGAGAGTGATAAAAATAATGTGCCTAAGAAAAAAGTGAATTTAGGTAGTGCCATGTCCAAAATAAATTGGGCGACTTTCACTTCGAAAACTAAATACTAACTTTGTAAAGAATTAGTAAACAGCTTCAGCAATTTTTCTGATCGTATCTGAATCGCCCATTGTGTAATAATGCAAACAAGGTACACCTTTTTCTTTCAATTCTTTAGATTGAGCAATACACCATTCGATACCTGCTTCTTTTACCGCTTTTGGAGTTTTCGCAGTCATTAAATTTTTAACCAATTGGTCAGGCATGTTGATAAAAAACATCCTTGGAATCGATTGCAACTGGTACTTTTTGGTCAATGGTTTTAGACCTGGTACGATCGGAACATTAATGCCCGCTGCACGACAAGCATCCACAAAATCGAAGTAGACTTTATTGTCAAAAAACATTTGTGTTACAATATATGAACCTCCAGCATCAATTTTCTTTTTCAAATAATGAAGATCTAGTTCATAGTTTGGAGATTCGAAATGCTTCTCTGGATATCCAGCTACACCAATACAAAAATCCATTTTTGCTCCATCCTGAATTCCACTATCCATATACTTCCCATTATTCATGTCGGTAATTTGTTCGACTAAATCCAAAGCATATGCATGACCATTTGGTTCTTTAATGAATTTGCCATCAAACTTACGTGCATCTCCACGTAATGCCAACACATTGTTAATATCTAGGAAATTTAAATCAATCAAGGCGTTCTCTGTATCTTGCTTGGTGAATCCTCCACAAATCAGATGAGGTACTGCATCAACGCCATAACGATGCATGATTGCAGCGCAGATACCAACGGTCCCAGGTCGCTTTCGGATGGAAGTTTTTTCGTAGTACCCAGATTCTCTAACAGTATAAATGTATTCTTCTCTATGATAAGTAACATCGATAAATGGAGGTTTGAATTCCATCAGTGGATCTAATGTATCAAAAATCGCCTTCATACTACCACCTTTTAGTGGTGGTAAGACTTCAAATGATATGAGTGTTTCTCCCTTCGCTGCATTGAAATAATCCGTAATCTTCATGGATACTATTTGTCTTGTTAATTTGAAGGGACAAATTTACAAAATATATATGTTAGAGTAAAGGCAAGAAAAATAAGAATCATGAATGAAAAATAGAAATAGACCGTTATTTCGTCAGACTGTGCGAAAATAGAATACAAACACCAAGAGGTTAGAAACCTTTGGCTCGGTTAAACAAAAGCGAGCCGAAGGTTTCTAACCTCTTGGTGTTTGGCAACCAACTTTCGTGCATTTTCGCACAGTCTGACGTCAGTTCACGCAATAACGGTCTATTTCTAATTTTACCTTTTACATTTTTAATTCTAAAATCTAATCTTTCTTTTTAAAATCTCCATTTTTCCAGGCGTCGAAGAATTTTTTCCAAGCTATTGGGTTGAAGATATTCATGGGAGGAGTTTGACCAATATAATAGTAGTTACTAGCTTGTTCTCTTAGATAATAATCAGCTTGTTCATTGGCGTCGGTAGGTACCTCATTTCGTTGTCGCCTCAATGTTTCTTGAACCAGATTTTCAAGAGCGCGTTCTTGCATTTCATTGCTAACATCCATTGCTAAGAATTCTAGTTTGAAATGATCTCGACTTGGCCACGGAAAGACGACGGTCTCTGGAAGATTGAAAGTATCTTGTGTCATCAATTGAACAATAGAATAATGAGATGAATTTAAAGAATCAGGAATTTGAAATTCAACATCTTTATATCCTATTGCTGTGAAAATAATCGTATCTCCTTTTTCAACAACAATGGAGAAAAATCCTTTTAAATCAGAATAGGTACCTCTTCCTTTTTCTTTTAACAAAATATTGGTGAATGGCACTGGATACAAATTCTCATCACTTCCATCTAATATCATTCCTGAAAACTGAATGAGTTGTTCCTTCCAGGCTTTTTCTTCTTGAGCTGTTGCATTAAAAATGAAAGCTCCAATTAGTGTCGCAATGAGAATTATTTTTTTCAAAAGAATCGTTTTAATAAATCTAAGATAATACTTACAACTTTATTAACGAACATATCTTCGAATTAGATAGGGTCATCAAATTGAGTTAACAATCTTTTAACTGAAATTTACCTTTGATTGTTTATTAATGTCTAGTAATTGACAGCAATCTCTAAGACTTCTTTCATATCTTCTACATAATGAAATTTGACTCCAGCAATATAATTAGGCTCTATTTCAAGAATATGTTTTTCATTTTCTTTACACATAATTATTTCTTTGATACCAGCTCTCTTTGCTGCAAGGACTTTTTCCTTAATCCCTCCAACTGGTAAAACCTTTCCTCTCAATGTAATCTCACCTGTCATTGCCAAATATGGTTTTACAGATTTTCCTTTAAACATCGATGCCAATGCCGACAACATAGTAATACCTGCTGAAGGTCCATCTTTTGGAATCGCTCCTTCTGGCACGTGAATATGTATATCTGTTTCGGCAAGTTGTTCTGGAGTTATCCCAATTGACTTCGCATTCGCTTTGATGAAACTTAATGCAGTTGTTGCTGATTCTTTCATTACATCACCAAGGTTTCCAGTTAAGGTTAATTTCCCTTTTCCCGCACTTGCACTAGCTTCTATAAACAATATATCTCCGCCAACACTCGTCCACGCAAGTCCGACGGCCACACCCGGTACATATGACTTTTGATAAATATCATTAGAGAATTTCGTTGGTCCTAATATTTTCTTTAGCTCTCCTGCTTTGATACTGACATTATAATCAATTTCCATGGCTACATTTTTAGCAACGTAACGCATTACTCCTGCAATTTGACGACTTAAAGAACGAACACCAGATTCGCGTGTATATTTTGCAATAATATTTTTTAAAACATCATTCGAAATCTTTACATCCTTTGCTTTCAACCCATGCTCTTTTCTTTGTTCAGCAATCAAGTGACGTTTTGATATCTCGATTTTTTCTTCTACAGAATATCCACTGATATTGATAATCTCCATTCTATCCAACAATGCTGGCTGAATAGTATTGAGAGAATTCGCTGTTGCAATAAAAAGTACTTTCGATAAATCGTATTCTACATCTAAATAATTATCATGAAAAGATCCGTTTTGTTCTGGGTCTAATACTTCCAATAATGCAGATGAAGGATCGCCACGAAAATCTTTTCCTACCTTATCAATTTCATCTAGGATAAAAACTGGATTAGAAGATTTTGCTTTTTTGATAGACTGTACAATTCTACCAGGCATTGCACCAATGTATGTTTTTCTATGACCTCGAATTTCTGACTCATCATGCAAACCACCTAGTGACATACGAATGAATTTTCTACCTAGTGCATTCGCCATTGACTTTCCAAGTGAAGTTTTACCAACTCCTGGAGGACCTACCAAACAAATGATTGGTGCCTTCATATCTCCTTTTAGCTTAAGAACTGCAAGATGTTCTAAAATTCTTTCTTTCACTTTCTCAAGACCATAGTGATCTTTATCTAACACTTCTTTTACTTTCTTAAGATCGAAATTGTCTTTAGTATATTCTTCCCACGGCAAGTCCAACAACAATTCCAAGTAATTCATAGTAACAGAATACTCTGCCATTTGTGGGTTAATTCTTTTGATCTTTTTCATATCACGATCAAATGCATCTCTAACCACTTTCGGCATCTTCTTTTCTTCTGCACGAACCTTCATTGCATTCAATTCTTCTTCTTGCGGATTTCCACCCAACTCATCTTGAATCGTTTTCATCTGCTGATTCAAAAAGTAATCACGTTGTTGTTTTTCAATATCAGTACGAACTTTCTTTTCAATCTTCTCCTTCAATTGGAGTAATTGCAACTCGCTGTCCATATTTTCTAAAATGGTTTCTGCTTTTTTCAACAAATCATCCATTTCTAACAAACTTTGCTTGATAGGCACCTTGATCCCCAAATTAGAAGCGATAAAATTTAACAAGAAATTTTCGCCTTTGATATTTTGCAAAATCATGCCTGCTTCTCCAGGAATATTTGGAGACAATTCAATGATCTGTTTTGCGTATTTTTTGATGGAAGAAATGATGGCTTTGAATTCCATTTTCTTTTTTACTTTCTCATATTCTTTGACTTCAATTTGAGCCTCCAAATAAGGTTCCTCAGAAAGTAGTTCTACCAAACCGAATCTTTTTCTGCCTTGCAAGATTGCAGTAGAAGAACCATCCGGTAATTTCAAAATCTTGATGATACGGGCAATCGTTCCAGCACCATACAAATCATCTTTCGTTGGGTCTTCTGTTTTCGCTTCTTTTTGAGAAAGCACCGCGATAATTCTGTCATCTTCATATGCTTTTTCTAAAGCTTTTAAAGATTTCTTTCGGCCAACTGTGATTGGTATAATGATCCCTGGAAACAGGACCGTATTTTTAAGCGCAAGCATTGGCATCACCTCGCTGTACGACTCATTACTCAATGCTTCATCCTCTTCATCTATAGAGAAAAGCGGTAAAATTTCGTTCTCTTCATCTATATTCGGTAGGAACTCGAATTCTTCAAACATGCTATTGTTATTTCTATTTTGAAAAAATTGGTAAACTCGATTGAAACAATTCGTAATCAACGAGTTATCTTTTATGGTTGGTTCAACATCTATGCCACGCGCCAAATTGCTTCACATGACTGACAATTATGGTGAATCTAGTCAATGAACTGCAATTTGTGGCACATTCGTATAACTGATATTGTCAAATAGGCACTAAATGTGAAAAAGGTACCAATTTGCTCAATCTTTTGATCAAGTGTGAATTGGTACCTCTAATTTTTCGTTTTGATATTATTCTGCAGTTTCTAACGCTTCTTTTGCAGATTCTACAGCATCGGATTCATCGAACATTTCTTCTTGAGCATCACTCAATGCATCCAATTCAATTTTCAAATTGTCGATAATAAATTCTTGTCTTTCTTGAGTATTTTTCCCCATGTAGTAAGCCAATACTTCTTCAATTTTATCATCACTCAAAAGTACAGGATCTAGTCGCATATCACTCCCAATAAAATCACTAAACTCATTTGGAGAAATCTCCCCAAGTCCTTTAAATCGAGTAATTTCTGGTTTCCCTCTAAGTGCTTTTATAGCATCTTGTTTTTCCTTTTCAGAATAACAATAGAAAGTTTTTTTCTTATCTCTAACTCGGAATAACGGCGTCTCTAAAATATATAGATGACCATTTCTTACTAAGTCAGGAAAAAATTGTAAAAAGAATGTTAGCAATAATAGTCGAATGTGCATTCCATCGACATCCGCATCCGTTGCAACAACAACATTATTGAAACGAAGACCATCCATTCCATCTTCAATATTCAATGCGTGTTGAAGTAAATTCAACTCTTCATTTTCGTACACTACTTTTTTGGAAGTACCGAAACAATTCAAAGGTTTTCCTTTCAAACTGAAAACTGCTTGTGTCTGTACGTTTCTAGCTTTGGTAATGGAACCACTTGCAGAATCTCCCTCCGTAATAAAAATGGTGGTTGCCAATCTATCTTCTTCTTTTGTCTTTTTCGGACCATCATTGAAGTGCAATCTACAATCTCTTAATTTCTTGTTATGAAGGTTTGCTTTTTTGGCTCTTTGATTGGCCAATGTTTTAATACCTGCTATTTCTTTTCTTTCTCGTTCCGATTGCTGGATTCTTTTCAACAGTTCTTCTGCAACTTTCGGATTTTTGTGTAGGTAGTTATCTAAATTTTTAGAAACAAAATCCATTACAAATGAACGAACCGTTTGTCCTTTTGGAGCAATATTGATAGACCCTAATTTTGTTTTAGTTTGAGATTCGAATACAGGTTCTTCAACACGGACACTGATAGCTGCAACAATGGATGCACGAATATCCTTTGCATCGAATTTTTTATCATAAAACCCACGTACGGTTGCAACAACAGCTTCACGGAAGGCATTTAGATGTGTACCACCTTGAGTCGTGTGTTGACCATTTACAAATGAGTAATACTGCTCACCATATTGTTGACCATGAGACAATGCAACTTCTATATCATTTCCAAGCATATGGACAATCGGGTAACGAAGTGTTTCGCCACCATTCTTTTTTTCCAAAAGATCTAACAATCCATTTTTGGAATAGAAACTTTTCCCGTTTAGTTTCAATCGTAATCCTGCATTCAGAAATGCATAATTCCACAATTGATTTTCTAGAAATTCTGAACGAAATTTATATTTTTTAAATACAGTAGAATCTGGCGTAAACTCTACTCGGGTTCCGTTTTCTTCTTTTGTTTTAGCGATTTTTTTATCCGCTGTAATAATTCCTTTTTGAAATTCTGCGACTTTCGATTTTCCTTCTCTGATTGCTTGAACTAAGAAATGATCAGACAAAGCATTTGCAGCTTTCATTCCTACCCCATTCAATCCAACTGATTTTTTAAATGCTTTGGAATCATATTTACCACCAGTGTTTATTTTGGAAACAACATCAACCACTTTTCCCAATGGAATTCCACGACCATAATCTCTCACGGATACGGTTCCATCTTTTATATCGACTTCAATTGTTTTTCCAAAACCCATCACATATTCATCGATACAGTTGTCGATAATTTCTTTCACCAAGATGTAGATTCCATCATCTGGTGTAGAACCATCTCCTAATTTTCCAATATACATTCCAGGTCTTAATCGGATATGCTCTCGCCAATCGAGTGATCGGATATTATCTTCGGTATAATTTGATTTAGCCATACAATTATAAATGTGTTTTCTAAGTGTGTTAAATAGCAATCAAAAATAAGGATACAGATAGAATTTATGGGTATCTATCTGTAAAAGGTTTCGTTAATTTTAGATAAAAATGGAGATCAATCCCGATATAATCGAGATGACCTCCATTTAGCAAAATAATATAAATATAAAACGGAAACTACTATTGCGTTTGTATTGTGGATTTTGCGTTTGCGATGTGCGATGTGCGCGATGTGATGTTCACATCGCTTAGGTTTATGTCACCCTTTCAGGGTTTTGATGTTATTCAGCCGTTTTTTTCAGTGAATAAATTCAAGTGATACCACAACACTAAATCACCCTTTCAGGGTTTTATGTTTATCAGCCGGCTCTTTTTTCGGTAAACAAATTCAGGATGCCTTGTTGACCTAGCATATTGAGACCGATATCTGCTACCTTGGCTTCATTGACAACACTTGCTGTTTGACCTTTTTTGTAAAGTACAGGTGCATTTGCATCATCCCATATTTCGATTTTCAATTCTTTGGCGAAGTACTTTGCAAGATCACCCATATTTTTTGCGTAGTCTTTTGTTTTTCCAAGTGCGATAAATAAATCCATTACAGCCATTCTAATGATTTCGTATCTATCTATGTACATCAACATTTGGCGGATATTCTTGCCTTTATAATTTTGACCAATCTCTTTCATTTTTGCACGTAATTCTTTTGCAGAATAACCTAAAAGATTGGCGCGATAATTCCACCACTTATTATCTTCTATGTGTGTTGATTTAAATTGAGAATGATGTGCTTTTTCTGCTTCTTTTTGTTTGGAAGTAAAGCCCATTGTTTTTGTCAACTCCAACACTGCAATTACTTGCTCTTTGGTCATGGTTTCTTTCCTTGGCGCTACACCTTCTACTTCCAACAAACATTTTGCAACTTCTTCTTTCACTTTACTATTCGTTGTCAGTGCAATTAATCGAGCTAATTCTATAGTCAAATAATAGTCTCGTAATTTGCTGACTTTGAAAGTACGGACTGAATAGTCTTTCATTTCTTCTGGCTTGCGCACATCGTCGTTGAATGCATATACATCTGTCACCCACTTTATTGCATTTCTTAAATAATAGTGCGCAGGTAATCCAAGTACTTTGTGTAAGTTAGTTGCAGTAACTACCTTCGTTCCTTTTTTACTTGTTATGATATTTAATTCCATGATTCTTTAATTTTAATGAATGAGAATCTACGATGATATATCAAATATAAGCATAATGTTTAGTTTATAAAACATTTTGTTTGTTTTTTAACAATTTTTTAAAACATTTTATGGTAATGTTAAGGTGATTTAATATTTAAACAGCTGATAATGAGTTTTTTAAATAAAAACATGTCTATTTATTCTTTGGTTTTCTTTCGAATAATGTTTGGAATTTTAGCATTTGCAGAATCTCTTGCGTTGCTATTTCACTATCATTTGAAGAAGAATGCCTATGAATTTGGTGGTTTTCAGTTCAAGTATTTTGGTTTTGAATGGGTTCAGCCAATGCCAAAAACTTTAATGACCATCTTTTTCATCTTTTTGATTATTTCTGGGATCTTAATTGCAATCGGGAAATGGTATCGTGGAGCTGCGGTATTCTTTGCTTTTGGAATCACCTATACTTTTCTTCTTGAAAAAAGTTATTACCTCAACCATGGATACCTATTATGTATGTTGAGTTTTATCATCATTTTGCTTCCACTTAATAAATATTTTTCTTTTGATGTTTGGAAAAATCCTGCAAGTAGACAATTGCAAGTGCCTTACTGGAATTTACTGATCCTGAAATTAATGATGGCAATTGTATACTTCTATGGTGGATTGGCGAAAATAAATTGGGATTGGTTAAATGCAAAACCATTGGATAGATGGGTTTCGGCCAAATCAGATATGTTTCTATTGGGACCGCTTTGGGATCAAGAATGGGTACCTTGGTTTATGAGCTATGGCGGTTTAATGTTGGATTTATGCATTGTTCCATTATTGATTTTAAGTCGACCAACGCGATGGCTCGCACTGGGTATGGCAGTCTTTTTTCACATCGTGAATACGATCTTATTTAGTATTGGTATTTTTCCTGTTTTATCCATCACGCTGACTTTGCTTTTTTTCGAACCAGATTTTCCATTGAAAATTATTAACTGGTTAAGCAAACGAAATCAATTTGTTAGAAAATTACAAGATAATTGGAATCGTAAAATGGAAACCTCACCTCATTTTGTCGAAACCATTTCGCCAGTCAATAATGTTATACTTATCGGATTGGGAATTTATGTAATGATCCAACTACTACTGCCATTTAGGCATCATTTGATTCCTGGAGATGTGGCTTGGACCGAAGAAGGGCACCGATTTTCTTGGCGAATGATGTTGCGGAGTAAAAGAGGAAGCGGTCATTTTAAAGTTGCAGATTTGGATAAAAATATTGTCGCTAAAATTTATCCTAAAAAAGAATTGACGGAACGACAAGCTAGAAAAATATTTGGACAGCCTGATATGATTTATCAATTCGCCCAAAAATTAAAAGAGGATTACAAAAATAAAGGAATTGATAACATTGCAATTACTGCTCATATTAAAGCGAAGGTGAATGGTGGAAAACGTGGAGATTTTGTTGATCCAGAAGTGGATTTATCTAAGGTGGAATGGAAGGTGTTTGGGCATAATGAGTGGATTCTCGCTAGGCCGGAGAAACTTAATAAATGATTCTCTAGAGGCGGCTGAAGTCGCTTGAACAGCACACCTAATCAACAAACTGAAAAATCCTTCCTTGTTCACCAACAATATATCCAATCCCTTCAATTACAAAAACATCTCTCAGATTTACATCAGGAAAATCAGCAACTTGTTTCCAACTATCACCTCCATCTTTTGTGACCCAAAAAATCCCATTATTCCCGACAATATATCCTTTATTTTCATCTGCAAAAAAGACCGACTGAAAGGCTTTGTCACTTACAAATAATTTATCACCATCTCGCAAGGTTTCATAGGTTGCACCCCCATCAGTTGTTTTCAATATCGTACCACTTGCGCCAACTATATATCCAGTATTCGCAGAAGGAAAATGGATGTCTTTATAAAAGTCTCCACTGATATCTAATTGTGTGAAATTGAATCCTGCATCTGTAGAACGCATCACGACTCCATAACCACATACGTGCACAGTAGTTTCATCTGAATAAGCAACTGCAGACATTTCATTTTCCAAAGTATCTACTAAATTCAAAATATAATCATCTTCCATCTTGAGAATTTTCCCAAATTGAAATGCTTCTCCGCCAACGATCACTCCATTTTTCGAATCGTAAAAAGCAGCATCTCGCATGATGAACCATCGATTTTGTCGCCAAAATTCCCACTCCTCATCAGGACTATCTTTGAAGAATATATGCCCGTCAATTCCGACTGCATATCCTGCATTGTTTTGATCAAATGTAAGTGCAAATAATTCTTTATCTCCTAATGTATCTCGCAACCAAGTGTTTCCGCCATCTGTTGTCTGCAAATAAACACCATCTGTCCAGGTATCCCCACCTACAATATGGCCGATGTCGGCATCTGTAAAAAAAACACTATTAAGGGTAAATGTTGTTGGGGAATCTTGTTCAGACCAAGCCATATTTCTATCTTTTTTACGGCAAGCACTGGAGAGACCTACCATTAATAGTAGGCCAATAAAAAAGGGGTGTTTGACCACCCCAATTATATATCTGCATTTGCAAATCATTAATATCTGTTCTTTGCTAAAGAGTCTTTTAATAAGTTCCTACTTTTTTTTTTCCTGTAAAGGTAGGAAAGGAAGCACTTCCGTAATGGGAATACTTTGTTTTGTACAATAACGGAAATGTATAATGTCTCGCGAAACTAGAAAAGAATGCTTTCAGTTCTTCTACATCTACATTTCTTGAATTTGGTTTAAGGAAAAAAGCAATGTGTGCAATGGTACCATCCGGTTCCCAAAATATATTCATCCACATTTTGATCCCTTTCAAATCATATCCAATTGACTCACTATAATCTTCCATCTCGGTAATCATCGTGACCCATTTATTGAATGCAAGGTCCATATTGTTGTCCGTCGCTGTCAACAGTAAGGTCTCATAATCTACACTTAGCTTTTCAAATTGTCTTTCATGATCTCCCAACAAAAAAGCTTTTGGAAGGATCGTATCCGGCTTCATCATCGTACCCGTTGCAAGCGAACTTGCATTGGCAATCCCAAAGCACAGTAAAAATGAAAAGCAACACCAGGTTTTTAGAAATTTCATTCGGTTGAATTTGACCAAAAATAATACATTATTTTCAGAATTATAGGCTATCTCAATTAAGTCTTTCACAGGAATAACGTCATTGTGCTTCATTCTTTGCCATTTCAGGTGTTAAATTTTTATTAAAGAACTTTATAATATATATATAACTGTCTCTATTTGTTGAATGTTCGTCTAAGATAGAAAACGTTATATATACTTTTTATATAATATTATTTGATAATTATCTAACTTGAGCCTGCTATGGTAATCGATATTGTATTTGCGGTTTTTGCTTTGTATGGCTTCTATTTAGGATTTTCTAAGGGAATCATAGAGACGTTTTTTGCATTCATCTCTGTAATGTTTGGAGCCATGGCTGCATTCAAATTTGCACCTGATGTCACTGGTATTCTTCAAACTACTTTTTCTAGCCAAAATCCTTTAATGTTCATCGCTGGTTTCGTTGTCACTTTTGCTGGCACGATGATCGTGATTCGTATGATTGCAAAAGGATTGGAAGGAATTCTCAAAACAGCCAATATCAATATCATCAATCAAATTTTTGGAGGAGGATTGTTATCTGGTCTCATGATTTTGGTTTGTAGTGTCGGTGTTTGGTTTGCTGAAAAATCTCATGTCCTTGACAACGCAACAAAACAAGAGTCCTTCACTTATCCTTATCTAGAACCTTTCCCTGGTATGGTCTGGGCAGCTGGTAATAAATTGAGACCTGCTTTTCAAGAATTTTGGGACCACTCACTAGATGTCATGGATCGTATCGAAGACATGAGTGTCAAACGTGAGGAATCTAATCCAAGCGTTTATGATATTCCGGATGATGATGATCGAGCTAAGAAACCACCTATGGAGAATAAACCTAAACGGCGAAGGATTAATTAGATGTTAGACGTCGGGACTTTTTATTTTTAGTAATTGTTTAAGTAGATTTCTCCACTTAGGTCGAAATCTGAAACGTGCTAAATTGCTTGATCCCTCGACATCTTCGCTAAAGCGAAAACTCGGGATGACAAGCAAATTAAGTGACTAGGATATTATTAGCATTTCCTTAATTTCATAAGCCTTAATTATAATTTCTCGTTCAAAATGACAAGATAACTTTATGCTTGTATCACTTGAAATTCTCATTCGGTAAGTTGAAATTCTCTACAAATTTAGGCAGATCTGATTTAACCAATTGGACCAATCTTGGTTCCTTACTAGCATCCAACCATTTTATTAAATCCAAAATATTTTCTTCAGTCATTGCGGTACAACCTGCCGTATGTTTTCCAGGACCTCTCCAAAGATGAAAAAAGATGCAAGAACCCGCTTCAGCTTTTGCGGGCGTATTGTGTTTGACAAAGACACCCCATTTGTATAAATCATCTTTTCGTTTCATGAAGTCGGCAGTTTCCCAATCTTTTATCACCTTGGAATTGTCGACAATTTGGTTGTAGTATTTTGATTTGCTGTCTTCTATACATTGAGTTACTTCTGTGATTGGAACATATGGAATTTTTAATTTAGGTGCAGTTTCTTTTGAAGCATATCCGAATGCGGTTCCGAATTCAAACATACCTGCTGGTGATTTACCATCTCCTTCTTTTTTGTCAATTCCTGTTAGCAAATCATGTGTTCCTCTTCCTTTGGCCAATCCCGTTCTTCCTAATGTGACATCATGTGTTGCACCAACTTGTATCCATTTTTTATTGGAAAATTCGTATTTCGATAAAACAGCATTGACAGAATCTGGATGCTCGCTTAATACTACGACTAATTGTGTTGGACTTTTAGGACCATTCATTTGTTCTGAAGTTACTATTATTGTTTTGGGTTCGGTTTGTCCACAACCTAGTATCAGTAAAATGAGGTGGATTGTAGTAAGAAAAAGGATTGGTTTGTACATTGTTAAGATAATTTTTGTTCTTTGTATTTTGCAGGGTTGCTGTCATTCCTTCAGGGTTTATCGGAGAGACCCAAGATAGCCTACCGCGATGCACTAGGCTATCTTATATCACCCCTTTGGATACGGGCGTTGCCCATATTTTATTGTTTATGCTCCGTTGGAGCTCGACAGAACTTAACAACCCTGCCCAACGGGGTTTGACGACCTTGTATGAAGTTCTCTTTGAGGTAGTTTTATATTTATGAATTCAATTCCAATTAAAGATAGTGAAAAAAGTGTTGTCCGGTTGAAGGTGAACGGGAGTACGTTTGGAGGATGTGAGATCGCGTACTCCCCATTCACCGTCAACCCGTTTATCGCTCACCGTTTTTTATTATCTTGCAACTATGTCTGATTTTTGGAATTACTTTAAAAATATGTTTGGTAAATCTGGTGAAAGCTCTGCAGCTAACCCATTCACGCATGAGGTGATAACTTTATCGAAGAAAGAACAGATTGCCTTTACCAACTGGAAATCTTCCAATCAGAAAAAAGCCATTCTTGAGTATCTTCATCAGCAATATGGAAATCAACTTATCACTAGTAGTAATCTAGATCGAGGTATTGATTTTGTAAAGACACCGTCTACAAAAGGATTTGTTATTCATTGCACGTTGGTAAAATTTAAGCCCAAAGATTTGCGGTACTTTTTCTTTTATTTGGAAGAAAGAATCAAGTCAATAAAATATCGCTCTTATCTTTCTGACAAACGAGTGTATGAAAAAAATGGGAAGATTGAAATGGTGGAACGGCATTATTTAAAGCCACCAATTATGAAGGATTTTGTGGCTAAAGTGGATCAAAAATTTGGAAACATAACAATAGAATTGGTTTCTATTAATTCAGTGATGACATCGTTGAAATTTCAGGCTACGAGTTATAATGATCACTTGTATGAGGAGGCGGATCGGTTTGAAGGGTTGATGGAGGTTTTGTTGTGATTTTTTTTACAACAAAGGGTAAGGTGTAGAACGTGATTTACCAAAAAGATCACCTTAGAAACATAGAGCACAAAGCTCTTGGTACGTGAAATTTCCTTACGAGAAAGCGCTGAAATCGCAGAAAGAGTACGTGAAAAAATCACGCAGGGAAATCGCAGAATGAGTATGTGTAAAATTAGAGTTCACCTAAAACTTCACTTTTTTTTGCAAACTTATACAAGCATGTTACACAAAGCTCTAAAGTCGCAACGCGACGATATAACATGCAGAGAATATTGTAACCGTTCGACTTGTTTGGCATCAGTATTAGTCTAATTAACCCAATTCTTCCGCTCCTGCACTAGATGATGTAACACTACATTTACACCATACTTTTCTTTTAGATGTTTGGTTACAGAATCCGCTGAAAAGACACTGCGATGTTGACCACCAGTACAACCGAAATTGATAGATAGATTGGTAAAACTTCTTTCTAGGTAGTTTTCCACAGCTTTATCCACAATTAGATAGACTTGATTGAGAAAATCTCCCATTTCAGAATGGAGTTTTAGGAAATTGATGACGGGTTCGTCTCGGCCTGTAAGTTTTTTGTACGGTTCATATCTGCCTGGATTGTGAATGAATCGGCAATCGAAAACGAAACCACCTCCATGCCCAGAAGTATCTTGTGGAATTCCTTCTTTGTAAGAAAAACTATTTACATGAATAGTAAGTAGACTATTTTGTCCAATACTTTTGTCGAAAGGTTTGAATTTTTCTGATTCCGTGATGGCAACTAATGCTTTTCTTAGTTCTGGAATTTCAACATCTAAATTTGAATTTTCCAACAACCACTTTAAATTCTTGATCGCAAAAGGAATGCTGGATAAAAAGTATTCTTTACGTTCATGCAAACCACGGAATCCATATGCGCCTAAGACTTGTATACAACGAATGAGCACATAACCGTAATAGTATTTGGTGAATTGTTCGCGATTAATATCAACAAGTTGGCTCGCATGATCGAGATAGTGATTCAGCAACTCTTTGCGAATCGGGTGCGGAATGTTGGCTTTGGATTGCCACAATAAGGAGGCTAAATCATATTGCAATGCTCCTTTTCTTCCTCCTTGATAATCGATAAAAAATGGAGTGCCATTTTTCATCATGATATTTCTGGACTGAAAATCACGGAACATAAAATAATCACAATCGGCTTGCAATAGATAATCTGTCAATTTATGAAAATCTTTTTCCAATAAATCTTCATCATATTGAACGCCCGCTAATTTCAAAAAATAATACTTGAAATAATTTAAGTCCCACAACATCGATTGGGTATCAAATGCTTTTCTTGGATAACACAAATCGTAGTTGAGACCATCTCCACCTTTGATTTGTAAGGTCGCCAATTCCTCAACAACTTTTTTATAGATCGAAATAAGATTGTCTGGGAACCCATCTCCTTTTTCTAAAAGATAACTATATAGTGTCGTTGCTCCTAAATCTTCTTGTAAATAAATATCATGGTCGATATCTTCTGCAAAAATTTGCGGAACAGGTAATGACTTTGATTTGAAATGTTCTGAAAAATGTATGAATGCTTTATTCTCTTTTTTGTCTGGATTGTGCGCACCAATGACTGTTTTTGATTTTCCTTTGATGCGATAATATTTACGATCAGAACCGGAAGGAGCCAACGGCAATATCAATGAAGCTGCTTCATCGAATGTCTTTTCAAATAGCTCACTTAATTTTTTTTGAATGTCTATTTTCATTCTTCTTCCTTGCTAGATTTGGACTTGGTAGAATAATTATAAATGGTTGGTGGTTTGGGAACTTCGACAGGTTTTACATTTAGTTGTTCCCAAAGTTTATCTTTCAATTCTGTGATTCCCAATTGTGAAACAGAGGAGATAAAAATATAATCAACTGTGTTTGGAATTTCTGGCGCTAATAATTTTTTCAACTCATCGTCCATCATATCACATTTGGTAATAGCCAACAATCTTGGCTTGTCCAGCAACTCGGGATTGAATTGTTTTAATTCGTTCAATAAAATCGCATACTCTTTTTTGATATCATCACTATCACAAGGAATCATGAAAAGTAAAACGGAATTTCTTTCAATATGTCTCAAAAAACGATGACCGATTCCTTTTCCTTGATGTGCATTTTCGATAATCCCTGGAATGTCTGCCATCACAAATGATTGATGTTCGCGATAGGCTACAATTCCTAAATTGGGTTTTAAAGTGGTGAATGCGTAAGCTGCAATTTTAGGTTTGGCAGCACTGACTACGGATAGCAAGGTTGATTTTCCAGCATTCGGAAAACCCACTAGACCGACGTCTGCTAATAACTTTAATTCTAATACTTTCCAGGAGGAGGAACCTTCTTTTCCAGGTTGACAATATTGAGGTGATTGATTGGTAGAAGATTTGAAATGTGCATTTCCTAAACCACCTTTTCCTCCTTTCACTAAAATGACTTCTTGACCATGATCTGTGATTTCAAACATGATTTCATTGGTTTCAAAATCTTTGGCAACTGTTCCTAACGGCACTTCTAAAATAATGTCTTCACCTTCGGCACCCGAACTTCGACTTTGACTCCCGACTCCACCTCTACCAGCTTTGATGTGTTTTCTATACTTCAAATGAAGCAATGTCCATCTTTGGGAATTTCCCCTTAATATAATATGGCCACCTCGTCCACCATCACCACCATCTGGTCCACCTTTGGGATCGATACGAGATCGTGCAAAGTGAGCAGAACCTCCTCCGCCTGCCCCTGAGGTACAGCAAATTTTTACATAGTCAACAAAATTCTCTGCCATAGTATTCAGTCAGGTTGGAATGCGTGTTTTAATTGTTGTAATTAATCGAAATTTCAACTATCCTCCTTAGGAAGTAGCTGTACTCACTTCATCAATTACAGCACAAAGTCTTTTAAAGATTTGAGCGATTGTCCCTTGCCCGTCGACTTTACGTGCCATCATTTTTTCATTATAAAAATCGTAAACAGGAGTTGTTTCTGAGTTGTAAACTTCCAATCTATTTTGAATAATAGATACATCACTATCATCTTTTCTACCAGAGGTTTTTCCACGTTCAAGCAATCTTGAGATCAGCTCTTTTTCATCAACCCCCATTGAAATTAATGCAGTCACCTTTTCATTTTTAGAGTCCAAAAATTCGTCAAGTGCTTCTGCTTGATTCACGGTACGAGGAAATCCGTCAAAAATAAATCCTGGTACATCTGGATTTGCATTTACTTTGTTTTTCAACATTCCGATCGTTACAGAATCAGGTACAAGTTCTCCTTTTGAGATATAACTTTTCGCTTCTTTACCTAAAGGTGTGTCATTCCCCATTTCAAATCGAAATAAATCTCCAGTAGAAATATGCATCAAATTATACTGCTCAACAAGCTTTGCTGCTTGAGTTCCCTTCCCAGATCCTGGAGGTCCAAATAAGATTAAATTTATCATCTAAAAAATTTATTAGTCAAGTTGGCTAAAATAGTAAATTTTGGTCATAATCGCCTTTTTAATAAAGGAAGTCCATTTAATTAATGCGATTTTGAAGATATTTGTTCCAAAGATGTTCCGATTTTTTGAGAAAATTAAGAATGGACTCCCTATTGCTAAGAAGTCCATATTTAAATTATTTCGAAATCAGTAATATTTTCAGCAACAATCAACTTCTCATTTTAACAACTCTTTCTATTTGGGATTGTGAATTATACTGATAATGTATCAGATAAATGCCTGAAGGCAATGATTGTAAGTTAATCTCATTACCTTCTCCACGCTGAATAAACAAGCCATTGATATCTAAAATCTGATAACGTCTAGCCTTTCCGTCTTGGAAATAAATAGAAGAAGTGGTTGGATTCGGATAAAGTAAATCATCCTTTAGTTCATCAAATTCTTTTATGTCAACCGTATAGTCTGCACTACAATGATCTCCTGCACTTCCTTCAGCCTGAAATTGAAAAAACAAGCCATTGGCAATTCCTTCTTCGCCTCCTTCTAGAATAATTGTACGCTCCATATCACTCCCACAACAGTCTATTAAATCGGTAACAAAAATTGAATCTTCAGCCAAGCAGGTTGATACTCCGATAGCATCTGGTCCTGTCCAGTTTGGGAAAAAAAGCCCCAGATCATGATTACCTAAAGTTGACCTGACCTTACAATAGTTGGTTTCAAAAACAGTTGGATCCCATGTAATAGTAACTGGTTTGTGTAATGCATGGACAGCTATGTAATACCATTCTTGAATTAAATAACAACTATACTCATCTAAAATATTTTGAAAATTTTGCAACTCTATTCCGCCGATTACTTTATTTAACCAGACTGGTTCACTAGCAAACCATGAACCACTGTGACAAGCTCTGACTTCAAAGATACTGTCCCAAGGACTTACAATTTCAATTTCTCCAAGTTGTGGATTTATAACCGAGTTGTCGACTGCAGGATCATGCCCAATAACGATTGTATCTTTATTTCCTATTGCGTCTTCAAAATAAAAAGTAGTCTCGAAAAATGCAGTTTGTTGAGAAAAACAAAGTGCTGGTAAAAAAAGTATTAAAATTGTTATCAACCGCATGCTTATTGTTTTATGAAGTTTATTGCAGAGTTTTCACCTTCAAACTCGATTAGTAAAGTATTGTGTGAGTCGTGCAAGTGTTTTGTGCTTGCATATTAGTTGTTACACAAAAGAAAGAAAGAATTGAGGATTTGAATAAGAGTGAATTAAATACGTTATTCTTGTATATAAATAAAACTTTTGAAGTTAAATAATTAAACAATACAATCGCTATTTTGACAAACTTACAAACAAAATGTTATATAACAATGTGTTTAATCTAATCTCAATTTCACCAATCGTAATTTTCTAAATAATTTTTTCATTCTTAAAAGTTATTCGTACGTTCAAATTTCTAGTGAAAAATGATCGCGATCATCCAAAAAAGCGAGTTTTTCGCGGAATGTATGAAGTGCTTCATAATTGAAAGTATGGGTTTGAACTTTCTGTTCATCTGGTATGGAAGCCTTCAATTCACCATCAAAACTAATGACACTTGTCATTCCATTATAGACTAGGCCTGTTCCATCTGTACCTACTCGATTGACACCGATTGTATAACATTGATTTTCCACCGCTCGCCCTACTAGCAAACTACTCCAAGCATTAATTCTTTTCTCTGGCCAGTTGGCAACATAAAAAAGTAAATCGTAACCTTCAGTATTTCTTGCCCAAACTGGAAATCTTAAATCATAGCAAATCATTGGACAAATTTTCCAACCATGTAGATCGATTATTTTTTTGGAAGTGCCTTTGGTGTATTGTTTATGTTCGCCAGCTAATGTAAAAAGGTGTCTTTTATTATAGCTTTCGTAAGTGCCATCTGGTCGCATCCAAATTAGTCTGTTATAAAACTTTTCATTTTCTTCAATAATGACACTTCCTGAAATGACTGCATTTATTTTGGAAGATTGATCCGACATCCATTGTATAGTTGGCCCATCCATTTTTTCAGCAATTGGTTGAGGATTCATTGAAAAACCGGTCGTAAACATTTCTGGCAGAAGGACTAAGTCTGTAGATTCATTAATTGTGCTAATGTGTGCCTCAAAATTTTGAAGATTAGCAGTTCTATTTTCCCAAACTAAGTTGGATTGGATCGTGGTAACTTTAAGGTCTTTCATAGAATTGAAATTTACAAAATAAAAAAGACCGTATCAAGTGAATGACACGGTCTAAATATTTTTTGAAATAGTTGATAACTACTATCCTTCTTTCTTTGCTTCTTCGCCTTCAGCTCCTTCAGTAGCTTCAGCTCCTTCTGCAGCTTCAGCTTCTTCCGCTTCAGCAGCAGCACTTTTCAATGCACGTGGTGTGATGACGGAAGCGACTGGTAATGCCGGTGATGACATTAATTCCATTCCTTCAATTGCTTCAATGTCTCTTACTCTTACTGAATCTCCTAAATTCATAGAAGAGATATCTAAAACCAACTCATCCACTAATGCTTCTGGAGTAGTTTTTACTTTTACTTTTCTTAGTTTGTAAACTAATTTACCACCTTCTCTAATTCCTGGCGCTACTCCATCCAATCTTACTGGCAATTCAGCTTTAAATGATTTTCCACTTACCAATTCTAGAAAATCGATGTGACGAATTTCATCTGTTACAGGATGCCATTGTACATCTTTCAAGATACATTTGTGGGTAGCTCCACCAACGTTTACTTCTGCAACTTTAAAAGCAGGAGTAAAAATCATTTTTTTGATTTCACTCATTTTCCCAGTAAAGTGTACATTTTCTTTTCCACCATAAATCACACAAGGAATTGCTCCTGCATTGCGATCTGCTTTAGTAGATTTTTTTCCAATTCCAGCTCTTTTTGTACCAGTGATAGCTACCGTTTCCATTGTAAATGTATTTGGCTATTAATTAATTTTTTCCTTAAAATGCACGCAAAGATAATCATATTTTATATAAAATATCGCACTTAGTGTAAGTTAATAGAAAGGTTTTTCCTTAAAATTCACTTATCCATTGACAAATAGTGCCGAAAGTGATCGATTTTCGTGAATATTTCGGATTGCTCGTGCAAAAAGCTTTGCAGTTGACAGTACTTCAATTTTGTCAGATTCTCTTTTTAAAGGAATCGTATCACAAACAATTATCCTTTCGATACTAGAATTTTCGATATTTTCATAAGCTTTTCCAGACAAGACTGGATGTGCACAAATTGCGCTTACACTTTTCGCACCTTTCTCCATAATCAAATCGGCAGCACGACACATCGTTCCAGCTGTATCAATAATGTCATCTACCAAAATTACATCTGCTCCTTTTACATCTCCAATTATGGTCATACTTTCGACTTCATTCGCACGCTTTCGTTCTTTATCACAAATGACTAAATCACGAGCAAAATATTTTGCATAACTACGTGCACGTTTTACCCCACCAACATCAGGCGATGCAAAGATTACGTTGTCCATTGAAATATTCTTTCTTAACCAAGGGATAAAAATGGCTTCACTCTTTAAGTGATCAACGGGAATATCAAAAAACCCTTGAATTTGATCTGCATGAAAATCCATTACCATAACGCGATCTGCTCCAGCTGCTTCTAACAAACTTGCGATTAGTTTTGCTGAAATTGGTACACGTGGTTTGTCTTTACGATCTTGTCGTGCATAACCATAATAAGGTATCACTGCAGTAATGTATCCAGCTGAAGCTCGCTTAGCCGTATCTATCAACAACAATAATTCTAATAAATTCTCTGGAGGTGAAAATGTGCTTTGGATAAAAAACACTTTACATCCACGTACCGATTCATTGATCACTGGTTGCATCTCGCCATCCATAAATCGTTGAGTCGTCTTATCTCCTAATGGCAATCCATAGAAGTCGGCAATTTTTTCAGCTAGATAATGTGAGTTGGTACCAGAGAATAGTTTTACATCAGTAAAAGGCATAGTGGAAACTGCTTTTATATGTTTGCCATAAAGGTAAAAGAATCTGTCTACTTCTTGTACAAAAAGAAAACTGAAAGTTCTTTTTTTGTTGAGCAGACATTCTTGTCTGCTACTTTAATTTAGATATCATGTGCAAATCTAGAAAAGTCAAGATAAGATGTCTGTCCAACGTTTTGCCCTACGTTGAGTTCCTTTTTGATATCTTTGACAATTCTGAAAAAATGAATACATATAAATTTGACAAACACAAAAAATTCGGTTGATTTAAATGGCTGGCTGGTGCTTTTCTTCCTAAGCCTTGTTTGGGGTAGTTCTTTTATTCTTATTAAAAAAGGATTGGTTGCTTATCCACCAGATATTATGGCATCGCTTCGAATTATAATTGCGAGTTTCGCCTTCTTACCCATTTTTATAATCAGATACAAAGATATTGATTGGTCTAAGTTTAAATATTTGCTGACCGTTGGTTTAGCAGGAACCGCGCTACCCTCTTATTTATTTGCATTTGCTCAAACAAAAATTACAAGTTCGGTTGCTGGTGTGTTGAATTCCTTGACACCTTTGTTTGTTTTGCTATTAGGAATTTTATTTTTCAAGCAAGCTTTTAGTGGCGCCAAATTGGTGGGTGTCTTGATTGGATTAATTGGTGCGATTGTATTGACGATCTTTGGAAATGAAGGTGCTATTGAATTTGACAACTTATATATATGCTATATTATTTTGGCGACGATATTTTATGCAACAAGTGCTAATACGGTACATCATTATTTACAAGATATGAATAGTGTGACGATTAGTGCAGCAGCTTTTATTCCATTGGGTATACCTTGTTTGATTTATTTAATGACTACTGATTTTTATACTATTTTTCAAACACATGAGGCGGCTACTTCGAGCTTGATGTATATCATTTTACTGGCAATGGCAAGTACTGTGATGGCTTCTGTTTTATTTTTTCAATTGGTCAAAAAAACGAATGCGGTGTTTGCATCGCTTGTCGCATATATTATTCCAATCGTCGCAGTGCTATGGGGAGTGATTGATGGTGAGCCTATTACTGTTTTTCACCTAATCGGTATGGCATTGATCTTATTCGGTGTTTACATTACTAAAAGAAAATAATGAGTCAACGAATTCCATCTATTTATTACGGACCTAGTGACGTTGCAGGTCGAGGTGTTTTTACTTATCAAGATATTCCTGAAGGTGCATTGTTAGAAATTTGTCCTGTTATTGTAATTCCGAAAGCGCAATTTGAACAAATACATACTAGTGTGTTGCATGATTATTATTTTCTTTGGGGTGAAGCGGAAGCGCAATGTGCGATTGCACTTGGATTTGGGTCTTTGTACAATCATTCTCACGAGCCCAATGCTTTTTATTTAGTGGATTATGAGGAGCAGTATATTCAGTTTTTTGCTAAACGGGATATTGAAGCTGGTGAGGAGATTTTTGTTACTTATAATGGCGATGCTCGGGAGACTGGGAAAGTTTGGTTTGAGGGTGTGTAGTGTTATGTTGAACAGACATCTTGTCTGTAATCGGGAGTGCATTTTAGTATTAAAAAACAGACAGGATGTCTGATTAACTAAACCAGCTTGCATACTTTTTATAGGCACCTGCAATTCTACCCACTGAATCCTTGAAAGCTTCCTCAGTCAAAGGTTTTACTTTCTTGGCGGGAACACCAGCGTAGATGAAACCAGACTCTAATTTTGCATTTTCTAACACAACAGCTCCGGCAGCAATTAGAACATTGGATTCTACAATGGCATTGTCCATAACGATTGATCCCATTCCTACTAGGACATTTTCTTTTATAGTGCAACCGTGGACGATGGCGTTGTGACCGATAGATACATTGTCTCCGATATAAGTTTGTGATCTTTCGTAAGTACAATGAATGACGGCACCATCTTGAATGTTGACATTGTTGCCTACTCGGATGCTATTGACGTCTCCTCGCACTACTGCACTGAACCAGACACTACAATCATTACCCATTTCGACATCTCCAAGGACGACTGCATTTTCTGCTATGAAGCAATTATTTCCAAATTTTGGAGTGAAGCCACGAACTGTTTTTATTATTGACACAATTGAATTGTTTTGTTGAAAGATAAAGATAGTAATGAAAATAGTTTTGATTTGTACTATCTAGAATCAAATTTGGCCACTATATTGTTTAATTCTGCTCTAAAATCAAATTAGACCATTATACTGGTTATTTTAGCTCAAAATGAATTATTCGACCATTATACTGGCTTATTTGTTATAAATGACGTATATTTTGTTATAAATTTATAACAATCATGTTTGAAACAGTAGAAATCAAGGATGTAAAAAAAGAGCTTGGTCAACTTGTAAAATTGATTCGTAAAAGCCGAAAATTATCACAAGTTGAATTGGCAAATTCGATAAGTGTATCTAAAACAACCATTGCGAATTTAGAGTCTGGTAGAAATTTTACGATCGATACTATTTTGAAAGTAGTGAAAGAATTGGATTTATTGACCCAATTGAATCAGGAAATTGGTAGTGTCAAAAATCAAATCGAATCAACTAAATCACTTTATTAAATGGCTAAATCCAACATTATAAATGTAAATTTATTTGGACAAGAGATTGGACGACTTGGAATCCCCGAAAATGGAATCGGCACTTCTTTTCAATACAATCCTAGCTATTTAGAAGAAGGAAACTACTCAAATATATTTCCTAAAACAGGAATTCTAAAAAAAATCCCACAGGTTCAATTGTTTAGTGCATATAACAACGACCGTTTTCATGGATTACCTCCACAAATTGCTGATTCCCTACCCGATCAATTTGGTTCATTAATATTCAAAGCTTGGTTGGATGCCAATTCAAGAAAAGAAATAACAGTTTTAGAACAATTAGCTTACGTATCCAATCGTGGAATGGGTGCGATCGAGTTTGTTCCAGGAAAGGAGTTACCGAAAAATATTGCAATCGATATTGATGAAATAATCACTGTTCTGAAAGAAGTCTTAGCAACAAAAAAGTCAATTCGACAAAAGCAGTTCAACACTGATGCCTTATTGAATATTTTTAAAATTGGAACTTCAGCTGGAGGTGCAAGGCCTAAAATTTTGATTTCCGAAAATAAAAAAACTGGAAATATTATTCCTGGAGATTTAGAAATTTCTAATGCGTATTTCCATTATGTCGTTAAATTAGCACTAGAAAATAAAGTCGATTTTCCACAAGAGATTCTTGAATATTGTTATTACAAAGTTGCAAAGAAAATTGGAATACATATGATGGATTCCAAATTGATCGAAAATAAACATTTTGCAACGGAAAGATTTGATCGTCAAAATGGAGAGAAACAACATGTTTTAACAGCAACTGGACTAACAGGATGGGATTTTCAAAATCCACAACATTCTTCTTACGAAAATTTATTTAAGCTTTCTTCTTTTCTCAAAATTTCGCAAGCACAGATTGAAGAACTATTTACAAGAATGATTTTTAACGTGGTTTTTAGAAATACAGATGATCATTTAAAAAATCACTCATTCATTTACGATAAAAAAAGAAACAATTGGAAATTATCTCCTGCATATGATATTACCTATGCGCTAAATCCATTACTCGATTTTAAAATAACCAATCGAGCTTTATCCATCAACAATAAAAGAAATGATATCAACTTAAATGATGTCTTGATAATAGCTGAAAATTTTACCATCAAAGATCCAAAAGGAATTATTGAAAAGGTACAATCTGGTATCCCAATTCTAAAAAAGTTGATGAAGGAATACCACATTCCAAAAAAAATTAGCGATATTATAATGAGGAATATGGTTACTCTAACATAACACCATAATTTCAACCCCATTTTATACGAATTGAACCCTAAAATACAATTCGTATTACAAAATACTAAACGCCAAAAAATGATTTGTACACTCTATTCACACCATGTAGGATTCGACAAAATCAATGAAATCATTCAACGTGCTTTGCCAAAAAGCAAAATGACTATTTCCACTCAAGATGATTTCAATATTTCTGAATTTGAAATAAAAGGTAGCATCTTTAGTGCTTCCAAAAAAATCAAGATTGCTTATCGACAACGAAAAGATTTGTCTTATCAATTTCCCCAAGTAGATGATAGTCCTCTGACAGCAAATCTAAAAGGCTTATATGGTTTTGTAAATTCATTGCCATCAACTAATGAAAAAGTAAAAACATTGTTTTTACAAAAGATTCAAACTTTAAATTGTGAATTCTCTATCCACCAAACGTCAGGCGAATTGAAAGAATTAAAACCGTTGATTCAGTCCATTTCAAATGAATTAGATAGTATCATATTCGCTCAACCTAACACGGTGATTAGCAAAGCAGAAGGACAACATTTTCTAGATAAAAATCTTAAACTGATTGTAGACACCTCAGGTCGTTGTGAAATAGATGATCTTGAAGTACGAATCGATTCTTCTTATTATGACAAACCTCAGGTCGATTTAACGGATGACCAAAAACAACGGAAATTTAATAGCGAAGAAATATTGCATCAACATCAAGTAAAGATTAATAGAAACTTACCTTCCATAGAATCTGAAGAACAAACAACAATACGTACACCTGAAGAAATTGCAAGACGTGTTAGCATTTTAGCATTTACTAATTTAGTCGCATTCGGGAATATCAATAGTGAACAAGCGACCGGCTACCTGAAAAAATATGGTTTATGGGATTATGTAACACCAAAAGAAAGAGATTTTTTGGCCGACCCAACAGATCAGAAGAAAAGTCATGAAACTTGGAAATGTGAAGATATCTGGGTTCTGATGTGGGCTTTGAATAAAGTAGACCAAATTCCTTTTCCAAAAACACTTTGTAGTTTGACAGATATTCCAATGAGTGAATACCCTGTTGGGCAAGAAATCAATACAGCTGATTTTGTAAAGAACATGAATTCCTCGAGATCGAAAAAGGAAATTTTAGATGCTGCAGATTTGTATTATCGATATAGCTGGGCTTGTGTAGATGCTAGAATCAAAGGAATGCCTATTGATACGATTAATCCAAGTGTTGTTTATGAACGACATTATGCTTTGAATTGGTTGATTAATTATATGGGGCAGGATTGGGATGATATTACTTGTGATACTTGATTTTTTGTTTAACATGTAGGACGTATTTTGTTGAAAACATGATGCATTTTAAAACATAGGGTACAATAGAAACATAGAAACACATCGAAATCGCAGAATGAAAAACGTGTACATAATGCACATCCTCCAACGCGTCCAGCAAGTCCCAATAGGGACGATATATCCACCTGAGAAGGGTACAACCCTTCTCCATAAAAAAGAGGAGCATTTACAAATAGTAAATGCTCCTCCTATGTGCCTCTATGTACTTATGTGCACTATGTGTTATGTTGCGTAACGAGAAACCTACTTCTTCTCCTCCACCAAATCATCCAACGTTTTCCCAGCATCAATTGGCTTCACATCATAACCTTGTTCCATTAATAAATTGACGACACCTTGTGGACCACCTAAGTGACCTGCACCTACTGCAAAGAAAGTTGGTTGTGCTTTCATCATGTCCGCCATAATTGGAATCCATTTGATATTTCTGTTGATCAATAGAACTTGTTCATAATTTTGCATGCCTTCCCCATCTTCTGAAATCATAGAAACCATTCCATTGATATCTTGGTCTTTGTACATTTTGACCATCACATCAAATTCATCTTCTTCACCAGTATCTTCTGCTTTTAATGACTCGACTAGCATCTGTGCTTGTGCTTCATAAGGAATGCTATCGAAGACACTCATTTGAAATTCGACTGTTTCCAATCCATCCATTTCTTTTTGTTGTTCTTCTGCGATGGCCATCAATTCCATTTCGTAAGAGACCATGCCGCCTGTTTGCATATCATTTTGCATGTTGGTCATATCTTCGGAAGCGAAAACAGTAAGGAACATTGGTTTTATTTTTTCAAGCATCATCATTGGTAGTCCCATTTTTTCAAAATGCTCTACGACTAATTTATAATCTTCTTTTGATAATAGACTTTGTAAGGTTACTCCATTTTTCATCATCACTTTTCCGATCATCGTGAAGATAACACCGATACTATTCATATCTTCCATGTTAATCTCGTAAGTGATTTTATCGGTCTTTGCTAATGCTGCTCTAGTTGCATCTGTCAACACAAAATCATCTTTAGCAATCATGTGGATGGTCCCATATAAATAAGATGGTGTTTCTAATTCATTGCCAGTAATTTCCCATAATAAGGAAGCAGGTAAATTAAATGGTGTGGTATCTTTTTCAACTTTTTTGACAAGGTCGGCAACCTCCGCTTCTTGAGCATTTGAAAAAGTAAAAGTGAATAAGAAAAGTAAAGCCGTGTAGAAAAATTTTGTCATAACTATTTATACGATCTAATATCCTTTTAAAAATTAATGATTAGTGATGTGCATCAAAATCTTCTACAATACTTAGTAGAATTTGGATGTCTTCAAAAAATTCTCTAATCAATTCAAAATCAACATTTGACTCAAATATAAAAGGTTCCAGAATGTCTTTTGGTTCCCTAACCGCCAAGTAAATGTTGTTATTGTTAAACGAAACATACAAGTCTTTCATTGCCCGCTCTGTATATTCAATAATTGCTTCTTGCATTTCAAATGAAAGAACATTGTGAATTAAAGCGTCTTCAGTGGCATAAGTGAGGTAATTTTGGTTAAATCCATCATGTTCTAGCACATCGGTAACCAATTCTCCCCCAGCAATGTTGAATGTTTTAATGGTTTTTATTAAGAATTGTTTATGATTTCTAGGTAAAACCATAATAGTGCCACGGATAGGATTGACTATTTGTGCTGCCAAAAATATACCTCTAAATATTTCAATGGTGCCACTCTCGATTTTTGAAAGATCACTGATTTCTAACTCACTCATTTCAAAATCAACATCCCCAATTTTACCAGCTATTTTATCTTCCCCTTTGTAAAATTTTCCAGTTTTTGCAAACAATCCACTTGCTACAAATTTTTGTTTAGCAACAAATCCTTTTGCATCGTAAGACATCTCTCCATAACTTAATTTGTCATCAATAAAATCGATGATCAAATTGACCACTTTGGGTTTCCACTCTGTTTTGAATTTTCGGATGCGATACAACAAATAGGAGATGTAAAATCCGATAGGAATCAATAGAAAGAGGGTAATGAAAAAGATACCCGTCATGGCTTGAAAAATGATGACACCAATAGCCATCAATATTGTAATACTCATCAGCCACAAAAGTTTTTTGCGCTGACTTTCTAGCCGCATTAATTCCGGATAAATCGTGTGATTGTAGTATGGTCTAAATTCTTCAATAGGACGCATAGTAAAGTCCTTGTGGATTGTTTACACCAAAAATAAGCATACTTAAAATAGGAATGTGGAAAATTGAACAATTAGCCTAGTGCAGTTCCTGTTTTCTTTTCATATTCATCAATATATTCAGAAACAACTTCACTAATAATATCTTTGAGATACGATTTCTCCATTTTAGCGATAGACTTCAATTTCAGCAATCTATCTTTATGGAAAGTAAAGCTCACACGTTTGATTGTTCTTTCCAATTTTACCTGTTCCACTTCTTTTTCTTCTTCAGAATTATCAACAGTTCTTCTAAATAATGCATCGAGACCACTCAAAGGTTTACGAGCAATGACTCTTCTTCTTTTTGGTTTTACTTTTTCTGTGATGATGGACTCTACTTTCTCTTCGATTGTTTCGGTCATCACGTCATTAAATAAAGAATCTAAATCAGAAGTAAAACTCTTGACTGGAGCAGCAGTACTAGTTTCAGGTTTTGGTTTTGCCTGTGCTCTAGTATTTGTACTACCACTACTTTTTTCCTTTACATTCAAAAGCGTCACCTTACCTTGTTCAAGGTCCTGATCTGCTCCTTCAGAAAAAAGACTTTCCAAACCTGAATTAAACTTCTTTTTACTCACTGATATTGGTATTTATGGATTCTTCTTGAATAGTTTTTGGTTCTGAAATCGGATTTTCAACTGTAGAAGGTACAACTACTTGTTGGACAACCGGACTTTCTACCACTGGACTTTCAACAACTGGACTTTCAACAACTTTTTCAACAACTGTATTTTCTACAATCACTTCTTCTTGTGGCGTTGTTCTTTCAATAATTTCTTTACAAAGATTTAAATAATCTTTTGCACCATTACTGTTTTTGTTGTACCCGAAAATATCTTTACGTTGTGCTGGAGCTTCTGCCAAAGCAACGTTATCTCTAATTAAAGTATTAAATACTTTAGGTCCGAAAAATTTACGGATGGTTTGGACAACGTCTCTGTTCAATACTTTACGTTGATCATACATTGTTGCGATTACACCGCCGATTTCCAATTTTTTATTCAAACGGAAACGAACTTTGTCAATAACTTGCTTGATTTTAGTCAAACCCTGCAATGCTAGAAACTCAGTTTGCAAAGGAATCAAAACCTGTTGGCTACAAGTCAATGCATTTAAGGTCAACAATCCTAATGATGGAGGACAATCGATAATTATATAATCATAATCTTCCAAAAATGGTTCAAATAATTCTCTTAAAAGATATTCTCTACCAGCTTCGTTAATCAATTCCATTTCAGCACCAGAAAGATCTAAAGAAGAAGTTACGACATCTAATCCTTCCTTTACATTATATGGTTGAATCTCTTCAACACCTCTCAATGCTTCGTATATTGTTGACTTTTGTCTTGGTATTCCAAGAGATAAGGTAAGATTCGCTTGTGGATCTAAATCAATCAACATGACTCGCTTTCCTAACTCGACTAGTCCTGCTCCAATGTTAATTGCGCTTGTTGTTTTTCCAACTCCGCCTTTGTGATTCAGTAGTGAGATGATCATTCCCATTAGTATTCCTTCTTTTAGTATGTTTAAAATTTAGTTTTCTGCTAGACGTGAAAGTAGTAAAAAAACTAATATTATAATAAAATGTGATGCAAAATCTATTCACTTTCACAATTGTTAAATGTAACAGTTTTTGGCGATATATTATGAGTCAACAATATTGTTGTTGGATGATTGTTAGGTGCATGTATGATAAATTTGATAAATAAAAAACATTTTTTTGCTTATAAATTTCTTTTTGACATTTTTTGTTTTAAATTTACATCGTAAATGATTCC
>CALDGQ010000111.1 GCA_937941765.1 uncultured Saprospiraceae bacterium
CAATCTCTCTCGAGGTAGGTCCTTTCTTGTAAAAGCCTGCTCTCGTAGCAAGCCTCCTTTTGTTCAAGGAGGGGCGGAGCTAAAAGGTTCAGGGTGGATTCTTACATACTCAGATTAATCCCGCAAACTTCTAATCTCAAATATTTTTTCTCTCAATTTACTTTCAACGAAATCCCAATTTTTCAATACCTCTATGTTATTAAATCTAATAATTGTAAAATTCATCTCCACCAAAATTGACTCTCGCATTTTATCTTCTTCAATTTGATACTTATGTATTTCACCATCTATCTCAACAATCAACCTTAATTCATTGCAATAAAAATCGACAATAAAAAAACTATGTTTATTTAATTTATCAGGATATTCAATTACGTATTGTCTTAAAAATAAACATTCTAATATTTTTCGTTTACGGACTTGTCTCCAAAAAAATGATTCTGGAGGAGTCTGGTTTTTCCTTAATTGTCTTGCGCGCTCGTATATAGAAACACTCATTAAAATTGAATTTTTTTATAACATTGGAATTCTGTCTAATTATGTTAGCTCGCGTACTCCCCGCGTATCAACCCTCCTTCATGCAAGGAGGGTCGGACCGAAGGTCCGGGGTGGATCCTGCGTACCAATTTTCATAAGGATCCATCCTCTATTCCCTATCGGGAAAGTCCTTCCTTGAAAAGGAAGGGTGGTACGTGAGCTCGCGTGTTTACGTATCAACCCTCCTTCATGCAAGTAGGGTCGAACCGAAGGTCCGGGGAGGATCCTATGTACCAATTTTCATAAAGATCCATCCTCTAATCCCTATCGGGAAAGTTCTTCCTTGAAAAAGGAAGGATGGTACGTGAGCTCGCATGTTCACGTATCAACCCTCCTTCATGCAAGGAGGGTCGGACCGAAGGTCCGGGGTGGATCCTATGAAGCAAGATCACCAACCAAGCAAAATCTTTCGACAAGTTCGATAAATAATTTTCAAATCCGTCATGAAACTTTGCTCTTTAATATATGCTAAACTCAAGTTTAATTTCTGTGGTAAAATTTCCTCAATATAAGTTTTTTCAGGATTATCGCTATTCGACAAGATAGTTCCTTCATCAATAAAATCGAAAGAAGCATAATCCGTTATACCAGGTTTTACATCGAGTACTTTTTTTTGCTGAGGACTATAGAGACGGACATATTTATCAACTTCCGGACGAGGACCGACGATACTCATTTCACCTTTTAAGACATTCCATAATTGTGGAAATTCATCTAACTTATATTTACGAAGAAAGGTTCCGATTTTGGTGACTCGACTATCTTCATTTCCAATCGTCAACAACCCTTTTTTATCAGAACCTGTTGCCATCGTCCTAAACTTACACATTTTGAAAGGAATGCTATTTTTGCCAATTCGATTTTGCCAATAAAAAACGCCACCACGAGAATCAACCGTGATCAAAATAGCGATAACAAAAAATATTGGAGAAAAAAGGACCAATACAAAAAGAGAAGCAACCATGTCAAAAACTCTTTTCATTTAAGTTGTAGGCTGATTGTTATGAGATTTGATCAGGTTGACAGATTGAACTACGGTGTCAACGACATGATGGATATCTTCATCAGTGAGGTCAAAATAAACTGGCAAAGTGATGACCCTGTCAAAAGCATCTTTGGCAATAGGGTAGTCATTCATTTGATACCCCATATTTTTATAAACACTCAATAAAGGAAGCGGTTTGTAATGCACATTGACAGAAACTCCTTTTGCGAAAATTTCATTGATGATTTGATTACGTTGTGTGTAACTTACATTTTTAATTCTCAATAAATAAAGATGATAAGAAGAGACTCTAGTGTCATCTTCAAAAACAGGAAGTTCTGCCCATTCAAATTTAGAAAGTAGATTGTTATATAAATCGAAAATTTCTTTCCTTCTTTTTAAAGTTTCTCGATATCTGTCAATTTCAACCAAACCGATAGACGCCAAAATATCTGGCATATTACATTTCCATCCAGCTTCTACAATATCGTATTCCCAAGAGTTGTCCTTGAATTTGGCCATCGCATCTTTATTCTGACCATGAAGGGATTTGGTGTTTAAAGATTTATAAATTTCATCCGCATCAAAACTACTTGGCAAATTGATACAAATAGCACCACCTTCTGCGGTTGTCAAATTCTTAACTGCATGAAAAGAAAAGACCGCAAAATCTGTGAAAGTAGCTGCAGATTTATTGTTATAAAAAGCACCGATAGAATGAGCGGCATCTGCAAGAATTGCAATCCTTCCAAGTTGTTTTTGTCGATTATTGTTTGCAGAAAATAATTTCACCACCTCATTTTTATGAACCAACTTTTGAAGTGCTTCATAATGAACCGGCATACCACCGATATCCACTGGCATTATCACTTTGGTTTTTGAAGTAATCGCTTTTTCAACTACTGCTAGATCAAAAGTAAAATCTTCTTGAATCATATCCACCATTACAGGAGTCGCTCCGCAATGGACCACTACATTGGCAGTCGCGCAATATGTGTACGCGGGTACGATCACCTCATCACCTTCTTGCACACCCAACCAACGCAACACGAGCTCCATCCCACTCGTCGCAGAATTGACGCAAAGCACCCGAGGTACCTGCACCATTTCTTCTACTTTCTTTTCCAGTTTTTTGGTTTTCGGACCCGTCGTAATCCATCCCGACCACAAGGTATCAGCGACTTCATCGACAATTTTTTGATCCATACGAGGAGGGGAGAAAGGAATTTTTTTCATCAAATCGGAACGGTCTACTATAGATGTGTGTTGAATAATCGAATATCGTATCTAAAATACGGTTATTTCCTCAAAAGGAATACAATAATAAAACTTGAAAAGTTGTGAGAATATAAAGGAAATACTATTTTTGCACACCAATTGACAGCTTATAATGTTAAGCAAGTCAAAAAAATAGCAAAACAAAGTCTTAGACTTTAAAAATATATCGCGGAGTGGAGCAGTTGGTAGCTCGTCGGGCTCATAACCCGAAGGTCGTTGGTTCAAGTCCAGCCTCCGCTACTACTAAAAGCCTTGTACAATTTTGTGCAAGGCTTTTTTGATATTACAATTAGAGATGAAATTGAACCAATCTCTATTTTCACTCATTCCCAGCACTATCTATTTCTTCTAGTAATTGTCTGATTTCCTTTACTTTAGTTATGTGTTCAGGAGAAATAACTTCTTTTTCTTCCAACTCATCTAAATCATTTAAGAAGACATCAGAATAAGTATCATAAGAATCGTCTGACTCAAACGGTCGATCTTTCCATTTTTTATATTCGGCGATTGATTCAGAGTATTTTCCTTGAAGCAGTAAAGCCGGAGGTAAATTGTTTGATAAGTCATCTAGCCCAGATGTTAAATCAATGACTTGACGGATACTCTTTTCGCAGCCTTCAAAATCGCCGGCAAGTAATTGAAACCAGGTATAGTTGTCATAATATTTGACATAATCGTTGCGCGCTGCTGGTGTATCAACTAACTCAAATTTATGTTTACTTATGGTTACTAGACTTTGATGTTTTGCAAGCTTTTCTTGGATAGTATTAGTTGGTATTTTTTCATAATGTTTCATACATTCTTCAAATACAGAAAAAATATTCGTTTTATTTGTTGATAGTTGGGTTGCTAAATCTATTTTAGTTTTTGCTTCCGATAGTTGATTCATTTTATATAGATGTAATCCCCAGAGTCGATAACATTCAGACAAATATTTGTTATAGTAAGAATTCCTTTCGGCTGCTTTTTGAAAACATTTACTTGCTTGTTCAAATTTTTGATTATAAAATTCTGGATTGTTACTATTTCCAACATCACTTATAAACAAATTTCCATAAGTTATTAATTGTGGAGATGGAATTTCCTCAACATACTGTCTCCATTGTTGTTCTTTTTTCAAGAGATTAAATAGATCTAATTTCTGAATTTCATTTGCACTAAAAAAAGCAGGAGATTTTTGTTGAGTAATCATTAGTAATGGATCAGTTATCCAAATCTTTGTGGTTGCGTCTGAGCTTCCAGAAATGATAAATTTTCCATCATTTGAGAAATTTGCAGATTTAACAGAACTATGATGACCGATAAATGACCTAATTTCCCTCCCATTTTCAAGATCCCACAACTTGGCAGTATGGTCGTCGCTTGCCGTAACAATATACTTGCAATCGGGTGAAATATTAGCATCATATACCCAATCTGTGTGTCCTTTAAATGATTTGATTTCTGTTCCATTGGTCATATCCCACAGTTTAGCTGTATTGTCAGAACTAGCTGTAACGATAAATTTTCCATCATTTGAGAAATTCGCAGCATATACTGAATTAGTGTGTCCATTGAAGGTTCTAATTTCCTTGCCAGTATTGACATTCCAAAGCTTAGCTGTATTATCAGCACTCGCTGTAACAATAAATTTACCATCCGGCGAGAAACTAGCAGCGTAGATGGATTTTGTATGCCCAATAAATGTTCTAATTTCCTCACCATTTTCGATATTCCACAACTTAGCAGTTTGATCATAACTTGCAGTTATAATAAATTGACCATCAGGTGAGAAATTAGCCGATTTGACTTCTTTAGAATGACCGCTAAAAGTTTTAATCTCCTCGCGATTTTCGATATTCCATAACTTAGCCGTATGATCGTCACTTGCGGAAATAATAAATTGACCATCGGGTGAGAAATTAGCATATTTTACGGATTTTGTATGTCCAATAAATGAATGAATTTCTGCACCATTTTCGATATTCCATAACTTGATTGTATTGTCTGAACTTGCTATAACAATATACTTGTCGTTAGAAGAAAAGTTAGCACTATTCACCCAATCGAGATCTGTTTTAACAGACATAATTTGACTGTTATTTTTGAGATTCCATAGCTTTGCAGTTTGATCATTGCCTGCAGTTAAAATTGAATTGCCGTCAGGAGAAAAATTAGCAGATTTTACTCCTTTGGTGTGTCCATTAAATGATTGAATTTCTTTTCCAGTGTCGACATTCCAAAGCTTCGTCGTATTGTCAGTACTAGCAGTAATAATTATTTTTCCATTAGGAGAGAAATTTGAGGAGGAGACGGTGTTGGTATGTCCTTTAAAAGTTCTCATTTCATTAGTGTAGTTAATATCCCATAATTTAGCAGTTTGATCTAAACTAGCGGTGATTATAAATTTTCCATCAGGAGAGAAATTTGCAGTTTGTACAGAATTTGTATGCCCTTTGAAAGTTCGAATTTCACTACCAGTTTTGGTATTCCAAAGCTTCGCAGTATCGTCATCACTTGAAGTAATAATGAACTTTCCATCAGGAGAAAAATTGGCAGATTTGACCCAGTTGGTATGTCCATTAAATGATTGAATTTCTTTGCCAGAATCGACGTCCCAAAGCCTAGCTGTTTGATCAGAACTACTAGTAACAATAAAATTCCCATCAGGAGAAAAATTTGCTGAGAAGACAGAATTCATATGACCTCTAAATGATTTGATTTCATTTCCACTTTTAACGTCCCAAAGTTTGGCAGTTCTATCAGAACTTGCGGTAATAATAAATTTCCCATCGGGTGAAAAATGTGCAGCGTTAATATCGTTCGTATGGCCTTCAATGGATATGATTTCATTTCTATTTTCAATATTCCACACCTTAACTGCTTTTTTACTTATTGTAACAATATATTTACCATTCGGTGAGAAGTTCGAAGAATGGATAGATTCTACATGACTATTAAAGTCTGCGTACCAGCAAATTTGTTGCGAGGATTCTTCTTGTCTATCAGGATGTACATTGTAATAGTAGCTATCATGTAGCGCCTTGTTTACACTATGATTTTCATTGTCTATATATTTATGTGCAAATGCTGCCAGCTGAAAAGCTTTAGTGCGATCTCCATCTTTTAATAAGTTTTGGGCTCTATAAGCAAGATCGTTTGCTCTAACTCTTGATGTTTCTCTCCTTGCTTTTTTTGTTGCTTCTTCCGCTTTCTTGGCTTCATTTTTTGCATTTATTTTTTCTTTTTCTGCCTGTTTTTCTGCCTCTTTAGCAACTTCTAATGCAACTGTTGTTCTTTGCATTGCATCTCGAGCTATATTGGCTTGATGGACTGCATTTGCTTTTTCAAGTGCTGCTTTCACTAAAGCATTTTTTGCATCGATTTCAGCTTGAATTGCTCTTTTTTCTGAAAGGATAGCTGCATCACGTTGATTCTTTATTCCAACAATTGTTTTTTGAATATTTTGATACGGGGTTGTCGTATTACAATTACATTGTTTAGCTGCAATTTGCGCTGCTTGAAATTCAATAAGTGCTTGGTCGAAAGCTTCGTTATTTAAATAGTTAATACCTTGTTGGATAAACGATTCGTATTTGGGGCATTCTGGACAATCTGAACATTCAGAAGATTGTGCAAGGGAATTGTTGGTGCAACCAATACAAAAATATAATACTATTAGAAACGTTGGAGTCTTCATTCGATTAATTTTATTTTTCTTGTTATCTCAACATATAATGAATCTTGAGAATAGCCTTTTAAACTATCAAGTGCTGCCAAATAAGAATCTTTGGCGTCTTGCATTTTTTCCAAATCTCTGTATCCATCACCAAAACTTAATAGCTCTTCTGCTATTTTTCTTTTCCCGTTCCGTTCTATTGTCTCTAATGCAAGTTGGGTCTTTTGTTGTTCTTCGATTGCCCAAAAAGAGAGCATTCCCATCATAAGAAATGCGGTTACTGATGCGGCAGTGATTAATTGACGGATACGCTTTTGTTTGATTTGTTTTGCTGCATTATCATGAGCACTGTCAATTATATATTGCTGTTCTAGAGGTGTTAGATTTAATTTCTTCTTATAAGGTGCAATAAAGGCAAGTTGTTTGTTGGTCAAAAATGCTCTAGAATTTGGATGAACCGCCATTTGACTTTTGATTAGACGTTCAACTTCTAACACCGCAATTTCTTCGTCACTTCTTTTGGAATGTATTTGCTTAGCTAGCGAGTCGTGTTTGATCTCATAAACTTCCTCTCGTTCATTGTATCGCAATATTCGGTTGGCTACAAAAGCTGAAAGGCAAGCTTTTATGTGAGATGCGTCAATTCGTGTATTTTGTGTTATGTTTACAAATGACAAAGGTGCCTTGGTTCCATCAAGCGTAACAAAAGGAGATAGTACTTCCCAGATAGTATCTGGTTCTTTTTTTAGATCTTGGGCAATTTTCAAAACCTGCTCGTCTAAAAAGTCGCGAAGTACGTCATCAATTGCACCTATTTTATGAAGTGCCTCCAAACTAAAAGTGGCATTAGATTGTCTTGTTTCATCATTAGTAATTTTGAGATAAAGTTTGTCCAAAAATACTTGCAGATAGGGTAGTTGGATAGAAAGAATTTTTTCGTTACCTCGGATTTTATCAAAAATAGTTTCCGCGATTGCTTCTTCTTCCTTTTCCTTTAGACTTACATTACTTTGTGGTAAATTACTGATCCTGTCAATGATATTTCGGACTTTATCAAAGTGCATTGGTTCTACCCGAAGTTTTTTACGTAACAATTCTGGAACTTCCCGCTCAAAGTCATAGAGGTATCCCAAATATTCTTCTCGAATAGAAATGATAATTTTTACTGGTTGTTCAATCAGTAAAATATCTTTTATTGTCTTGATAAATTGTTGTTGCTCTTCCCTATGTCCAAGGATATACAATTCTTCAAATTGGTCAAAAATTAGATAGATAGGTTTGAAGTTTTTGAGATAAATGGTTTTCAAACTTCTAGCTAATGGCGAAAGACTATCCATCGATTTGGTAGAGGTGGTCGTTTCGAAATCCATGTTTAACCACCCAAGATCATCATCTGTTTTTGCTACTTCTCCTTCCGCCATTTGAAGTCGCTTTGACAATGATTCATTGATGTTATTACCACGTCGAATGTCAATTGGTAACCAATCATGACTTTCAAATTTTCCTGCAAGACCACAATTAATTAGACTGGTTTTTCCTGTGCCAGAAGCTCCGTAGATCAAGAGTAAATCAGTTTGAAAAATCATTTCATATAGAAAGGCTATTTCTGTATCTCTTCCAAAAAAATAGTCTTTGTCATCTCGTGTATAAGCATCTAAAAACTTAAAAGGATATATTTTTTGCATAGTAGTTTTCGGTTTAGAAATTGTCGAAATTAATTTCTTTGGTTATAAAACTACTATGCGCATTTCTAAATGCATTGACTACATTATCTAGATTATGAATAATTCGTTTTTCATCATTCATCATGAGTTCATTGAAATCAACTCCTTTTTTTGCAATGCCTTTGAAATCAATATTTATTTCTGTGCTATCTTCCAAAAAGAGATATTCTAGGCTACTATCAGTAATATCATTTGACCTATAAAAACATATCCTGGCTCCATGTTCAAAAGTCAGTGCATTATAATCTATAACGAAAGGAAAGAGATTAATGCTTTCTTGATAATCATCTCCTTTGTATAATAAAACGGAATTAGTATGAACAGTTTGCGGCGTATAAACAACTTTCTCAGCATCAACATTCGCTTTACTATCGATACCTAATGCAGCAAAACGATGCAGGAAACGAGGTTCTGTATTTCGTACTTGATTGTACCCTATTCGTTTTATAGAAGCCATTCGGTAGTTTACGAGAAAAGAAACATGTTTTAAAAAAACAGCAAGTTGACGTTCTGCTTCAGCACTTTCTTTACGAGTAAATTCTCCTTTATCCACAGCTTGTCTTAGCTGGTCAAGTACTTGAAATATTTGACTCATTTCACCTTGGTCGTTCATTTGCTCTTTCAAATTACTCAACTCTGAAATGGGAAAATCTATTTTGTTGGATTCAAATGCAGGGTATAGGGATTTTAATAAATCAAATTTATCGGATGCAGAAATTTCAAAAGCTGCATTGAAATAATTTTCTAGCTTCTGTAATTGTGATGTTGAAAAATGAATTTTTTCTTTCTTTTGACAATCCCATAATTTTGAAAGTAATGCAAAGTTAATTAGGTCTAAACTTCGTTCTGCGATAAAAATGCATTTCTTTATATACTTTCGTTTTTTATTTTCCGAATTTTCTTCAGAACCGATCGCCATTAATTTACTTAGTTGGATACCTATAACACCAACAAAACTAAAAGCGATGATTTCTTTCGCTCTGACACAAATTCTATCTACGGTTTCCCATCGTGAATTATTTGAAATTTCCCATTTATCTACTTTGTTGCAAAAGTTTTCTGCAGCAATTTTTTTAGTTTTTATCGATTCGATTACTTGTCTTGTTAAGTATTGATTGTAGATCGCATGCGAATTTGGACTTTCTTCGATTACACCTAACTTCCAATTTAATAAGGCTTGATTTTCTTCTTTATAAAATATCCCCCAAAGTGGTTGGCTTTGAACGGCGCTTGCAAAACTTATATCTCTTGTTGCATTAATGCTAGAGGTAGTGACAACTTTTGCTGCTGCCAATCCATCTTTATATGCTTGTTCGATGGTTTTCTTTCGTTCAGCAAGTGCAGTAAAAAAGTTGATAGAAAATTGCGTAGCGCTCTTGTCTTCAACTGGTGAGGAAGTTGCAATTACAATCGGGACTCCATTGTTTAATAATTGGTTTACTTGTCCTGCAGTAGAACAACCATTTAAGATGACAAGTTTGATATTTGGACATCTTTTTAACAATGCTGCTACGCCTTCAGCATTTGCATTTTGATCTTGTAGCATTAGTTGATCTCTTCCAGCGTGACCACTATATAAAAAGACGCTTAATTTATCTTGAAAATTCCTAAAGGTTTCAATTAGTCGATTGGTGGTTGCATATTGTTCTCTGATAAGATCAATGGCACCTGAAGCTTTATAATTAGATAAAACACCGTAGACTTTTTCATCTTCTTCCGAAAGGGTATGTAGCTTATCAGTATCGCTATTAGCGAAAGCTAAAAACACAGTATCCATAACTGCATATTTGTTTCTTTGTCCCTTCTTTTTAATTAAATGAAAGTTATTCCAGGTGTTAGGAATAATTGGTCGAAATGTTTTCTCAAGTAGTAGTAATCATAAATATAGTGTAAGTATCGGATAATCAATAGTTAATGAGCAATTTATTCTTTTATTTTTTAATAAAATAACAATAAGTCTTCCTATTGCCAAACCGTTTTTATGATGTTGGGCTTTTTTCGAAGTTTCAATTTTGAATAAGTAGGTTGTTTATTTAATGTCTAATTATTAGCAAAGTAAATGCTAAATGTTATCTATTTATATAGGTAATTCGTTATATTAGATAAATTTTTACTATAAGAAATAGTCTATTAAAAGTTTCAAATTAACTTAACATTATCAAGCCGAAACCACTCAAATGAAATACTTATTATTCTTATCCCTTATAATTTCAAGTAGTTTTTCATTATTTGCACAAGGTGATTATAAAGTGCTGTGTTATTTTGATGAAGGTTGGAATAGTGTATCTGAAGACAATCCAAATATAAAATATATCAGAGACACTAATTCTTCAAACAATAGCATTATTTATGATCGATACTATCCTAGTTTAGTTGTACAGTTTGAATTTATATCGAGGTCAGGGCGAGTAGAGAAAAAGATTTGTGAAGGGTCATCATTTAACGACTTAGCTAAGGCTTGGGATGCTGGAATGTATAAATTTTACGATGACAATGGCAATGTAGAACATGAAGGTCAAATTTATAACGGAACTTTTTTGTGGCGAAATGTATATAAAGGTCAAAACACAATAAAAAGAGGATGGAGGATTGATGTAAACAAACCGTTTCATGGTCAAAAAACCACCTACTATTCTTACAAAGAGAAATCAACAAATAAAATCGAAGGAACCTTAAATAAAGATGGATATTTTCATGGCGATGTTGTAATTGGGATGACTTCTAATTACAGCGATTTTGATAATGCTACTTTGTATCATGGTAAATTTAAAAATGGAAAACCAAAAGGAGATTTTAAGAAAATCATTTACGTAGATGGTGAACGATTCAAATATTTTGGAAAGGTTGACAACAAAAAAGAAGTTGAATTGGGAAACAAAGATGTTTATGAATTGAATATTTTACCCGAATTCTCTCAATATCCTCATCAAAATCATTAACATCTTTTCACAGAAAACGATTCTCTCCTAAAACATGCTCTTCGAAAAACATTCAACTCCAAAATGAACTCGTTGATTTAATAATCATTACAGCATTTTATTGTTTTTTTAACACAAAACTCCCTTAAATTTTGCCTATTTTTTGGTTAACCAATCCTGAATTTAAACAACATTTATTCTAACTCTTTTTCTTACTGAATTGAATAACTTCGTCTAAATGAACCTTCATTGCTTCTACAGCACCTTCAGGGTCTTGGGCCGAAATACGCTCTAAAATATTTCTATGCTGACTGATAGACTTGTTCGCGTTGTCTTTGTTACAAACTTTCAGTGTCGTGAAACTTTTGACAATGTCCGGTGTAATGATCATCATCATAGATTTTAAAACTGAATTTTTTCCCGCTTCTGCTATCTTAATGTGAAAAAGTAAATCTTCTTCTATCGCAACATGATCTTTTGCCATTTTCTTTTCAAATAATTCCAGCGCATTATGCATTTCTACTAAATCATCTGCATTTCTATTAATAGCTGCTAGTCTTGCTGCTTCTTTTTCCAACAATGCTCTTGTGTCAACTAGCGCATTGAAATCCGTCTTTTCTATTTTTAATACATTAGAGATAAGTCCTTCTAATGCAACAATCCCAATGCCATTGACAATGGTGCCACTTTGGGGCTGTACTTTTAGAATTCCATAGACTTGTAACTTGCTAATGGCCTCACGGACATGACTTCTACTCACGCCAAAATGTTCTGCCAATTTCCTTTCAGGAGGCAATTTTTCTCCGGGTTTAACTGTGCCAGAAATGATAAGGTCTCGGATCTGAGCAATTATTTGGTCAACTGGATTTTGTAATTGGATTTTGTTTAAATTTTCTAGCATGCAATAATCATTTTTAGATTTTACGAAATAGGATAAAGTCCAAACTTAAAAATTGGTTGACCAATTATTGGTTTACCAAAAATATGGATTAAATTCGAATTAACAAATTATTATTTTGAACAAGACAATGTTTTGTTCTGTTATAGATTATATAAGTGGGGTTTTGAAATCATTTAGTATGAAATGCGAAATATTATTTGATGCAGATAATAATCTACTATCTAAGATACGAAATGAGCGCCAACCGTCAATATTTTGTGATATCTAAAGTCAATTGAATTATAGTTTGTTGAATTCGCCTTATTATAGGTAAATTATATTATATATATATGTCACAAAGAATGAATATCCTGACCATTTCTGGCTCCGCAAGAACCAATTCTGCCAATATAAAACTCTTGGAGGCAATCTCAGCTCTTTTTCCAAAACTCAACTTCCAACGATATCCACTTGAAAAATTACCATTATTCCATGCTAACCTACAAGATCTACCTCGACCTGAAGTTGTTCTGGATTGGAAAACTAAAATAGCTAAAGCGGATGCATTGATAATTTCTGCGCCAGAATACATTTATAACATGCCTGCAATTTTGAAAAATGCTTTGGAATGGTTGACAGATGGGGGAGAACTGTATGAGAAAAAAGTATTAGCCATTACTTTCGCACCGACCCAAGGACGAGCTGAAAAAGCGATGCAAAGTATACTTTGGTCGTTGCAAGCTTTGAATGCTGATGTAGTTGCACAGTTGCCACTTTTTCAGGATGAGGTTTTATTTAATGATAACAATGCGTTTTCGAATGGGAGTGATTTGGAGATGTTGAAAGAAGCAATTAAATTGTTATGGATATGAGTTTTGAAAAATTAATTTTGCAAAAGATATAGAATTTGGAAGCTTAGCTTTTTTATATCTTCATTTTTTCTTGATAAAAAACGAAGCAAAAAATCAAGGCTTTATATATTTATCGAAAAATTTAAATTGCTCCACGCAAAATCTCGAAACTCGCAACACTTTCAGTGGCTCAAACAACGATCTTTTTCTTTCCATCCGCACATCTAAATTTTTAACGATAAATCTATAAGGCCAATGCCGCGCGCTTCATAATTCTGCTCTATTTTTGGCTTTGCATTTAGACTTTTATCATAATATTCGTAGCCTGTATTTTTCTGCGTATTGTAAGGTCTCACGTCCTACTTTCTGTGTTGTTAGCGATTTCTGTGTGAAGAAATTTTACGAAACAAGAGTCTATGTGAATCCTATGTGCGCTATATGTTAAAAAATACGTGCTCTATGTTTTTCGAATTGTTGCTTTAATCATTTTCCTACTGAGGATCCACATCCAAATTAACCCGCACAGAAGACATCCCTTTTTCCTTATTCAATCGATGAATACAATCCCAGATAAAATCCTTAATTCTCGGAAGATGTTTGTTATTTCTACTGATTTTTATTTGAAAATTGGTCAAATATTGATTGCGAATACGAGGAATTCCAGGAATGGCTGGACCATCAAGTCGATCTCCTAATTTTTCTCGAAGCATCACATCCAGAGACTTGCCCGCATAGTTGACCACTTTGGGGTCGCGATGCTTGATGGTCAATTTTATCAAACGAGTGAAAGGTGGATACCCGAATGTTTCTCGTTCTGCAATTTCTCTGTTATAATAATCAGTAAAATTATTTTGTATGATATCTTGCAAAACCGGGTGCGCAATGTTGAATGCTTGGACAATTACTTTGCCTTGTTTCTTTTTTCTACCGGCACGACCACTTACTTGGGTAATCAATGAAAATGCTCTCTCAACAGAACGGAAGTCCGGAAATTGCAATATCTGATCTGCACTTAAAACCCCTACAATACCAACATTGTCAAAATCGAAACCCTTCGTAACCATTTGAGTACCAATAAGTAAGTCTATTTTTTTGTCTTCAAAATCTTGAATTAAATTTTCCAATGCTTGTTTTTTTCTGGCAGTATCCATGTCAAGACGTGCGACCTTGATTTCGGGAAAATAGATCTTAATTTCTTCTTCAATCTTTTCAGTACCGAATCCTTGCATGTTGATTTCAGCACTTCCACATGCAGGACATTTAATAGGTACCTTAGTTTGGTAACCACAATAATGACAACGCATTGAGCCAGTAAATTTGTGATAAGTCAAACTTACATCACAATGTGTACACCCAGCTCTCCAATCACATTCCATACAACGAGAACTTGGTGCAAAGCCTCGACGATTTTGAAACAATATAGCCTGTTCTCCATTAGCAAATGCAAGTTTCAATTCTTCAATCAAAACGGAAGTAAAATGAGATTGCATTTTACGTTGCTTGTATTCTTTTTTTGCATCCACTAAAACAATTTTTGGCATTGAAATATTTCCGAAACGTTTTTTCATTTCAATCAAACCAAATTTTCCATTAGTACTATTGTAATAACTTTCAACAGAAGGAGTCGCACTTCCTAAAATGACTTTAGCACCATGAATATGTGCAAGATAAATAGCCGTGTCTCTCGCATGATATCGAGGTGCGGGATCTGTTTGTTTGAAAGAATAATCATGTTCTTCATCAACAACAATCAATTTCAATTTTTTGAAAGGAAGAAATAATCCAGAACGGGCACCCATTAATACTGGTTTTCCTTTCATCACTTCTTTCCACAATTCGATTCGTTCATTGTTGGACATTCGAGAATGATAAACAACGATGTCATCTCCAAATACCAATTGTAATCTTCCGATCAATTGTCCGGTCAACGCAATTTCAGGAAGGAGATATAACACTTGTTCTCCTTTTCTCAACACCTCTTTCATTAACTCGACATAGACTCTCGTTTTTCCACTTCCAGTGACACCATGTAGTAGGGCGACATTTTTTTCTTCAAATGTTTCCTTGATTTCTTTTATTGCTTGGATTTGCTGATCCGCCAAATCAGGTGTTTCCAAAATCTCGTCTTCATATCCTGACAACCGACTTACTTCTTTGCTGACGATAGTGAAAATTTCTTTTTTCTCCATCGCTTTGATGACCGTAGTATTTATTTTGGCCGCATCGCACACATCTTTTCGACTGACATCTGTGTTCTTTTTAGAAATTTGAATGTAAGCTAATAATGCTTGTGTTTGTTTTTCGGAACGACTCACCAAGTCAAAAGCATCCGTCAACAATTCATTGTTAGATTTGTAAGGTTCCCGAAGTTCAAGGAAAGCTTCTCGTTTGGGTTTGTATTTTTCAACTAATTCTTCTACTACATACAACACCTCTTTTTCCATCAAAGATTTGATGATAGGGTAGACCGTCTTTTGTTGCAAAATTCCTTGTAAGTCAAAAATGGTTAGCTCGTTTTGAATACTCAACGCTTCAGCAACCAGATATTCTTTGTCATTGAGATGTTCAAAATTTTGGTCAAATGATTCATGTAAAACAACTTTGGTTTCACTGTTTAATTTGAGTCCACTTGGCAATGCGGCATTCATCACTTCACCGACTGAACAAGCATAATACGTTGACATCCATTGCCATAATTTCCATTGGGTATAATTGATGATGGGCTCATTGTCAATTATGTTTAAAACAGGCTTGACATCATAATCGGGTTTGGCGGAATTGATTTCGACTACAACAGCTGAGTACAATCGACTTTTTCCAAATTGAACTTCTACTCGAATTCCAAATTGAATCGCATCAATCAAATCTGAAGGCACACTATAGGTATAGGGTTTGGGTACAGCGATTGGTAGTACGACGGTGACGTAGGTAGTAGGTTCGTCGATAGGATGTAAATGTTGTTGGCTCAAGTATGATTGTTTAGTACACTAATATAATGTCTTTTGATAGGAATGAGTTCATTATAGTTGAATATTCATACTATCAAAAAGATATGGATGCCTGCGTTGATTTGGATATTGTAAAGATAGGAAATGTTTGATGACCAACCGTATTTTACTACAAAGAACACATCAGGTTTGTGCTGAGCAAAGTTGAAGTAAACATAGAAACACACAGGATCTTGGTTCGTAAAATTCCTAACGTAGAAGGCGCAGAAAAAAGCAGAATAAGGATGTGAGAAAGGACGCAAGAAATCCATTTATTGAACTACTTACTCAAATTGTTAATAGCAAGATATAAAAACCTAGAGATGGGTGGGAACCCATCTCGACTCAGTTTCAAACCAAAAAAATGGCCGACAAAAAAATGCCGACCATCCATAATTTTAAACAATACAATACAATTCAGTATCAGGATTATTTTCCTTTTTTGTCACCTTTTCTTGTACGTCTGTCTTGTCGTTTTTTCTCAACGTGTGCTGCGAACTTAGTCCATTGTTCCTCTGTCAAAATATCTTGTAATGCAAGCTTGTGATCATCTCTTAAAGCTTTTACTTCTTTTTTCACAGCGGCACGATCACCTTTATTTGCATCTTTGATTGCTTTCATTTTAGCAGCTAATGTCAAGTTAAGGTCTTTTACTTTTAATGCTTGGTTCGTATCTAAATCCAAATGTTTAGTCATTCTTTCTGTAACTTTTTCAGCTCTCTGTTCTGGTGTAATAGATTTGTCTCCTCTTTGTGCAGATGCTGTTAGGTTTAATGAAACAAACACTGCTACGATTGCTAAAAACTTAATTGATAATTTCATGATATAAAATTTTTAGTGATTTAAATAAGAAATAAAATTTGCTTTATTTCCTTGTTTCTATTCTCAATATGCAAGTGATTTATGGTTCTGAGAAGTATTTTCAACACAATGATTGATTTCATCGAAGAATAGATGGTTTTTCTCAATAACCTCTAGATTTAAAGTTGCATTAGAGTCATTGATAAATTGGGCCTGTTCATAGATAAATTGTATCGAAAGATTGACAATACTTTCATCTTTATGAATAATAATTCATCTTTATGATATGAAAACAGTTAGTAATCAAAGCGTTTTAAAACGAATTCTACTTTGGTGGGCTGCATGGGTATTGATTACAATGTCGCTTACAAATGGGTGGGATCGGTTGCCAAGATCTTTAATACGTACTATTCCGTTATTGATAGGGATTACTGTTTTACTAAGTGTCAACTTGAAATATTTGTTGCCTACATTTTTCTTTCAAAAAAAGCAAACCTTATATATAGTACTTAGTGCGTTGTTAATTGTAATGATTGGTTTTCTTTTGACACTTGATATTTTTCCTTGGTCGAATAAAATACTTCGTCCTAAACGTTCAGGACTTAGGCTGTTGTCGCAAATGATGCCTTTTATTATAACACTATTGGGAAGTACTTTGATTGAAATTACTCGCTTTGCTAATCGTAAAGAAACACAGGCTATTCAATCTGATAAAGAAAAGTTAGAATCGGAATTGAAATTTTTAAAATCACAAGTCAATCCACATTTTCTTTTTAATGCCTTAAATAATATTTATAGTCTTGCCGTTACACAAGCACCTGAGACACCTGAAAGTGTCATGCAACTTTCAGAAATTCTTCGTTATATGGTCTATGATTCCAATGAATCGAAAGTGCCCTTAAAAAATGAAATTAATTATATTGAGAATTTTGTGGACTTACAGTTGTTGAAAGATAGTCGATCAATGGATGTGAAAGTCTTGTTAGATAAGTCGGCTCCTGATTTGATGATTGCACCAATGATGTTTATTCCTTTTGTTGAAAATGCATTTAAGCATAGTAAGATAGAGAATTTGAAAGAAAGTTATATTCGTATAAATTTGGAAATAGATGGAAAGGAAATAAAATTTCATGCTATCAATAGTATTCCCAATACAAAATTTACAAAAGATAAAGTAGGAGGCGTTGGATTGAAAAATATTAAGAAGCAATTAGAAATGCTTTACCCGAATGGGCAACACGATTTAAAGATTAATGAGACAACGGAACAATTTGAAGTCATTTTAAAAATAATGGTTTGATGGAAAAAATAAAATGTTTGATTGTCGATGATGAAGAACTCGCAAGAAATTTAGTTGAAAATTATATCAAGAGACTTTCACACCTTGAAGTAGTTGCTAAATGTGCGAATCCATTGGACGCAATGCAAGTTTTGCAAAAAGATCATGTTGAGATTCTATTTCTAGATATTCAAATGCCAGAATTAACAGGAATTGAATTTTTGAAAACGTTAACGCAAAAACCACTAATCATTTTTACAACGGCTTATAAGGAATATGCTTTGGAAAGTTATGAATATGATGTGGTTGATTATTTATTAAAACCATTTCGTTTTGAAAGATTTCTCCAAGCAATCAATAAAGCAAGTAATTTATTGAAAAAGGAAACTACTGAAATTACAACCATAGCTTCCGTATCCGAAAAATCAATACCAACGAAAGATTACATTCTTGTCAAATCAGAGTTTAAAGTATTTCGAATCTTTTATAAAGATATTTTGTACATCGAAAGTATGAAAGAATATGTGGCGTATCATACTGCTAGCGGGCGAACACTTTCTTTAGGTTCGCTTAAAAAATTACAAACTGAGTTGCCTTCCCAACAATTTATTCGCATACACAAATCTTATATTGCTAATATCAATCGCATCGCTGCACTTGAAGGGAATATGGTTCATATCGGAGATAAGAAATTGCCTATTGGTGCTAGTTATAAGGAGGAGGTCATGAAGCAGGTGTTTTAGAATTTGTGTAAAATCCTTGAAAGGGCTAATCCTTATTTTAGATGATTTCAAGAATGTCGACATTTTGAGTTTTGTTCATTAATTCCCTGGAGCCCTTTCAAGGTTAAACATTCAATCCTCAAAAAAAGATCTCCTGAGCCAGCCGAAAAGTATTCCTTATTTTAGATGATTTCAAGAATGTTGATATTTTGAGTTTTGTTAATTAATTCCCCAAAGCCCTTTCAAGGATAAACATAAATCCTCAAAAAAAGATCTCCTGAGCCAATCGAAAAGTATTAGCATGTGCATCTACAATCGTTGCAATTTTTTCAGAATAACCACCTCCCATACTAATCGCAACTGGAATGTTATTTAATTTACAAGCTTCCAAAACAATGCGATCTCTTTCTTTACAACCTTCCAGTGTCATAGAGATTCTCCCCAATTTATCAGTAGCCAAAACGTCCACACCCGATAGATAAAATATCAAATCAGGTTGAATGGTATCAATCAAATTTGGTAAAGTATTTCGGAGAATTTTGAGGTAAGCATTGTCTTCTGTTTTGTCAGGAACACCGATATCTAGATCAGACTTTTCTTTTTTGGTTGGGTAATTTTTTGCACCATGCATACTGAAGGTGAATACCCGATCTTCATTTTCGAAAATCTTGGCAGTCCCATTTCCTTGGTGGACATCTAGGTCAACTACCAGTATTTTTTTGGATAAATTTTCCTTTAAGAAATAATTCGAAGCAATCGCAATATCATTGAGTAAGCAAAAACCTTCTCCACGATCGGCGAAAGAGTGGTGGGTGCCACCTGCGATGTTTAATGCAACTCCATATTGCTGAGCATATCTGGCGCAATCAATTGTACCATTGGCAATATATCTGCCACGTTGGACTAAATTTTCTGAAATCGGAAAACCAATGTTACGTATTTCTTTTTTAGTAAGATTAAGTGTTTTTAATTTTTCCCAATAATTTGAATCATGTGTTAAAAGAATGGTGGGTTCAGAAAGCGGTTCGGGATGAAAAAAATTTTCATCCCGAAGTGTGCCTTCATAAATGAGCTGCTCAGGGAGCAGCTCATATTTTATCATTGGAAATCGGTGACCCTCCGGAAGTTCATATTTATAAACTGGAGCGTAAGCAACTTTTAGCATTTGTTTATCTTATAATCGCAATGTCACCGCTAATTAATTCAATCGAACCATCTACAAACTCAACTTCTAAGACATAAACTAGAACTTGTGGATTCAATGGTTTGCCTCTGAAGTTTCCATCAAAAGAGAAAGTCGGATCATTGGCCAAGAAATCGTTTTGTTCAAAAACAGTTTCCCCCCATCGATCAAAAATTCTAAAGGTTACTATTTTGACTACTTCTTGCCCGGCGAAAACCGTGATTACATCATTGATACCATCAGCATCTGGTGAGAATGCATTAGGTACATATATGTCTTTTGGATTTTCTACAAACAAAGTGATATCTTCTTCAACCACACATCCGTTTTCATCAACTGCAATTAACAAATATTCAATAGTTTCCATCGGAAGAGAATAAGGCGTCAAACAAGTATCGCAATCCAAATAAGTAGTATTGACCCAATAGAACGAATCAATGTTGAAGTTGTACAATGGTTCTAACATTACACTGTCGCCTAATGTCAATAGTTGGTCATCACCCAAATCAAGAATCGATTCAAGTGGATTGTTGATGGTGACAGTTTGTGTCCCCATACAATCATTGCCGTCTTGGAAAACTACATCATAAGATCCTGATGCCAAAAATGGAATCGTAAATGGATAACTAGTTACTTGAAAGAATATTGATCCATCTAATGAGTATTCATAAGGTGGTACTCCTCCCAAAATCGTATCAATCACAATCATTCCATTTTCTTCACCAAAGCATTCCGGAGCAATACCAATTGCATCACCAAGAGCCAGGCTATTGATGTTGTCATTAACTACTATTGTATCAATGGCAGAACAACCCGTTATATCATCACTAACAGTAAGTACGTAAGTGCCGGGTAAGTTAACTTCGAAAGTTGGAGCGTTAAGTGGGAATTCAATGTTGTTATTTGAACTCCATTCATAAACGTAACTTGGTCCTGAAGGAGGATTACTACTTCCAATCATAACAGATGAACCATCACAAGGCAGTTCAATATCAATCCCTGCATCTGCAATTGGATCGATGGTGTTTTCATCAACGACGACAATTGTATCATTGACACAACCATTTTCACTATCGACACCAACAAGTGTATAGGTACCACCTTGGGTTACGGTGATCATATTGCTTTGAGTTGTATCGGCAGTCGTTGGTCCTACCCAGAAATTGGTTATCGTACTTCCTGTTTGAGAATTGCTACCATCCAAAATCACTTGGTCTGTATTACAATCGATAGTTCCAAATGGATCGACCTCTACTAACGGATAATCAATGTTAGATAATATGAAAATACTATCGGTGTCAATACATGATCCACCTAATCCCCACTGTGATACAACGGTAAGGGTGTATATACCCGCTTCGTCTACAACGATAAAGTCTGATTGGTCTGACACTGGAATAATTCCGTTTGGACCTTGCCATTCATAAGTAATGTCCGTACCAGCAGAGGATCCTGATCCATCAATGGTATACGTTGAAGTAAAACAATCTAGTGTTGCAGAATCTTGAACAATTAATGCTTCCGGCAATAACACTTCATTTACAGAAGTTGAAACGGTCTCGGATTCACAATTAGTCGTTAGGTCTAATGCGGTTACATTATATACACCTATTGGTGGGTTGTCAAATGTAGTTCCTATCTCAACTAAAAATCCATTGGCATCATACCAATTTATCTGGAACCCAGGTCCTGGATCATTAGCAATCAAGGATGGTACTGTCGAATTTTCACAATACGTAACCGTATTAACGCCTACTGGAACTGGTACCGGATCACAATTGCAATCTTGTGCGATTGTATTGAATAAAATATTACATCCCATCGCATCAGTAACACTTACTTGAGCGGACATTTGGTTGGTAATACCTTGTATCGTGAAACTACCATCTGTATTTTCAACAACGGTTAATCCACTAGTCTCAGTAACGATATAAGGAGCAGAATTTCCAGTAATTGAAATGGTTAAATCGTAAAATTCGTTCAGCGCATCACAATCAAATGCACCTTGCGTTATAATAAATAATTCAGGATCAGGTCCGTCAACACATTGACATAAATCAAAGTCCCAAGTCTCCATTCCATTTTCACAAACACCATCATCACAGTTTCCTGGGTCAGGACAAATACAATTACCATCATCACAATTTGCATTCGGATCGAAAAGAGGAGAAGTAGGATCGGTACACCCGAAAATAGGTTGTTCGATTTCACACTCACAGGTCATGTCATTCCAAGATTCGAACCCGTTGTCGCAAATACCGTCATCGGTACAAGGAGTCGGTGGAGTTCCGTTGACACATTCACATGTAGTACTATCCCAAGTTTCATCTCCGTTGGCACAATTGCCATCATCACAATTTCCTGGGTCAGGACAAGAGCAATTACCATCATCACAATTTGCATTCGGATCGAAAAGAGGAGAAGTAGGATCGGTACACCCGAAAATAGGTTGTTCGATTTCACAATCACAAGTCATGTCATTCCAAGTTTCAAAACCGTTGTCGCAAATACCGTCATCGGTACATGGAGTAGGAGGAGTCCCGTTGATACAAGCACAAGTTGCATCATCCCAAGTTTCCAGACCATTAGCACAAATTCCATCATCACAAACAATTGGCATGATACAAGAGTCATCATCACAATTGGCATTCGGATCATAGTTGCAAGCAGCCGGATCGGTACAACCATCTATTGTTACAATATCGATAATACAACTACAAGGATCATTCGGATCAATAATTTCAATATCACCTAATGTGCAATCTGTGTTACAAGTTGGAACAGGTAAGCAAGAACCGTCATTACAAGTTGCATTTGGATCGAAGTTACAAGCATTTGGATCGGTACAACCATCAGGAATACAACTACAAGTTCCATCATCGCAATTGGCATCAGCATCATACTCTGGATCATTCGGATCGGTACACCCAAAGATTGGTTGTTCGACTTCACAATCACAAGTCATGTCATTCCAAGTTTCAAAACCGTTGTTACAATTTCCGTCATCGGTACATGGAGTCGGCGGAGTCCCGTTGATACAAGCGCAAGTTGCATCATCCCAAGTTTCCAGACCATTAGCACAAATTCCATCATCACAAACAATCGGCATGATACAAGAGTCATCATCACAATTGGCATTCGGATCATAGTTACAAGCTGCCGGATCGGTACAACCATCTATTGTTACAATATCGACAATACAACTACAAGGATCATTAGGATCAATAATTTCAATATCACCTAATGTGCAATCTGTGTTACAAGTTGGAACAGGTAAGCAAGAACCATCATTACAAGTTGCATTCGGATCGAAGTTACAAGCTGTTGGATCGGTACATCCATCCGGTGTACAACTACAAGATCCATCATCGCAATTGGCATCGGCATCATACTCAGGATCATTCGGATCGGTACAACCGAAGATTGGTTGTATAACATCACAGTTACATGTTGCTGCGTTCCAAGTTTCAAATCCATTAGAGCAATCTAAGTCATCTACACACAAAGTTGGATCTGGGACATTTTCTTGATTGCAAGTACAAGTCACAAAATCCCAAACTTCTTCACCATTGGAACAATCCATGTCGTCAAAGCATGGAGTAGGAGGTGTACCATCAACACATTCGCAAATAGTGCCATCCCATGTTTCTTCTCCGTTGGAGCAATCTCCATCATCACAATCTCCAGGGTCAGGACAAGAGCAAGATCCATCGTCACAAGTTGCGTTCGGATCGAAAACTGGAGAAGTAGGATCGGTACAACCAAAGTTTGGTGGAGTCGTTTCGCACTCGCAGGTTGCTTCATTCCAAACTTCTTCTCCATTGTTACAATCCATATCATCACAAGTAGGAACCGTCAGTAAATTGATACATTCGCAATTCGCTACATCGTATGAATCTGCAGTATATTGACAATTGTCATCGCAATCTGGAGTGACTAAAATATTATCACATTCACAATTTGCTTCATTGTAAGTATCAGTTGTAAAGTCACAATCATCATCACAATTTGGTGGTGTCAACGTATAAACACATTGACAAAGATCAACATCATAAACATCGTCTGTATATTGGCAGCCATCATCACAAGCACCTGGCGTAATTGGACTGTTAACACAAGCGCAAATTGAAACATCATAAACATCTGCTGTCAAACAATCGTTGTCATCACAATCTGGTTCTGTCAAAATATTATCACATTGACAAGTCGCTTGATTGTAAGAATCCACAGTATCTGCGCAACCATCATCACAGTCAGGTTCATTAAGAATATTGTCGCATTCGCAAGTCGTTTGGTTAAAACTATCAGCAGTATCATCACACCCATCATCGCAATTCGGTTCTGTCAAAATATTATCACATTGACAAGTCGCTTGGTTGTAAGTGTCAACCGTATATTGACAATTGTCATCACAATCTGGAGTTGTCAGAATATTTTCACATTGACAAGTTGTTTGATTATAAGAATCTACAGTATCTGCACAATTGTCATCGCAATCAGGTTCCGTTAAAATGTTATCACACTGACAAGTTGTTTCATTGTAAGCGTCCGCAGTATCTACACATCCATCATCACAATTCGGTTCCGTTAAAATATTATCGCACGAACAAGTTGCTTGATTATAAGAGTCAGCAGTATTTGGACAATTATCATCACAGTCTGGAACAACCAATATGTTTTCGCATTCACAGGTAGCTTCATTATAAGTGTCGGTTGTGTTGTCGCAATTGTCATCACAACTTGGTGGTGTGAGCGTATAAACACATTGACAAAGATCAACATCATAAACATCATCTGTATATTGGCAACCATCATCACAAGCGCCAGGCGTAATTGGACTGTTAACACAAGCACATATTGAAACATCATAGACGTCTGCTGTTAAGCAATCATTGTCATCACAGTCTGGTTCCGTTAGAATATTTTCACAAGCACAAGTTGCTTGATTATAAGAATCCGCAGTGTCATCACAATTATCATCACAATCTGGTGTTGTTAAAATATTATCACATTGACAAGTTGTTTGATTGTAAGAATCTACAGTGTCATCACAACCGTCATCACAATTGGGTTCTGTTAAAATATTTTCACAAGCACAAGTTGCTTGATTATAAGAATCTGCAGTGTCATCACAATTATCATCGCAATCTGGAATTGTCAAGATGTTTTCGCAAGCACAAGTATTCACATTATAAGAATCGGCCGTATTAACACAATTATCATCACAATCTGGTGTTGTTAAAATATTATCACATTGACAAGTTGTTTCGTTGTAAGAATCTTGCGTGTCATCACAACCGTCATCACAATTTGGTTCTGTCAGAATATTGTCGCAAGAACAAGTCGCTTGATTATAAGAGTCAGCTGTATTTGCACAATTGTCATCACAGTCTGGAATGACCAACACATTTTCACATTCACAAGTTGCTTCATTGTAAGTATCAGTTGTGTTGTCGCAATTATCGTCACAAGTTGGTGGCGTTAGCGTATAAACACATTGACATAAATCTACATCATAGACATCATCGGTGTATTGGCAACCATCATCGCAAGCACCTGGCGTAATTGGACTGTTAACACAATCGCAAATTGAAACATCATAGACGTCTGCCGTTAAGCAATCATTGTCATCACAATCTGGTTCTGTCAAAATATTATCGCATTGACAGGTCACAATATTATAAGCGTCGGCAGTATCTGCGCACCCATCATCACAATCGGGTGTTGTCAAAATATTATCACATTGACAAGTCGTTGGGTTGTAAGAATCGTTTGTATATTGGCATCCATCATCACAATTTGGTTCTGTCAAAATATTTTCACACTCACAATTTGCTTGATTGTAGGAATCGGCTGTATCGCCACAATTATCATCACAATCTGGAATTGTCAAAATATTTTCGCAAGCACAAGTGCCAGGGTTATAAGAATCAGCAGTATCATCACAACCATCATCACAACTTGGTTCTGTTAAAATATTTTCGCAAGCGCAAGTTATATCGTTATAGCTATCAGTAGTATCATCACAACCATCATCACAATTCGGTTCTGTCAAAATATTTTCGCAGGCACAAATTGCTTGGTTGTAAGAATCAGCAGTATCCGGACACCCATCATCACAATTCGGTTCTGTCAGAATATTTTCGCAGGCACAAGTTGTTTCGTTGTAATCATCAACAGTATCTACACAGCCATCATCACAATCCGGTTCTGTTAAGATATTATCACATTCACAATTTGCTTCGTTGTAAGAATCTGCAGTATCTGCACACCCGTCATCACAGTTTGGAGGTGTTAGTACATTTTCACATTCACAAGTTGCTTGATTGTAACTATCAACTGTAAAAGCACATCCATCATCACAATTTGGTTCCGTCAGAATATTTTCACAGGCACAAGTTATTTCGTTGTAATCATCAACAGTATCTACACACCCATCATCACAATCCGGTTCTGTTAAAATATTATCACATTCACAATTTGCTATATTGTAAGAATCTGCAGTATCACCACAACCATCATCACAATTTGGTTCTGTCAAAACATTTTCGCATTCACAAGTTGCTTGGTTGTAGGAATCAGAAGTGTCAGGACAGCCATCATCACAATTTGGTTCTGTCAAAATATTTTCACAGGCACAAGTTGTTTCGTTATAATCATCAACAGTATCTACACAACCATCATCACAATCCGGTTCTGTTAAAATATTATCACATTCACAATTTGCTTCGTTGTACGAATCTGCAGTGTCGATACAACCATCATCACAATTTGGAGCGGTTAATACATTTTCACATTCACATGTTAGATTATTGTAAGTATCTACCGTGTAAGTACAATTGTCATCACAATCTGGAACTGTCAAAATATTTTCACATTCGCAGGTAGTCTCATTGTAATCATCTGCTGTATCAGGACAATTATCATCGCAATCTGGAATAACTAGTGTATTTACACAATCACAAGTTGCTAAGTCAAATGAATCCATTGTGTTGATGCAGTTATCATCACAGTCTGGTTCATTCAAAGTATTGATACAATCACAAGTTGCTGGATCATAAGAATCGTCTGTATGAATACAGTTGTCATCACAATCTGGAGGGTTAGGCGTATTGATACATGCACATGTTGTCAGGTCGTAGTCATCGAGTGTACTACAATCACCGTCATCACAATCTGGGATTTGTCCAGGATCAACTATTATATTCATGACTTCATCTGGGCAACCTGAAGCATCTGTAATCGTGACAGAATAGGTACCTGGGCAAATACCCGTTTGAATTATGTCATTGCCAGATGTAAAGGAGACATCAGTTTGGTCATAAAGATCATCATTCCAATCTATGTCATATAATTCATTTTGGGTTGCTAAAGTAAAAGTAACCGTACCATCACAAGCGTTAGGGCAAGTTTCTGGTGTCTCAACAAAATTTGTAATTTCCATGTTACAACATGCACCAACCGTAACAGTGATGATGTGTGTGTATTCACAAGCTCCAACCGTGTTGTCAGTTACTACAACTGTATAAATATAATCGCCTTCAATAGTTAGATTCGCATCAACAATATTGGGACCACTTCCACTTGTTCCATCTATTCCATTTGGATCTTCAGAAGTCCAGTCAATAAACGAGGCATTTGAAAATACCAAGTTTATATCCAAATCATCACCACAATCTAGTGTGTATGTTGTTGGAGGGTCGAGTACTGGTTCAGGAACAATTGTAAGTGTAATACCTGCGATCGAATAGCAACCAGAAGCCGGATCCTCAACTCTTACGAAAATAGTTTCTCCCTCAGTTCCAATGTAATTAGCATCAGTAAAATCATTGATACCCATTTCAGCATCTGATATTGAGTTGTGGAATGTTAAAATATTACCACCATTGATATCAATGAAGTCTGAGTAATAACATCCATTTCCAGGTTCTCCATCACAAGTAGGATTGATGTTAAATCCATCCGTTAAATTACATCCGTAAACTAAAATGTTTTGTACGTTTGGTGGTGCATCTACATTAAGGTTAATGGTTGCGATAGAAGAACAACCAGTAGTCGGATCGGTTCCAACTGCATAAATAGTTTCATCATCACTACCAGGATAAACGCTATTATTGATATCGTTCATCTGATCTTGCGCATCAGACAGGTTGATATAGAAGTCAATAATTAATCCAGTACCGCCATCAATATCATCTGCACATGGTGAGGAAATATCTCCATCACAAGTTGAATCCATATTGAAATTTCCGTCGCAAGAAAAAAGAGTGATAGGATTTACTGTTGGAACATTTTGAATATTGAAATCGACAGTAGCGATAGCAGAACATGTTCCATCATCTACCAAAGCGTACACGGTACCTAAAGTAGCGTCGTAATTGTTAGGATCACTGATATCGCTAGAAGCATCCGGCGCATCATGCCAAGTGACGTTATTAGTGCCTGAAGGGTCAACATTACCATCAGAGAGTGTCAGGTCCACAAGAATAGAACCTGCTCCATCATCACAGGCATCAATAGTGATATCAGTCGCTGTAGGTGCTGCAAATAAATTGAAATCGACGGTAGCGATAGTAGAACACGTGCCATCATCCACCAATGCGTACACGGTACCTAAGTTAGCGTCGTAATTATTAGGGTCACTAATATCGCTAGAAGCATCCGGTGCATCGTGCCAAGTGACGGTATTGGTTCCAG
>CALDGQ010000112.1 GCA_937941765.1 uncultured Saprospiraceae bacterium
GGATTAAAAGAACTTAAATTAATCATGGAAGTTTTTGAAATTTTCACATAATAGTTTTTTATTATATGAATTTTTTATTCAATTCGTGATAATTGACAGGGTTAGAAACCTTTGGCTCGGTTAAACAAAAGCGAGCCGAAGGTTTCTAACCTCTCGGTGTTTGGCAACCAACTTTCGTGCATTTTCGCACAGTCTGACGTAATAACGGTCATATCATATATCATACATCATAAAATCATAAATCACCTTATCTAACAACCTCCATACGCATCGTCTTCGTAACCTCCGTTCCCGTCTCAACTCTATAAAAATAAACACCTGCACCCCAAGAAGCAGTATTCAATTTCACAGTTTGCAAATTGGATGCTACAGGTGCTTCATATACTTTTTGCCCAAAAGCGTTGTGAATAATCAAATTAGCATTTTGAAAGTCGGAAATATTATTTAATTCGATGGTTGTAAAATCAGTTGCTGGATTGGGTCTGTTTTGATAAATAACAAAATCTTCGCTATCAATTTCAATAGTTTGCACAAAATCACCTTCTGCACTGATCACCATATCATCAATATAAAAACCATCTTGTCTCAATCCACCATCTGATAACAATTGGAATTGAACATATAACGAACCACCAACATAGTCTGCCAAATCTACAGTTTCTTCTACCCAGTCATTTTGATTCCCTTCCCAAATTGGTTGATCAAAGTTTTGAAAGCCTTGACCTAATACAGAATAAGTTCCACATCCAGGAGCCCAGTTTTGACCATCTGATGATAACATTACTTGCGCGTAATCATATCCTTGTTCGATTTCCCACATTGACCAAAATTCCAACTTAGCATCTGTCGCCATCGACAAATCAATGACAGACGTAAGCTCCATGATATTGTACGCATTGTTTTGATAATTTTGAAATGGAGAATCTGTAATACTCGAAGGAATCGATTTATATTCTTCCGTTGTTGAATCCCAAGTATTTCCTTGAACGTTGTTCCAATTATCAAAATCATCCCCTTCATCTACGATCAATGGAGTCCCAGCGGAACCACTCCCTGATCCATAAATTGCGGTCAACGTATCTCTACGAATATACATACCATTATCCACCAATAACTCCATTTTTATTTCTTCTCCATCCGTTATATCGCTATTTAATGCATAACCAATTCCATCCGCTATTTCTTGTCCCATTGTTAGATTGTGCGTATTTGGTGTACCCACATTGTCAATGTTATTTGAAATTGCGACCAAAGAAACAGTCAATGGACCATCTTGTAAACCATATTTTTTCAAATTGTAACTGATATTTCCAAGAGTAGAAGATGTATTAATACCTGTATCAATAGTTGCCAATCCCATGTTCAAAACTAGGTGAACGGTTGTTATATTTTGTTGAACCGTTGCTTGAATAATTTTTAAAATCTCATTTTGTGCAGGCCAAAATCCTTGAGACCCAGGTCCAACCTCAGGCGTCATAGAATAGATTACTGGTTTCGTTGTTGTTTCACCATACATCCAATCATCACTGTCTCCGTTCACAGTATATCCAACTGTTTCACTTCCTGTCCCAGCAAAATAATTATTCTCTCTAGTCATCGCTTCTGCCATGTTATTAAAAATATCAGCATCAACCGTTGGCGTATCAGAGTATCCCCATGGATAAATTAGTAGATTTCCGTAAGTATGATAATTCATACAAATTTGGAATTCATGCGCATTACAAAAGTCACGAACATTTTGTGTTTCAGGTTCTGAGAATGGTGCCGTTCCGCGATAAGTTTGTGATTCTGGATTAGGTGAAGAACCATTGTTATCAAACCCCCATTCGTACCCATAATTTCTATTTAGGTCAACACCAAAAGTCCCGTCTCCATTATCACGACGATTTTTTCTCCAAAAACCACCTCCATTAGGATCCGTTGTTTCATTATAAATGTAACCATCAGGATTAATTACTGGAACAAAATAGATTTCTGTATTGTCAACAAGATATTTCATTTCTGGATCCGTGTCATAATTCTCCAACAAATACCACATGAAAAAGATATTTTGAATTAAACCGCCAGGTTCACGTGCATGTGTTACTGAGTTAAAGAACACTTCAGGTTCAGATTCATCTTGATTCGGATTGTCTGAAATCTTTACCCAATAGATTGGACGACCTTCATGAGTTAGTATTGGTCCGATTGGTTCTTTTATTGTTATCAAATTTGGATACTGAGCAGCCATTGCATCTAGATTGGCCAACGCTTCTTCGTAAGTCAAAAAACCTCCTTGACTTCCTAATTCGAAATTGTCAGGAATTGGATATTCAAATCCAGAAGAAGTTCCATCGCATGCGTCTCGGAAACTGATTGGAGAAGCTGCATTTTCTTGATAATGAGTTCTCATGTTTTCTATCAACATTTCATATTCCCAATCATTGTCTTCCAATAATTGCAATTCAGAAGCAGCATAAACACCTTCTAAAAATTGACCATGTGCATGGCGGACACCACAATCACAAGCAACACCTAATGCTACTAAATCTTGGACATTTTTTCCTTCTAATGAAATTTGAACTTTAGAATATACTTCATCAGCATTTTGTCCTGATACCAACGAAAAGCTAAATAGAAAAATGAATAGTAAAAGATTCTTGACCATACCGTCTTAATTTTAGGTTTTTATTTAAAATACTCCTAAAATTAAGAAATTTTTACGCTTTAATTTGTCGCTTAAACTTTATTGTGATGTATGATTAATGATTTTATGATTTATGATAGGATCGAAAATACGTGAGCTCGCGCCCATTCGTCATATCATAAATCATACATCATTAATCATTAATCAAAATCCCACATACTAACAATGTCAGATAAGTCGAAAATACGTAAGCTCGCATCGCTTTGATCATATCGTACATCATTAATCATTAATCATTAATCAAACCCCACATACTAACAATGTCAGATAGGTCGAAAATACATGAGCTCGCAACGCTTTGATCATATCATACATCACTAATCATACATCGATCATCATACATCGATCATCATAAAATCAATTTACCTAACAACTTCCATACGCATCGTCTTAGTTACTTCATCACCTGTTTCCACTCTGTAAAAATAAACACCTGTACTCCAAGAAGTGGTATTTAATTTCAGTGTTTGCAAGTCAGTAGCGACTGGTGCTTCGTATACTTTTTGACCGACTGTATTGTGGACAATCAACTTTGCATTTCGAAATTTCTTGATATTATGCAATTCGATCGTTGTAAAATTGGACGCTGGATTTGGACGGTTTTGATAAATGACAAAATCATCATTATCAATTTCAATGGTTTGAACAAAGTCCCCTTCTGCCGTTACAATCAGATCATCGATATAAAATCCATCTTGTCTCATGAATCCATCAGAAATTAATTGGAATTGAATATACAAAGGACCGCCAACAAAATCAGCCAAATCAACAGATTCAGGAACCCACTCATTTTGAATACCATCCCAAATCGGTTCTTCGAAATTTAAAGACCCTTGACCTAAAACAGAATAGTTTCCACAACCGGGCACCCAATCTTGACCATCAGTAGATAACAATATTTGCACAAAGTCAAAACCTTGTTCGACATCCCATTTTGTCCAAAAATCCAGCTGTGCTGTTGTGGCCATGGTCAGATCAACGGAGGTAGTCAATTCCATAATATTGTAGGCATTGTTTTGATAATTTTGATTTGGAGAATCCGTAATACTTGAAGGAATTGAAACATAATCTTCTGTAGTTGAGTTCCATGAATTTCCTTGTACATTATCCCAATTAGAAAAATCAGTTCCATTTTCTGTTAACAATGGAGTTCCGGAACCACCATTTCCAGAATTGTAAACAGCAGTCAAAGTATCTCTACGAATATACAATCCATTGTCAATCAAAAATTCAATCTTAATGGTTTCTCCATCGGTGATGTTTGAATTTACAGAATAGTTAATAGCATCATCGACATCTTCGCCCATATTCATATAGAGTTCATTCGGATCTCCAACGGCAATAACATTGGATGTAATCGGCGCTAATGAAACGGTAAGTGAACCGTCTTGCAATCCATATTTTTTCAAATTGTATTCAATGTTTCCACTAGTTGCATCAATGGCAATACCAGTATTAATCGTTGCCAAACCCATATTTAAAACTAGATGAGCAGTTGTCAAATTTTGTTGAACAGTAGATTGAATAATGTCTAAAATCGCACCTTCTGGTGGCCAAAATCCCATTGATGCTGGTCCTGCTTCTGGTGTCATTCCGTATATGATTGGCTTGGTAGTTTGCTCTCCATACATCCAATCATCCACATTTCCATTGACAGTATAACCAACTGTTTCCGTTCCTGTCCCAGCAAGATAATTATTCTCTCTAGTCATGGCTTCTGACAGGTTATTAAAGATTGGTGCATCAACCGTTGGTGAATCTGAATGTCCCCATGGATAGATTAATAAATTTCCGTAAGTATGGTAGTTCATACAAATTTTGAATAAGTGCTCATTACAAAAGTCACGGATATTTTGAGTTTCTGGTTCCGAAAATGGTTCTGAACCACGATAAGTTTGAGAAGAAGTATTGGGTGAAGAACCATTGTTATCAAACCCCCATTCGTATCCATAATTTCTATTCAAATCTACCCCAAAAGTTCCATCCCCATTATCTCGACGATTTTTTCTCCAATAAATATCCCCATTGTCATAATTAGCTTCATTAAATAAATAACCATCAGGATTAATCACTGGAACAAAATACATTTCAGTATTATTAACTAAATATTGCATTTCAGGATCGTCCTCATAATTTTCCAACAAATACCACATGTAGTAGATCATCTGAATCAATCCACCAGGTTCGCGTGCATGTGTTACTGCATTATAAAACACTTCTGGTTCTGCTTCATTTTGATTCGGATTATCAGAAATTTTCACATAATAAATAGGACGACCTTCATGAGTCAATATCGGACCTGTAGGTTGTTTTACCGTAATCAAATTAGGAAACTGTGCAGCCATTGCATCTAGATGGTCTAGCATTTCTTGGTAAGTCAAAAAACCACCTAAACTTCCCAATTCAAAATTTTCAGGTATCGGGTATTTATAGCCAGCAACACTTCCATCACAAGCATCTCTAAAACTGATTGGCAGCTCTGCATTTTCCAAATATTCGGTAGCCATATTTTCAATCAACATTTCATATTCCCAATCATTGTCTTGCAACAATTGTAATTCGGAAGCAGCAAAAACGCCCTCTAAAGATTCACCATGTGCATGACGAACTCCGCAATCACAGGCGACCCCTAAATTGACCAATTCTTGGACATTTTTTCCTTCCAAAGAAATTTGAACTTTTGAATATATTTCATTGGAACTTTGTCCGGATACCATCGAAAAGTTCATTAGAAAAATTAGTATCAGTGTATTTCTAAATGTATCCATTATTTTGTTTTTTAAGTGTTAATATTGCTTTCTAAAAATAAGCATTTTTTCTTGTTACAATAGATGCTAAAAACGCTTTAACATGAATCTTAAATCATTATTCTACCTATCGGTATTAATCCTATTTTGTTTAAGTTGCAAACAGAAAAAAAATTCGACAAACGATGCGTCCGATCTTACAAAATATGGAATGAAAATCAATCCAACCTATGAACTGGGCGGCTTAGCAGCTGGAACGACTGCTCCATTATTCAATAAATTGACAAACCTCGGGGATCAATTCGATCTTAAAAAAGAGCTTGAAAAAAATCCAGTTGTTGTTATTTTTTATCGTGGATATTGGTGCCCACTTTGTCACAAACATCTGAGTCAATTTCAAGAAGATTTGCTACAATCGAAAAAGCAATTTTCTGTGGTTGCAATCACGCCTGAACAATTTGAGTTTGTAGAAAAAACAGTTGAGAAAGATGCCTTGACGATTCCTGTAATTTACGATGATGATGAATCGATTATGAAAAATTACAAAGTTGCTTTTGAAGTAACGGAAGCCTATCAAAAAAAGATCAAAACTTTTAAGGGGCAAGATATTGCAGAGAACAATGGAAAGGAAAATGCTACCCTACCCGTTCCTGCCACCTACATCATTAGACAAGATGGAAAAATTATAAAAACATTTTATGACCCTAACTATAAAACTAGAGCAAGTGTTACTGATATTTTGGAACATTTATAAGGTCGATTTTGTAAAGGATATTGCATAAATCATATAGAATTTCCCTTTATCTAATTGTATATTTGACAAACTAAAAATTTGAAATGAAAAATATAATTCTACTATTCGCTTTCTGTATTGGAATAATCAACTATACAACTGCGCAAGATGTAACGATTGGTAATACCACATTGACACAAACTAATCTTGTCACTGGGATTCAGATTCCATGGGAAATACTATGGGGAGCGGATGATCACATTTGGATTACGGAGAGAAGAGGTCGTGTCCTTCGGGTTGACCCTAACAACGGAAACACGGAGACGATATTAAATATTCAGTCGCAAGTTGAAAGTGGCGGCGAACCTGGAATGCTGGGAATGGTTTTGCATCCTGATTTCGAAACGACGCCTACTGTATATTTGGCATATACTTATGCTGAGGGATTTAATGTAAAAATAAGAATTGCAAGTTTTGACTGGAATGGTACCGCACTGGTCAATGAAACTACTATGATTGAAAATATTATAGGTGGTGGAATTCATTGCGGAACTAGATTGTTGGTTTTACCTGACAATACCATCATGATTACAACAGGTGATGGAGGTGATAGTTCAATATCACAAAATATGAACAGCATGTCTGGTAAAACTTTACGAATGAATCTGGATGGCTCTATTCCAGCTGACAATCCTGATCCAAATAGTTATATCTGGTCAAGTGGTCATAGAAATGCCCAAGGACTTTGCAATGGGCCAAATGGAATTGTCTATAGTTCTGAACATGGTGCTCAAGCATCTGATGAATTCAACATTATAGAAAAAGGAAGGAATTATGGTTGGCCAACCGTACAAGGAATGTGCAACACCACTACTGAAATGAATTTCTGCAATGCCAACAATGTCCGTGAACCTCTAACAGAGTACACACCATGTGTTGCAGTTAATGGAATTGAGTATTACAATCACCCTGCGATTCCAGAATTGCAAAACTCTGTATTGATGGCAGTGCTTGGTGGATTAAGTGGCGGTGCGGAACGAATGGAACAATTGAAGATGAGTGACGATGGATTATCTGTTGTTGAACAAAATGAGTTCATGTCTAATCTTGGAAGACTCCGTGATATTTGTGTCAATCCATATGATGGTTCCATCTATCTTGCAACCAATGGTCCACAATATCCTGGAAGTGGTCCTAACAGAATTGTCCAATATACCAATGAAGATTATGTTATCATCGACAATACAACTACAGTTGAAAACAATCAGTTCGTCAAAGTATTTCCTAATCCAATGAAGGAAACGGGTACTTTCACTTTTTCTGAAAATTTTATTGGCGCTGAATATGAAGTGATCAGTTTTGGAGGTGAAACGGTTATGAAAAAAACAATCACCAAAACGACGGAAGAGATTTCAACTTCGAAATTGGCTGCTGGGATGTATTATGTTAAGGCGGAAAATGAGGTTGGGATTATTACTAGGACTTTTGTGGTGCAGTAAATACGAATTTAAAATAATTGTCGAGTATTCGCTTCGCACAATTCTCGAATGTAAAATTTAAAATAGACGCCCATACGTGTTACTCGCGTGTGGGCGTTTTTTCACGTACGTGACCTATACCATTCGATAGAGAGAAACGACTGAGACAATTATTTCAAACATCTATCTCCATTTTTCCTTATTTTTGCACCAAATTATCAAACCATTTAATCATAAAAAATTTACAATGAAAGAAGTATATATTCTATGTGCAGTCAGAACACCAATGGGAAGTTGGGGCGGACAATTGAAAGGATTTACGGCACCACAACTAGGAACGTTGGCAATCAAAGGAGCATTGGAAAAAACAGGTATTGATGCAAAACATGTCAATGAAGTTTATTTTGGAAATGTATGTTCTGCAAATTTAGGACAAGCGCCAGCCAGACAAGCGGCTTTGGGAGCAGGGATCAGTGATACGGTTCCATGTACGACGATCAATAAAGTATGTTCTTCTGGAATGAAGTCGGTTATGCTGGGTGCACAGTCGATTATGGTTGGACACAATGATTTAGTAGTGACAGGTGGAATGGAGAGTATGTCTAACATCCCATTTTATTTACCAAAAGCAAGATGGGGAATGAAATTCGGTGCTGGTGAAGTGGTGGATGGTTTGCAGAAAGATGGTTTGGTAGATGCTTATGATCATAACGCAATGGGTGTTTGTGCGGATGCTACTGCTGTAAAACACGACATCACAAGAGAACAACAAGACACTTACGCTATTCAGTCTTATAAGAGAGCGGCCGCTGCAACAGAAGCGAATCATTTTAGTGAAGAGATTATTCCGGTCAGTATTCCTCAGAGAAAAGGAGATCCAATCATCATGAAAGAAGATGAGGAGTACAAAAAAGTAATGTTTGAAAAAGTACCTAAGCTACGTCCCGCATTTTCTAAAGATGGAACGGTGACTGCTGCCAATGCTTCTACTATCAATGATGGTGCTGCTTGTTTAATTTTAGCAAGTAAAGAAAAGGCGGAAGAACTCGGCATCAAGCCAGTTGCAAAAATCTTGTCTTTCGCAGATGCTGCTCACGAACCTAAATGGTTTACCACTGCTCCTACTAAAGCCGCTCCTCTCGCTTTGGAACGTGCTGGCCTAAAAATGGATGATGTTGATTTCTTCGAAGTGAATGAAGCATTTTCTGTCGTAACGATGGCTTTTAATAAAACTTTCAGTTTGTCAGAAGATAAGGTCAATGTTTTTGGTGGTGCTGTTTCTATGGGGCATCCACTTGGTGCTTCTGGTGCACGTATTGTTACTACTTTGAATTCTGTGTTGCATAAAAAGGATGGGAAGATTGGTTTGGCGACGCTTTGTAATGGTGGTGGTGGTGCTTCGGCTATTGTTATCGAACGCTTATAAGTTTAAGAATAAGTCGAAGTCTAAGTTTAATTGACCGATGTTACGAAAAAAAGATTAAGTTTAAAACAACTCGCCCTCGCGTTTGGTTTTAAACTTAATCTTATTCTTCGACTTAAACTTAGCCTTACCTTATAATCGTAACATTCCCCTTCCGAGCTTCATTCTTACAATTAATAATTTCATACTCAATATAGTAAGCATACACTTCATTAGGTGCTTCCGTATCATTGAAAGTACCATCCCAACCTTCAGGAGGATTGTCATTGTCATAAACTAATTGTCCCCATCTATCATAAATTTTGAAAGTAATAACGTTGACGAATTCTTCGAATTGAGGATCAGTAACTACGACATCGAAATTTTCATTGACACCATCACCATTTGGCGTAAAGACATTGGGAAGCTCAACAAAACTTGGGACCGAATCTAATGTTATTTCTTGCGTATATTCAGAAGAGCAAACACTTCCAATAACGGAGGCAATTAAAGTCACTTCAAAATCACCGCTCATTCCAAAATCAAATCTTGGGGAATCATCGTTGGAGAAAACTTGACCATTGGTGGACCAAGTATACTCATTGGCACCTGTAGATAGATTGTTGAAAAAAGCAATGCCATTGCAATATGCTAGGGAATCTACTTTTTCAAATAATGCCATTGGACCTACAATACTAACTGGAATTGTTTGGATTTGTTCACATCCGGTTTCTTCAGAGAATAAAGTTAAGTTCACATTCGTATTTCCAGTGTTTGGAATAAATTCATAAATATGCGTTACTGGATTTCCATTCTCCATAATATTTCCATCACCGAAATCCCATTCCCACCTTGTAACATCTACAGTATCAAAAAGGGTGTATGTAATTTCATCATTCACACAAATTTCTAATGGATCGATACTGAAATTTCCTTCAGGTCCAACCAATGTATAGCTATTGGAAGTCGTGTCTGCACAACCAAAAACAGAACTGACGACCAACTCAACTTCGTGTGTACCTTTGTCAAATGCAAAGGTGGTCATATCACCAGTGAAAGGTCCTTGTCCATCAATATACCAATTGGTCACCACTTGTCCAGATGTAGTTGAAGTGTTGGATAACTCAATCTGAGCTGGATAGCAAATTGGATTGACATTATCTAAGGAGCTTACAAAATCTGCGACAGGAAAAGGAATTACTTCAATTGTTGTATTCAAAGTACCATTACATCCTGATGCATCTTCTTCAAAATATAGTTCAACTGGAAACGTACCTGGTTGATCAAAAGTGATGGGTACAAATTGTTCGTCACTACTTCCTAAGGTTCCAAAATCCCAGGAAAAGTTTAAGAAAGAATTTTCTTGCGTAAAATCAGTTGCAGAGAAATCTATTTCTTCTCCAGCACAGATGGTTGGTCCTTGAGAAATTAGCAAATTAGAAGTGGGTTCATAAATAGTAATTACATCCGTCACTGTTTCAACACAACCAATCGCATCTTCTAATTCTAGTGTAATTTCGATTGAATTCGTATTTACATTTTCAAAATAAACAACTTCAATAGAATCGCTTCCTCCAAAACTCCATTCAGTATTAACCAAAGTAGTATCCGAAGTACTTAGATTAACAAACGTAATTGAATCGGGAAGACAAGTTCTGTAAATATCCGCGACCATATTGCCATCAATTCCATACACTTCAGTTGATTTGGTTAAGGTATCTCTGCAACCATGCATATCTTCGACAATCAATGTAACATCATGTGGACCTGGTGTTGGAATTAAGTTTTCGATAAAACCGACAGAGACTTCTCTTGGACGATTATTAGGCAATTTCCAAAGGTAACCTTGACTACAGTCTGTGTCTACGTCTACAGACGCAGTTGCATCATATGTATAACTAATGTTATCGCAAATCCGTTCAGGTATCTCAAATGCTGCGACCGGTTCTCTCACAAATATTTCAACACTACTAGTGTCAGCAGGACAACCACTTCCTGAATCTTCGGTAATTAAAGTTAGTATATAATCTCCCCTATCGTCGAAGGTATGTACTAAAGAATCTAAGTTCGAAATTTCAACATTATCAATTTGCCAACTCACTATATCCGCATTCAAACCATCATTCTTCAACATCATATCATATGGTGTTTCACAATTTATCATGTAGCTGATATCGGCGTTTGCACCATTGACTGTAATTTGTTCTGGAACTGTGGTTTCAGAAAAGCAGCCATTGTAGTTGATGGAAAATTCAACATCAAACACACCTGGACTTGTACTAAATTGATGTGTCAAACTTGACTCTGAAAAACAATGACTCGTGCGTTCATCATCTGTGTACACGTGCCATCCATCGATTCTTGGATCGTCATTTAATAATTCGATTTCTACTGATTCATGCAAACAAATATCCAAGTCACTGATCGAATAAACGGGTTCAATTGGCACACCAACATAAATCCATCTTCCGGCAGAAGTATCCCTACACCCTTCTGGTGTTTCGACAATTAATTGAGCATAATACTCACCTGGTTGACTGTAAGTGTGAGTAACTTCACTGACATTAGTTGCGGTCGTTCCGTCTCCTAAATCCCAATACAAATTTTGAATATCGTCCAATATATCTGGTTCATGTGTAAATTCTACTTCCAGTGGCGCACAACCATAAGCAGTAGATGGAAGAAAGTGTGCATATGGTTTTTTTTGCACAAATGGTTGCCTAAGTGAGTCCACACATCCAGCAAATGAAGTAACGATCAAGTCGATCCAAGTGGTATCTGGTAAATTGATATGCAAAGAATCTCGCAACGGACAAACAATTTCAAGATTCTGTTGAGCGCTCCCAATAACTTCGTTCCAACTATAAATGTCATAACTTTGTTCATTGGCAGTCAATGTAATGGTTTGTGGATCAACACAACTTCCTTCTGGAGAAATTGTGAAGCTTGGGTCAATTTGCTCTACAAAAATTTGAAAGGTCGTATCAATTGGACAACTTACATCATTGAATGCTTGTAATTGAATTGTTTGAAGACCTGGCGTATTAAATTCTACAAAAGGATTTCTAAGTGCTGAAGTTGTAATATTTGCATTAGGTCCAAATTGCCAAAAGAAAAAACTAGTGGCGGTTTCATTCATTATCGGAACAAAAGTTTCCAAACAAACCGTATCTGGAATTGAGAAATCAAAAGAAGGTAGACCGATTGTAAATGACTCCGTAGAAGTTTCTGTACAGCCCAGATTATTAGAAACTGACAAAACAATATCGTAGATACCATCTTGATTATACGTCACTGAACCAGGATTGTAACCTGAAGCAGTGGTTCCATTTCCAAGATCCCACTCATAAGTTAGATCAGCAGAATTTGTTGAATTGTTAGTTATTTGAACGGTTGTAGGTGCTTCACATGCGCCATCAAAATTTAAAGAAAAATTTACGTTTCCAATACTTTCGACCATTATCAAATCTGCAAAAATTTCTGTTTTGTCGCATTCTGATTCGTTGGTTGTCAATTGAAGAGAAACAGAGAAAGTTCCTGAATTCGTATAAGTATGTGTTGGGTTGGTAGCAGAACTAGAACTTCCATCCCCAAAAGACCAAGTCACATCTTGAATACTCAGTGCTGGATCTAAGGTAATAAAAGAAGTAAAATCTACTGTCAACGGAGAACAACCACTAACCACACTTGGATCTATTTCCAGAATTGGGTCAGCATAAACTGTAATTGAAATAGTTCCGATAATTGATCCGTTTTGTGATTCTCTAAGTACCACATCGAATTGACCAGGCTCTGTAAAAGTGTGATCAGGACTTTGAATGATCGCGGTTGCTCCATCATCGAAATCCCAATAATAAGCACCCGCATTGGGTGCATCGAAAGCGACGACCAAAGGAACACAACCTGTTGTAATATCTGCTGTTTGAGATTTTGCTACAAAACTCAACAAACAAATCGCGGCTATTAGTTTTATTATTCTTCTCATATTACCACAGCTTTTTTGAACCATTGAGATAGGTATTCGCCATCTTTAAATATTGACCAAAAGTAAAACCACAATCACAGCCATAGTAGGACATGATATTTCCGACATCGGGTTGATAGTATTCTCCATTTGCATCGAGGCCTTCAAAAACAAATTCACAACCATTCGTCCAAATAGTGTCTGTATTGACAATGAAAGGGTCTGCAGGTGTATCACAGATTCCATCACCAGCGGTTTCACAATTGGAACCATCCACATTTTCATTCCCACTTCCTAAAAAGGTGTGTGATAAACCGAATAGATGTCCTAACTCATGGGTGAGTGCACCAGGGCAACCTTTATCAAGGACAACATAAGCACCATTTGAAGTGGCAACTCCTGCCAATGCAGCAAATCCACAAATTTCGTTGGAGGCATTGGCCAAGGAATCCACTAGATAGATATTAATCATCTGATTCTTTCTCCAAAGCAATCGCATCTCATCAACTTCAGGTGTATCTTTAATCAGTTTAGTGAAATTATAATCAGGGATTGTATCCCATTTACAGATCGCAAATGAAACTGCAATTGGGCTAAACATTTGATTGGCATTAGCGATCGCTCCTTGAAGTTGAGCAGGTTCGAAATTCGCTTCACGCAAACTATCAAGCACAACGTACACGTTAAACTGAAACTCCTTATTTACTTGAGGAAGATCTTTGGACAACTTATGTAAAGTTTGTCCATTCAATACAACATTGTAAATACACAAGGTGATTATGAATAGTAATTTTATAAAGTTGGACATATCAATACTGGTTTAATATCTGGTCGTTTTTGAATTAAGAAAGTTCTAGTTAATCCCAATTCAATAGCACCATAATAATTATTGTAGGTGGATGCGGAGCTTACTGTCATATCGTAAGAAACTCCAAATTGCCATTTTTTGTATTCGTATCCGGTTAAGAAAAGAAGTGCGTCATTAAAGCGATACCCCAATCCGAACATAAATTCTCCTCTTTCAATGGTTACTTTTTTTCGTTTAACTCTTTTCGTTTTGCTTAAATTAAAATGACTTTTCACTTGAAACATAACATTGTTTACGCTAGTTGCCGTACTAAAGTAAAGGGCATATTCAAGATTAACTTTTTTAGAGGCTTTTGTAAATAAATTGGCATGAGCAGTCAATCTTCTAGGCGCTATATTTTCTTTTTCAGTTGGTTGTAGCAGGTGATACATGCCAACACCCATTTCAAAATGATTGGTCTTAGATAATTTGGAGTTGTATTGTAATCCTACATTGAAATTGGCACCACTATTATTTCCATTAAAATTTTCAAACAAGCCTTGATCTGCGGAAGCCGTTCCACTTATGATTAAATCTTCAGGATTCCAAGCACCATCGATTCTTCTTTGGAACATGCTGGCTTGGGCGCCGATTGTAAAAACTTTATTTCGTTTCTTATCCATTGCCATATGATAACCGACACCTAATAATGCACCGGTATTTTGCAAAGATAATTCCCCAGCTTTGTCATAAAACACAGCAATTCCAATACTGGTCCAATCTCGTTTTCTTAAACCCAACATTAAATTCACATCTCCACTACCTAAAGTAGTCACATAGGGTTCATTTATGAAACTAGAAAATTGTGATCTATAAATCCCATTAAACCTCGCTGTTCCAAAAAATGAACCAATTTGGGCTGGATTCAAGTATTGAGGAGCGTAGGTATAATTGGTAAAATGTAGATCTTGAGCAAAGATATTTTGCTGGGAAAAGAAAAAGAGGAAAATAAGGTAAAGAAAACCTTTATTAATGGTCATCATGTTCGGTGGTTACGGATTTCTAACAATACTTTAATATAGTAAAAAAATTACATTTTTTTTCGAATGTAAATTTTAAGCATGTTAAATGTAAACTAGACTTGTATGCTAGCTTGCACAATACGTATGTATAATGTGGAAATAATGAAAGGAAAAATTTGGAATCAACCTTCTAAAATAATGAATTGAAAATGAAAAATGATAAATAGATCTTAATACGTGGACCCGCATGCTCGCGAACCAACGTCCTATTTTTCATTTTACATTTTTAATTTTACATTCTAATTAAGATACTTCTTAATATTATTCAACATTGCATCTGGTGGAATTTCATCTACCAAATAAAATTTAACAACATTGATAAGATCTTGAGTTAGGCTTTGAGAAAACCCTAATTTGAGTGCTGCCTTGAAAGCAACGGCTTCTTCTCGTAGGTCGATTTTTCCATTAGAGCGCATTAAGAAAAGAAGATAGTACATGATGGTCATGCGGCTGTGTTCATCAGCGGGTGCGCTGAAAATATAATCTTGAGGTGCATCCATTGCTTCTTGGATGTCCATTTGCGTCATACCCATATTACCAGCTAAGCCCTTGATATACTGCAGTTCAATCGGTTCGATTTCTTTATCTGCATTGGCCATTTCAAGTAACAAAGCTAAGACGGATCTTTTGCGTTCTATGTCTGAGTCGAAGTTGCCGAACATGATTTGTACTAATTTTAATAGAAAAATACGTCATTTTCCTTTCCCTTGCAATAACACAACTACGGTATAAAATAATATTTTCATATCCAACGCTAAAGACATGTTTTCAATGTATAATATATCAAACTTTAACCGTTGCAACATTTCTTCCAAATTGGAGGCATATCCGTATTTTACTTGTCCCCAAGAGGTAATTCCGGGACGAACTTTGAGCAAATGTTTATAATGAGGTGCTTTTTCGACAATTCGATCAATAAAAAAGGCTCTTTCAGGTCTAGGGCCAACTAAAGACATATCTCCTTTTAACACATTCCAAAATTGAGGAATTTCATCCAATCGCCATTTTCGCATCACAGCTCCCCAAGGAGTACAACGTGGATCATTTTCATGAGATAATTGTGGACCGTTCCGCTCTGCTCCTATTTCCATAGATCTAAATTTATAAATCTTAAATGGTTTTCCAAATTGCCCGATACGTTCTTGCGCAAAGAAAATTGGACCTTTTGAGGATAATCTCACACGAAAAGCAATATATAAATACAGTGGCCATAACAATAAAAAGGCGGTAGCAGAAACAGCAATATCCAAAATCCTTTTAATTAAAATTTGCCACTTCGGCATTAAATCTTGTCGAATCTCAATCAAAACTGCCCCATAGACATGATTCATCTGTACAGAACCCAACATGATGTCGTACATATCGGGAATGATTTTCAACAACACCTGATCTCCAAAGTCGAAAAGGATATTTAGAATTTCTTTGAGTCGACCATGTTCTGAAGTTTCAATTGCAATGATGACTTCTTCAATTTGATGGGTCCGGATGACCTGAAATATGTTTTCGATTTTTCCGAGCTTAGGTAATTCTGAAGATAGATAGTTTTTACTATTGCCGTTGGTGTCAATAAATCCAATAAAATTATTACCCAACCCTTTTTCTCTACTTTCAATTTCTTTATAAAGATCCACTGCATTTTGATCACCACCAATTATTAGTGTGTTGTAAGTAACTACTCCTTTCTTCAATAAGCGGCTAGCTCTTGTTAATAAAATCATTCGCATCGTCACCGTGAAAAAGAAGTGAAGTGAAAACAAAACTAAAAATGAAGTATAGTAGGTAGTATAATCTCTAACAAAGTCATCCAAGATTAAGGTAAAGAATAAAAAAATGACTCCAAAAAATGAAAGGAAAAAAGTTCGAATCATTGTTGCCATTCTAGACAAGCGATAAATATCTTTGTATTTGTCAAATATCGAATATAACAATATCCAACCGATAGGAATAATAATGATACCAAACCAAAAATTTCTATCATTTAAAACATCCAAAGTGATGTCTACATTTTCGATTCTTTTTCGGTAGACATAAAAGCAAGCCCATGCCAGCATCGCCATGACAAAATCTGCCATGCTGTAAATAAACATATCCTTACGGCGTTGCTTGTTCATTCGTTAAAAGGGCGCTTGGTGAGCTTTAATTTAGAAAAGATATTTTATTGTTCGAAGTGAACCAATTTAATATTATCGAGATAAAGATTTCCTTCCTCTTGACTAAAGCCACCATCTGCATTTACGGGAAGAATTGCGTTGATAACCAGTTGATATTCATCCAATGCAGAAGCTGCCAATTCGCTTGTCAAGTCGATATAGATTTTGTTCCAATCCTCTTGAGTATTTAAAACGATAATATATTGTTGAGCTTCTGGAGCATTCATTCGATGACCAATCAGACCGATAGCAAATTGAATATCTGTTTTATAATCCATTTCAAGATATACTAGCGTATTATTAGTTGGCAAGTTTTCAAACCTAACATTGGTAGCAGCTTCAATTTCTATGTTATCAACATCTAGTTGTGCGTATCCAGAAGCATTTTCCAAAGCACCTACTGAACTGACCGTAATGAATGTATTGGTGTTTCCATCTTCATCTTCATCTAAAATATGAGTACCATCAAAATTTTCAATAAAAGGAAAAACTACACTCTCTTTGTATCGAGTTGTAGGTTGTATTGTTGTCACTTCACCTTCTTGGAGATCTACATTTACTTCAAATCGTTCATAAAAATTATTGATTTCGGGAAGCGATGCAAAACCATTTACTTTGATTCCTGGGAATACAGTAATATCCGTTGCTCCACTTGCTAAGAAAGGAACGGTTGCAGGCAATTCATAGGCTCCTAAAAATTCAGTTCCAACATATAACCAAGCATCTACTATTTTTGAAGATGCACTTCCTTGATTGACATAATCCGTTGTCAATTCAAAAGGCAAAATTTCCAAATAAGTAGGAATTGCTTCTTCTTTTCCATCACAACCTGTCATTAAGAGTATCAATGAAAGAGAACAAAAGAAAAATAATTTTGAAGTAATCGAGCTCATGTATTTCTAATTTTAATAGTTTTCTTTTTCAAGAACAAAACCACGTTTTTCTATTTCCGTAATAATTTGATGTGCTAATTTAAGCGCCTTGTAACCATCATAAATAGAGACTTCAGGAAGTGTATTGTTTTCAATAGCGTTTGCAAAACTACTCAACTCTTCTTTGATCGCATTAATCGGTTCGATAGATGGAGATTCAAAATGAATATGTTTTTTTCCTGTATTGGTATCTAAGGTCATTCCATCTGCTGTAGGACGATTTGGATTTTCTTCATCATATAAACGAATGATCTCAGATTTTTTCTCTAAAAAATCTAAACTGATGTAAGCATCCTTTTGAAAAAACCGAACCTTTCTCATTTGCTTCATAGAAATTCTACTAGCGGTTAAATTAGCGACACAACCATTTTCAAATTCAATTCTTGCATTACAAATATCTGGTGTTTCACTTACCACTGCTACTCCACTTGCCTGAACACTTTTCACTTCAGAATCAACTAGACTCAATAAAATATCCAAATCATGTATCATCAAATCCAACACTACAGACACGTCAGTCCCTCTAGGATTGAATGTAGCCAATCGATGTGCTTCCACAAATCTTGGATTCAGCTTTTTAGCATCGATAGATATGAATGCAGGATTAAAACGTTCGACATGGCCTACTTGTACTTGAACTTGATTCTTTCTACACAATTTAACTAAAGTCTCTGCCTCGGCTAAGGTATGTGTTAAAGGTTTTTCAATGAAAACATGTTTGCCTTTTTCAATTGCTTTTTTGGCTAGCTCAAAATGAGTAATGGTAGGTGTTACAATATCTAAAATATCAATTTGGTCCAGCAAATTATCCAAATCAGTAAAAGCATTCGTCTCAAATTTGGTCGCGGCATCCTTAGCAACTTGTGCATTGGTATCAAAACAACCGACCAATTCGAGGTTGTTTGCTTCTTTGATACATTTTAGGTGAATTTTACCGAGATGACCGACACCGGCCAATCCAATTTTAAGCATGTTTATTCTTTAAAGTATGTCTAATAACGTTACAATAGTAACGTCTAAGTAGGAAAACAAATGTACGTATTGACTGGAAAATTATGTGCATTCCGGACATATCATTTAGTTGATTGGAGGGTTTTCTAAATAAAAGGACCCATTCGCGATAAGTTGATGTGCTCTGCTTATTAGGCGAGGCGCTAAAAGCAACAGTTTAAAATATAAAAAAAGGGCTGATTAGCATCTTGCCAACCAGCCCTTTTACGCCAAGAAGTTAAAAACCTTTGGCTCGCTTATTTTCTCGAGATGAAGTTTTCCAACCGCTCATCTCTACACCTAAATGAGTTTACATTCTCATTCCAGATTCACCGATAAGGTTCATTTCGTTTAATAAATTGAAGAACTGCTCGATACTGTTCAACTTTTTATTTTTGAAAGAAATTTTTCCTTTTGAAACCATCGTGTTGCCTACCATTTTGGAAGTATTCATGGTGATGCTTTCCATAGAGTCTTCCAAAGATTTCATCATTTTATCTGTTGTAGGATCACTAGGCATCATTGTTTGTGCCAACTTAAGGGTAGAATTCATGTCCCAGAAAAAAGTTTGAGAATTTAGCAACACATCCTTTTGATGATTTTTACCAATTCTTTTCTTTCTTTTCAATCCTTTTTTCAAATTTCCATTCATCAATTCGGTATCATTTGAAACGATCAACATTCCGTTTTGCATTGCCATTTTTACATCCATTGGAGAACCTGGGATAGCAGCTGTATAGTATTTATCACCGGCTGAAAGCATTGACATATTTTTTCCCATGTCAAATAATTTCTGGACATTTTCCTGACTATCTGAAGAAAACAACATAACGAATTCAGGCATCGTTTCTTTCTTCATTTTCTTCACTTCAGTTCTGTTGAAGTCGTCATCATATTCGTAAGTAGTTACTTCTTTTTCAAATTCTCTAGCACCTGTTACCGCCACTACAAAATCACCTTTAAGCAACTTATAAATATCACTTGAGTTCATGCCCATTCCAAAGCTTTGCAACATTCCGTCAAAACCTTTTTCTGCTTCTTCGATTTCCTTTTCCATTGGCGAGAAAACATTCTTCATCGTGCTTATCGTGTTATCAATGTTATAAGCCATTGAAAAATAACCAAGTAAATTTTCTTTCTTAATATACTTTGCAAAGTTCTTGTTAGGAATTCTATTTGTTGCAGCTCTAAATATTTTTGCCATGTCTCCGGCCATATTCGTGTTCATTACCACATCAACAGCACCAGCATTAAAATCAAACCCAGCATCAACGGTATATCCTTTGTACATATCACCCATAATCTGAGTCATTGCTGGAGGCATTCCTGGCATTTTCATCAATTCACTTCCTCTACCTGGCATTCCATTTTCATAATTCATGTACAATTTGATATCATGATTATTGGTCATAGTTTTTGCGAAAGCAGCAGAACCAACGATAGAATTTTTTGCACTGCTTCTAAAAATACCTTTCATTTCTGCCATTGTTTCTTTCAGCATTTTTGGAGAAACATTGGTAGGCATTTCTGGAACAGGCACGCTCTCTATCGTTTCTTCATCCAATTCTTCACGTTCCATCACTACATCTGAATCTTGACTAGCTGTGGCAGTTTTTGGAAAAGAAACAACCGCATATTTATCATTCCAACCAATAGTTGAACCTTCATAAGTGGCAAATTGAAAAGACTTATCTTTTGCAGATTGAATTTCTGCACCACTCATTTCCTTTATCATTTTGGCATACTTGGATTTGTCTTCTATTTCCATAAGCATTTTGAAACTCATCTCTTCATCTTTATTCGTTCCATACATATAGTAGTTAGAATTTTCTTTAACACCTGCAGACTTAGGATTTTTGTAAAGCTCACTTATTGTGCTATTCGAACCTTGCATTTCCTTTTCTAGCATCTTCATGAAATCATATTGTTTGATTTTATCAAGATCGTACTTACTATTCATTCGTTTAGTATTCACTTCCATGACGAAAAACGCATCTTTAGGAATAAACTGTTTGAGGTCTTGTGCGATTAACGTATTGGCTAGAAAAACCAAAACTAAAAGTGAGAAAATGGATTTAATTGAATTCATGTCTTTTGAAAATTTATTGGTAAAATTATGAGGTTGATTACTCAAAGATAACTTCATTTTTTAAACTAATTTGTTTTTGAACTAATTGACTAATAGTTGCTTTTAGCATAGCAGATTTACCACTTTTTGAAATGCGTGCACTAGTATTCGAACACTTATTAATAGCATCTTCAAATCTATAAATACCGGTAAAAGTAGCCGTTTCCATTAAGAAGCGTTCCATCGTTCCTAATTTATCATAATCGATATCCGGAATCGGATAATTGAAATATCTATAAAAGCTGCTGACGTCAAAACCATAATTATCTTCAAATAACATAGGTTGACCAGATTCATTATAAGTATCTGCCAAAATATTGATAGCATCATTTAGAGCATATACATTTTCGAAATCACATTTGAAAGTAAAAATATAATCTTCAAAATCACTGATCGATTCAACATTTGAAATGCCATCTAATTTATTGGCTTCTGCCACCACTTCTGCCATCTTCTCCTTAATTTCTGCAATACTTGGGATTTTATTCCCATTTACTTCTCCTGCATTCACATAACCTACAATATTATCTTTCGATTGGCTAAGATTCACAATTACAGTCGCAATTCCAGAACCATCTTTATTAAGACTAATATCTTCTGTGACATCAAAACAAGCGGAAAAAGTGATTAGTAAAAGGAAGAGAAAGGAAGATTTTAATACGTTCACAAGTTGAATTTTTTGAATGAAAAATTATCTAAAATACATCAATAAAGCACCGAGCATTGTAATTAAAAAAATAAGCACGGTAGCCATTCTGATAGAATAACGAATGTAATTGACAAATGTCCGGATGTCGGCTTCATGTTCTGGGTATATAGACAACACTTCTTGTTTCATTTTTTCCTCATTGAATAAATGAGCTGCTCCAAATTCGACTCGGTTATCCACCAAACGCTTGTACACTTTAAAAACCTTAACTCTAAAGTAAACGTTCAGAAAAAGCATTGCTATAAATAATGCAATTACAATGATAAACAGTATTAGAAACAAATGAAACCCTTTTGTTATTATGAAAGTTGTAAATAATGTGCATCAAAAATAGGAAAACGCTGAATAATTAACGGACAATTAGGATTAGTCTATTCTATTAGTTTCAAATATCACTGAACATGAATCTTTTACACTGTCACAAAAATCGTAATATCTGTTTCATCAAAGATTCAATAAATACATATTATGTATTTTATTAATGCGTACCTCTTGTATGTATTGATAAACGGATATTACAAAAACCTAAAAAAACGGTAACTCCAATGAACATGTCGAGCTGGAATCCAGTCCGGATGTGTGTGCTATCTCTAACTTATTATTTTTTAGGATTATCATCGATTTTTGGCCAATGCCAGATTAACTGCATTTCAAGTCTTGAAATAAGTCTTGATCAAACAGGTAGTACGCTGGTTTTGCCTTACATGTTTTTAATTGATTCAGACAATTGTACAGGACAGAAAGAAGCACTGATTACAAATGAAGATGGACAATTAGTACCTGATAATACACTGAATTGCACACACATTGGACAAACATTAGTTGTTGAAATTACGGATATAGATGCGCAGTCTAGCTGCTGGTCTACTCTAACCGTAATTGACAATTCACCTCCGAAGATTTTAAATTGTATAGACCATAACGTCTATTGCAACATAAATATCCCTATTGAAGAAATTGGCAATCCAACTTTTGAAGACAATTGTGGTTTCGAAATTTCAAATTATTTCATCGATGAAATTATCGATCAACCTTGTAATCCGTCAATTGTAAAAATCATAAAACGTACTTGGTATGCAGCCAATGTTCATGGGACACAAGCTGTTCCATGTACCCAACATATCTATTTTGAACCGATATCAATCGGAGAGATTATTTTACCCGAAGATATTTTGATTACAGATTGTGAATCACCGAACACCTTGCCATCTGTCACAGGGTTTCCCAATTTTGAATCAAGACCAATTGAAAATTTAACTTGTCAATTTGAGATCGATTATTCCGATCAGCTCGCACCACTTTGTGGAAATACGTACAAAATTTTTAGAACCTGGAGTATCTACGATTGGTGTATGACAACGGAAACGATACATAATCAAACAATAGAAATCATTGATACCATTCCTCCTTTGATTCTTTGCAATGGAGATACATTGAAATATTTTGTCAATTCTCAACACGAATGCTTTGCCGATGTAAGCTTAATTGAATTGGAAGTCACTGACAATTGCAGTGATTTTGACATTTTATATGACTGGGAATATCTTAACAATACGACACAAGTTCCTTTGGGAATTTTTCCTATTACCGCAAATGCTATTGATGATTGTAACAATCAAAGTACGTGTGATTTTTATATTCAAGTTTTAGATCAGCAAACACCAACAGCAATTTGTGAATCCAATCTAATTGTTTCATTAAATGCTAATGGAAGCTATTTATTAGAAGCTACTTTTTTGAATACATCTAGCACCGATAACTGCGAAATTGCAGACTATTTAGTTTCTAATGGAGCAGAATTTTCTGAAGCAATTGAACTCAACTGCGAACAACTTGATACAACAGTTACGGTTTCCTTAATGGTTGTGGATGAAAGTGGAAATGCTAGTACCTGTAGTGCGGAAATAATGGTAATAGATACCGTTGTACCGGAGATTACCTGCCCTGCCGATGTCACAATCAAATGTTACGAAGACCCACTTGATCTATTCCTAACTGGCAATGCAACTGCAACCGACAACTGCCAAGATTACGAACCTTCTTTTTCTGATAATCCAGATTTAAACATTTGTAATTCAGGTATCATTACTAGGACTTTCTCTGTTTTTGAAAATGGTTTTGAAATTAGTTGCCAACAAATTATCAACCTTGAAATTGATAGCCCATTTGTTGTTTTCCCAATCGACATCACTGTAGATTGTGGGCAAAGCAACAACTTAGCGTTGGTTGGTCAACCTATTGTTACAGCAATGTGTCCAGGTTTTTTGATTGATAAAAATGACAGTGTAGAAACAGACACTAGTTGCAATGTAATTACAACGAGAATTTGGAAAGTTATTGATAATTGTTTGGACACCATTTATAAATCAAAACAAATAATTACGGAAATAGATACACTTCCACCTACATTGATTAACGAAGCTTTCGATGTTATACTAGATTGCACAAATGGTGATTTAGATAGTCTACAAATTTGGTTGGAATCAAATGGAGGAGCAATTGCTATGGATAATTGCACAGATGTAATATGGACCAATAATTTTGATGAATTCAACTTTGCATGCGGAAATACAGGAAATACATCTGTGATCTTTACTGCAACTGATCAGTGTGGAAATTATATTTCTACATCAGCTGAATTTAATATTATTGACACATTGGGCCCTGTATTCACAGTGTTACCAATGAACCTAACTTTGCCTTGCGAATTAAACATCCAACAAGAAATTGACCACTATTTACTGACTAACGGCGGTGCTATTGTTACAGACCTATGTAGTGAGGTACAAATCACAACTGAACTGGTTAACGAGATTGATAGCCAGTGTGCAACTTTTGAAGTGCTTACAACTGCAACAGATGCGTGCGGTTTGTTAATTACTGCAACTTCAACGATCACCATTTTCGATAAAACACCTCCTTTAATTGAAATAGAACCTCAGGATATCGAAATTTCTTGTGAAAGTGGAGATATAGAAAGTCAAGTAAATGCTTGGATTAGCACTAACGGAGGAGCAATCGCTACTGATTTATGTGGAGGTGTCACATGGACTAATAATTTTGATTTCACTTTACCACAATGTGGAACACCGGTTGCGGTCCTATTTACGGCTATCGATGAATGCGACAACAATGTTTCTGCTACAGCAACTTATACAGTAGTAGATAACATTTCGCCTACTTTAGATACACCTGCAATTGATGTAACCTTTGAATGCGATGGTTTTGGCAACACAATAGATATCGACAACTTCTTGGATAACAATGGATTTGCAATTGTTACGGATAATTGTTCGGACGTAACGTGGGTAAATGATTATGTAAAAATTGATTCCATTTGCGCAGGAACTGGAACTTCGTTAGTCACTTTTACGGCGACTGACATATGCGGAAATACAACTGTTACAGATGGATTGATTACAATTGAAGATACCACATCACCAGAAGTCTTAATTCCAATTGAAGAATTCGTTGTAGAATGCGATGGGTTTGGAAATATTTTCGAATTCAACACTTGGGTACAAGCAAATGGAAATATCGCTGTAAGTGACATTTGTGGTGACGTCGAATTTACTTTTGACTTTAATAGTTTGGTACGAACTTGTGCAAATGCTGGAAGTGTATTTACTGTTTTCGTAGCTGCAGATGAATGTGATAACAAAACAAATATAATTACCAATTTTGTAATTGAAGATACCACACCACCGATCGTCAATTGCCCAGATGACTTGGTTGTTACGGATGAAGATTTAGATTGTACAGAATTTATCATCCTACCTCCTACTACTGCGATTGATGCATGTAATGGTACTTTCCTTTTTTCCTACGAAATCGATTTTAATTCTGATGGCATAATTGATATCACTGATAATGGACCTAATGCTTCTGGCGATTATCCAATTGGAATACACACCGTTAATTATTTCGTTGAAGATGAATGTGGGAATATTGGTGATTGCCAACAAGTAATTGAAGTGATTGATGGTTCAGGAGAAGAATTCAGTTGCGTAGAAACCTATTTATTAGGAATAGACGAATCAGGCACAGCAACTTTGAGCCCTGAAGATATAGGAATGATCTCCACTTGTATGGGTGGTTCAACAGCTCTTAGCCAAAGCATTTTTACGTGTGATGATTGTGGAATTAATGAAGTAATCTTCACATTTACTGATGAAAATGGCATCTCAGAGACTTGCACAACCAATGTATTTGTTTGTAATCTAACAGATACTTGTGCTGATTGTATTCCTTGTGGAGGATTGGCAATAGGTGGAACTGTAAGTACGGAAAATAATTTACCTGTCGAAGATGTCATCATAAATGTATCAGGAACAACCGCCGAAATCATGACAGATGATGTTGGTGCATTCTATTTTGAAGGGATCGCAAATAATAGTTATTCTATTGCTCCATATAAGGATGATGATCCAACGAATGGCGTCACGACCTTAGACTTAATTGCAATTCAAAGACATATACTTGGTATATCTATTTTAAGTTCTCCATATCAAAAAATCGCAGCAGATGCAAACAATAGTGGAAGCATCACCACATTAGATATAGTTGATATTCAACGAGTTATATTAGAGATTGATGAATCGTTTAACAACAACACCTCATGGCGTTTTCTTGAACGTGCATACAATTTCCCTGATCCAAACAATCCATTTACATCCAACTATCCAGAAACCATTTCGATTAATGGACTTGTCAGTCAACAAGTAAACAATGATTTTGTTGGAGTAAAAATTGGTGATGTCAACAATTCTTTTGTCGCCAATTTTGAGCATACCAACATTAGGAATAAAAATAGCATACCAATCTATATTGATGATCAGGACGTTGATGAAAACGAAATTTTTGAAATTCCTATTGTACTCAATGAGTCATTACCAATAGAAGGTTATCAATTTACGATTGGATTCGATTCTGCACTTTTTGAATTTGTTTCCATCAATCAATTTGGTCTTGAAGGAATGACTACAAATAACTTTGGTGTAAAACAAATTAATAAAGGTATCCTGTTATGTAATTGGATCAACCCGAATATTGAATCTAATTTAATTGAAGCTCAAACTTTATTCTCGATTAAATTAAAAGCGAAAAGAAATACTTCACTCCATTCAAACATATGGATTGAGAATGGCACATTAAACAACGAAGTGTACCTTGCTAAAGCTGACAAAACAATTGACCTATATCAATTCGAATGGATATTTAATCAGCATTCACGAGAATTTGAAACAGACAAAACACGTCTATTTCAAAATGCTCCAAATCCTTTTACAGAAACAACTCAGATCAAGTTTTTCTTGCCAGAGCAGGCAGATGTTGACCTATCAATTTATGATGCAACAGGACGCATTATATGGTCATTACAGCGCAATTTTCCACAAGGTGAAAACGTCATCAATATTCAAGGCACAGATCTAGGAAATGAAGGAATTTACATGTGTTCTCTAAATACAACTTTTGGAAATGGGACCATCAAGTTGGTTCACATTTCCAATTTTTAAAGCTGTATCTATTAATTATAATGCACTAGAAAAATGTGCATAAAACAACCAAAAATGCCTGCTTAGAATTTATTTCTAGCAGGCATTTTACGTTACTACAGCCTACCTAATTTAGGGTATATTTTTAAATTTAAACAGGACATTATGGGTCTGAGAATCAATTGATAAGCACGTAAAATTGTCATAAACCATATAGTAAAATTGTAGAATTAAGTTTAAAAAATTACATATTATAAATACTTACTATGTCACAATAGTGAGGTTTCTCAATTCATTTCAATCAGGTTGTTGACGTATTATTGAATTACATTCTACGTAGTCGTCTGACTACAACTATAAAACGGTTATTTAAACAATTTTTATCTTAAAAGCTTAATTATCCCATACATGAAATGTGCAAGCTGTTTCACAGCTCGACTGCACAAACTGTCATTGACAGTAATGTTTAGCTTTTTAGGTATTTTTTCGGTTATTGGGTGTCAAATTTCTTGCAACGCTAACGTTCAGGTCAGTTTAGATCAGAACGGAGAAGCTTTGTTAACACCATCATTATTTCTTTCGAATGCAATCGATTGTACAGGACCTTTTGTTCTTACGGTAACTGCAAACGCTAGTGTTATAACTGATAATACACTAAGATGCGCGCAAGTCGGGCAAAACATTATCGCTCAGGTAACTGATAGCGACACTCAGGTCAGTTGCTGGTCAACTGTATCTGTAACAGATTACAATCCCCCAAAATTCGTAAACTGTGTGGACAGGTATGTACCCTGTTACACTACTGCAACTATTGATGAAATTTCTAACGTTTTGATCCAAGACAATTGCGATCCAAATCCAATCGTTAGCTTTACAGATGTCGAAACTGCTTTTGCGTGTGATACGTATGCAAAAATAATTACTAGAACATGGAATGCAGTTGACAACAATGGTCACCATGCAAATCCATGCATTCAAAATATTTATTTTGAAGCAGTAACTTTAGGTGACGTAACACTTCCTGTTAATTATACCTTCAATAATTGTTTATCTCCTAACATTACACCGGATTCAACTGGTTTTCCAACTGTAAATGAAAATAGTATTTCGGGTGCACATTGTGGGTTATTAATCGAATATACAGATGAGTCCTTTCCTTCTTGTGGAAATGCATTCAAAATATTCAGAAGCTGGACAATTTATGATTGGTGCGGAAACCCACCACTTACTGGTACTCAAACCATAGAATTAATTGATGATACACCACCAGTAATTGATTGTCCAACAGACACCTTGTTATTTAGCACCACTTCTCAACACTATTGCACTGGCGATGCATCCTCATTAAATTTAATAGTAACGGACGACTGTGGAAACACAACGATTGAGTATGACTGGGAATATGCTGGCAATGCAACCAATGTTCCAGTAGGAATTTATTCAGTTAAAGCAACCGCCACAGATGAATGTAACAATCAAAGCACTTGCGATTTTTACATAGAAATCAAAGATACGAATGCACCAATTGCTGTTTGCGATTCTGATTTTTCAGTATCTCTTTCCAACAATGAAACTGCAATTATTACCGCAATAGATTTTGACAATGGAAGTTTCGACAATTGCTTTATTGTAGATACACTTATTGCAATCGATGGTAATTTTTCAGATCAAATTGAGGTAAATTGTACTGATATAGGTGATACTTTAGAAATTACATTAATGGTCGTGGATGCTTGTGGCAATTCGACAATGTGTAGTTCTAATGTTACCATCGAAGATAATACACCCCCTACCCTGACCTGTCCTGCGGATATTACATTAGTTTGTTCTGAAAATACGGCTGATTTATTTGTAACAGGATTTGCAACAGCGGAAGACAATTGTTTTGAATATACACCTTGGTATATCGACAATTCGGATTTGACAACATGCAATACAGGAACCATAACAAGAACATGGCGAGTTGCCGAAAATGGTATTGAAATCACTTGTGATCAGACAATAACACTAATAGGCGAAACACCAACGATCGTATTCCCAGAAGATGTTACAGTCAGTTGTGGAACGGATGCAGGTGAACCGATGGTAGACTACAATTGCCCAGGACTCTTTGTTGGCTCAAATGATGTTATCAATTCAGATGAAGGTTGTACAATCATTACAACGAAGACTTGGAAAGTATTTAATTCATGTACAGATGAAATTTGGGAACAAGATCAAAAAGTAACAGAGATAGATGATCTAGATCCAACAATAAATACACCAGCACAAAATGTATCAGTAGAATGCGCTGCTACAGATCCAACAATTGCTTTAAATGAATGGCTAAACAATAATGGAAATGCTGTTGCAACGGACAACTGTACTTCATTGACATGGAGTAACAATTACACTGGTTTAACCGATGGATGTCCAGGAACCGGTTCTGCAGAAGTTACTTTTACAGTAATCGATGAATGTGGTAACAGTGCAAATACAACTGCAACATTCTCAATTGTTGACACTACTGCACCACAGTTTTCGATTCCTCCACCTGATACTACATTTTCCTGTAATGTAAAAGATCTTTCTTTACTTGGCGAATATTTTGGAGCAGGAGCGGCATCAACTTTTGCAGACAATTGTTCTGATGTAGCTGTAAGTTTTACACTAGACAATCCAGATAATATATTTTGCGGCACATTCCCAGTCACTATCATTTTGACAGATGAATGTGGTAATGCGAATGCTTCAACTTTCATGCTTACAATTATTGATGAGCAAGCTCCAATATTAAATGAAGTAGCAAAAGATCTCAATTTAAGTTGCGATGCGGACCTAGATTCAGAAATCAATGCTTGGCTTGCTATCAATGGAAATGCGAGTGCATTTGATAGATGTGTCGATGTACAATGGTCGAACGATTACAACCCAGCAGAATTGGTTTGTGGATCAACAATAGGATTAGCTGTTACATTTTTTGCAAGTGATGCTTGTGGCAACAGTACACCTACAATTGGTAATATATTTATAATCGATGATGAAGCACCCCAATTTACCAATCCGCCTCAAGATATAACATTAACTTGTACGGATGATTTACAGACTCAAATAAATAATTACTTACTCAATGGAAATGGGGCAACTTTTACTGACAATTGCGGCACACCTACGCTATTAGGATCATTAGATGGAGACCTTATATCAGGATGTGGATCAATGAACGCAAATTTCACATTGCTTGATAATTGTAACAATTCAATTTCAGCAACGGCTCAAATTACTATTGAAGATAATACAGATCCAACTATAACACAAAACCCGCAAAATCAACTCATACAATGTGTTGAAAACGACATCCAAACAAATCTTCAAATATGGTTGGATGCCAATGGAAATGCAATTGCTGAAGATGGTTGTGGTGAGCTAACTTGGACTAATAATTATAGTGGCTTACTGCCAAGTTGTGATGGAACAAGTGAAGCACAAGTTACTTTTACAGCCACCGATTTATGTGGAAATTCTACAGATGTAATTGGCGTGTTTATGGTTCAAGATATTACACCACCTGCTATTAACTTTGATGCAACGGATGCAATTGTAGAGTGTGACGGAAATGGAAATATTGATGACCTACAAAACTGGTTGCAAACACAAGGTGGTGCTTCTGCTTCTGACGAATGTGGGCAAGTAGAATGGTTCAATGATTTCACAGAACTTCAAGATGCTTGTGCTGGAACTGGAACTGCATTAGTAACATTTACAGCAATTGACCCCTGTGGAAATACGTCAACTACCTCGGCAACTTTTACAATATTGGATACTACGCCACCTGTATTCTTAGCACCTCCAATGGATTACTTTACGGAATGTGATGGTATGGGAAATACCGCTGAATTTGAGGTATGGTCTGCTAACTTAGGTGGAGGTTTTGCACAAGACGAATGTGGATCGGTTGGAATTACTTTTGACTTATCTTCTACGGTGCTTAATTGCACAGAAGGTGAATCCAAAACGTTGACGGTATTATTTGTCGCAATTGATGATTGTGGTAATACCAACACTGCATTAGCAGATTTTGTAATAAATGATACTACATCACCAGTAATTACTTGCCCTGAAGACTATCAAGAACCTGATTTAGATTCAAATTGCGATCATGATGTTATACTCACTGATGTAAGTGCAAATGATTTTTGTTCTGACAATTTCATTTACACATTTGATATCGATTACAATCAAGATGGAACTTTCGATGTTTCCGAGACTGGTCAAAATGCAACAGGCACGTACCCTGTTGGAAGACACTTTGTTTATTATCATGCTGAAGATGAATGTGGGAATGTAGGAACATGTCAGCAAATCGTCGATGTAATTGATATCGTTTCTCCTCAAATTGAATGTAACGATTTCGTCATATATCTAGACGAGAATGGAGAATATGTAGTCGATGCCGGAATTATAGGAAATGCAACAGACAATTGTAGTGAAGTAATTGCTTCAGCTAATATGGAAATGGTCGATTGTGACAACCAACCTGTTGTAACACTAACATTACAAGCACAAGATCAATATGGAAATCCATCAAGCTGCTCCAAAGTATATGCTGTTGTTGATACTTTCGGTGTATGTAATGGACCACAGAGTGAGATGGCGATGATATCAGGAAATCTATATAGAGAAGATTTTGAAGAACTAGAAAATGCTTCTGTCATTTTAAGTGATGGCATGTCTAGTACCCACCATACAAATAGCAATGGCGAATATTCATTTAATGTAAACACCGGGTTAAATTACACTGTAACTCCTTTTAAGGATGATGATCCTAAAAATGGCGTATCGACGATCGATTTGATAACATTACAGCAACACATATTAGGCGCTATCCCAATCGTTTCTCCTTTTCAATTAATTGCTGCTGATGCTAACAATAGTGGATCTATATCAACATTAGATTTGGTAGAGATTCAACAATTGATCTTAGACATTATTCCGGAGTTTACTAATAATACTTCATGGAGGTTTGTTGATCAAAGTTTCGTTTTTCCGAGCCCTGCAAATCCGTTTGCGTCCTATTTCCCGGAAGAAACTTCGTACAACAACCTCTCTGGAGTTAATTTGAACAATGATTTTATCGCTGTCAAAATCGGTGATATCAATGGAAGTGCGATTTTAAATAATTTAAATAGCACCACAGATACAAGAAATAAAGAAGTAACTTTTTTAGTTGCCGAAAATCAAACAGTAGCTCAAAATGAAGTGATTGAAATTCCAATTGCATTCACTGAAAAACAATTTATTGACGGCTATCAGTTGCAACTACAATTTGATATTGATGCTTTTAGTTTTGTGGAAATTGCAGACTTCCAACTACCGAATTTGACTATTGATAATTTTGGTTTGAAAAATCTAGACAAAGGCATTATTACAGCCAACTGGATCAATATCAACCGACACAAGATCAAAGCAAGTGAGTCATTATTCACCATAAAATTACGTACCAAAGTACCATCGAACTTAAAGGATTTAATAACAGTTGATCCTTTAAATGTTTACAATGAAATTTATAAGACTAACAAGGATGGAGTTCTTTACAGTTCCCCCCTCCATCTGACTTTTGAAGAAAATATAGCTATCCCAATTACAGGTAAAGATCAAGTATTTCTGTATCAGAACGCTCCCAATCCATTTGAGGACCGGACGACAATCCAATTCAATCTTCCAAAGCTTACTAAAGCCACTGTCAGCATCTATGATGCAACCGGAAGACTCGTTTGGCAGGATTCGAAAGAATATCCTGCTGGCGAAAATCGGGTGACGATTGAAAGCCGTGATCTCGGATTAGAGGGTGTGTATATTTATACGCTTGATACAGATTATGGACGCGAAGTCAAAAAAATGATTTTGCTATCCCAATTTTGATCTAAAGATTTTTACCAATAGCTTTATGAAATGCCCGCCAGGAAAAAGTTCCGGCGGGTATTTATGCTTTTGGGGTTATTACACAGAGCTACATGGAGATTCACAGAGAATCATTGAAAGTAAAAATGATGTAACCTACTCTATCTAAAACTCGGTGATCCTCCGCACCCCAACAACAAAAGAAGTTAAGAAGTTAAGAAGTTAAAAATAAGGCTGAAAACCTCATCCATCTGAGTTATTTTAGCAAAATGAAAAATCTTTTGTTATTAATCAACGAAAGACTTAACTTATAATATTGAATAATTTAATCTCAATAAATAATGACCGTTCAAAAGTTAAAAGAAGCTGTCAAAGAACTATCCCCACAAGAGCGTATTCTCTTTGTTAAATTTGTACTCGACACAATTGCTGATGATACTTCAACTGAATCACCTGAGCATCTTTCAGATGAATGGAAAGAAGAATTAGAAAAGAGAAGTAAAGCATATGGCTCAGGAAATGATATTCCAACAAGTTCATGGAGCGACATAAAAGCAAATATCATCAAGAAAAATTCATGAGTTATCGAATTGAATTTTTAGACATTGCTAAATTTGAACTTGAAGATGCAGTTGATTGGTATGAATCTATAAATAAAAATTTGGGTGCAAACTTAATCGTTATTCTAGATGAGTGCTTAATCAGATTGTAGAAAACCCAAAAATTTATCCGCTTATTCATAAAGACTTAAGAAAAGCACCTTTAAAAACGTATCCTTATTCCGTAATCTACGAAATTCCTAAACCTAAAATAATTCTAATTTTAGGAGTTGTTCATCATAAAAGAAATCCGAAAAGATGGATTAATCGTTGACACTACCAAAACAATAAGTTCCTTTTTGAAAAAGTGCTTCATCTACAGTATTTTAGCAAAATGAAAAATCTACTTTTTGCAATCTTACTACTTCCAACAATATTATTAAGTCAATCCAATCCCCTCACCTACTACCTACCTGACATCCCATACGACACCGAAATTCCAACACCAGCAAGTGTTTTAGGATACCAAGTCGGTGACTGGCATGTGAGTCATGACCAGTTGGTGAACTATATGAAAGTGTTGGCAAAATCTTCTAATAGAGTTCGATATACAGAATATGCGAGATCTCATGAAAATCGACCATTGATTTATTTGACAATTACTTCTAGAAAAAATCAAGATAATATACAAAATATCCAACAACAACATTACAACTTAACCGATCCAGACAAATCGGGTGATGTCGACATTTCTGCTACTCCTGCGGTTGTTTATCAAGGATACTCCATTCATGGAAATGAGTCTAGTGGGGCAAACGCATCTATGTTGGCTGCTTACTATTTAGCGGCTGGACAAAGTAAGGAAGTGAAAGAGATTTTGGAAAATACGGTGGTATTAATTGATCCCGCTATGAATCCAGATGGATTAAATCGTTTTGCCAATTGGGTCAATATGCACAAAAGCAAAAATGAAGTCACTGATCCCAATAGTAGAGAATTTGATGAAGTATGGCCAGGTGGTCGTACCAATCACTACTGGTTTGATTTGAATCGGGATTGGTTATTGGCCCAACATCCAGAAAGTCAAGGTCGATTGAAAACCTTTCACAAGTGGAAACCGAATGTTTTGACAGATCATCATGAGATGGGTTCGAACAATACTTTCTTTTTTCAACCAGGCATTCCTTCTCGTACTAATCCTTTGACGCCACAAAAAAATCAAGATTTGACGGGTGAGATTGCGACGTACCATGCAGCTGCTTTAGATCAAATTGGGTCGTTATATTATAGTAAAGAAAGTTTTGATGATTTCTATTACGGAAAAGGAAGTACGTATCCTGATATCAATGGAGCTGTAGGTATCTTGTTTGAACAAGCGAGTTCTAGAGGACATAAAAGGAAGACAGCTAATGGAATTATGGACTTTCCATTTACGGTGAGAAATCAAGTCATCACTTCATTGTCTACTCAAAGGGCCGCTTCTGAGATGAAAGACGAGTTGTTGAAATACCAAAGAGACTTTTATCAAAATGCAAAAAAGGAATGGAGTGAAAGTGAAGCTGGATACGTCTTTACCAGTAATGACAAAAGTGCTGTTCGAATATTTGCTAAATTTCTACAACGTCATGACATCCAAGTTTATGAACTGAAAGAGGATTCGGAACAGAATGACATTTCTTTTTCAAAAGCAGATGCTTATGTCGTTCCAAATAATCAAAAACAATCTCGACTCATTCATACTATTTTTGAAAAGAACACTTCATTTAATGATAGTTTGTTTTATGATGTTTCTGCTTGGACACTTCCGTTGGCATATAATTTAGATTATACTACTATCGATGATCTTTCTATTCAAGGAGAGTTAGTAAAAGATATTTCCAAGAAAAAAACAGCAATTGATCCAAAAAGTGAGATTGCTTATTTGGTAAATTGGTCAGATTATTATGCGCCTAAAGTTGCAAATCAATTGTTACAAAAAGGCATCAAAGTAAAAGTTGCTACTAAAGCATTCAAAGTAAAAACAAATGGAGTCGCCACTTCATTTCAACCTGGCACTTTACAGATTCCATCAAATAATCAGACGATGTCTTCTGACGAAATTTATGAAGTGATCCAATCAATTAGTGCAACATCTGATATTCAAATTCATAGTGTTTCAAGTGGTTTGTCGCTAGAAGGAATTGATATTGGCAGTCCGAGTCATGATCAATTGAAAGCACCTAAAGTATGTTTATTGGTCGGAAGTGGTGTTAATTCTTATGATGCTGGTGAAGTCTGGCACTTATTAGATACAAGGTATGCGATGCAAGTGACGATGTTGGAGAAAGACGATATTAATAATGTCAACTTGAAAGATTACAATGTCATTGTTATGGTAGATGGTTCGTATAGTGACATCAATGACACAGGCGTTATCAAAATGAAGCAAGCAATCTCTGGCGGTACTACCTTAATTGCTATGAAGAGAGCTGCTACCTGGGCTAGTAATAATGGATTGGCCAATGTCAAACAGAAAAAATTGACAGCGGAAAAACCTAAGAAACATCATCGACATGCTTATTGCGACATGGCTGCTAACAATGGTGCGCAATATATCGGCGGTGCGATTTTTCAAACTAAATTAGATTTATCTCATCCACTTGCTTTTGGATACGAGAAAGAGTTACTGCCAATTTTCAGAAGAGGGACTTTATTTTTTGAAGTGTCAAAAAACGCTTACGCAAGTCCTTTAGTTTATACTAAAAGTCCATTATTAAGTGGTTACATTTCGAAAAAGAATTTGAAAGCATTGAGTAATTCAGCGAGTATTGTCGTTTCAAGTATCAGTAAAGGAAAAGTAATTTGTATGGCCGACAATCCAAATTTCCGAGGTTACTGGTATGGCACCAATCGATTGTTTGCAAATGCATTGTTTTTTGGAGACTTAATTTCGGGAAGAGCAACTGAAAGAGTGAAGTAAAATTAATCAAAGTCTTGAAAAGGTGGCATAAAAGCAATAATGGGTGAGACTCAATATTATGCACAAAAAAAGGGAGTTCCTTCAAATGAATAAAGAAACTCCCCGGTTATGTTGTTTAGTGAGGTTAGTCAATCGGGGTTAATCTCTTGCCTAATTATTTTACACTCTCACTAAAATATTTTTAAGGGTATACAAGTATAACACTTTTTCCAAATTTTCCTACATATAATTAGATAGATTCATATCTTTTTTTCAGAACACCTTCAAAGTACCCCTTTTTAGGTATGATTTACATAGGTTATTGTAATTTGAACAATATAGATACGTTACCTCATTCTAGCTTTTGAAACTCAATAATAAGCGTGGGAAGTTGAATATCGAATTTTGAAGTGGGAATATCACTTCAATATCATGTTAGAATTAAAAAGGAGCTACTTCAATTAAGAAGTAACTCCGGAATTAGATTTTGAGGATAGATCCTTTTAATTATCACTCAACCTTTTTATTATATTAATAAATGGTATCTCTAATTCAATATACTTCGACCCTTTTCAATGGCACTATCTAATCCACTAACATCACTTCCACCAGCCGTTGCAAAAAATGGTTGTCCACCTCCGCCCCCTTTGATTTCTTTTGCTAATTCTCTAATGATGTTTCCTGCGTGGAGTTCTTTATTTGTTTTTGTCAAACCTTCACTTATTTTGACTAGTAATTGTGGTTTCCCGTTGGCTTCAGAACCAAAAATAATCACCACATCACCGATTTCTTTTTCCAGTTGATAAGCCAAATCTTTGATAGCTTTAGCGTCTCCTATTGGCAAACGGGTGCTTAATACTTTAATTCCTTTAATATCTGTCACTTGTTTTTTCAAATCATCTTTCAAAGCTCCTGCTTGAGCAGACATCAATTTATCAATTTGCTTTTGAAGCGATCTATTTTCTTCTTGCAATGAAACTACGTTCTTTTCCAAATTCTTAGGATTTTTAAACAATGCGCGTACACTATTTAATTCTCCTAATTCCTTATTGAGATAACTTTCGGCTTTGTCAGCAGTCAACGCTTCAATACGACGTACGCCTGCTGCTACTGCCCCTTCGCTTGTTATTTTGAACGTTCCGATTTGACCCGTTGCATTTACGTGACAGCCTCCACAAAGTTCTATGGAGTAGTTCTTATCAAATGTAATCATACGAACAGCGTCGCCATATTTTTCACCAAACAACATCATTGCACCTGCTGCTCTTGCTTTGTCGATTGGTAAATTTCTATCTTCTTGCAAAGTTATATTCTGGCGAATTCTCTTGTTAACAATTGCTTCAATTTTTGCAATTTCTTCATCCGTCACTTTTTGAAAATGGGAGAAATCAAAACGTAAATAACGATCATCAACCAATGAACCTTTTTGAGCAACATGATCCCCCAACACTTCCCGTAATGCTGCGTGCATTAAGTGTGTGGCAGAGTGATTATTTTCTGTCAAATTTCGTTTTCCAGCATTCACTTCTCCTTTCACTACAGCGTTGATATCTTTCGGCAAACTCTTCACAAAATGAATCACCAAGTCATTTTCTTTCTTGGTATTTAGAACTGGAATTTTCTCATCGCCAAAAAACAATAGTCCGGTATCCCCTACTTGTCCCCCACCTTCTGCATAAAAAGGTGTTTTATTTAGGACTACTTGATATTGTTCTTTTTTCTTTTCGATGACCGTACGATACTTCACCATTTTAGCGTCGTCTACTTTTAAATGATCGTAACCGATGAACTCGATATTTTTGACATCATTTACAACCGTCCAATCTCCTACCTCTTTTTCTGCATCAGCACGACTTCTTGTTTTTTGTTCTAACAACGCTTTTTCAAAACCAGCTTCATCAATTTCCCAACCTTTTTCAGAAGCAATCAATCTAGTTAAATCGATTGGAAAACCGAAAGTGTCATACAATTCAAAAGCGGCATTGCCATCAACTGTTTTGTTATTCACTTTTATGGATTCGAAACGTTGAAGACCAGCAGCTAATGTTTTTAAGAAGGATTTTTCCTCTTCCAAAATTACTTTTGAAACAAATGCCTCTTGTGATTTTAATTCTGGAAAAACATCTTCAAACTTTGATGCCAACATCGGCACCATTTTGTGAAGTAATGGTTCGTTGATATTCAAGAAAGAATAATAGTATCGCACTGCTCTTCTCAAAATTCTTCGAATCACATATCCTGCTCCGGTATTACTTGGCAATTGTCCATCTGCAATTGTAAAACTAACGGCACGAACATGATCCGCAACAACACGCATCGCGATATCAGACTTCGCATTTAAATCATAATCAAACGTGTACTTAATACCAGATAGTTCTTCAATAAAATGAATAAATGGCGTAAAGATGTCCGTATCATAATTGGAAGTCTTCTTTTGCAATGCCATAGTCAAACGCTCAAACCCCATTCCTGTATCAATATGCTTTGCAGGCAATTCTTCCAACTTCCCAGCCGCATTTCTATTGAATTGGATAAATACTAAGTTCCATATTTCGATCACTAGTGGATCGTCCATGTTGACCAACTTAGAAGCATCTGATTTTTTTCTTGCCTCATCATCACGCAAATCGATATGAATTTCTGAACAAGGTCCACACGGTCCAGTGTCACCCATTTCCCAGAAATTATCTTTGCGATCAAAATAAAGGATTCTTTCTGCAGGGACATATTTTTTCCAAAGAGTTGCTGCTTCATCATCTGCTTCTAAACCATCTCCTTTATCTCCTTCAAAGACAGTTATGTATAAACGGTCTTTATCCAAACCATATACTTCCGTCAATAATTCCCATGCCCACTCAATAGCTTCTTCTTTGAAGTAATCTCCAAAAGACCAATTCCCCAACATTTCAAACATGGTGTGGTGGTAACTATCAATCCCAACTTCTTCCAAGTCATTTTGTTTTCCAGAAACTCGAAGACACTTTTGAGTATCAGCAATTCTCGGGTTGACAATTTCTTTATTACCCAAAAAATAATCTTTGAATTGATTCATTCCGGCATTGATAAACATCAAAGTTGGATCATCTTTATTCACAATCGGTGCGGAAGCCACGATTTTGTGCTTCTTTTTTTCAAAAAAATCTAAAAATTTTTGACGTATTTCTTTGGCAGTCATCATAATATCTCTTTTATATTACTTGATTTGATAGATGTAAAATGCCTTGTTTGGGGGACATTTTACATTTTAAAACATATTATATGAAAAATATTTATTTAACTATTTGATTACTAATCAGTTATTTGTGCATATTTATTGTGTAATTTCGCCCGAATTGGTGAAAATTGAATCATTTTGATAATACCGTTAAATAAATTTAAGCGATAATCTTTTGAGTTTAGTCTATTCGATTTTACCTTTGGCGAGCTTTAAAAAAGCGTTCTAAATAAGCTATGAAAACACAACTAACTATTAAGCCGCAAAGGTAGCTTATTTTGTTGAACGAAAACAATCACATGTTTAAAGAAAAATTTGTTTACAATACGCAGACTTTGCGTTACGAGAAAATTGAAGAAACGTTTAAGACCAAGGCTTTCAAAGTACTTGGAATTGCATCTGCAATTATAGTTTCTTCTATGATTCTCATGTTCATTACACTTGCTTATTTTCCTTCTCCTAAAGAAAAGGCGTTGATGCGAGAGATTGAGCAAATGGAATATAAGTACATGGCATTGAATAATCAGTTGGACAACTTATCAAAAGTATTGGCCAATGTTCAAGATAGAGATGCAAGTGTACATAGAATGATGTTTGGTATGGATCCGATTGATGATGATGTTTGGAATGGTGGTGTTGGTGGAGCTGATCGTTATAGCAACTTAGTCAATTATAAGAATACAGGCGCTCTTCTAATCACAACAGAAGAGAAAATGGATAAACTTAAAAGACAAATGACCTTACAGTCTAAGTCTTTGGATGAAATTGCAGCACTTGCAAAAGATAAGGAAACAATGATGGCATCTATTCCAGCATTGACTCCAGTACGTTCTGATAGGTTGAAAAGAAGTATTAAATCACTTTCAGGATTTGGAATGAGAATTCATCCGATTTTGAAACGTAGAAAAATGCATGCTGGAATTGATTTTACTTGTCCAAAAGGTACAGCAGTGCAAGCATCCGGAGATGGAAAAGTAGTCAAAGTATTGACACATAAACGTGGATATGGAAAGCATATCGTTATAGACCACGGTTATGGATACAAAACGATGTATGCCCACTTGAGTGAGTTTGATGTGAAGAAAGGACAGAAAATTAAGAGAGGTCAAGTCATTGGAAAAGTTGGTTCAACAGGATTGTCAACTGCTCCACATTTACATTATGAAGTAATTTATAAAGGAAGAAAAGTGAATCCGATTGATTATTGTATGGATGGCTTATCTCCTGAAGAATATCAGCAATTGGTTGACATGGCAAGTATCGCAAATCAATCATTTGACTAATTTGAATTAAATCACACTGACAAATAAATGAGAAAGTCGCAACGTATGTTGCGGCTTTTTTTTATGAATTTCCACGAACGCTCTAAAGGCTCATTTTCTTTATTATCCATGGATTTCAATCTTAGTTTTCCCTCTTTTATTTATAACTCAAAGCCTTCCGAGCGTTTTCATCAAGATCTTAAATTTCTTTACTCCCACCTTATTTTTTTCTCGAAGCCTTCCGAGCGTTTTACAAAAATTATTTTTCCACAATTAACAAATTGACTGCTTTAGTTCTTTGTCATTAGGCGATAATATATTACTTTGGGTACCTATATTTTTACTGTTAACTCAGTATCAAAACATACTACACATACCATGATCACTAAAACAGAAGAACTTACCAAAAGGTATTACACAATCGGCGAAGTATCGGAAATGTTCACCGTTTCTAAATCTTTAATTAGATTTTGGGAATCCGAATTTGATATCCTAAAACCTTATAAGAATAGTAAAGGAGATCGTCGTTTCACAAAACAAAATATCGAGCAACTCGGCTTGATCTACAATCTTGTAAAAGAAAGAGGATTTACTTTAAAAGGTGCGAAGAAAGAAATTCGTAACAATAAATCTTCCGCTGTTAAACAACAAAAAGTACTTTCTAAATTGAGAAATTTGAAAAGTGAGTTGGCTAGGTTGCGTGATGAGATTTGATTGGGTCGGATGTCGGACGGTTAGAATTGAAAAGGCAGATAGGAATTTATACTATCTGCCTTTTTTTTGTTTTTGGGGTCGAACGGTTAGCACCATTCTTTAAGATTATGTCGTCCCGTTGGGACTTGTTCGTGCCTTAGTGCCTTAGTGCCTTAGTGCCTTAGTGCCTTAGTGCCTTAGTGCCTTAGTGCCTTAGTGGTAAATCCAATCTAGGTCTTTTGGGTCGAACGGTTAGCACCATTCTTTTAAATTATATCGTCCCGTTGGGACTTGTTCATTATGCAACATTCTACTTACGAGATCCTTTGTGTTCTTTGTATCTTAGGTGATCTTATGTGATCTGATCTTTGTGGTAAAAAAAACGTCTGATCTTATTTATAATCCATGATATCCAACCTTTCCTTACAAAACCCATAATCCACCGCAGCATTAGAAGCAACAATTGTTATCCGATCTTTTAAATTAGCTTGAATTAAATTGAGGTACCAATCAATACCTTTTTGGTCTAGATTCGTAGTAGGCTCATCCAAGAGAAGCAGACGAGATTGAGAGCAAATAGCTAACAATAATTTTACACGTTGCTTCATTCCAGAAGAGAAGTACTTGATTTCTTTGTCTTTTGATTTTTCCAATTCCATCAATGCAATCATTTCCGCAACCGTAGCATTATTAACAAATGGCTTAAAATTTTTATGAAAGGACAATGCTTCTTGCAAAGTGAATTCTTCAATTAACTCAACGTACGGAGCTGCGATACTCACTTCTTTGTATACATTGTCGACTTCGATTGGCTGATTATTTGAAAGAAATTCGATTTTACCTTTGGAAGGAGAAAGGTGTCCAGAAACAATTTTTAGGAAGGTAGATTTACCAGACCCATTGGGACCGAGAATGGCGTATTGATTTCCAGCAATAAAGTTTGTGGAGATATTCTTTAAGATCCATTCGAACCGATACTTCTTGGAAACTTTATGCAGTTTTGCTTCCACTGGAGCGACCATTAAGTTGGCGGAATCCTTTGATGATACCTCTATCTGCTTTTTCAATAAAATTAAGGATATTATTTTTCTCAGGAATTTCCTGAATTGAATCTTTTATCTTTTGAATGGCTTGTGAAGTATTGTACCCACGGATGTAAAGGATCCTATAAATATCTTGAATGGTGTGAATCGTATCGGCATCAAACCCTCTTCGTTTCAATCCAGTTGTATTGACACCAGCATAACTTAAAGGTTCTCTTGCTGCTTTGATATATGGAGGTACATCTTTTCTAACTAGTGAGCCACCGCCTACCATGACATTGTCTCCGATTCTTACAAATTGGTGAACGGCAGAAAGTCCGCCTAAGATTGCTTTGTCACCGATTTCAATATGACCAGCTAAGTTGACACAATTGGCCAAAATACAATTGCTTCCAATCACACAATCATGTGCAATATGTACATAAGCCATGACGAGCGTATTGTCTCCTATCTTAGTGGTTCCATTTGCTTTGGTTCCTTTATTGATGGTACAATATTCTCGGATGGTTACATTATTACCAATTTCTAACAAAGTGTATTCGCCATTGTATTTCAGATCTTGTGGAATAGATCCGACAATTGCTCCCGGAAAAATATTGCATCCTGTTCCCATTCTGACTCCATTCTGAATAACTACATTAGGATGAATTTCACAATTATCACCAATGACTACATCTTCTTCGATTGTAACAAAGGATCCGATTTTAACATTGTTACCAATCTTAGCATTAGGATGAATATTTTGAAAAGTAGTGTTATTGATTATCATTGCTTGGTTCTGTTAAAAATTTGAGCTATCAATTCTGCTTCGGAAACGATTTTGTTGCCTACGTAGGCGGTTCCTTGCATATGACAGATACCTCTTCTAATAGGTGTAAGCAATTCCATTTTAATAATCATTGTATCACCTGGAACCACTTTGTGTTTAAATTTTGCGCTATCAATTCTTATAAAATAGGTATCCCAATTTTCAGGATCATCTACTTGGTTTAATGCTAAAATGCCACCTGTTTGGGCCATTGCTTCAATTTGCAAAACACCAGGCATTACTGGATTGTTTGGAAAATGACCTTGGAAGAATTGTTCGTTAAAAGTCACATTTTTTACGCCAACCACATAATTATCTTCAAGTTCAATTATTTTATCAACGAGTAAAAATGGGTACCGATGCGGTAACATCTTTGCTAACTCTATAACGTTTTTGATCGGTTCTATTGTTGGGTCATACTTAGGTTTTCCTTTTAACTTTCGTTGCTCTTGATATAATTTTCTAAGTATTCTTGCAAATTCGATATTAGAAGTATGGCCTGGTTTTTTGGCAACGATTTTTCCTTTAATTGGTTTACCAACTAAAGCCAAATCACCAATAACATCTAATAACTTATGCCGAGCAGGTTCATTTTCAAACCGAAGTTTGATCGTATTTAGAATTCCTGTTTCTTCAACTTTGATAGAAGGTTTTTCCAATTTCTTGGCAAGATCATCCAAATCTGATTGACTCATTTTTCTATCAACAATCACAATGGCATTATCCAAATCTCCTCCTTTGATGAGATTCATATTTAGCAATTGTTCAAGTTCGTGAAGGAAAACAAAAGTCCTACAAGGTGCAATGTCTTTTTTATAATCGGCAATATTTTCGAGAGAAGCATATTGATGACCTAAAACTGGCGAATTAAAATCAATCATCGTTGTTACTTCATAATGATCTGCTGGGTAAGCCGTTAATTCTGTACCCGTTAATTCATCCTTATAAGTGACTGGTTCTTCAACTTCAAAATATTCTCTATTCGCATCTTGCTCTTCAATCCCTGCAGACTCCAATTTTTCCAAAATTTGAATAGCGGAGCCATCCATTATTGGTGCTTCTGGTCCATCGATTTCAATGAGTACATTATCTACTGCGAGACCAACTAAAGCAGAAAGGGTATGTTCTACCGTACTTACCTGCGCGTCCCCATTTTTGATGGTGGTTCCTCTATTAGTTGATACAACCTTGTTAACATCCGCACTTATGATAGGCGAATCCTTTAAATCAATTCTTTGGAACTTAAAGCCATAGTTGGTAGGTGCTGGTTTAAAGGTCATTTTGACCTTTTTACCAGTATGCAGACCTATTCCTTTTACAGAGACTTCCTTCTTAATAGTATGTTGCTTCATCCGATCGGTTTGTGCTTTCGGTAAATTCGCTCTAAGATACACTTTTTAAGAAAGCATCAAGCAGGAATATTACTCGGTTTTGTTCATATCCGAGCTTTCAGATAAAGATTTGACTTGTTTTTCGAGGTCATTTATTTTTTTGATCAAATCAGGTAGTTGTTTAAAACCTGTATAAGATCTTAAATAGTTGGAATATGGAATCGCAGGTGATCCAAATAATGAGGTATTTTCTTTTTTTACTTTGGAAGCAATTCCGCTTTGTGCTTGTACTTTGGTACCATTAGCAACCGTGATGTGTCCTACAATACCAACTTGACCACCAATCATACAATTCTCCCCTACTTTGGTACTGCCAGCGATACCTGTTTGAGCAGCAATGACAGTGTTTTGTCCCACCTCGACATTGTGCGCTATTTGAATAAGGTTATCTAGCTTTACTCCTTTTTCAATCAATGTTGTGCCCATAGTTGCTCTATCCACAACAGTGTTTGCACCGATTTCAACTTCATTTTCCAACACAACATTTCCTAACTGAGGTATTTTTTTAAAACTACCATCTTCTGTCGGAGCAAATCCGAAACCATCACTTCCAATAACGACATTTGAATGTAAAATACAATTGTCACCAATAACACAATCATGATAAATTTTGACACCAGGATGCAACGTTACATTTTTCCCCATTTTCACATTTCTTCCAATGTAAACTTGCGGGTATATTGTACAATTAGTTCCTACGGTTGCTCCTTTTTCGATAATTGAAAATAAACCAATAGAAACATTATTTCCAATATTCGAATCTGGATGAACGAAAGCTTGATCCGAAATTCCTTCTTGGCTTACTTCTACTTTATTCCCAAATTTATCCAACAACAAAGCTACACAGGAATATACATCCTCTACACGAATTAAAGTTGCACTGATAGGTTTTGCTGGTTGGAAATCTTTACTGACCAAAATAATAGAAGCCGTAGTCGTATATGCGAATGATTCGTATTTGGGATTGGCGAGAAATGAGATGGTACCTTCACCTCCTTCTTCTATTTTACTTGGACGATCCACTTTAACATTTGGATCTCCTTCTACGCTTCCACTTAATATCTTGCTAAGTTCTTTGGCTGTTATTATCATAGGGCAAAAGTACTAATTACGGTTGTTTTCAAAATGGTGGTTATATTGAGATTACTTCTAATTAACTACTATATATATCGTTTCAGTATGCCAAAATGATGTCTACCAACAAATTCTTATTCATAAAAGTTCAATATTTCTAAAAGAAGACACTATTTTATGAACTGATGCACAAACATTTATAAATTTTTATGCATTTCTAACGAAAATAGACAGACCCATAATTATCTTTGACCAAAAGCAATTTTGTCAGAAAATAACATTACAACGAAAACACTTACTATCGGCACACGTGGTAGTAAATTAGCCTTGTGGCAAGCCAATTTTGCGAAAGCAGAACTGAGAAAGATTGGTATTGAAGCCAATTTGCAAATTATCAAAACCAAAGGAGACCAAATTCAGCATCTCAGTTTTGATAAAATTGAAGGCAAAGGATTTTTCACCAAAGAATTGGAAGATGCACTACTAAGAGGTGATATTGATTTTGCAGTTCATTCAATGAAAGACTTACCTACTGAATCTCCAGAAGGATTGGTTATATCTGCTGTTTCTAATCGCGCCAATCCCGCTGATTGGTTGTTGATTAACAAAGACAAAGTCGACGAAAATGAGACACTGAAGTTACCCCAAAATGCAATTGTAGGAACCAGTTCGGCCAGAAGAAAAGCACAATTGTCTCATTTCAGGAGTGACTTGACCATAAAAGATATCCGAGGAAATGTTCCGACTAGAATTCGCAAGTTGCAAGAAGATGGATTTGATGCAATTGTATTGGCAGCTGCCGGAGTTAGCCGGTTGGAATTGGACCTATCCGCTTTTGAAGTAGTTGAATTGGATCCGAGAGAATTTGTGCCTGCACCTGCACAAGGTGTGCTAGCATATCAAGCATGTAAGGATGCTGTTGAGATTAGAAGAATTTTGAAACACTTGCATCATTCTGAAGTCAGTCAGTCCACCAATGTTGAAAGAAAAGTGATGAAATTAATTGGTGGCGGTTGTCATATTCCATTAGGTGTTTATTGCAAAAAAGATCATAGCAACAATTATCATGTTTGGGCAAATTATGCAACCGATGCGGATAAACCTTTGAAAATAACGAGAAGATCTTCGAGTACTTTTCATAATTTGGCGGAATTGATTGTGGAGGATTTGAAGAAAGTGCAGTGATATAGTGTAAAGTTTAAAGTGGATCTTGTTTCGCGAGGAGGACTTAAAGTATGTTGCTTGAAGCGTCTCCGCTTCAGATGCTGTCTAGAGATTTAGCCTCTGAAGCAAGGACGCTTCAAGCAACTACAAAATAAATTTCCACCTTAGAGGGAAGCCACTTTAAACTATACACTAAAAATCTACACCAAAAATTGGCTTCTGAAGCGAAGACGCTTCAAGCAACAATACATTAACAAAGAAACTTTAAAAACCATGTACCTTTTTTTCGACTGCGATGTCGCAGGAAAACCAAAAGACTGGAAAGCAGAAGCAGACAATGTTTTCAATTGGCCGCGATTGGTAAAATTTGCCTATTTGATGTACAACGAGAAAGGAGAATTGACCATTGATGAACATGTCATTATCAAACCCAATGGATTTGTAATTGAAGATGAAGAAGCACAAAAAGAAGCGATGGAGAAAGGCGTTCCTGTCAAAGAAGTAATGGAAAAATTTGCTAAGGCGATCGATCAAGCCAAATATGTCATTGTCCACAATTATGGATTGGATGGAAAGGTGGTCGGTGCCGAAATGCATCGCGCTAACATGCCCAATAAAGTCGCGTTATCCGATTGGTATTCCTTGATGGTAGAAAGTACCCATTATTGCAAATTGCCGGGTAAATTCGGTAGATACAAATGGCCATCTCAAGCAGAACTATTCCGAGTCATTTTCAAATCCAAATATGAAAATGCTGGAAATGCTAAAGAAGATGTCAAAGCGACTGCACTTTGTTTTTTCAAACTATTACAAGCGAATGCTTTAGAACTCGATTAATTTGAAGAAAGTATTTATTTCCCGTAATCTTGCTGTTGACAGTATTTTTTTGAAAGAAATGACTGAAGCTGGTTATGAAGTGCACGGCGAGCGTTTATTAAGTTTCGAATTGATTCCTTTCGATGAAAAACCATACACAGATTGGTTATTTTTCTATAGTCAACATGGTGTTCACTTTTTCTTTCAACAATATCAAAAATTAGAAAACATCATTCCTTTTCCATATCGATGTGCAGCTATGGGGCCAGCTACCGCTGCCGTTATCGAATCTTATATTGATGAGGAACCTTATTTCACCGGTACTGGACATCCACAAAAGACGGCCGCTTATTTTTACGAAATTGCAGCTGGAGATCCAGTTACTTTCGTTCAAGCAAAACAATCAAAGCAATCAGTTCAAAGAATTTTGGATGGTCAAATTAGAGTGACGAATTTGATTGTTTATGACAACGTTATTAAATCGGAAATTTCATTACCTCATTTTGACATTTTGGTTTTTACTAGTCCATTGAATGTACAAGCTTATTTTTCTAAATATGATTTAAAGCAAGGTCAGCGAGTGATTGCTATTGGTGGGACTACTCAGACTCAATTGAAAAAATTGGGTGTTAAGTGTATAGTTAGTTTAGAGCCAAGTGAAAAGGGTTTAGTTGAGGTCTGTATTGGGATTTAGTTGAAGTGTGGCGGAGAGGTTAAAAACCTTCCTATCGGAGCATTCTCAAGTTCATTCGTGTATTCGCACAAGCACTTACATACTCCTACGCGAGCCAAAGGTTTCCAACCTCTTGGCGTTCGGAACCAATGATGAGAGGTTAGAAACCTTCATCTCGTGAGTACGCGAGCCAAAGGTTTCCAACCTCTTGGCCACGGCATCATCAACAAAACCAACGTCACAAATCACCATCACAAACCCATCTAACTCCCTAATTAGGAGCAGTTTTTGCATTAGTAATAATGATAATACATTATCCTAATAACCAATCGATTATTGCAATATGGCCTCCAATGTAGCATTCAAGCAAGCCAAGAAAAAGTCAGTCAAAAAAGGAATTAAGAAAAAGAAAGTTGTTAAAACGATTTCTTTTTGGAAAAACAAACAACAACTAAGGGGATTGGCCATTGTGCTGGTTGTCACATTTATCGCATTTATTCCTTCTTTACAAAACGAATTTGTCAATTGGGATGACGATGTCAATATTTTGGAAAATGTGAATTTAGATGGCTTTACAGTCGAGAACGTAAAACGGATTTTCAATCCTAAAACTGGGACTGTTATTGGCAACTACAACCCACTTCCGATTTTTACTTTTGCGATAGAAAAACACCTATTTGGATTAGATGCAACACCGATGCATGTTAATAATTTGATTTTACATTTGATTACTACCCTACTCGTTTTCCGCATTTTATTGATGATGAAAATCAGTACACCTGCTGCTGTTGTAGCTGCTTTGTTATTTGGAATCCATCCTATGCGTGTAGAATCCGTTGCATGGATTACGGAACGAAAAGATGTGTTATTAGGCGTATTTTATTTCGGAGCTATTTTTACTTATATCAAATATATTCTCAGCGAAGAAAAAGCAAAAAAGTACTTCATATTCACTGTTGTTTTATTCGTAATTGCGTTGTTTTCAAAAATACAAGCAGTTTCTCTTCCGTTATCTATGTTGGCTTTGGATTATTATTTCAAAAGGCCAATTAGCATGAAATTACTGATGGAAAAAGTGCCATTTTTCGGATTATCCTTACTTTTTGGATTAATGGGAATTTTCTTTTTGGCAGAAAATAGTTCATTGGATGATGCAACCAACTACACCATGTTTGAAAGATTATTAGTGGGAGCTTACTCCTTTATAGTCTATTTGGTCAAATTTGTTTTCCCATATAAAATGTCGTGTTTGTATCCATATCCGAAAGCGATTGATGGCATGTTTTATGTCGCTCCATTTGGAATTGTTGCGATACTTGGAGGTATATTAATGGCCTATAAAAAGCAAATGACTGCTGTAGTATTTGGAATGATATTCTTCATTTTCAACATCATGTTTTTGTTACAAGTATTGAGTGCTGGACAGGGATTTTTGGCAGATCGATTTACATACATTGCTTATTTTGGATTGTTTTTTATCGTTGGATATGCTTTTGATTATTTTATCAAATTGAAACCAAACATGCAAACATTCATGAGCGCTGGTATTGGTGCCTACTTACTGTTATTTTCTGGAATGACATGGCAGCAAAATAAGACTTGGAAAAATGGAGAAACTTTATGGAGTAATGTTTTGAAAACAGAAAAGCAAACAACGACTCCTTGGAGCAATCGTGCATTTTACTATAGAGACAACAAACAATTCAACAAAGCATTGTTAGATTACAACAAAGCAATTGAAATAAATCCTTCCAAAGCCACTTTATTTAATAGCCGAGGAAAGCTATTTTTTGATGTTGGAAAAACAACTGAATGCATCAAGGACTATGACATTGCCACTAAAATTGACCCAACACTTACCGAAGCTTGGATCAATCGAGGTGCTGCTCATGCTTCTCAAGGAAATTTGCAACAAGCACTTGCTGATTTCAACAAAGGAATTGAAACAGATCCAACTTATGAGAATGGATATATGCAACGATCCCTACTTTTTAATCAATCTCAGCAATTTGACAAAGCCCTTGCTGACTACAATGCTTACTTAAAATTGAGACCCAATAACGCAGAAATGTTGTATGAAAGAGCGATTACCAAACGAGCGTTAGGTGATTATCCATCTGCTTTAAAAGATATAAATAAAGCGATATCCTTAAAAGGAGCACAAACTCCATATGTAACAGAGCAAAACCTAATTAAGTCATTAATGAATAATTAGTCAAAACCGCTTTGAAATAGTTTGTAACTCGTAAATTAGCAGTCTTGAAAAAACGCCTTATCACGGCAAGCTAAGTTACTATGATACAACGCCTTCTGATTAAAAACTACGCCATTATTGAAGATCTGGAAATTTCATTTTCAGATAATTTAACCGTCATCACTGGAGAAACTGGTGCAGGAAAATCCATTTTACTTGGAGCTCTTGGTTTGATTATGGGAAATCGAGCGGATACCAAAGTGTTTTATAATGCAGAACACAAGTGTATTATCGAAGGAATTTTCCAAGTGGCCAAATACAATATCCAACCTTTTTTTGATGAGTATGAATTGGACTATGACGATGAAGTTGTTGTCCGCCGAGAAATTACACCTTCGGGAAAATCTCGTTCCTTCGTCAATGACACGCCTGTCAATTTAAAAGTGCTTCAAAAGTTGAGTAGTAGTTTGATTGATTTGCATCAGCAATTTGACAACCTCGATATTCACAATGTTTCTTTTCAATTGAGAATGATTGATGCGATTGCTGATAATGATGACTTGTTGGCGAAATATCAAAAAACTTATAAAAAATATCAGTCTGATAAAAAACAACTCAATACGCTTGTTGAACGCAATGCCAATTCTTCAAAAGAATCCGACTTTCTTCGTTTTCAATTAGAAGAATTCAATACCCTTGGATTGATTGCAGGAGAACAAGCGACGATGGAAGGTAGTTTGAATCAACTCAGAAATGCGGATGGTATCAAGTCTAAAACAGCTTCCGCGTACAATTTATTAGTCGAAGATGAAAATGCTTTGATTCCACAGTTACGTACGATTGCACATTCATTAGCGGATGTCAAAAAGGTTTATAAAAAACTAGAGGGTTCCACCGAACGATTTGACAGTATCATCATTGAGTTGGAAGATATTGCAGAAGAATTTAATAGTATCGGCGAAGACACCGAGCACGATCCACAACGTTTGTTAGAAATTCAAGAACGATTGGACTTCATTTATAAGTTGCAGACGAAACATCATGTCAAAACAGATGCAGCATTATTAGAAGTTCAAAATACTTTAAATGAACAGCTCAATGCGATTGGTGATTTAAGTGCGGAGATTGAAAGTTTGGAAAAACAAATTGTCAAGTCCGAAACTGAGTTAAAAAAGCTGGCTACGAAATTATCTAAAAAGAGAAAAGAAGTTTCACCGAAATTTGCAGAAAACGTCAACAAAATGTTAGTTCAATTGTCAATGAAGCATGCACAAGTGCAAGTAGAAGTGACTCCATTAGAAGCATTATCTTCAAGTGGGATGGACAATGTTGAAATTACTTTTTCGCCAAATAAAGGATCGAAATTTTTACCTATTAAAGATGTCGCTTCTGGTGGAGAATTATCTCGTTTAACTTTATGTACCAAATCATTGGTTGCAAGTGCAATTCCATTACCGACATTGATTTTTGATGAGATAGATATAGGAGTCTCTGGTGATGTAGCCATAAAGATGGGTGCGATTTTAAGAAAATTATCTAAGCATCATCAAATTGTGGTAATTACACATTCTCCTCAAATTGCCGTAACAGCGAGTTTACATTATTTTATTTATAAAGTAACGAAAGGAGATCGTACTTATACTAGATTGAAAGAATTGAATGAGGACGAGCGGATTCGTGCTATTGCGACGATGTTGAGTGGAAGTCCACCGCCTGATTCTGCTATTGCAAATGCGAAGGCTTTGTTGAAAATTTAGGGAAATACCAGGGATGAGAGGTTGAAAACCTTCATCTCGTGAGTTCGCGAGCCAAAGGTTTCCAACCCTGTCAATTATCACGAATCGGCTGCAAAAGAATTATATGATTTTTATAGATGTGAAAAAAGAAGAAATAAATTTTATTTTGATTGTAAAAAACCCTCAAAAATTAGAATTATGTTTCCAGCTTATGCAAAAAGTTTAAAG
>CALDGQ010000113.1 GCA_937941765.1 uncultured Saprospiraceae bacterium
GTAGAAGTTGAGTACGCGAGTATACACGTATATTAACGAATTTCATGCTTAATTGTCCACGTACTCTACTTCGACATTCGATATTCTGCGATTGGATATTCTGCGGTTCAGTTTCCGAAAGCATATTCGCACAGTCTGACGTGTGCCCCGCGTAACACCCGTTAACCGTTAACCGTCTGCCGTTCACCGTTATCTCAACCTATATACATCCGCAACAAAATAGCTACAATGACTAGGCATCTCGCCAAAATATTTCTATAAAATAAACTTTTTCGATTGTCTCGAATATTGAAAAGCATAAACAAAATACAAACTGCAGAGAATCCCATTCCCATGAACATAAAAATTGGAATGTATTCGTCAACATAATACCAATAAAGAGATTTAGAAATTAAAAGTCCAATACTGATTGAGAAGAAAATTCCACTGATAACTGACATGAATATTTCCCACTTTGTAAAAATGGAAACTTTAAAAACATACCAAGAAAAAAACAAATAGATTGCAATTGCCATCGTTCCACCAGCAGTCAATAAATACGTCCAGTTGGAATTACCAAAATACCTTAATGCAACCGCTCCACCAATTAATAGAATAGGAATTAATTCCAAAATAAATCGGACTTTACTTCCTGTCTCCTCCTCCACATCAATCCTCTTTTGAATTTGATCTTCGTCTAATGGTGCATTTTTGATATTGGTCATTTATTATCAGGTTGTATTGTTAGGTGCATTATTAATCGCTGCACAGATAATACCTGTGGCGATGGCAGCATTTAAAGATTCAGCTTGACTATCCGAAGCGGCGGGTATCGAAATTTTAAAATCGAGTTGCTGTTGAATTAATTTGTCAATTCCTTTGGATTCATTTCCAACAACAATTAAGGCAGGCTTTTCTATTTTCGTTTTGAATACATTAGTTCCTTCTAAAACTGTTCCATAGACTTTTCCTTTATATGCATTGACCACATTATCAAAAGATTGAGTTTTCAAAGCAATTCTAAAAACAGATCCCATGGATGATTGAATTACTTTTGGAGAGAAAATTTCTACGCATTCTGGAGCGCAAATCACTTGATCCATCCCAAACCAATCTGCAATTCTAATTATGGTGCCCATATTTCCTGGGTTTTTTATATTATCCAAATACAAGGAAAAACCGGTTTGAACTGCTGCTTTTTTTTCAAATTGTTTGGCTACAATTAGCACGGGACTGGGATTTTTCAATGCTGTAATCCGTTCCATGTCCTTTTCTGTGATCAGCTCACATTGCTCACCAAAAGTAAATAGATGTTTTTGATTGGTTTGAATCCAAGCTTCTGTAGCATAAATATGTTCAACAATTTCTGGCTTGAAGTTCAACAGTTCCAATGCAATTTTGTGTCCTTCTGTTATAAAAACATTAAACTTCTGTCTAAATTTTTTTTGATGTAAGGAACGAACATATTTTATAGTATTTTTGGAAATCATAGCCGATAATAAACCGTTCTTAAATTAAATGTATTCTAGAAAACCGCACCATAACAGTCTGATATTATTATTGATCTTGTTTTCAGTAATCTTTTTACTTCCTGCGTGTAATACTAATAAATATTTGGAAGATGGGGAGACCTATGTCCATAAAAACAATATTATTTTAAATGCAGAACAAAGGATTAAAGGAAAAGGAAACTTGAAAGATGAATTAGCGACGTTATATAAACAACGTCCTAACAAAAGATTTCTAAAAATAACTCGATCCAAGCTTTGGTTTTATTACAAGACGGATGAACCTCAGGATACGTCCAGAATGGATAGATTGTACAAGAAATTCTTTGCAGAAAAACCACAAATCTATAATGAGCAATTGACCGAAGAAACCGCAGAAAATATGAAGTATTTTTTGCGAAATAAAGGATATCATGATGCAGAAGTTAGTTATACCGCCAATCATCGAGCACACACATCTATCGTCGATTATCATGTTGATCTCAAAAATCTTTATACAATTGATACCATCAAATTTCATTCTGACAATCCGAATATTTTGTCGTTGCTGAATAAAAATCATGAAACGAGTTATCTAAAATCTGGTGAAAATGTAGATGGAAAATTGTATGATCTCGAGGTGAATCGTATTACGGATTTATTGCGTAATGAAGGATATGCTTACTTTATTCCAAATTACGTCGGAGGCTTAGAAGGTGATAGTACCAACTACAAAGTAAATGCATTGTTAAGTGTTTTGATTGGAGAAGATGTAGCGGCTCAACAAACTTACAACATTAAAGACATTTTGGTCTACCCCAAATATTATCCAGGAGAAGATAACACAGAAACTGCGGATACCATTATTAATGGAATCAAATACATCCATAAAGGAAGTGATTCGGGCGTCAGATATAGTGCATTAGAAGAAGCGATTTATTTCAAACTTGGAGATTTGTATAAACAGAATGATTTTGATGCAACTACCAAACGTTTCAATGAATTGGGTGTTTACAAATTTGTTTCTATAAAATTTGAACCAGATGAATTAGAAACGAATAAGTTGAATGTAAAAATAATGTTAACTCCTTCTAAAAAATACGTCATCGGTTATAATGTAGATTTAAATAACTCTAGATACGCTTTAGATGATGTCACGTTGATAGGTACTGGTGTGAGTTTCAATTTGCGTAATAGAAATCTACGTCGTAGTGCTGGACTTATGATTAATAATATTGAAATCGGAACGGAAGTCAACCCTTTTAGTGCAACACAAGATAGTTCTCAATTTTTCAATACAGTAGATATTAAATTAGAGTCTGATTTTTTAATTCCACGTTTTGTTGACCCTTTGAAAATTTGGAGAGGGATGAATCGAATCAATTTAGTTTCGGACAAATTTTACAAAGTATTGCAAGAAAATGCGACTACAAAAATATCTGCGAGTTATAATTATTTAGCACAATTTCAATTTAGGTCTCACAATTTATTTAACGCCAATTTCTTAGGTTATTCTTTAAACTTGCGATCGGGACATCAATTATCTTTAAATCATTTTGGTGTCAATTATTTTAGTCCGAAAACAGAAGCAAGATTCGACACTATTCTTTTGAACAATACGTTTTTGAAAGAAAGTTTCGGACGTCAGTTTTTCACTGGTATTTTGTTGAAAGATTTTACATACACCTATAGTGCACCTACTGACGGTTTGAGTCCTCCTTTCTATTTTAGAGCCTCGGTAGAACAGTCAGGTGCTGAAGTTGGATTGTTGAATTTAGCGATTAATGGGTTAGACAAACCTTTTCAAATACAATATACTGACAATGCAACTGGATTGTTAGATACTATTTTGTTTTATCATTATATTAATCTTGACATTGAAGCCCGGCGTTTTTATAAAATTGGTTTAAATCAGCAATTTGCAATGCGTGCTAACATTGGAATTGCACGACCTTTTCGCCCTTCTGAAGAAGTCCCTTATGTAAAACAGTTCTTTGTTGGTGGACCAACTTCTATTCGAGCTTGGAGAATTAGAGAATTAGGTCCGGGAAGCTATGTAGATCCTGATGTTGCGAATACATTTTCTTATTATCAAACTGGTGATTTCAAAATGGAATTCAATTTGGAATATCGTTTTCCTATTTATTGGTATTTTGAAGGCGCTTTATTTTTAGATGCTGGAAATATATTTACTTTTGATGACAGCGATCGACCTGGTTCAAAATTAGATGGAAATTTTATCAACAAAATGGCAGTAGGCGCTGGTTATGGCCTTCGTTTCAATATTCAATATTTTATTCTACGTTTTGATATGGGTATGAAAATGAGATTACCTTATCCTGATGAAAATGGAAAACATTGGCAGATGAGAAATTGGAAAAACGAAAGGTTAATTGATATTACAAATTTCAATTTGGCGATTGGATATCCGTTTTAAAGTTCAGTTCGGGCGATCTTTAGTCGCCCTTAGAGTAGGTTCTATCAATAATCTAAAAAAGGCGACTGAAGTCGCCTGACCAGTTCCGGCGATCTTCTGTCGCCGTTAGAGTAGGTTCATTCTAAACTTTTCATTAGGCGACTGAAGTCGCCTGAACAAGAAAGCACTACCTTTTCATATGCTTCCGTCCATATTCCTTACAAATAGGACAATCCTCCACAACATGCCCACGAGCAGGACAATATTCTCGACCATAAAAAATAATCCGCAAATGTAACTGATTCCATTCTTCTCTTGGGAATACTTTTTTCAAATCCTTTTCTGTTTTCTCAACGCTTTTATCTGTACTTAGCATCCATCTATAGGCCAATCGATGAATATGCGTATCTACTGGGAAAGCCGGAACTCCGAATGCTTGCGACATCACAACAGAAGCTGTTTTGTGCCCAACTCCTGGAAGCGCCTCCAAGTCTTCGAATGTATTTGGAACTTCTCCATTGTGTTTATCTAACAATATATTTGACAAATTCCAAATGGCCTTTGATTTTTGAGGAGAAAGTCCACATGGTTTGATGATTTCTCGAATTTCTTCGATAGATAACTTGATCATATCCGTTGGATTATCCGCTTTCGCAAATAAAGATGGAGTGACAATATTGACTCGCTTATCGGTACACTGTGCTGATAATAGGACCGCAATCAACAAGGTGTATTCATCCGTATGGTCAAGTGGAATTGGTGTTTCAGGATAAAGATCTTTTAGGATAATTGCGATTTTATCAGCTCTCTCTTGTCTAGTCATTTAGGGAAATTATAAAGTCAACAAAAATTCAATCGAGTCCACTCCATCTGCATAATCCATCAAACCTGGTTTTTGAGCTTGTCCAAAATTAAAATTGGAGACATCTTCAAATTTTGAATTGGAAACTACACATTGGATTTCATTTTGGTCTTCTGTCAATCTTTTCTGAAGGTCTAGTTTATTGTCATAAAATTCGTAATGCAAACTTGCAATTCTAGAATGAAGAGATTTATCTTCCACCAACAAGATACAGCCATTGTTTAAATGATATCGTTGATTCAAGATATAAAGCGTAAAATTGTAGTCGAAATTATTTTTGTACTTATTGTGATTGGCTAAGTCGTTAAATTTATGAGTCGTCTCCATAAACAAATCGAAATTGTAATCTTTCGGAACAAAAATTTTGGAAACATTGCGACAACCTAAACCAAAGTAATTAAAAATATCCTTTCCTAATTCAAAAATTTCATCCGCTGTTTCTTTACCATCCAACACACCAACTGCGGTTCTATTCTTTCTAATGATATTCGGATATTTTCCAAAATAAGCTTCAAAATATCGTGCGGTATTATTACTTCCAGTGGCAATCACTCCATCAAAATCCTTTAGTCTTTCAACAAAAGTCACCCGATCTTTCATTCGATTGTCTTTTGCTGTCATCACTTCAATTAGATGTGGAAGCACAAATTGATCTTTATCAGAAATTTTTATTTTTGAAAAATGTCCTGTTAGAAAAACAGCAACAACATCATGAAAACCTACTAATGGGATGTTGCCTGCCAGAATTAAACCGATTGATTTACCACCATCAGTTTTATCAAAATCATAGGCAGCTACCCATTCTTCTAATTTATCTCTTTGAAGAAAAGAGGTAGTAAGCGCTTTTATTGCTTTGTTGTAATTCTCATTAGTAAACCAAGGATTGTGATGATAACTTTTCCTCAGCAAGGTTTCCAATTGCTCATTATTGGTTTGCAAATATTCACCTAAATATACCAACAAGTCAATTCTTTCAGCTAAAGTCATGGGTTACATTAAAGTTTTTCTTCCTTCTAAATAACTTCTCCACTTGTTTAACAATTCCTCAAAATTATCTGGCCGTGGACATTCAAATTCCATTCTTTTACCTGTAGTTGGATGTTCGAAGCCAATCATTTTAGCATGTAAAACGTGATGCGGAACTATTTTAAAGGAATTGGCAACAAACTGTTTGTATTTGGTAAATACGGTCCCCTTTACCACTTTATCACCACCATATTTATCATCATTGAACACTGGATTTCCCATATGCTTCATGTGTACACGTATCTGATGTGTACGTCCTGTTTCCAAAACACATTCAACTAAACTAACATAATACAAACGTTCTAGTACTTTAAAATGCGTAATCGCATGTTTTCCATGTTCTCCATCTTCAAATATTGCTTGCTTCAATCGATGACCTGGATGTCGGCCGATATGACCTTCAATTGTACCTTCATCATTATCCAATTCTCCCCAAATCAATGCTTCATATTTTCGATCAATGGTGTGGTCAAAAAACTGCTTTGCCAAATGCGTCATCGCTTCTTTTGTTTTGGCCACCAACATTAGACCTGTTGTGTTCTTATCAATTCTGTGAACAATACCAGCACGACTAGCGACATTTCCATCTTTGACAGGTAATTCTGCATTATCAAAATAAAATTTCAATGCGTTCACCAACGTTCCTGTATAATTTCCAACACCTGGATGCACCACCAGACCAGCTGGTTTGTAAACAACCATCAAATCATCATCTTCATATCGGATATCTAAAGGTATATCTTCTCCAACCACCACATGAGGATCTCGCGGCTCTTCCGGAAAACGGATGGTTATAACATCATTTGGATTGACTTTGTAGTTGGCCTTAATCGTTTTTTCATTAACGAGTACCGCTCCTTCCTTAATCGCAGTTTGAATCCGATTCCTGGAAGCTTTCAGCAATTTTGATTGCAAGAATTTATCTATCCTAAAAGGCGACTGCCCAGGATCGACCACTATTCGATGATGTTCAAATAGCTGTTTTGAAGTTCCCTTATTTTCGTTATCGTTTGATTCCATTTCCGTCTTCTCAGTTGTGGGTGCGAATCTACGGAATTTAGTAGTTAGTATCTAGTACTTAGTACATAGACTGATTCGGGATCTGAAAAAATCCAGAAAACAACAATTACAATGAGAATTTTCGCAATTTTGTTGAAATAGTATCAATACTATCAACTTACTATTAATTACTAGAATAAAATTATGTCAAAAAAATTAGGATTTGGTTCTCTTTGCGTCCATGAAATAGCAGATGAAAAAACAACTAAGCCACATCAACTCCCGATTTACGCTACTTCTTCCTTTGAATTTGAAAATATAGATCAAGGAATTGATATTTTTTCAGGAAAAGAAAAGGGTCATGTTTATGGTCGATATGCCAATCCAACCATTGATACCGTTGCTAAGAAATTGGCGATGCTGGAAACTTATGGCAGTGATATCGAAGCCAGTGCGATTATGACCAGTTCTGGCATGTCTGCCATCTCGACGGTATTATTAGGTTTGTTGGACAAAGGAGATAAAATATTGTCGCAAGGAAATTTATATGGTGGGACTACAGAGTTATTGTTGAAAATTCTCCAACCTAAAGGAATTGAAACCATACTCACCAATCTTCAATATTTGGACAATGTAGAAACCCATTTAAAAGAACATCCAGAAATAAAAGTGTTGTATTTTGAAACGCCTGCCAATCCAACTTTGGCATGTTTAGATATTGAAGAATTAGCAAAATTGGGTAAAAAATATAACTGCCTAACAGTTGTTGACAATACTTTTCCAACATCTTATTTACAAAAACCTTTATTATTCGGTTGTGATTTCGTGATTCATTCCACCACCAAATATTTGAATGGACATGGAAATTCAATCGCTGGTGTCATCATTGGAAAAGATCCAGAAAGAATGCATAATCAAGTATGGAAAGCTATGAAATTATTGGGTACCAATAGTAGTCCCTTTGAAGCATGGTTGGTCAATAATGGATTGAAAACTTTGGAATTAAGAATGGACCGACACTGTGCCAATGCGATGGCGATCGCAGAATACCTACATCTTCATCCACGTGTGGAAGTTGTTAATTATCCAGGTCTTCAATCACATCCTGACCACCATATTGCTAAGAAACAAATGAGTGCTTTTGGTGGCATGTTAAGTTTTGAATTAAAAGGAGGTTTGCAAACAGGAATTGATTTTATGAATCGAATCAAATTATGCGTTTTGGCACCAACCCTAGGTGATGTGGATACGTTAATCTTACATCCAGCATCCAGTTCCCATGTCAATATTCCAAAAGAAATACGAGAAAGAAATGGAATAACAGATGGTTTAGTTCGACTTTCAGTTGGTATTGAAAATGTGGAAGACTTAATTCATGACCTTGAACAAGCAATGGGATAACATCAGAATTGTTGGTTAGTTTACAATTTGAATTTTTATAAAACAAAGATTTAGACTTATAAGAAAATTTTAACTTAAGTGGCTCTTTAAATTCATATCTTAGAGTGTTTCACTTTAAAAAAATACATTATGAAAAAAATATTACTCCTTTTTACCTTGTTCAGTTTTACAATAAGTAGTTATGCACAGAGTCCAATAATACTCAGCATTAAACACAAATTAGGAACTGAAAACTACTCACCTATCACAACTTCTACTGCTGAATTAGGTTATGAATTTAATGCTAAAAGAATTCAGTATTACATTTCGAATATCAAGTTGATTCATGATGGCGGAATGGAAACTTTGATTGATGAACATTTCTTGATTGATGCTGCACATGATTTTATCGGCCATTTAGGGAATCCAGATATCAATACTTTTGAAGGAATTAAATATTCAATTGGAGTTGACGAATCTTTGAATCATTTGGATCCAACTACCTATGACATGGATCATCCATTGGCACCACAAAATCCAAATATGCATTGGGGTTGGACCTCTGGTTACAAATTTGCAGTCATAGAAGGTGCAGCTGGTGACGGACTTGTTAGTGATTATGAAATCCATGGACTTGGAGATGATAATTATTTTGAAACCAATCCAGAAATTAATTGGTATTATCAAACTCAAACTTCATTTGCGCCAATCGTTATTGATATTCATGCAGATTATATCAATGCACTAAAAGGGATTGATACGTCTAATGGATTGATTGAACATGGGTTTAATGATGAAGCTAGAGATTTACTAGTAAATTTCCGTGACAATATATTTGGTCCTGGTGATGGTTCACCACTTTCAAACGAGACTATAATTGATAACAATGTATTAACAATCACGCCAAATCCAGCATCTCAATATACGAGAATCGAATTAAAGGATTATGATGGGGATTTCACGATGCAACTTAGAGATTTTACTGGAAAGAAAATACTATCTAAAACAATGCAATCACGTGATCAATATTTGGATTTATCTACTTTTGCAAATGGCATTTATTTCGTTCAACTTTTTGAAGCAGGTGACTTGATTGCCACTCAAAAATTAGTTGTTACAAAATAAAAGTAAGTAATCCACCTATGAAACAATGGTTTTTCATTCTTCTAGCATTCACTTTTTTGCAATCGTGCGAAAGAGATGAACCAATGCCAGAAACTGAAAGACCATTGTTATTTATACCACCAGGCTTCCCAACTTTCGAATTTGAAAAGGGAAATGAATTCACACAAGAAAGATGGAAATTGGGCAAAAAATTATTTTACGACCCAATTATGTCAATCGACAGTTCGGTTGCTTGCAGCAATTGCCACTTACCCGAATTTGCATTTAGTGATATCGAAGCTGTGAGTAAAGGAGTAAATGGAGCACTTGGAACTCGCAACTCCCCTACACTTGCCAATGTCGTTTATCATCCATATTATACACGTGAAGGCGGTGTTGCAACTTTGGAAGGTCAAATTTTGATTCCCATTCAAGAACATAATGAGTTTAATTACAACATCGTATTAATCGCTCAAAAACTGCAGGAAAATCCTGAATATGTCCAGATGAGTTTGGATGCTTACGAAAGACTGCCCGATCCATTTGTGATTACAAGATCCATTAGCACATTTGAAAGAAGCATGATTTCTGGCGAAAGTCCTTTTGATGAATTCCAGTTTCAAAATAATACAGATGCCTTAAATGCTTCAGAAAGAAGAGGAATGGACTTGTTCTTTAGTGATGTTACAAGATGTGGTGGTTGCCACAATGGATTTAATTTAACCAATTATGCTTTTGAAAATAATGGTTTATATGATGAATATCCAGATAATGGAAGAATGCGTTTGACCAACAATCCTAATGATGAAGCGCTTTTCAAAGTCCCAACACTTAGAAATATTGAAGTGACCGCACCTTATATGCACGATGGTAGTATCAATACATTGGAACAAGTAATCGAACATTACAATTCCGGAGGCTCTTCTTTTTTTAATAAGAGTGATTTGATTCAACCACTTAATTTAACAGAGACTCAGAAAGCAGATTTGATTAATTTCTTGAACAGTTTGACGGATGAGGCTTTTTTGAATGATGAGAAGTTTAGACGGTGAACGGTTGATGGTAAACGGTTAACGGGCACGACGCGAGCAAACGCGAACTCACGTCAGACTGTGCGAAAAAGAAAATGAACCGCAGAATATCGAACAAGCCTGCCTGACTGCCGTCAAAGCAGACAGGGAACCGCAGAATGTAGAAGTTGAGTACGCGAGTACACACGTATTTTAACGAATTCAAGTTTGGTCGTTCACGTGCTCCACTTCGACATTCGACATTCTGCGGTTGGATATTCTGCGGTTCAGTTTCCGAAAGCATATTCGCATAGTCTGGCGTCGTACCCATTCACCGTCAACCCTTCCCCGTTAACCGACTTCCAAAAAACCCTTTCAAAACCTCCAACCCCATTCCAAAGTCCTCATTATTATTAATCACCAGATCACAATCATTGATATATGGTTCGATGTATTTTTCGAAAGAAGGTAAGACATGATTTTCGTAACGATAGAGCACATCATCAAGTGGATAATTACGTTCCAATTGATCTCTTTTTATACGACGAATGATTTTAAGATTTTCTTTTGCGTGAACAAAGACTTTTAAATCCAACAACTTATTTACCTTTTTATAATGGTAGATAAAGAGTCCTTCTACTACGATGATTGGTGCAGGATGAAAAACCAACATTTTTACTTCTGCTTCAGCATTATTGAATGTGTATTCAGGTCGCTCGACCACTTCCCCGTTCATCAATTTTTCAAGATCTTTGCGAAATTCCTTTTTATTGATTGATGTTGGAAGATCGTAATTAGTAACACCTAACCCATCCTCTAGCTGGTCTTCTTTTGGTCGATAATAATCATCTTGAGAAATAAAGCAAATCTCTTCTTTTGAGAAAGATTCCTTTAATTGATTGATGAAAGAAGTTTTTCCTGACCCACTTCCACCTGAAATTCCTACAATAAACGTCTTTGACATAATTTTTTGATTGCTTCAGAAACAAATTTAAATATTTTATTCGCAATTCAATTCTTATATTTACCTTACTACTAAACAAAACGAAAACTAAGGATATGGACGGTATGAATATCATTCGTGGAATTATAGGAATGGCCACGCTAATTGGAATCTGCACACTATTGAGTACCAATCGAAGTGCTATTAATTGGAAAGCAGTTGCTACTGGACTTGGGATTCAACTTTTCCTAGCTATCGGTATCCTTAAAGGTGATAAAATTGGTTTCAATGTTGGAGATTCACGTATAGATTTGAGCTTTATTTCTGGCTTTTTTGAGTGGGTTGGGCAAGGTTTTGTTGCGTTGTTAAATTATACTATTGAGGGAAGTCGATTTATACTGGGTGATTTGATGAATGTCGATTCTTACGGATTTATCTTTGCTTTTCAAGTACTTCCTACCATTATTTTCTTTTCTGCATTGACCTCTGTTTTATTCTATCTCGGAATTATCCAAATTGTAGTAAAAGGAATGGCTAAATTATTAACCAAATTATTAGGTATTTCTGGTGCTGAAAGTTTATCTATTGCAGGTAATATATTTTTGGGACAAACGGAAGCGCCTTTATTGATCAAGCCATATCTTGAAAAGATGACTCGGTCAGAAATTTTGTTGGTGATGGTTGGTGGAATGGCAACGGTTGCTGGTGGTGTATTAGCTGCATATATTGGTTTTCTCGGAGGAGATGATCCAGAACTCAGATTATATTTTGCAAAACACTTGTTAGCAGCATCAGTGATGGCGGCTCCAGGAGCCATTGTAATTTCCAAAATTCTTTATCCACAAGTTGACAAAATCAATACAGATGTAAAAGTTTCCAATGAAGTAATTGGGTCCAATATATTGGATGCAATTGCAAATGGAACTACAGAAGGATTAAAACTAGCTGCAAATGTAGGAGCAATGTTATTAGTGTTCGTTGCTTTCATTGCAATGATTAATGGTGTTCTTGGAGGATTGGGTGATTATACCGGTTTAAATACTTGGATGGCTGCTAACACTCCGTTTCCGAAATTCTCGTTAGAAGCAATATTAGGAACTATTTTCGCACCATTGATGTGGTTGATCGGAATCGCAAAGGAAGATATGATGCTCATGGGACAACTACTTGGAATTAAATTAGCTGCCAGTGAATTTGTCGGCTACATTCAGTTAGCAGATTTAAAAAATGTTGAAAATGCGGTACATCTAACACATCAGAAGTCAATCATTATGGCAACTTATATGCTTTGTGGGTTTGCGAATTTTGCTAGTATCGGTATTCAAATTGGTGGTATTGGGTCTTTGGCTCCTGGGCAAAGGAAGAATTTATCTGAATTTGGATTGAAAGCAGTAATTGGTGGATCTGTTGCTTCTTTGTTGTCTGCTACTATTGTTGGGATGATATTTAGTTCGTAGCATTAAAATCAAGAGGTTGGAAACCTCTGGCTCGCGCTATTAATAGATAATGTCACTTCTTCAGAGTTCTCTATTACGCTTGGTTTTTTTTGTTATAAAAACTTCACCCATTCTGGGTTTTCTAAGGACCTATAACGCCAAGAGGTTAGAAATTCTTGGCTCGTTTAGAAGTTCGTATGCAGTCATCTATTGCAATATGTAACAACGTATACTCATACAGACTAAAAACTCCGAAGGAGTGATAATATTATAACCCAACACTTAAAAACAGTTTCGAAACTCCGAAGGAGTGATATTATTTTATAAAGACAAGCTTGATAATATCACTTTACTCAATCCAATCAAACAAATACTTCTTTTCATGAGGCACCTCAAACTTATTTAGCAAATCAATATACTCCTCACGAAAAGTCCGTTTACGATGATGTTCTTCCTGATTTAATATATATTTATAAACCCGATCAATATGAGAATGGGAATAAGAAAAAGCACCATAACCATATTGCCAGGAAAACTTTTTAGGCAACCAATTCTTTTCATTAATAAACTTAGAAGAATTGTTTTTCATATCTCTTACGAGATCCGAAATAGGCATAACTGGTTTAAGACCAATAAATGCATGAACATGATCTTCAACACCATTTATAATAATTGATTTTTGGCCTTTTTCTGTAACGATTCCCGAAATGTATTTAAACAATTCTTCTCTCCATTCTTTATGGAGAATACTTTCTCGACCTTTTACTGCGAATACTACTTGGATGTAGATTTGGGAGAAGGTACCTGCCATAGTTAATTGTTTAGTTATTTAATTCTAACAATGTAAGTAAAATTTTGGAGCTTTACGTTGTAATAATGTTAGATGTGATGTTGATATTTATCAGTAAAAGATAATTTCACTCCTTCGGAGTTCTTTCTTTCTTTTGGTTTTTGGGTTACAACAATGCCACCCATTCTGGGTTTTTAGGTAAATGCAAAATTCTAAAACACTACATAAAATAGGAAGAAATTTGGAAATCTTTACTATTGTGTTTCGTATATGCATACATCTAAGCGTGAGATGCACCAGCATAGTTAGCATTGCAACATCTCCGCAACATTGGATTATACCAAAACTTCGAAGGAGTAATATGACATCAAACAAAGGTGAGCAACATAAACAAACCGTTTTCAATAAAACTCCAAACGACTACCTTTCTGCTGCTCATTCACCATCCCATTGTGATAAGCCAAATAACCACTTACAATTGTAGAAGTCACTTGCCCCTTAAAAGTCTTCCCTTCCAAAGGAGACCAACCACACTTATAATAGATATTATCTTTACTGACTGTAAATTGTTTGTTAGGATCAACGACAACGACATCAGCATGCATTCCTTCATTTAGAAAACCTCTGTCTTTGACTTTGAAACAAATCGCTGGTGCATGACACATTTTTTCCACAATTTTCTCCATTGAAATTTTTCCTTGATGATAAAAATCTAGCATCACGTTGAGCGAATGTTGCACAAGTGGCAGTCCAGAAGGCGCTTTTAAATACCCATTGCTTTTTTCAACTATTGTGTGTGGAGCATGATCGGTAGCAATAATATCGAGGGTATCATCCAATAACGCAGGCAGCAACGCTGATTGATGATCGACATTTTTAATGGCAGGATTGCATTTAATTTTAGTCCCTAAAGTGTGATATTGATCGCTATTAAAATAAAGATGATGGACACAAACTTCTGCTGTTATTCTTTTCTGAAATAAAGGCGTTTCATTTGTAAAAAGAGCCAATTCATCCTTGGAAGAAATGTGTAAAATATGTAATCGAGTACCATGCTTTTTTGCTAATTCAACTGCCATACTAGAAGACAAATAACATCCTTCTTCATTTCGAATAATTGGATGTAAATGAATAGGAATATTGTCTCCGTAAATATGTTGTTGAAAAGCAGTATTGTTTCTAATTGTGGCCTCGTCTTCACAATGAGTGGCAATCAACATTTCGGTGCTTGCAAATAACTTTTCCAATGTTGTACGATTGTCCACCAACATATTACCCGTACTCGACCCCATGAACACTTTAATGCCACAAACTTGGTTTGGATCCGTTTTTAAGACTTCCTCCAAATTGTCATTTGTAGCACCCATGAAGAAGGAATAATTGGCCAAAGATTTCATAGCAGCGACGTCATATTTTTTTTGTAATTCGACTTGAGTGGTAGTTGTAGGTTTAGTGTTAGGCATTTCCATAAATGAGGTGGTACCGCCAACAACTGCTGCTTTTGCTTCTGTGTAAATATCCGCTTTATGTGTCAATCCAGGTTCTCTAAAATGAACTTGATCATCAATGATTCCGGGCATTACAAATTGCCCACTAGCATCAATTTCTTTGTCACTTAAAGTATCAATTGAACCCCCTACTTTTTCGATGCGACCGTGGGAAATGAAGAGGTCTCCTTCGATAATTTCACCGTTGTTGACAATCTTCCCTTCTTTAATTAGAATTCTTTTCATATGTGTATAACTTCTGTGGCGAATTTACTGAAACTTAATGGTTTTTAAGTATTATTGAATTCTCTTATTCATGGACACTTATACTATCATTACACTATGAAAATTCTTCACTTTTCGGATACTCATTTAGGGTATAACGAATGGGATAAAGTCGGTAAAAACGGCGTCAATATACGAGAACAAGATTTCTATAATTCCTTCATTTATGTCGTTGATAAAGCGATTGAATGGAAGGTTGATTTGGTCATTCACACGGGTGATTTTTTCCATCGCCCCACTCCTGCTAACCGACCAATGATTTTTGCTTTGGAACAAATGACGAGGTTGCAAAATGCAGGAATACCAATCGCCATTATTGCTGGAAATCATGAAACCCCAAAGACGGTATTTACAAGTCCTATATTACAAGCATTTCAGACAATTGAAGTGGTGACCCCATTTTTTAGTCAATTTTATGAGCACAAAACATTTGGAAATGTGGTGGTTCATGGATTGCCTCATATCAATGATGACTTGGTGATGATTGAAGAATTGGACAAAATAAAACCAGTTGCTGATAAGCGCAATATTTTGATGCTACATACTTCTATCGGCAAAAATTATATCATGGAAGAATATGGAGAGAAAATATTTCCTCAAGAGCGATTGGCTGTTTTTGACAAATTCGATTATGTGGCATTAGGTCATTGGCATAATTTTCAGAAAATAAAAAGTATCAAAAATGCCTACTATTGTGGATCTACTGAAAGAATGAGTGATACAGAATGGAATAAAGAAAAAGGGTTTTGTTTGTTAGATTTTTCGCAACCTTTCCCGGAACCAGCATTTCATAAAGTGCCCGCCCGACCTTGGTATCGACTTGACCTTAAAAATTGTAATAAAAAAACTATTGAGGAAATTACGTCTGAGTTAAAGCAAATGATATCTGAAATAGAAATTCAAGATGCGATCATTAGCTTGTATTTAGTTGACCTGAAAGATATCCAAAGTATTGAGCTTACCAATCGGGATCTAAGTGCATTATTTGAAGACAGTGTGCATGTTACTATTAAACGTAAATTTGTAGATGATTTAATGGACACCAATTTCAAAGCAAGTGAAGTTGAAAGTTTAGATAAATTAATGGCTGGTTTTATTAAAACTGAAATTGATAACTCCGAAAAATCCGAAAAACTAATCGAAAAAAGCAACCACTATTTCTCAAAATTCGAAGCGTCCAACTAACTATGATTCTCCGTTCTATAGATTTAAAAAATTTCAAACAATACACTGACTTTCATTTGGATTTCAAAATGGGATTGACTGGTATCGTTGGCAAAAACGGTGCTGGAAAATCTTCTATATTTGAAGCGATCCTACTTTCTCTCTATGGATTAAAGTCTAAGCAAAAAGAATTCATTAAAAGCAGTTGGGCAGGTAAGAAAGACCATGTTTCATTATCCTTATTATTTGAACAAGGTGGAAAAGTTTATAAAGTAGTAAGAGAGTTTAGAGGAAAAGACTTGCAGCATTTTGCCAATATCTATGATCACAATGATGAATTAATTGCCACCTCTGACAAAGAAGTTTCTAAAGCAGTCGCCAAGTTATTGGGAATGGACATGGAAGCATTTACACATTCTATATTCACTGGTCAAAAAGAATTGGGTCAAATTTCCAGCGCCCGAAAAGAAGAGAGACTGAAATTGATCCGACGGATGGTTGGGTTGGAAAAATTAGATAAAATCCAACAACTAGTTCGCAGCGATAGAAATGAATTAAAATCTCAAATTATTGGGATGGAAAATTTGTTGATTGACAAAGAAGATGTTGATGCAAAAACTGAATTAATTAAAGAAAAAACGAAAGAAATATCATCGACGAAAAAAGAATTTAAAGAACTAGAAAAAACTTTTAAGTCTTTTGAAAAAATATATCTCGCTTCAAAAAAGTCATTTGAAACACAACATTTATTGCAGAAAAAACACCTTGCGATAGATTTTGAAATGCAGAAGTATATCAATCGTCTTAAAGTATTAGAAGAACAGTATGATGAAGCGGATGAACAGTTGAAAGATTTGCAAGAAAAGCAAGAGTTGCTGAAAGATTTGGCACCAAAAGCAAAATTGCACGAAGAAGAAAAATCAAAAATTGATCAACTAGTCAGCCAAGAACAACAATACAATCACAAACAAAAATTAGCACAAGAGAAAAAGCATAAATTAGCCAACAAATTAGAAAAAGAAAAGTCGCTTGAAGTGTTATCCAATTCATTAAAAGAATTACCTAAATTGGAAAAACAAGCTAAAGAATTAGTCAAGTCAATTGAAGAAAAAGAAAATTTATTTGAGCAATTATCAAAAGAACGAGAACAATTCAAACAAAAAATAGACACGCTTCAAGGAAAAATTGAGGATCGTAATGAAAAGATTTCGACTATTCAAGCACTTGGTAAAGATGCGGACTGCCCTACCTGCTTACAACCGCTAGTCAATTCCTATGATCAAACTTTGGAGAAATTAACGCAAGAAATCAAGCAATACGAAGAGAAAGAATTACTCAAATTAAAAGACCAAATTCTCAAAATAGAAAAAGAATTAAAAGAAATCAAACCTGAAATAAAGAAATTCCAAACAAATTACAACAACATAAATGCTGACTTAAAAGCATTGCAACAAAAACAATTACTTGAAAAAGAAGTGGAACAAACCATTTTGAAACACAATGAAGAAATCGCTAAGACGGATGAACAAATCGTTAAAATAGGTAGCATCACTTTCAATCCAGATGAGCTAACAAAATTGAGAAAGCAAGTAACTGCTTTTCAGCAAAAATACATGGCTATCAAAAAGTTAGAAAATGAAGTGGAGAAAATTCCTGTGCTCAAAAAGAAAATCATTGATATTACTGCCCGTGTCAAAAAAGGAAAAGAATTAATTACTGAAAAACATGGTTTACTAAAAGCACTCAATTTTTCTCAAGATAATTTCGATGCTACTTTTGCTAAACAAGAAAAAGACGAAGATTTAAAACTTGCGGCCCAACAAAAACTAACCACTCAAAATGAAGCACTTATTCATGCTCAAAATGAAGTCGATAAAATCAAAAGTGAATTAGACAGTAACAAAAAAAATCAACAGCAAATAAAACAGACAGTCGACCATCATCAATTGCTAAATGAATTGGATGGTATCTTCGGTAGTTTCAAAACCAATATTTTGGACCGAATTAGACCTGTTATTGCCAACACTGCTTCTACTTTATTTAAACGAGTCACCAAAGGTCGCTACGAATCTATTTTTGTTGACAAGCATTTTGAATTTCATATTTATGACAACGGGATTGCTTACCCACTCCATCGTTTTTCTGGTGGTGAAACCGACCTTGCAAATCTCTGTCTGCGCATCGGTATCAGTAAAGCAATTGCAGAAATTTCTGGTTCTGAAGAAATTGGTTTTTTAGGTTTTGATGAGATTTTTGGTAGTCAGGATGATGATCGTCGAGATCAGATTATGCAAGCGTTGGAAATGTTGAAAGAACAGTATCGGCAGATTTATATTATAAGTCATATCACTTCTGTGAAGGAGGAATTTCCTAATGTTTTGGATGTTCGATCTGGTGATGTGGGTAGTGTTGGGGTTTGGTTGTGATCTTGAACTTGGATTTACCACTAAGGAGGTGAGGCACTAAGAGGTACTTAGAACTTGATCTTGAAATTGGATTTACCACTAAGGAGGTAAGCCACTAAGAAACACTTAGAACTTGCATCTTGAACTTGGATTTACCACTAAGGAGGTAAGGCACTAAGAAACACTTAGATCTTGCATCTTGAACTTGGATTTACCACTAAGGAGGTAAGGCACTAAGTGGCAATTTGATCTTGGGCGTTAAAGTGTTGTTGTATTATTATTATTATTGAAAAAATTTAAACCATAACCTAGGATAATGCATACTAAAAAATCTGTTACTGAATTAGGATATAAAATTATTGGTTGCGCTATTGAAGTTCATAAAGAAATTGGGCCAGGATTGCTAGAGGCGATTCATGAAGATTGTCTTTTTGCAGAACTTCAAAGCAATGGGTTTGAAGTAAAAAAGCAAGTTAAATTACCTGTATTTTATAAAGGAAAACGATTGAACAAAACATATCGAGTTGACTTAATTGTCGACAACATTATTATATTAGAATTAAAAGTTTTAGAATATATTTTGCCTGTGCATCGTGCGCAATTATTATCCTACATGAAACTGGCACAAATTCCAAAAGGAATTCTAATCAATTTCCACACTGATAATATTACAAAAACCGGAATTCACTTAGTCAATGAACTTTTCAAGAAACTACCCGAAGAATAATTCAAAACCTACTTGTAAAGCTCTTACTCCCGCTTAGTGCCTTAGTGTCTTAGTGGTAAAAAATCATCAATGCACCAACGACATTTCCCGCCACCCTCGTCCCGCATCAAAACTTACTACTTCTTAGTGCCTTAGTGTCTTAGTGGTAAAAAATCATCAATGCACCCACAATCCCTTGATTTAGTAGAAAATATACGTACTTTAGGCATTAAAAATAGCACCTTGAATACACAGCATTTATATTAAAAATTCACAGTGAAAAACGTACCTTTATATGAGAGACTTTTTTAAAAATATCGAAGGAGCTGATGAAAAAAGTTTATTAGCATTACTAGGAGCATTGCACCACAACAATCTTCCGGGATTTGATTACATAGAATTTCGTCAATCACTCAATAAACTTACGGGTTTGGGAATGGATGAAACAACTGTTTTTAAATCTGCTTTTGCAACTGCTTCTACGATTGGATTAACCAAAGAAAAATTACTAGAAACAGCCAATCATTATAAAGAAATCTTGGCGGGAGAATCTATGAAGTTTGATTCTGCATTGAATAGCAAAATCAAAACTAAGATTTCGGATCGAAAAGTGAAAGTGGAACAAGCGCAAAAAAAGATTGAAGCATATCAAGCAGAAATTTCGCGTTTGGAAGAACAGATAAAATTATATGCAGATGGAATTGAAACCGCAAAAAAGGAAATTGAAACCGATAAAGAAAATATAAAAACAACCGGTGTCAATTTTGAAAAAACATTAAATACAATACTTGATCAAATTGATCGAGACATTTTAAATATCAATCAATATTTATAAATTTTAACTAAAGAAAGAATGGCTCAACCAGATTTTAAGAATATGAAACCAAAATCATTTTGGAGTCGACCAGAAGGGGTCACAGGAATGATTTTTTTAGCAGCAATCATATTAGGTGGTGGATTTTTATTGGCGAATTTTGCAGGAGCAATTTTAGGCTTCTTGGGAACAATGGGAGCAGCAATTGCATCTCTTTTTGTACTAGGGACCATCGTCTACATGGCAATCGATCCCAAAATGAGAAACTTGGTTTCCTACATGTATAAGAGTGCGATGCGTAAGATCACAGGAATTTTTGTCACTATCGACCCGATCGGTATTTTGAAAAATTACCTAGATGATTTAAAAGACAATCTTCGTAAGATGAGTAAACAAATCGGAGAAATCCGTGGTCAGATGCGAAAATTGAAAACGTTGATGCAAAAAAATGCTAGTGAGATTGATAATAACATGGCGTTGGCGGCACAAGCAAAAAAACAAGGTAAAGACAATCATGTTGTTTTATCAACTCGTAAAGCAGCTCGTCTTAAAGAAAGTAATGCCAAGTATGCAGCACTGCACAAGAAGATGGAAGTGATGTATCGTATCTTGACAAAGATGTATTCGAATTCAGAAATTCTAATCGAAGATACGCAAGATCAAGTGGCATTGAAAGAACAAGAATATAAAGCAATCAAAGCATCGCACGGTGCAATGAAATCTGCAATGACGATTATTTCTGGTGATAAAGATAAGCGTCAGATTTTTGATATGGCTGTTGAACATATCGCAGATGATGTAGCTAATAAAGTGGGTGAAATGGAACGCTTCATGGACATGTCTTCCAACTTTATGGAAACGGTCGATTTGCAAAATGGTGCGTTCGAAGAGAAAGGATTAAAAATGTTGGAGGAATGGGAAAAGAAATCAACCTTGATGATGTTGGGTGGAACGGAAAGTACTGACATGGAAACGTTGGACTTAAACTCCCCGACTGCTGAACCTGAAATAAGAACAAATGATGCTGATTCTAAGTATGATAATCTTTTTGACTAGCATTCGATTGGCATCTTGATTTGTCTGATAAATCAAATAACGAACTTGAAAGCTCTTTCTATAACAGAAAGGGCTTTTATTTTTCTGCAAATTTAAAGACTACTACCCTTTTTCAATTGTCTACTTCTTAAGATTCTCTTAAATTCGTCTTTATAGTTTCATTTACTTAGACATCAACTTAAATTGAGTCGTTTACATTAAGCACAAAAGCAACAATATATAATGATTTTATCTTCTCTTAAGGCAACTCTTTTATGCGCGATTCTATGCATCATTTCGATTACTTCCGTATTTGCTAATGAAGTTGAAAATGATTTTGTGAAATACAAAGCTACTTTTGAATTGGAAAATTTCACGGGTGACAAAGTTGTTCTTGCCCATTACATCGCAGACAAAATTTATGTCGATGATACCATTCAAATAAATAAAAAAGGTAAGTTCATTTTTGAAAATGACGCAGCATTTAAAGCGGGCATGTATTTATTGGTAATGCCTCCTGAAAACAATATGTTAGAATTAATCTTCAATGAGACTGAACCCAAATTTGAAATGAAAGCGAATGTGATTACCGCTCCTAATGGTGTCACTTTCAAAGGGTCCAAGGATAATACAATGTTTTACAAGTACTATCAGTACATGAAAAAAATCAATCCCGAATTGGACACACTCAACAAACAACTGGTCAGTCTAAAAGAAGAAGAAAAAGACACAAAAAAAATTGAGAAACAGATTACAAAACTTAAGGAAAAAATTCTAGACACTAAAAAAGAATTAATAAAAAATGCTCCTAAAAATGCGATAACAAAAACATTTCTCGCTTCACAACTGGAAATAGAGTATCCTAAATTTAAAGGAACACCGGATGAAGTAAATCTCAAGAAATATTGTCATCGTGTCTCCAATTTTTATAACAAACTAAATGGAGATAAGCGTTTTTATAGAAGTAAGATGTTTTCGGATATGACCAATTTTTATGTCGACAAAGTCACCACCCAAAATGCGGATTCTGTTTATCAATCTGTAGTTAGAGTTTTGGATTTAGTTGAAGAGGATGAGAAATTATATAACAGTTACTTAATTCGATTTATCAATAAATATGTTACGCCAAGAATTATCGGTCAAGACAAAATTTTTGTCAATTTGGTTGATAATTACGTTATCGATAAAGAGGTCGATTTTTTAAAAGTAGAAACGAAGACGAAAATTATCGACCAAGCCAATAAGACTAGAAATATTTTAGTTGGCAAAATTGCACCCAATATCAAAATGTCCAAATTTGATTATGAAGGTACCTTGTTAGCAAAAGACAATGAAGATGAATACAAACGCTTCAAATTAGATGGTCCTTTTGAATTACACAAATTTGAAAGTCCTTATACCGTATTGTTTTTTTGGAAACCTAATTGTGGACACTGTACAAAAGCCATACCTAAAATGATGGATTTTCATGACAAATTTAAGGACAAAGGAGTCGAAGTAGTTTCCACTTGTATCAAGACTTACAAGGACATGCCTGCTTGTGCTCAACTCATTGTTGACAACAAATCATTTAATTGGATCAATACGGTCGACCCCTTTTATCGATCTAATTTTGCGGTAAAATATGACCTCACCAAAACACCTAAAATCTATATTCTCGATAACAAAAAAGAAATATTGATAAAAAATATCGGTGCAGAACAGATTGAAAGAATCATGGAGCAACTTATAAAACAAGCAGATGAAAAAGAGCAAGATGAGAAAAATTAATATTAAATGGAGTCATCACTTCATTTTAATTTTAGCACTAGGAATATTCGCTTGTAAAGGAAATAGCAACCGAGCACAACAAACTTCGCCGTCAAAGAGCAAAGCCGTTTTTACTGAATTGATTAAACCGCTAGAAGGTACTTGGAAAGGAAAAATTTATACCTATTCAGATCCAAGAGGTCAAGTGGATGAAGCAGCGCAACCGAAAGACTTTTCGCCGAAATTAATCATTGCACGTCCCACTAGAACAGAACAAGTCACCGACATAACAGAAACTTATATTAGTGACGGTGAATTTAGTCAACGTGTAAAAGTTGTTGAAAAACAAAAAGGAAAACAGATTTATACCAATCACGGGTTTCGAAAAGTAGAAGATGGTATAATTGTCAATAGCATTAATAAGTTGACTGGTACCGAAAAAAGAATTGGATATAAAGACGCTGAAAACAATCTAAACTGGACAAGAGAAGAACGTCAACCACAACTGTTAGAATTTTTCAAACACATCAGAAAAGAGGACAAAATCAGAGTCATTGGCTGGGGATATTATGAAGGAGATGATTTGACGAAGGCGCCGAGGATTTGGTATTTAGGTGATTTGAGAAAAGTGGAGCCAACCAAATAACTCAGCTTTACCCTTAATTTCGAACGAAAATGAGCAATAATTGATAGAATAGTAAGCATATTAACAATTCAGTTGCAAATTTACCCTGAAACATCTCTTGGAAATCCCACTTTTTCCGCATCTTTGCACCACTTCCCCCTGCCCATACTATTAACATATCAATACTCATGAAAAACTTACTCGTCTTTCTGTTTACCTTTTATTCGATCAATTTATTTGCACAAATAGACTTCACTGCAAATGATATCGTACCACCCTATACTGGCAAATACGCATTTGGATCCAACATGGGATACTATCCTGGTTGGGACAATTACGATTTAGCAAATATTAGTGCTGGCAATGAAGCTGAAGATGTCAAAGGAGTCGGAGTGCAATCCTTGCGACCAGCTATTTTTGAACATACGATGGAGTTCTACGGCTATGATTTGTTAGTTCCTACTTTTGAACATTACAAAAATTTAGGAATGACCGATCACACTGTTTTTATTGGCTACCCTTCTGCAGAACATCGGGACTCTACTTTTTTCTGCGAAGACCGACCAACGGTTGTTTTCAAAAATATGTATCAACCTATTTGGGATGATGGTACCGATGGAACACCAATCAATGAAGAAAATTATTATGCCAATTATGTTTACAAAATGGCATTGACCTACAAAGACTATGTTACATTTTGGGAAGTATGGAATGAACCAGACTTTGATTTAATTGGAAATTCAGAGCAGCCTCCAGGATGGGGAAATAGTTGGTGGGATTACGATCCAGATCCATGTGAGTATGCATTGCACGCACCAATCGAGTACTATGTACGCTTACTCCGAATTAGTTATGAAGTAATAAAATATGTTGATCCAGATGCATTCGTTGCAGTTGGTGGAATTGGTTATCCGAGTTTCTTGGATGCTATTATGAGAAATACAGACAACCCGGTCGGCGGAATGGTGACAGATGAATACCCACTAGGTGGCGGCGCTTATTTCGATGTGTTGAGTTATCACTCCTATCCACATATTGATGGCAGTCTTCGCGAATGGGATAATTCTATCGAAGGTTTCCGACATTTCAGACATTCTGATCCTGCTGCAAAAGCAGTAGCAGATAAAAGACAACGTTTTGATGTGGTGTTGGATGAATATGGATATGATGATGTTACTTTTCCGAAAAAACATTTCATTATCACAGAAACAAATGTTCCGAGAGTTCAAATTGATGAATTTTTTGGATCAGATGATGGACAGCGTAATTTTATTGTTAAATCAATTGTCCAATGTCAAAAACAAGATATCAAGCAAGTATATATGTACAACTTGGCGGAAGGTGCATCAACAGATGCCAATGATAATGAGTTTCATTACATGGGATTTTATCGTGCATTAGAAGGTACCAATCGTTATAACCAAGAAGAAGTCAGTGCAGGAATCGCGCACCGCACTTTGTCACAACAACTTTACGGAAAAACATATGATGCGGAAAGAACCGCAGCATTGCAGCTTCCTGATGATATAGATGGAGCTGCTTTTGTGAATGATTCGTTGCAATATTCTTATGTGCTTTGGGCAAAAACTTATACAGATCGATCAGAAACTGCCCTTGCTTTTTATACGTTCCCAGATGAAATCGATATTTCGAAATTAGTAAAATACGAATGGCATGCTTCTGATAGTGGTTTGAATTCGAATGTCATTTCCAGAGATCAACCTTTGAAAGGGGATCCATATATTTTCTCAGAATCAACACAAATAGATCCAGATCCAGAAACACCAGCGATTGAAAAATTCACCTTGGAGGTCGTTCCAAATCCTTCTTTTGAAGAAACTAGTTTTTATTTTACACACAAATGGGAAGAAGGCGAAGTGACATTAGATATTTATAATTCTTATGGACAATTCGTTTTCGGACTGTTGAACAAAGAACAAATGGGACCTGGTCAGTATGCCATTCCTTTAGGTGAAAATTTTCCTTCAGGTGTCTATTATTGCTATTTAAAAGTTAATAAACGGTATCTCGTCCGAAAATTTGTTCATTTCAACGATTAAGTTTTTTGAAATAAATGAGTAAACCTATTTTGCAATGGGAAATGTATTAATGTAGATTAATCAATACCTCTTTAAACCTCATTGTTAATAAAAAATAGAATTCTCATGCAAAGTTCAACATTATTTAAAGTCGTCATAGCATGTGTCTGTGCTTTCTCAGTATTATCATTTTTTAATTTTGGAGACGTATCTTTTAGTATGAGTAGCTCCACTTTTGATGGCGAAGCGGTCACAAAGGAATTTCAATTAGATGATTTTCATTCAATAGGATTGAGTCTTCCTGCACATGTGCATATTAAAAATGGCGCAAGTAATACCGTAAAGATTTCTGCGCCGGAAAAATTAATAGACCTTATCAATACGGATGTCAAAAATGGCAAGTGGAAAATCAAGCTCAATAAAAGAATGAATTGGAAAACTTATAAAGATATTGAAATTTGGGTAGAGATGGATGACATTCGTGCATTGTCTGTTGGAGGTTCTGGTGAAATTGAAACAGAAGATTATTTCAAAAACTTAAATGCAGTCGATTGTTCAATTGCTGGATCTGGAGATATCACGTTAACGGCTGATGTTGATAATTTAGAAGCAAGCATTTCAGGATCTGGAAACTTCGAGTTATCTGGGACTGGAAATTCGTGTGACTTAAGTATTTCAGGATCTGGTGAGTTTAAAGCATATGAATTTGTAACTAAAAATGTAGATATTTCAATAAGTGGAAGTGGTGAAGCTTATGTGAATGCATCTGAAACGATCAACGCTTCTGTTTCAGGAAGTGGAGAAGTTGCTTACAAAGGAACGCCTAAAGTTAACTCTAAGATTTCAGGATCTGGAGAAGTTCGTTCCGCAGAATAATAAATTTCGCTTTTCATAATCATAAAAGGTGGTCTCAAATTTTGGGATCACCTTTTTTTCATATTTGAAAATTATCCTACAACCTATACCATAACTTAATTCCTTTGTTAACTTTGCATCAAAACGGAACCTAATAATATCAAGTTGCAAAAAGGAAAAAAATCATATAGCATTTTCAAATTCAAGTGTCCACGTTGTCATGAAGGCGAATTGTTTCCATCCAAGATTAGTGAGTTTACCAAATTTTTTGAGATGAATAAACGTTGCGCTTACTGCAACCTTCACTTCAGTCCGGAACCGGGATTTTATTTTGGAGCGATGTTCATCTCGTATATTATTACAGCTGTTGTGTTTCTTTCATTTGTTGGAATTTTCATTTTAGTTTTTGGAATCAGTGTCAATAAAACATTGGCGATTTTGTTTTTTATGGTTTGCATTTCTTTCGTTTATACATTCCGATTATCGCGTTCGATTTGGATTAACATGATGATTCATTACAACCAAAAGAAAGTAGATGAAGTTGCGGCGAAACATGCCAATGATTTATAATATTAAAATTTGTCGTTATTACGGTTTAAATAAGATACCTTTGTACTGATAGTTTAGGATATCTATAGAAAGTAATTCATATACACAGTGTGCTTTTCCTTCTTATTAAGATCTCCACTTTTAGTTATTTCAATTTTTATTTATGAACATTTTTGTTGCAAAAATGAACTATGACACCCAAGAAGGTAGTCTTAGAGATGCATTTGCTGAATTCGGTGAAGTCGATTCATGCAAAATTATTATGGACAAATTTACAGGCCGTTCGAAAGGATTTGGTTTTGTAGAAATGCCAAACGACGATGAAGCAAAAAATGCAATCAGCGCCCTTAATGACAAGGACCTTGACGGCAGAACCATCGTTGTAAAAGAAGCTGAACCACGTAAACCGAGAGACAATTTCGGCGGTGGCGGAGGAAACAGAAGATATTAAGCAATAATATTTTTTAGAAAGATTAGAAAGTGTTGTTCCGGAAGGGGCAACACTTTTTTTTGTTGTTGGTATCTTTTGGAAATAGATTTGATTTTTATGATGACCCAAATAATCATCTTTCAATTTCGTTTTCGTTTTAATTTCCAAGGAATCTTCATTCTTTTTCTTTTTCCATTGATGAAAAAGAAACAAAAAATCTAGATTTTATAAACTCCTCCGTCGAGCATATAAAATCGGCCACCCTCTTCAAAATGCTGCCATTAGCTTAGTTAAAGTTAATACACAACAATATAAATATGGTTGTCATATTTATATAAATAAATATTAGATATTTTTCGTTTGAGTTCTATGCAAAATTCTGTTTTACTCACAACTTACATTATCATGAATTTATAATGTTTGAAACTAATTGATGTAAAGAATCATAAATAAGAATTTCCATTTCTTCAAATTCACTTAATTTCTGTTTTGCAAACTCAATAGCAGTTTTTTTATCTACAAATTCTTTAAAATAATTTTGTTGAAACTTAGTATTATCAAAATAAGAACCATCTTCATTCAATAAAATTCCAGTATTGAAATCTGAATAAATAATGTAAAAATTTCCTTTTTTAATATTTGGATTTTGCATAGGATACGTACTTATCTAATTTTATAAACCTCAAAATCCTCCACTACCCCATTCGTAACATTCTCAAAATACGCATCATCCAATTCACTATAAGCATTTCGCCAAACAACCAAATAATCAATCTCATGTTCAGCTAACTCCTTAGCAACAGACTCCGGAGCAATATGCTTACAGACTCCATAATATTGACAACCGCTATAATAAGCCAACACTGCACCTCCATACCAAGTGCCTTTTGTTGCAATTCTTCCTTTTAAATTTAGATGTTGAATTTGCTGATGCTGACTGTACAAATCAAATCCTTTATTAAAATTTCTTGACAAAGTAATTCCAGGATACAAGAGAAAGCTACAATAGAAAGCACCTATTAACATAATACTTGCAATACTACTAAGTTTGAATGTCTTGAAAAACTGTGTCAAAAAATAGCTACCAATTACGATCATTAATAAATTGTACAACCAAAGATATCGATGTTCAATTAATAAAATCAAATAGCCACTCGTTAAAACAAAAAGGAATAACAGTAATACAAGTATTTTGTTATAAATAGCTTTTCTTCCTAATTGAATCAAATAAATAATGCTGATAATTAATAAACAAGCAGTTGTAAAACTAAAGTCATTCAGTATTTTGAAATAAGCAAAGAAATTATTTAAAAATCTACTGATATAAAATTGGACATGGCTTGTCCAATCCGATGCATTCCAAGCAGGCAACTCAACATATGAAAAATCTTCCATAACGGTTGTGGCGGTAATATTCGAAGGTTCCATTAACCCAATATAAAACATTGGATGTCCTAAAGATTGAGGTCCAAAAACAATGTGATTATAATGTCCAGCAGTTCCAATTGTCCAATAACCATATTTTGCACTAATCAAATAGATCCAAATAAAACTAACCATTCCGAAAACAAAAATTCCAACCAAATACCGTTGAATCAATTTCCATCTGAGCGTTTTTTCATCATTTCTAAAAAAAATAACAAGGTTTATTAATGAAAAAGTCACGAAAAAAAATGGTAACCCATAATTTTTAGTAAAGAATAACAAAGCTCCTATTATTCCTATTGCAATGGTCGTTAAAAAGTTTTCTTGACTAGCACTATATTTCAACAAGACATTCACCAAACAAATTCCGAAAAAAGCAAACATTAAATCTGGTGCTACTAACGTCAATGCAAAATTCAAAATAACAATAGTCGCACAAAGTAGGGATGGTAAGTACAAATTGGTATCAATGTCTAAATTCGTAAGTAATTTATTAAACTGAAAAAGCGATAATAATCCAATCGTTCCTGTCAATATTTTGAATCCAACCAATGGTTTAAATCCAGCGGCCAAAAAAGGAATCAGTAACCAAGACATCAGGGGACCCCAACAACCATTGATTGCATTTTCAAAATCACCTATTAGATATTTCTGTGCAATTCCGATATAGGAAATCCCATCTGGATCTAATTGATAGCAATAAAAAGGAAATAAAATAATGAGGAGTACTAAATAAAATAGGACACTGATCAGGAATGCATTTCTTGGTGACAGGAATTTAAAGTATTGGTGCATCCAGATTGCCTTTGGTTTTGGTTGTTGGCCAAAAGTAAGTATTGTTAATGTAGTAGCCAAGTTTTAGCAGATTGTTTGCTCTGTTCCGGCGATTTGTTCAGGCGATCTTTAGTCGCCTTTTTAAAAAGCTTTAAAGTTATTAATAAAACAAAAGGCGACTTAAGTCGCCTGAACCATACAAAAAAAAGCGTCACTCCTTTGAGCAACACTTCTTTTAAAATCTGAAGTTAGGAAGAGGATTACTCCTCTTCCTTATCAGAAAAGTAATATTTAGATTACCGCCCCTTTGTGGCAATCCTCGTATTACTTACCAACATATAAACCATAATGTAATTTCGTGCAAGGTCTTAATTTCAATTAATACCTTACACGGTATCTAATTTTCAAATCTGTAAGCGGTGAAAAATTCATATCCGACGCCTTGCTGTCCACCTAGTCCACCGATATTATAAGTTCCTTGACCTCCAATTCTCAATACACCACCACCAAGAAAGTCCTGATCCAAAATAACACCACCTTGTAATGTGAATGTTAGATTAGTGGCAACTGTCATCGCTGCCCAGAAAGTATTGTATTGTTCATATTTCAAACCAAGATTGACATTGTAAATATTTTGCGCACCATAATTCAACCAAATCGAAGGTTCGAAGTACGATTCCATACTGATAAAGCGAGCACCTAAAAGTGCATTTCCATGAAGCGCTCTTTTGTAGTTAGCATTATTCGCTCCGTAAAATAAATTAGAAGTATATAATTGATTCACAGAAATTCCACCATAATAATAGGTTTCGTCAAAATCATCATCTCCATTAGAAGTATAATAAATTCCAAAACCGGCATTCGGTACAATCTTCGTTGATCCATCATCCGGAAGTAATACATCATCTTCATCATTGACTAGAATGTCACCGCTATCAACATGGTATTCACCTAACGTTCCCATAAAACCTAAACTCAATTGTGCATCAGAAGAACTGAATTTAAGCTTGTAAGCATAATTAAAATTGATTGTGTTGCTACGAAGTGCACCGATTTTGTCAGTGACAATAAAAGCACCTACTGCCATATTTCTTTTGTACAATGGTACCTGTCCACCGATCGTTGCTGTTAGTGGTGCATCATTAAAACCAAGCCATTGTTGTTTGTAATTCAGACTGATTTCAGTGAAGTCATAGACGCCTGTCATTGCAGGATTCCATTGATAACTATTATTTGTAAAAAAGCTTCTTTCAGCTAATTGTTGTGCGTTGATTGTTGTAAAAAAAGCACAGGATATAAGTGTGAGTATAAATATATTTTTCATGATGTTCAATTGATGTTCTAAATAAATGATGTTCTAAATTTAGTTTCTTGCAATTGTGAATGCTTGTTTAATAACGTCATCTTTAAATTGCAAAACATAATAGTAAGTACCAGCTGGGAGTGGTTTCTCTCGATAAGTTCCATCGAAACGTTCTTCATCAGTTTGGTAATTAAATCTAGAATAAACAGTATCTCCCCATCTATTGAATACGGTAAAAGTATTACTCCCAAATTTCAGGAGTCCATTAAATTCCAACACATCATTTTTACCATCACCATTGGGCGTGATCATATTCACAGCTTTGATTTGCTCTGACGGATTGTTGGCTATCTCAACTTTAACTTCTTCGATTGTAGTACATCCATTTGCATCAACAATCATAACAAAGTAATTACTTTCTTCTGAAGGATTCACTGTTAATAAAGATAGATCATGGCTTGAAATGTTTGGACCTGACCAGCTGTAGGATACACCACCGGATGCAAAAAGAACCGCAGGAGTTCCAGGAGCAATACAAGTGTCTGCACTTGCAAATGCTGTAATTTCACTTATTTCAACTGGTACTTCAATCATTTCACTTCCACATTCATTTGACACTACAACATCATACACTTCATTTTCTGTTGTATAAGAAATTGGATTTGGAATGTTCGTAGCACTTAAAGTACCATTAGGATCGAGCCATTCATAGGTATCACCATTGCCATCAATATTCAATTGAATGGAGTCACCAGGACAGATTGCGAATACTTCAACAGCAGTGGTTGCAACCACACTTGCTAAAAATTGAACATTGATGGTGTCCACATTTTCGCAACCATCATTACTAGTTATGGTAACACTGTATTCACCAGAATCAGCTACTGAGATACTACTTCCTGTAGCACCCGTTGACCAAACCACACTCGGATATTCGCCCACACTTAATTGCAATGCTTCCTCTTCACATAAGTCGAGGTCAGCGCCTAAATCAGCGATTGGAATTTCTTGACCATCAATTTCAAACTCCATCTCATCTTCGCAGCCATTTGCATCAGTCACGATAAGTGTATACGTACCAGCGGGCAAATTAGTAAATGAGTTCACCATTCCGGATTCTTCACCAATATCATAAGTATAAGGTCCTACTCCACCATCAGCTAAGACTTGGATGGCTCCATCATTACCACTACAAGTAGTATTTTCTATTTCTAAATTGGAAATTTCAACAGAAGACAACGGTTGTAACACTATAAATGCAGTGTCCATTACTATTTCTCCTTGATCATTTGTAATGATTAAAAAATAATCGCCGCTCTCAAGACTTGATACATTTTGATCGGAAGAAATAAAACCATTAGGTCCTGTCCATGCAAATTCAAATTCCCCTGGATCATTGATGGTAAGGTCGATAGCTGCTTCATTAGAGCCAACACAAGGTGCATTGGTAACTTGCGCAAAGACATTTATAGTATTTCCAACGAGCACAGAACCGTGATCCTGACCTAATTGAATAGGTATATTAATCCCATCTATTTTTCTAAAAACTTCAATGGCAATTGGAACATCAGAAAAACTAACATCTGTGTAATCACCTACATTTCCAATAACTAAAAAATGTAGCCTTACCATTACTTGGCCGTTTGGAACGGAAACCTCTACTCCATCGGTTGGAAACCAGGATAAACGTAATTCACCATTTGCAGCTTCAACAGAACCAATTGCAACGAAATCTAGATCCACCAATTCTTTATCCAAAAATTGAATAACGGTTGGATCGAATAACATTGAAAATTGTACACTAGCAATGTCCGTAAAATTGTTTTGGACAATGACATCCACACTTACAGAATCTCCCGATTTTGCGATGTGTTCAGTCAGTTCTAAATCTAGTGGTTGTGCAATGAGTGATGATAACAGGAGGAAAGGGGCGACGAAAATCATCAGCAACCTGATCATAACTTTTTGTTTTTTTTATACAAATTGTCTTATAAAACAGCGGTAGATATGGTTTAAACTTGCCATTCTAAGTTCAATTTGTAATAGTTGTTTAATAATTTTTAAAAAGGTGGGAAGAAAAAGCGTTTGTACTTTTTCTTCCCTAGGTGTTTTTAAATCACTTTTCGTTTAATCAATTATGATCATACTACGTGATTCACTATAAGAATCGGTTGTAAGCGTGTAGTTGTATAATCCGCTAGGCAGATCTTTTCTATTCCATTCTACTTGACTAATTCCTTTAGGGAATTCGTTAGCAAATTGAGCAACAACTTGACCTAATGTATTCGTCACTGTCAATTTAGCATCCATCGCAGCAGGTAATTCAAATCGAATCACTGTACTATTTGTGAATGGGTTTGGAATATTTTGTAACAATTTGTAGTCGCCATTTGCAATTTCAGTTTCTGTAGATGCCGGATCAACAAATTCAAGTACAATGTTGAAAGGTTCTGAATACTGATTGTGCGCTTCTGCGTTGAAAGTATCAAACTTGTTGATAGCAAACAATTCAGAAAGGTCAGCGATATCGGTGGTTGCTTCAAATTTCACAGAGAAGGCAACTTCTGTATTTGTTAAGCTAGTTGCTTTACCATTAAGGTTGAACCAACTGAATCTTACTTGATCGTCATTATTCGGACTGATACCTGAAATCAAATTAGACATTTCAGAATTTTGATTTTCGATAACTTCGATGAAACGCATCTTATCTTTCGCATAAGTCAATGCCATTTGGAAACTTACGAAGTCTTCAAAGTCCGCACTTGTAAAGTCAAGTGTAAATGATTCACCAGCTCTTACTGCTCCATTCAATGCGTTGAATGTAATTTCACTTCTGTCTCTTGTATCCGTAGCCGTTGTTGGACGGTTGTGAGGATTTGCATTTCCAAGAATATCACCCACTTTCACACCAACGAAGTTTGCGTATGAATCTTGATCCAATTGCATCGTAGCTGTGCTTTCGTATGGGAATACATTGTATGTATTGAAATCCGCTGGTAAAGGATGTTCTTCATTTACAAATACCCATGAAGGACAGCTTGGAAATTCTGTTGCTGTACCAATGATGATTTGCTGTATTAAGAATAAATCCAATGCTGTAAATGAGTTGTTACAGTTTGCATCACCCGCAATTACTTGGTATGGAGAATGTACTTCTACAGGATCCATTCCTAAGATAAATTGCTGTCCGATATATAAAGCGAACGTTGACAATCCATTTGCAGGAAGTGTATCTTTTTCAGGTTCAACAATGTACTCTTCATCACCAATTAGTTCTGGGAATAAGTAGACTCCAGAAGAATCCGTCATATCCATTTCGTCCATGATGTTACCATCTGCTTCTACTTGAGCATCCATGATACCATCCATCCAGAAAGTTCTAACCATACCATTCATTTGGAACATGTTGTAAATTGTGATTGTACCATCCATTACTACGTGATCAACTACAACCCCTGTTCCGTTTTCTAGACCTCCAACTTCACATGGTAAAGGTTCGCATGTAATCATGATATCACATGACTGACCTCCTGTTCCAACTAATAGGACATCGATGTAGAATAAAACAACATCATCACAAGGAACGCCTTCTCCGTTGAAGTCGAAATAAGTAAATGTGTTGTTGGTTGAGTTGAACAAAGGATTGATCGCTGAAGGTGTAATACCTACAATTTGAGCAATACTTTCATCACATGTAGTTAATGATGCTGAGAATGATGTTAAGATATCACAGTTTTCAGATGTAACTGGGATACTAACCGTATTACCGGTTCCACCTGCAGCAAGACCTGCTCTAATGATAACAGTACCCATTCCATTTGCTACTTGTATTGTTTCACAACAAGTTTCACTACCACAACCTTCCGTTACTGTAACACAAACATCATAGTTTCCTGATCCAGGATATGCATGTGATGGGTTTGCACCCGCTCCAGTAGATCCATCTCCAAATGTCCATACATAAGATGCAGTTGCACTTGTGTGATTACTTGTAAAGTCAATATTTGTTGAATTCTCTGACCATGCAAAACATGCATCTGAGATACAACATTCATCTGCAACGACTACTGATTGTACCGCTGTACATCCTGCAGCATCCGTTACTGTTATGTTATAACTTCCTGTTGCCAAATCTGGAATACAGAAATTAGCAGCTGAAGAAATAATTGTTCCTGATCCAGTACCTGTATAAGCAGCTGTAAAATCAGCTAACCCGTTAAGCACTTCGACACAAACTTCTCCAGGAGTATCACAAGTTGCAGCCGTTGAAACGAAATTTGCTGTCATACAACATTCATCTACTGGTAAGATGGTCACTCCTGTAATAACATTCGCCACACATCCATTTGCATCTGTAATAGTCAAGTTATAAGTACCAGGTAATAATTGAGTCAATGTAAACGGACTTGTTTGTACCGTTGTTGAACCAACACCTGAAATCAAAATCGAGTATGGTGCCGTTCCTGTTGCAGTTCCAGTAATTGTTCCGAATCCAGTCAAACAAGCTGCAGTAGATCCTGATGCTGTTGCTGTGATTGAACTACCTCCGATTACAACTGTTTGCGTAACATCGCAACCTGCTGCATCCGTAATGGTTACTACGTAAGTTCCTGCAGCCAATCCAGTTACACTTCCATTAGGTCCAGCAATTACAATTGGTGTTCCTCCAGGATAAGTGATCGTATATGGTGCAGTACCACTAGCAGTAGTGATTGCAATTGAACCGTCAGGTCCACAAGTTGCATCGGTACCAACCATCGTAGCAGTAAAGCAACAGAATCCATCTCCTACAGTTGCAGTAACAGTTGTAGAACATCCATTTGCATCTACAATGGTAATCGTATAACCACCAGGTAATAAATCTTCTAAGTTGAAAGCACCTACAGTTGAAGTAGTTGTACTTCCACTTGGTCCAACTGCTGTAATTGTATAGTTAGGAACTCCATTTGCAATAGCAATAGAAATATGTCCTAACCCTGTTGAACAATCTGCATTGCTACCAATTGCAGTTGCAGTCAAATCATTGGTTCCAGTAGTAATCGTAACTGATTGAGAAGCGGTACATCCGTTTGCATCCGTAACACTTACTGGATAAGTTCCAGGTGCAATGTTAGGAATGTTAGTCGTTCCTCCATTAGATACGACCGTAATACCACCTATAGTAATTGTGAATCCAGGTGTTCCTGACAAAATCGAGACATCAACTGATCCAGCTGCTCCACAAGCTCCTGCATTTGCAGTTGCTGTAAACGTTGTTGCTGGAGTTGTAACAACTGATACACTTCCTGTATTTGTACATCCATTGACATCAACAACAGTAACTGTATAAGTTCCAGCTGCAATACCTGTGAAAGTATAAGGTGAAGTATTAGTTGTTGCTGTATTAAGCGTTGTTCCTCCTTGTGACAATGTCACTGTATAACCAGGTGCTCCATTTGCAATCGTTGCTACAATTGCACCAGCTCCACCACAGATCCCATCTACACTTGCTAAAGCAGTTGTCATACAACATGCAGTATCCGTTATAGTTGTTCCAATAGTTGTTGAACAACCATTTGCATCTACAATTGTAACCGTATAATTTCCAGGTAAAAGTCCTGTTAGGTTAAATCCATTTGTAGTTTGAGTAGTCGTGTTCGTTCCACTTGCTCCAACTGTTGTAACTGTATAATTAGGAGCTCCATTAGAAACTGCTACTGCAATTTGTCCTAATCCAGAAACACAATCTGCATTTCCTCCAACTGCTGTTGCTGTTAAATTATTAGTTCCTGTTGTAACTGTAACTACTTGAGTTGCAGTACATCCATTGGCATCTGTTACAGTGAAAGTATAGTTTCCAGCTGCTAAATTTGGAATGTTGGTTGTTCCTCCGTTAGAAGCAACTGAAGTTCCAGCTCCAACAATTGTGTAACCAGGTGTTCCACCTGTTATCGTAATATCTGCTGATCCAGCGGTTCCACATGCTCCTGCGTTAGCAGTTGCAGTGAACGTAACTGCAGGTGTTGTTGCAATTGAGACACTACCTGTATTGGTACATCCATTGGCGTCTACAACAGTTACTGAGTAAGTTCCAGCCCCTACATTCGTATAAGTGTAAGGCGAAGTTGAAGTTGTAACCGTTGAAATTGTAGATCCACTTCCTGTTAAGGAAATTGTGTAATCAGGAGTTCCATTTGCAACAGCAACCAAGATAGATCCCGGTGAGCCACAAGCTCCATCAACTCCTGTCAATGCAGTAGTCATACAACATTCAGTATCCGTAATTGTCGTTCCAACAGTTGTTGAACAACCATTTGCATCTACAATTGTCACTGTATAATTTCCAGGTAAAAGTCCTGTTAAGTTAAATCCATTTGCAGTTTGAGTGGTTGTAATGGTTCCACTTGCTCCAACTGTTGTAACGGTATAACCAGGTACTCCGTTTGCAACCGTAACTGCAATTTGTCCCAATCCAGAAATACAATCTGCATTACCTCCAACTGCTGTCGCAGACAAATTGTTGGCACCTGTTGTAATAGTAACTACTTGAGTTCCAGTACAACCATTTGCATCCGTTACTGTGAACGTATAGTTTCCAGCTGCTAGATTAGGAATGTTCGTTGTTCCTCCATTTGAAGCAACACTAACACCAGCTCCAGTAATTGTATAACCAGGTGTTCCTCCAGCTATGGTAATGTCTGCTGATCCAGCAGCTCCACATGCACCAGGATTTGCTGATGCAGTAACGATAACTGCAGGTGTTGTAGCAATTGTTATGTTTCCAGTATTTGAACATCCATTGGCATCAACAACTGTAACAGTGTAAGTTCCAGCTGCAACATTTGTGATAGTATAAGGAGAAGTAGTAGCTGTAGCTGCCCCACCTCCTGTCCATGTAATGGTATAATTAGGTGCACCATTTGCGACAGTAACTAAAATTGATCCTGGTGAACCACAAGTTCCATTAACTCCCGTCAATGCGGTAGTCATACAACATGCTGTATTAGTAATCGTAGTTCCAACAGTTGTTGAACAACCGCTTTCATCTACTATTGTTACTGTATAATTTCCAGGTAAGAGTCCTGTTAGGTTAAATCCGTTTGTAGTTTGAGTGGTTGTAATAGTTCCACTTGCACCAACAGTTGTAACGGTATAACCAGGTGTTCCATTTGCAACCGAAACCGCAATTTGTCCTAATCCTGAAATACAATCTGCATTTCCTCCAACTGCTGTTGCAGATAAAGTATTAGCACCAGTTGTAACTGTAATGGTTCCTGTATCAGAACAACCATCGGCGTCAACAACTGTGATTACATAAACACCAGCTGGTAAATCAGCAATGGTATAAGCATTCGCATTTGTTGTATTTGAGCCAACAACTGGTCCATCCCAAGAAACTGTAAAGCTTGGTGTTCCTGACAATATATTTACATTCGCAGCACCATTTCCACCACAGGTTCCTGCTATTGCATTTGCTGTAATATCAATTGATCCTGAAACATTGATCGTTACATTTTGAGTAACTGTACAATTGTTGTTATCCGTAATTGTAATTGAGTAATCTCCTCCTGGTAAATTCGGAATTTCAAAATTATCTAAGTTGATTGAATTAGAACCACTAGAAGGTCCATTCCACATCACCATGTAATTCGGTGTACCGTTGAATACATCGATCCAAATTGAACCATTTGTACCACAACCAGCATCTACACCAGTCATTGTCGCAGTCATACAACATCCAGGTCCACCAACTACAACTGTTACTGCTGTTGAGCAACCATTTGCATCTGCAATAGCGATTGTATAAGTTCCAGGAGCTAAGCCACCTAAGGTGAAAGCGTTTCCTGTTTGAGTTGTTGTTGTTCCATCAACTGTAACTGAGTAGTTAGGAGTTCCGCCAGCTACTACAACTGCTACAGAACCAACACCTGATGTACAATCAGCAGCGGTCGAAGAAGTTGTGGCTGTAATCGTTCCAGCTCCTGTTGTCACATTGATTGTGCTTGTTGAAGTACAACCATTTGCATCGGCAATTGTAACAACATAAGTACCAGCAGGTAAATTTGGAATTTCAAAATTTGTCAAATCGGTAGTGTTCGATCCAGCGGTTGTTCCTGTCCAAGTTACTGTGAAATTAGGTGTACCTGTATTCACATCAATCCAAATGGATCCGTTTTGTCCGCAGTCTCCATCTACAGGAGTCAAAGTAACATCCACACCACCCGTTGAATTAACCGTCACGTTTTGTGTAACTGTGCAGTTATTGTTATCAGTAACAGTAATTGAGTAATTTCCTCCTGGTAGATTTGGAATTTCGAAGTTGTCAATTCCAATTGAATTCGTACCTGAAGAAGGTCCTGTCCAAGTTACCGTATAATCAGTTGCTCCATTAAATACATCGATCCATACTGAACCGTTGGCTCCACAAGTTGCATCTACACCTGTCATGTTTGCAGTCATGCAACATCCAGGTCCGCCGACTAGTGCAGTCAGTGATGTATAACATCCATTTGCATCTGAAATTGAAATATCGTAGCTACCTGGTGCAAGCGAACCTAATGTGAAAGTTCCTGCACTTTGAGTAGTAGTATTTGTTGTAGTTCCGTTAGTAGCAGTTACTGTGTAATTTGGTGTTCCACCAGCTACTGCAATTGTTACAGATCCTAAACCTGAAGCACAATCAGCAGCATTGGTTGATGAAGTTGCAGTTAAAGTATTGGCTCCTCCAGAAATCGTAACTGTTTGTGAACCTGTGCATCCATTTCCATCTGTTACACTGAAAATATAAGTTCCAGCGGCTAAGTTAGGAATGGTAAAGTTTCCATTATTATAAGTACTTGATCCAACAGCAGCACCTGTCCAACTTACATTATAAGTTGGTGCACCTCCTGTAACTGTAATGTTTGCAGATCCATTTCCACCACAAACTCCTGCATTTCCAGCAGCAGTAACTGTAATTCCGCCAGTACTATTGACTGTAACTGTTTGGGTAACACTACAACCTGCAGCATCGACAACTGTAACAATATAAGTACCACCCGGTAAATTTGGAATTTCGAAATTATCAATTCCGATTGAATTTGTACCTGATGCAGTTCCTGTCCAAGTGACTGTGTAGTCAGTAGTACCATTGAACATATCGATCCAGATCGATCCATTTTGTCCACATTTAGCATCCACACCAGTCATTGTTGAAGACATACAACATCCAGGACCAGCAACGGTTGCAGTTAAAGTTGTACCACATCCATTAGCGTCAGTTATTAAAATTGAGTAAGCTCCTGGTACTAAATTTCCAACATTGAATGAACTTCCATTTTGAGTTGTTGAGCTTGAAGTAGGACCTGTTGTTACTACTGTATAACCAGGTGTTCCACCAGTCAAAGCAACTGAAATTGAACCATTCGTTGATTCGCAAGAAGCATCTACTGCTGTAGCAACTCCTGATAAATTATTAACTCCAGCATTAATGGTAACTGTAGTTGAAGCTGTACAGTTATTTCCATCTGTTACTGTAAATGTATAGTTACCAATTGGTAAATTAGGAACTGTAAATGTTCCTGTTGTATAAGTATTAGATCCATTAGCAGCACCTGTCCAACTTGCATTGTAACTTGCAGCACCACCTGTAACATTAATCGTTGCAGAACCATTACCACCACATGCACCACTATTTCCTGTTCCTGAAACTGCGATACTACCTGTACTATTTACGGTTACATTTTGAGTAATTGAGCATCCATCTGCTCCAACAACGGTAACAACATATGCACCACTTGGAAGGTTAGGAATTTCGAAATTATCAATACCAATTGAATTTGTACCTGATGCAGTTCCTGTCCAAGTAACCGTGTAATCTGTTGCACCATTGTAAACATCGATCCAAATTGAACCATTCGTTCCACATTGTGCATCCACACCAGTCATTGAAACAGACATACAACATCCAGCACCATCAACTACTTCAGTAATTGTAGTTGAACAATTATCTGCATCTGTAATTACAATACTATAAGTTCCTGCAACAAGATCATTAAGTGTAAAGCTGTTTCCGAACTGAGTACTAGTACTTGCAGTCGGACCTGTAACCACTACTGTATAAGAAGGAGATCCTGATGCAATTGCAACATCAATTGAACCAACACCGGTCGTACAATTAGCAGCATGTGTCGTAGCAGTTGCTACAACATTTCCACCATTTGAAACTGAAGTTGATTGAGTTGCTGTACATCCATTAGCATCTGTTATTGAAACAGTATAAGATCCAGCATTTGCATTTGTGATTACATAAGAACCATTGCTTGATGCGGTTCCTGTTCCAGCACCTGTCCAATTAATTGTGTAAGGTGCAGTTCCTGTTGTAATTACTGTTATATGTCCAGACTGACCACAAGCTCCGTTTGTTGGAGTTACTGTAAGTCCTGCATTTCCATTGCCATTATTTACAACTACAACAGTTGATGCACTACATCCGTCCGCATCTGTTACGGAGAAATTATAAGTACCTGAGACAGCCCCTGTTAAGTTATAAGTATTTCCGTTTGAAGTAGTAGAGCCTGTTGCAGCTCCCGCGTAAGTAATCGAATAAGGAGAATTACCACCTGTCATTGATAACAAGATGCTACCATTGCTTCCACAAACGCCATTACTTGCAGTTCCTGTAACAGCAAGATTACTACCTTGACTATTAACCACAATCGTTGTTGTTGCAACACATCCGTTTGCATCTGTTACGGTGACTAAATAGGTTCCACTTGGTGTTCCTTGAACATCATATGAATCTGCAGTTGTTGGTGCTGAACCACTTACTGGTCCATCCCATTCTACTGTATAATTTGCAGTTCCTCCATCCATATAGATCCAAAGTGAACCTGGATTATTACAAGTACCATCTGCTGATGTTCCTGTAATTGAGAAATTACTGCTTGAATTGTTAACCACAATCGTTGTTGTTGCAACACATCCGTTTGCATCTGTTACGGTGATTAAATAGGTTCCACTTGGTGTTCCTTGAACATCATATGAATCTGCAGTTGTTGGTACTGAACCACTTACTGGTCCGTCCCATTCTACTGTATAATTTGCAGTTCCTCCATCCATATAGATCCAAAGTGAACCTGGATTATTACAAGTACCATCTGCTGATGTTCCTGTAATTGAGAAATTACTACTTGAATTATCTATTGTTGCTGCAGTCGTTGTCACACATCCTTCACCATCTGTAACTGTAATGTTGTAAACTCCAGTTGCAGCATTGGTAATTGTAAATGCATTTCCATTTGCATTGCCTGATCCTGTAGCGGCACCACTCCATGATACCGAATAGCCACCTGTTCCACCTGACAGTGTCAAGTCAATTGAACCAGCGTTTCCACATATTCCATTATTTACGTTATTTGAAACTGCTACGTTATTAGGCTCGTTAGCAACTGCAACAGAAGTATTTGAAGTACAACCAGCAGCGTCTGTAACGATAATATCGTAATTTCCTGATACTGCATCTGTTATGGTATAAGTATTTCCGTTTGCGGTAGCAGCACCTATTCCAGCGCCACTCCATGTTATAGCGTATGCACCAGTTCCACCTGACAAAATCAAATCAATTGAACCAGTATTTCCACAAACGCCATTAACTCTAGTTCCAGAAACTGATAAGTAATTTAAACCATTCAAAACAACGACAGCAGTGGTAGTTGTACACCCTTCGCTATCTGTAATGACAATGTTATAAGTTCCTGATGCAGCATCAGCAATCGTGTAAGTATATCCATTTGCATTTGCGTTACCAGTACCTGCACCACTCCATGCCACTGTATAACTTCCTGCTCCTCCAGAAATTGTTAAATCAACTGATCCAGTATTTCCGCAAGCACCGTTATTTGCAAATCCTGTTACGGCCAAATCATTTGTACCATTTGTTAAGGTAACTGTTGTTGAAGTGGAACAAAGATTTTCATCTGAAACGGTTATCGTATAAGTTCCAGCAGCAAGATCGGTTAGCGAGTAAGTACTTATTGTTGCAATAGCACTTCCTGAGCTTTCACCAGACCATGAGATAGAATAGTTACCTCCTGCTCCATTTGCAATTGCTAGATCAATGGTTCCAGCATTTCCACATGCTCCACTTAAAGGTGTAGCTGTAACAGTAAGATTACTAGTTTCATTTCCAACAGTAACATCTGTTGTTGTCTGACAACCACCTCCATCAGTCAATGTGATTGTATAATCACCAGCGACTAAATTTTGAATATCATAAGAAGCATTGTTAGTAGTAGTACTTCCATTAGAAGCACCTGACCAAGAAAGTGAATACCCTGGTGTACCATTAGAAATACTCACCCATATGGACCCGGGCTGGTCACATATACCGTCGGAAGGGGTTGTATTAATTTCTAAGTTGTTCATGGAATTATTGATGGTTATCTCTTGTGTTGTACTACAACCATCAGCATCGGTTACTTGGACAGAGTAAGTTCCGTTTGGCAACCAAGGTATATCGTAATTCGTGTAAGGTGTTGTTATTGTTCCAGAAGCTGGACCGCTCCAAGTTATGGTATAAGGAGAAATTCCAGATGTGATTCCTAACCAGATTGATCCAGGTTGACCACAAGAACCATTAGCAGCAGTCATATCAAAATCAATACTTCCACTACTATTGTATAAAGTTATAACTTGATAATCTGTACATCCTGAAGCATCGGTTACTGTAACAGAATATGCACCTCCAACTAAGTTTGGAATTGTATAAGAAGAACTTGAAACAGAACCTGTTCCAGAACTTGGTCCTGACCAATTAACGGTGTATCCAGGATTTCCATTTGACATATTAACTACAATTGAACCACTGCTTCCACAATATCCTGTATTCGCATCCAAACCTATTGTTAGGTTAGAATCTTCAATTGTTATTGTTTTAGTTATTTGACACCAGTTTCCATCTTCTACCGTAATGTCGTAAGTACCACCAGGCAATTCATTTATATTAAATGATGAAGAACTAGTTGACGCACTTCCACTCGTTGGACCAGAAACTATAATGTTATAATTAGGGATTCCATTTTGAGTTGCAACATGAATACTACCAGTACCACCACATGCAGCATTTGTTACGGTGTATGTCCAATTGAAATTACCAGGAGATTGACCAATGACTACTTCTTGCGTATTGGAACATCCATTGGCATCAACTATTTGTAGTGTATACGTTCCTGGATCTAAATTTACAATATTGAAAGTAGACAAAGAAGTCGTTGTGCTACCTGATGTCGGTCCATTAATAAATATTTGATAATATGGAGATCCGTTGACGATACTCACTGAGATCGATCCTTGATCCATACAAACCGCATCATTTGGTGTTGCTGAAACATTTAGATTTGTTTCAGAGTTACCGATTGTAACTATCGCTGTATCTTCACATCCATTTGCATCAGTTGCAGTAACGGTATAATTACCTCCAGGCAATCCACTAACGGTGCAATTGGTTCCGTAAGTAGAAAAACTACCTGAAACAGGACCTTCCCATTGGATAATAAATCCTGGGATACCACCAGAGGATGTTATGTTAATTGATCCGTTATTTTGACCACAATTTGCTTCAGATGCTGTAGCATTGATGTCGTAAGTACAATTAGCTGCGCAATTGACTAACAAAGTATAGTCACAAACACCACCGTTATATCCATCTACAACCACATAATAAGTACCTGGTTGCAAATAAGCTTCGATTTCTTCATTGCTATTTCCTGGGTTTTGACTGTAATCGATACAATCTCCACGATCACAAGAACGCAACATGAATAATTCAAGGTTAGCAGTCAAACCGTATAAAGAAACATTTACTGGTCCTGCTGTTGTAGTTGTGAAAGTATGGATCATTTCTGGACCATTATTTTCAACATTTAAAACATTTCCGTCACAACCATAAAGAGAAACTTCGTCCGTACCTGTACTGTTATTTAAATTAACTGGTACACCACAAGTAAGGTGTACTGAATTATCACAATTCAAATATCCACAGTTAACTTCTAAACGGAAATTTCCTTCAGAAGCTGCATATTGTCCATCAATAACTAAGTAGTAAGTTCCAATCGGGGCATCTTCATAGATGATCCCTTCATTGTTAGATGTATTGTTAGAAGTGGTACTTGATTTCACACAAGTTACTTGATTACAATCATCTACTAGTAGAAACATATCTAAATCCATTCCTGGTGTCATAATCTCAATACCGATTTGTAAATCACCAGAAGTATTTTTATTAATTACATAAACTTTATCCGGTCCAGCAAAAGATTGACTAGTGCAACCTGGGTAGTTTACAATATTGTTACCTGAACCAACTGTTGTTTCGTTCGGCATAAAATCACCACAAGAAATTGGAGTTGCTTCAGAGCACCAAGTACTACTTCCGCAGGTTCCAGGCGTATAGTTTAAAACACCTGCAGCATCTGCATAACATGAATTAGAATAGTTGACACCATTACAACCACAAACTGGTTCGTAGGCACTTGGGCAAATTAAGTTAGGATCCATAGAATGTGGATCAACGCAATTGTTTGCACATGGACCAGGTGTGTAGAATGACATTCCTGAAGCCTGCGCATAACATGAATTTGTATAAGTAATTCCATCACAGCCACAAACTGGGACTGAAGCTTGAGGACATAATAAATTAACGACACCAGATACAGGATCTGTTGACGTTTGTCCACAAATATCTACGTAAGTAGGATCGTAACAATTGTCAGTACAAGCACCTTGCGTGTAAACCATTACACCATTTGCTTGTGCGACACATGAGTTCAAATAAGTAACATCATTACAACCACAAACTGGATCGTAGACATAATCACAAACAGCATCTGGATTCATTGCTGTAGGATCAATACATTCTTCGAAACAAACACCATTTGAGTAATCTGCAACACCTGCTTGCTGAGCAAAACAAGAGTTTAAATACGTTACGCCGTCGCTACCACATACAGGGTCAATTAAATCAGGACAAGCTGAGTTGTCGGATGATCTATTTCTTATAACCGTTACTTGTGTTCTACCTGGACGAACAGGCATTGTCGTTAATTGATTAGAAACTAACTTGACACTATCAATTTTGATATGAAGGGTATCAGTCGTTTCAAGGCCAACGATAATGTCTTGGATGATGATAGAAAATGTTCCTACGTGACCTTGACCAATAGAAACGTTTTGTTTATTAATTCTAGTAAAAGCAAAATCAGCCTTACCTGCTCCGTTTTTAAGTACAGTACGTTGAGCGGTACCTTCTGTATCGACCCAGGCATTGGGTGCTAATTCAAATTGGAAAGGGATCGATTCATTGACCATCTCCGATTCATACGATAATTTGAATGCTAATCCGTAAAAATCATTTACAAGATTACCAGCAGAACCTAAATAAATATCAAAATCTAATTGTTGGCCTTCACCAATAATATCAACATAAGGTTCAATTCTAAGTTCTGGGTCTGCACTATTAGAAGAGTTCATGTAGGTATCTGATTCAGTAGCAGTACCATGAACAAAACCGAAATTTTCATCTAAGGCCTCTATATCAGCATCACCAATGACACCATCACCATCACAATCTGCAAAAGCACGGCTTAGACCATTTGGAAAAGTAGTACTCCATGTAGGCGCTTGCTGCCCTTGCCAACCATCATCACCATTT
>CALDGQ010000114.1 GCA_937941765.1 uncultured Saprospiraceae bacterium
AATGACAAAGGATGTTGTCAGTCGATCGAATATTCAAATCAATACTACAACCTTTATTCCTGATGTATATTTTGTTGACTTAAAATTATCAGGTAAGACGGAAAGAGGGAAGTTTGTGATTTATTGAGAACGTTTTAGTTCTTACTTTTTATAAAAAATAAAACAGAAGCCCACAAAGTGATACCGATAAGAATCACTAAAAGGGCTTCTCACTCTCAAAACTGTTTGCTCTTGAAAGGGCTTACTATTTTGTTCGCAATAATTTGAAGTCTGTATATAAGACTAGTTTCATAGAAAACTTACAGCCCTTTTAAGATTTGTAAATTAGTTTGCAACCTTAAAAGGGCTGTTTTATTAATAATTATTAAACTGAATTAATAAATGCACCTATAAATGAAGTTTGGGAAGCCCTTTCAAGGCAGAATTCATTTAAAAATCATTGGGATCAAACAACTCATCGATGTAAGATGTTCTTGTTGTGTTGCGATAATTATCATGGCAAGCACCGAGTCCACTTCTCATCAAACTCACACAATTGCCTTGCTGGTCGGAATCTTCTCGATGATCACGATTCAGAACACAATGTCCGAGTTCATGAAAAATGATGAATTCTCTATACAGATCTGACAAGTCATTGAAAAGTGGTAAATCTATTGTTATATGATTTGGGTTATTAGAATGCCAAGTGCATTGGCCACCGACATTTTCTCCAGGCAAATCTTCTAGATCACCAGTTAATTCTAATTGATTGAGATTAATGGAAATTCCACGTTGAGCTGCTTGTTCTTCAAATCTTTGGAAATAAGGCCATAGTGCCTGATCAACATTGGCAAAAGATTTTGTAGTTGTAGAAGTTGTTGTGGTTGGTGTAGTAGTGTCATTTTCATCTTCCATTATGACATCGTTGTCTCGACGGCATGAAGAAAAAATAGTGAGTGTGAGGAGTAACAGCATTGCTGCAGAAGATAATTGGAGCCTTGACATAAATACGGATTTTTTTAGTTAGCAATTTGTATAAATGTAAGGTTGACCTAATAAGCAATGATTTTTTAGTTTCTTAAAATTGTGTGGTGATAAGACGAAATCGGAATACGTTTTATTTTGTAAGATTTCGATATTCAATAGAAAAGGTATTGAACAGGCAATAAACTACATACTCATGTAGTGATCTAAAAAGACGACTTTCAGAGATAAACCGAAAGTCGTCGCGTATCAAGCTAAAATTAAATTCTCATAAGTCTGTTTTTTATTTTACGCTTAAAAAGAAAAAGGGGTTGTAGAATTAAAAGGAGAAGAAAATTCGTCCAATTAATCCTACAGAAAACATGAGTTGTTGCTTCGCAAAAACATGGGTTGTTGCCTTGCAAAAACATGGGTTGTTGCTTCGCAAAAACATGGGTGTTCGTCTTCTAATGAAAATTGTAGACTACGACATAAAGTGTGTATTTAGTATTAACTAATTAGCTACAAGATAGACTGAGTAGTTCTTAAAGTCTCTTAAAAGTTTTTAAGGAAATCATAAATAATCTGCTTTAAATGAAAGCGCTAGATGATATGAGTGAGTTTCTCTAACAGGATTAAAGCAACTAGCTAGGAGCATCGCCCATATTCATTGAATATATTCGTCTACCGCCAACGGAGCATAAGATTTAAATTATTGCTTTCGTTCCATTAGAGTTTCCCAAAAAAAAGCTTACAGAAAAAAGCAGGTATGAAAATCAAAACCCTTTTGTTAAAATCTAAAAATTAGAGTACTTTTGTTGCCAATAAAAAAAGACATATAATGAATTTACACGAATACCAAGGAAAAGAAATTTTAAAAGAATATGGCGTTCCTACACAGGAAGGGTATGTTGCAGAGACTTTAGAAGAAGCAATCAATGCTTATGGCAAATTACAGCAGATGCGTGATGCTGAGGTTGTAGTTGTTAAAGCACAAATCCATGCAGGTGGACGTGGAAAAGGTGGAGGTGTTAAATTGGCAAAGAATTTAACAGAAGTACAAACCAATGCCAAGAAGATTTTGGGTATGATGTTGAAGACACCTCAGACGCCAGGTGGTGTGGATGGTCCAGGAAAAAAAGTGAATAAGATATTAATAGCAGAGGATTCATTTCAGCCAACATTTGACTCCTGTAAAGAATATTACGTATCTATCTTAATGGATCGTGAGCGTAAACAAAATGTCATCATTTATTCTACTGAAGGTGGAATGGACATCGAAGAAGTTGCTGAAAAGACACCAGAAAAGGTACATAAAGAATATGTTGATCCAACATTAGGATTGCAAGGATTTCAAACGCGTAAGATTGCCTTCAATTTAGGCTTGAGCGGACTTGCTTTCAAAAACATGACGAAATTTATCTCAAAGCTATATAAAGCATTTGTTGGTTCTGATTCTTCATTAATTGAAATTAATCCAACTTTACACTCTGGACATGATGAGATTATAGCAGTTGATTGCAAGTTTACTTTAGATGACAATGCCTTGTTCCGTCATCCTGATTATGCAGCATATAGAGATACAACTGAAGAAGATCCAACAGAAGTTGAAGCAAAAGCTTTTGGGTTGAATTATGTAAACCTTGACGGAAACGTGGGTTGCATGGTCAACGGTGCTGGATTGGCAATGGCAACAATGGATATCATCAAGTTATCAGGTGGTGAGCCAGCTAACTTTTTAGATGTTGGTGGAACAGCAGATGCAGCAAGAGTTGAACAAGCTTTCCGTATCATCTTAAAAGATCCTGAAGTAAAAGCAATTTTGATTAACATCTTTGGTGGTATCGTTCGTTGTGATCGTGTTGCTCAAGGTGTGGTTGATGCATATAAGAATATTGGTAACATTAAAGTTCCGATTATTGTAAGACTACAAGGAACCAATGCTGATATTGCAAAAGAATTAATTGATAAGTCTGGTTTGGAAGTGCACTCTGCGGTACTTTTGCAAGAAGCTGCAGACTTAGTAAAGAAAGTTTTGAAGAAGTAAGATTGTTTACTTTTTCTTAAAGATAATAGCTGGTCTAAGTTGAAGAACTTAGGCCAGTTTTTTGTTCTGGCGACTTTAGTCGCCATTAGAATGCCAAGAGGTTAAAAACCTTTGGCTCGCGTAGGAGTACGAATGAGCACGTCCGAGCTGCCGGTTTTCAACCGCTCATCTCGCGCCACAATGCCAAGAGGTTAAAAAACCTTTAGCTCGCGTAGGAGTACGAATGGGCACGTCCGAGATGCCGGTTTTCAACCGCTCATCTCGCGCCACAATGCCACGCGGTTAAAGAACCATTGGCTCGCGTAGGAGTACGAATGTGCACGTCCGAGATGCCGGTTTTCAACCGCTCATCTCGCGCCACAATGCCACGCGGTTAAAAAAACCATTGGCTCGCGTAGGAGTACGAATGAGCACGTCCGAGATACCGGTTTTCAACTGCTCATCTCGCATTCGGCTTGAAGGACCTGTGGTCATTTTCCGAGATTCCGATTTATAACTGCATTCAGAATTCTCCAAAAAAAACCTACTTTTACAGTCATGGAAACGCACTCACTATACGACTTAAACAACTACATCTCTCAAGCCATTGCCTTGAATTTTCAAGAAGCAATATGGGTACGTTGTGAAATATCTCAAGTGGGAAAATCTCGTGGACATTACTATCTTGACCTTATTGAAAAAGAAGAAGGTTCTGATGAACTAATCGCCAAAGCAAAAGCCAATTTATGGAAAGGGACTTATGCGATGTTGAAAAAGAAAAACGGATTGTCCATTGATTCTGTTTTGGATGCTGGAATGGAAGTATTGATTCAAGTGGTCGTTCGATTTCATGAACAATATGGATTGAGTTTGCAAATTGAGGATGTTGATCCTTCTTATACGATGGGTAAATTGGAAGCGGAGCGTAGAGCGAAATTGGAGCAGTTAATAAAAGAAGATTTGCATGATAAAAATCAAGCAATTGATTTACCAGTTGTTCTTCAAAGAATCGCAGTTATCTCTTCGGAAAGAGCGGCGGGCTATAAGGATTTTGTTCAGCACTTATCTAGCAATGTGTATGGCTATGATTTTCAAATGACCTTGTTTGATACCAGAGTACAAGGAATTGCTGCGGAAAAAGATTTGGTCAAAGTTTTGAAAAATATCAAGAAAAGAAAAAAAGAATTTGATTGTGTAGTGATTATCCGTGGGGGAGGAGCGAAGACGGACTTAGCACTTTTTGATGGATTGGAATTGTGTCGAACGATTGCAAAAATGCCACTACCAGTGCTCACAGGTATTGGTCATGAAATTGATGATACATTGTCTGATGTCGTAGCACATACTTCTGTCAAAACACCGACTGCAGCTGCCGATTTTTTGGTGCAACATAATATGGAATTTGAGTCCAACATCTTATATATGATGCAGGAAATTCGGACCTATAGCAATCATCGAATTAGTGAAGAACAGATGCAGCTTGATAGTGCAGTTCAATTGATTGAAATGACAACTGCCAATATATTGGAAAGAGAGATGGATAGTTTAGAAAGAGTAGAAGCATTGTTACCAGAAATCAGTCTCCAAATTATAGAGCAGAAAAAAGCATTCATTGAAAAGATGGAAGCGATGAAAAATTTGCTCGACCCAATGGAGATTTTAAAAAGAGGATATTCTATCAGTTATAAAAAAGGGAAACTAATTACCGCATCGTCTCAACTAAAAGCGGGTGATGAAATATTGACGCATTTCCATGAAGGAAAAGCAACCAGTACGATTAACAAAATAAGAAATGGCAAAAACTAAACTAACATACGAATCCGCTGCAGAAGAACTACAGCAGATTGTGGAAGACTTAAGATCTGATGAAGTGACAGTTGATGAAATGACGACCAAAGTCAAACGCGCTGCTGAACTCATTAGCTTTTGTAAAGAAAAATTACATGCGACTGAGAAGCAGTTGAATTTGTTGTTTGATGAAGAGGAGTAGTTTTTTTTGATGTATGATTTATGATGATTTTCTCCTTTGCCTGAAGGCAACTCGAATGTATGATATGATCGTTAGGACGAACCAAGGGTGACTCACTTAAGCATCGTCCTAACGATCCTATCATACATCATTCATCATACATCATAAAATCATACATTCGAATTCGCGCAGCAAATAAGAAAACTATTGAAATAAAAATTTCTCCGGCATAATATCTCCACCAAAAATATCAACTTGCTCTCCACTGTCATCGTATAAATAAACATCTCCTGGAACGAAAAAATTCTTAGGATCTGTTCCCCACAAATTATCAGTTTCAGGATCGACGCCGATTCCCCAGAAATATTTTTGGATAAATGGAGTTGTGTTGAAAGAAGTCGCATTAATATCGTGCGCATAAGTCCAACCATTCATGACATAATAGATTAAATCCTTATTTCCATTAATAGCTAAGTTCGCAGCGCCTGCGGTTGCATCTTGTTGATAAGTGACTTGGCCGTTAACGATTTTAGACAATTTGCCATCCAAATTTGGTGGATTCTGAAAAATAATACCTTTTGATAAAGACCAAACAGCATTGTTTTTATCCACTACGAGATGAGTAGGATTAATACCAACATCAATATGATCGACAACATTGTCATTTGAAGTATTGATAACTGCGACCGTTGAGTCAGATAAAATTCCACCTGAATTTGCCACATAGACGGTATTGCCAACTTGAACCATTGGACCTGGACCTCTTCCAACTGGAATAGAATCTAGAAATTGGTTGTTGGTTAGATTCAGCACTTGTATAGAGCCAGAAAGTCCATCTGCTCCCCATTGACTGATGTATAGTTTGTTGGTAGAAGCTGCATGAACATATTTGGGATCGGTCAATCCATCAATAGTTTCAATCCAAGTGAAGTCTCTTGAATTGACTACTTCAATCCTATCAGGATTATTCATAACAATGTAAACTCTATTTTGATGTGAAGTGATAGATTGAATAGCACCAAATAAGGTATCAGCGTTGATTCGTTGATAAATTTTGTTTGCAAAACTTCCAGATGATCGATTGTAGTGACTGATGGTTCCAACAGGATCGAAAAGACCACCAGCATTGGTCATTAATACTCCGTCGGCATAAGAAGTTTCGGAGCTGCCGCCATTGTCATCTTTTTTGCAGGATAAATTGGTAAAGATAGATAGACCTAATAAAAGGCAAAGCCAGTTAAAGCGTTTCATTGAATATTGTATTTAATATAGTTTAAGTAGTTTAAATCTTGCGGGAGCAAATTTATTTGGCTGAGAGGTCCCGCAAGATATAAACTATTTAAGTACTAATCAAATTTTAAAACAACATCCTATTTGCTATTTTTTCATGACCAATTTGGAGGAATATTCATGTTCATTTTCAACCGTTACTAAGTAAACTCCTGATGGTAATTGTTTCAAATTAATTGATTCATTATTTGTCTGGAGTCTTTTGTATAGCACCAATGTCCCGTTTGTGTCATAAATGTAGCAATTCAAATCTTTGTTATTTGCATTAGAAATTTGAATAAAGTCGCTAGTTGGATTTGGATAGATTTCAAATAACTCAGTCGTATTAATATCTGTGACGTCAGTGTCTGGATTTTCAGCAAAGATATGATCGACACAAAAATAAGCTGGTGTATTCATTCCAAACTGCCCAACATCTGTTGACGTCAAAGTGAAGGCTAAACTATCTACATTGCCCAATGATGTCAAATCGACCCAAGTCCATTCATTCACAATATAATCTTGACTATTGTCTTCATTACGAAAATCAGCTAGATAAAAATCAACACTTTCTGTTGTTAGATTTCCATCTCGGAATGCCGCAATATTCAAAAGGAAGAAATCCGGATCATCACCCGTCACCCCACCAAATTTTTTGGAAAAAGCATCTCCATCAAGCATACTCAAATATGCGTACGTACTGTTGGTAATATACATGCCCGAAACGGGTTGGCCTGCTGCATCTCCTTGCAAAACCATGTTGTTGTCAAATGCAAAAGTAACCGCATAATTTCCTGAACCACCATAACCACTTCCAGTAATGGCGCTATATTGATTAGTAAATCCGGGTGTTGTCACATCAGAAGTATTTGAAATCGCCCAGCCGGACCAACTTAAAAACTCCGAATTATAAGAATTGTTTAAGAAAACATCTCCACTTGAAAATCCACCACTGCCATCATCCCCGTTAAGAAATGATTCAGAAGGAATGTCAAATTCTTCAAAGTCTACAACAGTTTGTGCCCGTAGCATCGTAATAGACAAGATTGCTATTAGTAAAGTAAAATGTAATTTCATATCGTTTTTTATTTTTTATTTTTTTCGAAAATTAGATTTAAACCAGTCTCAAAATGAATACCAGGCATTGGACGTCTCTCGACTACCAGATAATTGGCATCCCATATATTATTGATGTTAAAAAAAAGTGTTCCACTGAAATCTTTAATGCCTCCTAAATATTGCAACCGAACATTTCCAACTTGATATGGATTTAGAATGTCATTGATTCCATTGGTTGCACCATTGAAGGTATGTTGATAAGCACAAGAAAAGTTTTTGAATGTGGTCGAAATACTTCCAAAAGCTTGATGGATAGGTGTATAAAATAATTGATCACCAACGGCCAATTTAGGATTTTGCAAAGCTACTTGATTGGTAGAAAGGATGTAATTATAACCTCCACGAATTTGAAGTGTTAGATCTTTTTCATTGTATTGCATTTGAATACGAGGTTCCAGTCCTCTGCTCCATACTTTTGTAATATTTTTTGCCGACCAAAAAGATTGTCCTTCTTGCTTGGTCCAATAAATCCAGTTGTCAATATTTCTGTTGAAGGCAGTCAAAGAGGTATTAAAAGAAAGGCGGTTCTTTTGTATTCGATATTTCAATGTCAATTCTTGACTCCAGCCAGATTCAGGTAATAAATCGGGATTTCCACCACGTATCCAAAAGCGGTCATTGAAAGTTGGGTTTCTAAAATTTCGACTAAATTTTCCACTTGCAAATATTGAAGATGAAATTTTGTAGTCAAAACCGAAAGAAGGAACAATAGGCATCAAGGTTTGATTGACCAGCTCTTGTCTCAGACCAACTTGTGTCTGTAAATTTTTCCTACGAAATTTCCAAGAAGCAAATAAAGCTTTTTTAAATTCAGTAGGGTAGTTGAGGGTATAATCAGCGGTCCAAACTTGCGTATACGTGTATGCATTACCAATTAAAAATGCATGATTATTTCTCCAACTCCATTGTCTTGTAATTTCAGCAAAATAAGTTTTAAAATTACTCAGCGATTCCTCTAAAGATAAGTCATCAAAATAATCAAGCTGTTCATTAAAAAAGCCAGTTTTAAAATTCCACAATCCGTTCTTTTTTGTGAGTTTATATTCCAGCGCGAGTCTAGTGCTCTGATCATCTTGATGCGCTTCACTTCGATTTTGAACATTAGTCGGAGGGATTTGTCGGTCGGACTTTTGCCACCAAAAATGAAAGGCAAGTTGGTGCTGATTATTTATTTTCCAGTACAAATCTTGTCCAATATTTTGTTGATTGAGTTTGGCATTGGTTTGTTGTCTTTCAGGAATGCCGTCTGCTAAGAAGTAATAAAAGTCATTTTTGGACTGTTGATGAGCAATCTTGGTAAGCGACTGTATTTTACCATTTCCAACGCCTAAGGAAATATGTTGTTTGAAAAGTCCAAAGCTACCGATTTGAGTATCGCTTCTAGCAGTTGTTTTCTTTGAAAATCGGGCCTGATTTTTTAGATTCAAAACACCACCAATAGCACCACTTCCCCACATGGCTGAATTTCCTCCAAGAGTGAAATTAATTGATTCAGAAAATTGAGCTGGTAATAAGGATAAATCGAGTAGTCCCAACATCGGGCTATGAACTGGAAGACCATTCCAAAGTACTAAAGTATGACCTGCACTTCCTCCTCGAACAGAAGAGGTTGCTAAACTTCCTTGACCATAACTTTTGATATAAAGCCCAGCTTCTTGGCCAAGCAAATCAGCCACATTATTGATAGGAAGTTTATTTAATTGTTCAGTATTCCAGTCTTGAGAAACACTTCCAGTAGTTCGTTGACGATATTTGCTTGTAGTTACAAGTACCGTAGGAATGGTATAGGAAGTATCTTGTTGTGTAGATTGACCGATCGTTTCGGGAATTCCCAAAAGATAACAGCCAAAAAGCAATATTGTATATGTAAGACTCGATTTAATCACACAACTATTTTTAGCAAAAGCAATGTGACTAATATCCTTAACATTTACTCCTGCGAATAGGAGCACTTGATAAGAAAGGTTAGCACTGCTTTTGACGCGAAAGCAAATGAGTACAGCAAGGAAAGGTAATCTGGCTTATGACATATTAATGTCACTTACAGTTGCGCGACAGCTCATGATTTTCACATGATTCTCCTTATTTCATAACAGTTTATTCAACCGTTTTGCCTATTTGTATTAATAGACTACAAACATAGAGTATATTTCTTAAACAAAAGCATTTTTTATAAATATAAGTAGGATAGAGATCCTGTCTGTTCAACAAAAAAAAATGGAAGACACTTTCGCATCTTCCATTTTCAAAAATATCGTTTCAAAAATTACTATCGGATCAATGTTACATCTCCTTTCAAAATTTCTTCTCCTGAAAGTAAATTCAATTTAATGATATAGACATATACATCAGAAGGAGCCATCGTTCCTTTATGCGTTCCGTCCCAACCAGTATCAGGGTTATTTGTTTCAAAAACTTTTTGACCCCAACGATTGAATATTTGGAAAGATTCCATATTAACTTCTCCTCGAGACAACAATCTAAATTCATCATTTAATCCGTCACCATCAGGAGTAAAAGCTGAAGGAATATCCCAAATTGGAGGAATAACATTTAGCATATAACTAAATTCTGATGTACAACCATTTGCACTCGTTGCAACAACTGTATAAGTTGTTGGGTTGTCGAAAGGTTGGTCAGCTAATGTAGCACTATTGGTTCCAATAGGAGTTCCATTGGCAGTCCAAGAATAATTGGTAATATCTGCAGTTGGTGGATCGACAAGCGCTGTAAATGAAATCATTTCACCTTGATTAATCGTACCAACCGGAGGTTCAGCTCCGATCGAAACATTAAATCCTTCCTCAACAGTTACCGTAACATCTTCTGTGAAAGTTCCACAATTTGGTCCCCATGTATAAGTTGTAGTGTACGTTGTTGTGGTAGCAGGTGAAACTTCGATACTACTATTATCAGGACCAGGTGTCCATGTGTAGCTACCAGGTTCAGTTCCATTGGCCTCTAGCGTAATTACATCTCCAGAACAAATCGTAACATCATCACTTGCTGAAAATTCTGGTTCTTGTGCAACCGCAAAAATGATGTCATCTGTTACTGGTGGGCAAACACCGTTATCAGCGGTAACGATATAAGTAATATCATTGACCATTGTAACAACAGGATTTGCTTCACTCGAGGAGTAGTTGGCATCATTTGGAGAAGTCCAAGAATAAGTTGTTTCTGGTTCGTCTGGTGCTGTGTTTAAAGTTACATCATCTCCAACACACTGATCAACATCTGGGAAGATAATCAATGGTTCCGTAACCACTTCAATCGTAACGGCACCCATTGCAGGACATCCATTTGGTTGTGTTGCCGAAATCATATAAGTAGTTGTTGCAGTAGGAGTTGCAACAGGATCTGCACAATCCGTACAACTCAATCCTGTTTCAGGCATCCATTCGATATCTTCCAACATGTTGGTATCCGCATCTGAATCTAGATTGACGACATCGCCCAAACAAATAACAGGTTCTGGTGGCGTAATCATAATTATTTCAACGGGCAAAATGGTAACTCTTGCGGTATCTATAGACACACAACCTCCATTGGTAGTAGTTCTAGTATAAGTTTGATCAACGTTTGCTTCAATGACCATATTCAATAAGGAGTCAGGAGATTCGAAACCAGAATCAGGAGTCCATAAAAATTCAATATCTGGAAATTCAAACTGCTCATAAGTTGTAGTAGTTAGTTGAACAATCGAACCTTGACAAACCATCGTATCTAAAGGCATGATGCTTAAATCTTCCGGTAATGAATCGACTAGAATCAAAACAGAATCTGTGTATTCACAAATTCCTGCAGTGACAGTTGCCGTATACATTATTTCAGCTAATGGTGTAGCAATTACATTGTTACCCATGGTGGTGTTTAACCATGTTCCTGGCGACCACATCACATCTACTCCAGCGGGTAGAGAAGGTGCATTTAAGGTAACAGATTCATCTTGACAAATCATTACAGTGTCTGGATTGGTAATTTCCAATGCAATTTCAATTACTTCTATATTGATTGTTTCTACGACGGTACATGCACCACGAACCGCAGTCAATGTATAAGTATAATTTCCGGGGTCTGTTATAATCGCTTCTGTATTTGGATCGTTTTCATCAACTAAATAAGTATTAGGAGTCCAAGTATAGTTAACCCCTTGTTGATTTGGTGTTGACCCTAATTCCATATTATTGCCTAGACATAAAGTAGTATCGTTGGCAAGCTCTAATGTAGGTGGAATAAATACTTCTACCAAGACACTATCAAAAGAAGAAAACGGGCATGCCGTGTTGGTAACTTCCAAGAAATAGTTGGTTGTTTCAGTCGGTGTTATGTTTGGATTTGAAGTAGCATTTGTAAAGCCTGCTGGATCAGAAGTCCAACTATAAGTAACATCTGTATTAAAAGGTCCACCAATGTTCATGTTTTCGCCAATACATAATTGCGCATCATCCGCAATAGAGTATTCAGGAGCTAAGCTATTGACAACGGTCCAAACAAATGTATCTAACACGGTACAGCCTGGCGCCTCGATTGTCAAGATATATTCTGTAGATCCAACAGTATTCGCAGTCAAAGTCGGAACAGGACAATCCGTACAACTCAAATCAGTAGCAGGTGTCCAAGAATAAGATACATTGATATCTTGAGGTCCACCATAGATTTCATTTTCTTCACCTAAACAAACGGTTGCGTCTTGTAAATTTCCAGTTTCAAAAATATCGACTGTAACAAATTGAGAATAGTTGTCGCATACACCGAAAATAGTTACTTGATATTCTGTACTGGTTCCAGGTGTTGCGATTGGGTTTGGACAATCCGTACAGCTTAATCCAGTTGAAGGAGTCCATTCATATAAATCTCCTCCTGTTGCTAGCAACTGAACTGGAGATCCGACACAAACAGCGGTGTCAGCTGAAACAGTAAATTGACCAAAGTCAGTTGCATCTAAAACGCCTTGTGTAGATTGATCAAAATCGATTGAGATTGCACCAGAAACAATTTCATTACCCCAATCATTGATCCATACAAAATAAAATTCACCAGCTTCAACGGGTAGGGTAGTTACAAAGTCATCATTATCTCCATCACAATCATATTCATCCGTTACAGGTGTTCCTAGTACTGGATGAATATCAGCAAGTCCTGTTGGATCAGCTCCACCAGCATAACTACTTCTGACAGGCTCGTTGTTAAGTACAAAATCACATGCAGTTGCAAAATCAGGAATTGGACCCCAGACATTGAAATCAATATCAGAAGCTTCATTAGGATCTGCTGCTTGCATTGTGAATCCAAAATTGCCATCAGTAGCTGCTTGGAAAAAGAAGAATGTATAATTCAATGGTCCACCAAGGATGCAACCATTATTTAGATCATTAATAAAATCAGGATCTCCTTCGCCAGGAGCGACAGACACTACGGCCGGAATGTTTGATGTACAACCATTCAAGCCCAATGCATCTTCACAAAGTGCAGCCGAAGGAAAAATATTGGGGCATTCAAGAGAGTCAACTGTAATGTTGAAAGGAGTACAACCCAAATCATTGGCGACTGCTATATAATAAGTACCAGGGTTTTCTAAATAAGCAAAACCAATAACTGGATCCGCAATATTATTACTACCTGTTTGAGAAATACAATCAATAGCAACATCTGGACAATCACTAAATATAGAAATACCAGTCCCTTCAGTAGTACCAGTGACGCCTACAGAAATACATTCATCACCTTCAGAAACATAGGTGAAAATATATTCATTCCCTTCCATATAATCTGCGTTATCACAAGGACCGGCGTTGTAATCGTTTCCTGCAGTACACGTTGTTAGATCATTTGCTGCAAATGGTAATGCGGATATCGCATCTGGGTTTCCACAGTTACTAAAAGGAGGAATATCACAAGCAACGGCGCTACAAGACCATGATAACACAAAACCAGCATCTGTCCCTGAACCATCCGACGTAAATTCTAAGGTTACACAACCATCAGGAGAATAGACTACAATATCACTTCCTTGTCCAGTTAATGTCAAAATACCAGTAGCATTGACATCATTACCAGCATAGATATTTAAAAAATCCCATCCTGTTTCCAGTGCATAATCTTCTATCGTTACTTCGATACATTGTGTGAAATCATCCGGACAAATGGTGTATGTAAAATTTTCTGCATTTTCATAATCATTGTCAGGACCACCTGAATCAAATAGAGATCCAAAACAAAAAGAAGAACCTGGTTCATCACCGATATTTACAGAAGGTATATATTCAGCAACACACAATTCAAATTCTCCCCAATTGGGAGTAGCGGAAGCAGAGTAGTCATTGATTCGTAAAAAATAAGTTACACCTGGTGTCAAACCAAGTGCTTGCATTTCTACTGTTGTTTCATTTAGGGCTGCAGAAGAACAAAATAGTTCTTGCAATTCAGAACAATCACCACGATACAATGCAATTTGTGGCATGACCAATCCGTCCATGGTTCCAGTGACTGAAATCAAGAAATCAATTACGGAACCATCATTTGGAACCATAAATGAAAACCATACATCGTTTTGAACACCATTAAAGCATTGCGGTAAATTGTTCATACCAATATCACTTTCTGTTGCATCCAAATTGGTATAAACACCTGGAGGTGGACATACAGGAGCTTCTCCCAAATCAATCAGATTGAGACAATCATCATTGGCTGGTTGAGCATAAACATTGGAAGCTAAAAAAGAGAAGAAAAGGAGTAAGGATAAAAAGCGATTCATATGCTTGTTTTATTTTCAAATGAACCCCTAATTTATATAATCTGTCTGTGTATGAGGTAGTTAAGCAGTCTTTTTTTTGTACTTGTATGTAATAGACCTGTCAAACCACTGATTTATGTCCATTTTTAGCAAAGAATTGATATAATATAGCGTCATCGCGATCAAAACTCCCAAAATTGCACCGCTCACAACGTCTTTTACAAAATGCTGGACCAAATAAATTCTAGAGGTCCCAATAACAATTGCCACAAAAATTGTTAAAAGTCCTATATATTTTTTTGGAATTATAAAAGCGATAACACCATAAAGTGCGAAAGCGGACATTGTATGTCCACTAGGGAAACTAGTATAGGCACCGAGCATAAACACACCATCAACTGCATTGATTTCTTCTAACATTCCTTTTTCAGAAAAATAGGTACGAGGTCGTGGATGCCTGAAATATTCTTTGGTAACATAACTAATGATAGAGACAACGCATCCTGTCATGATGACCAAAATAGAATATCGATATCTGATAAACAAGAACAAGAAAAAGAAAAAAGCATACATCAACTCTTCACCTAACATGGTTCCATATTTAAAAAAGAAATCCCCAAATGCACTTCTATTGTTTGAAAAAAACAAAATTGCATCCCCTTGTTCGATATTAAATAACAAAATAATTCCGAAAGTTAAATAAATGAAAAAAGGGATAAAAAATGGAAGGTTGTTTTTAACTATTTTGAACATACTATAATTCTGTTGACGGTGTATTTTTTGTTTTTGAAAAGATGGAAGTAATTTTTTTGAAAAAATTCGAGATACCAATTGTATTTAAAACTACTCGATCATTCATAGCACGAATGGTCAAAAAGATTCCAATAGGAAGCAATACCAAACAAGGTAACCACGCAGCTAAGACTGGATCTAGGAAAAATCCTTCACTCATTTTTTCGCTAAAAATAGAAAGTACCATAAACAACATAAAGAATAAGATGGCAATCAAAATTGGATATCCAAATCCTCCTTTACGTACGATTGCACCCATAGGAGCACCAATAAAAAGGAAAATGATACAGATTACTGACATCCCTAATTTGGCATGTAATTCAAAAGTATACTTTGCTCTTTTCAGATTATTTCTTTCCAAAGATCGGACCGTGGATTTTGCTTTGCCTTGGACCGACCGCATATTAGTTTGAACTTTGGAGAACAATTTATTTTGATCTGTTTCAGAAAATAACTCTATAAAAGAATCATATTCATCAAGGGGTTTGTCAATCTTTTGTTTATAGATTCGGCCTTTATTGTATTTGCCAGCACTTGATAGAGAGGATGATTTTCGGGTTTTATTCTTTTTTGGTTTGGTATCTGTTCTGACAGGTTTTCGGGAGTGTATTGTTTGATTAATGAGGCCAAGCATTCCATCTCTTTGTCTTTCCATTTTTACATCCAAAGAATCAATGGCATCCATTAACTGAGAACAACTCAGCATACTTTCGTGTGACTTAAATAATTTCGTGTCTGTTTCTTTGAGGTCAAATTCACTTAGATCAAATATCTTGGTCCATTCTTTAAAATTGGTACGAACGAAAGGGTAGGTTTTACCTGTTTTGGTATGGTTGGATTTCGTTTCCTGATACTGATGTCCATCGAATAAATTCATAACAAAATATTTTCGATCATCTGTATTGAACATCTCACCACGTCTAGCAGTAATCATGTTGTATCGATTCTGATTGGTGACATGATCATATATGATGACATCATGAATCGTTTTATTGTCTTCCTCTTTTTTGCCAATATGAATCACGAAGTTTTGAAAGTCTTCATTGAAAACACCTTGTTCCAAATTCAAAGTAGGCTTCTGTTTTCGGATATCATATAGCCTCGATTTGAACTGTAAATTGGCGACTGGAATAAAATAGTTAGAACATAAAAAGGAAAATATAGCAATACCGGATGCGAAAAAGATCAATGGCAACATCACTCTCAACAATGGAACGCCGGCTGATTTAAAACTAGCCAACTCATATCGTTCAGACATATTCCCCATGATCATGACTGACGAAATCAAAACAGCGATTGGCAATGCCATTGGAAATAGTGAAACGGACAGATAAGAAATCAATTCCATCAAGACAATCATGTTGACACCTTTCCCGACAATATCATCTATATAGGTCCATAGAAATTGCATAATCAACACAAACAATGCGATGAAGAAAGTGACAATCAACGGGGCAACAAACCCCTTCAACATATATAGGTCTAACTTTTTAAGCAATCTTTATTCTATTTATAAGTGATTCTGTTGGCATAAATTCAATAAAAAATACCGATTTACATATAAACGTCCGCTATATAACGCTCAATATTACAATTTTTTTATTGACAACAAGAGATTTTTAAGTTGGACAGACATTCTGTCTTTCACATAGATAGCACAAACACTCCTTTCTGTAACATTTTTTTGATAAAAAACCATAGAATTATGCATAGCCACCTATATATAACGCAGCTTAATGCTATTTTTTTTTTGACAACACCATGTATTTGTGTTGTGAGATTATAGATATAGGATTTATTTTTGATTTAAGTTGAACAGACTTCTAGTTCTTCTTTTGTGTAGCCATATAAACAGACAGTATGTCTGTTCAACTTTTTAAAACCTTATAATTATGAAGCATCTAATATTCGTGTTATTCCTTGTTCCTAATTTTTTGGTTGGTCAAATTCCTAGTTACTTGGACAATTATACAGATATAGAAAAGGTAGCAATAGGCAAAGATGGTTATTGGGTGGCAACACCTGGAGGTTTATTGTTGTATGATATATCAACTGGAGAACTTTGTGATATTTTCAATCGATCTAATTCACCATTGCAATGGGATTTTAAAATCAATCTAGACAGAGCAGGAACTTTATACGTTTCTATTGAGCTCAATCCGGACCACCATGTAATCTATCGATATAATGAAGGAGTATGGACTTATTTACAAACTGATTTAGATATCAGTGCTGATGAGTTGGTTTTTGATGAACATAACAATTATTTTCCGTTGGCGATAAAAACGTTTGAGTCGCACCAATGTGGCAGTGCAACGGTTGGTCATCTTTATACAATTAATGCGGTCGATGGAGAAACTTATACGAAATATTATGAGTTAGGCTGCGGAGGTTCTAGTTCAGGATGTGGTTGTTGGGCGCAACATAAAGGTTATCAAAAATTGAATAATGGAAATCTAGAATCTATTGAGGTTACTTTCAATAATTTCACATCTGTTAGTATTGATATTAATGGAAATTTTTGGGAATTGAGAAATAATATTTTAACTACAAAACATTTCAATGGTCAAATAGATGACACTGCTCGGGATACGATAGAGAATGATACCTTATTTGTTTTGCATGGAATTAACAGTGATAATAAATTCAAATTATATAAAAAGGAGGATGGTTTTTATTTATATGATGGTTCAATTTTCGAACAAATTACACCACCATTTCCTGGTAATGCTTCACTTGTTCATTGGAATGATCACAACCAAATAATTGTCAATAACTCTTATGTCTTTATCGACAATGACTGGAGAAAATTGCTTTCTCCATTTCCGTTTTCGATACGAAATGCTCAAATTCTAAATGCAAAAGGAACCAATACTTGGATGCGATCGCATAAAGAATATTTATTGATTACTGACGATTCTTATTTTTATTTTAATCCTCAGAATAGTCCTTTGCCTGATCGAGACGCCAATATTGTTAATGCAGAATTAGATAATCAAATTTGGTTATTCTATAACGCCATTGATGACGAATCTTCATTGTTATTAAATCATAATGGTGAGCAATGGCTCGTAATCGATGCAACAGTTGCTGAGATTGATACGTTAGCAATTGATAAAATAGTTGTTGATTCCACGGGTACAACTTGGTTTCTGAACGAAGCTTTAGGTTTTGTTGCGAGCTACAATGAGCCATCGGGTTGGCAAAATTATAACAATACAGATGCTTATGAATCTGCATTTGCATCTAACATAAAATGGAGTGTTATTGAAAATAATATTATCCAGAAAACGATCAATGGAGATACCACATTATTTTCAGCAATAGTTGATGGGTATACAATTATAGGTAATTTTCAATCTGTAACCGTCAATCAAAATGGTCATGGTTGGCTCTATGAAAGGGTATATGATGCAACAGCTTTATATCAAAATGTCTATTATTTCGATGGAACAGCTTGGAGCGATCATTCTTATTTATCACAAGTTGTAGATAATTCTGGGGCAGGGACCTTCTATTATGATGATCAGAATATTAAGTTTTATTCCTATCGTTATTATGCAAATTATCTTCCGTATTGTGAAATTAGAAGTGCGGATTCTACGCTCACTACATATTATTTCTCTGGCGTTTCTGCAAATACAAATTATTATAAGTATCATCATATATATGTAAATTATCTTGGCACAAATATCCAAGGAGAAATGCATTTTATCATACGACGGTATTCATCTAATAGTTATTATTCTCCACCACCTATGTTTACGGTAAAAGCAACTGAAATTTACAAAGTGTCAAATGGTACACTTGTTGAAGTCGAAAGTAATATTGCCGGTTATGAAGAATTACAAATTGATAATACTAACAAATTATGGTGGATGGGTTCAAGAGGTTTTGCAATAAATTCACCTCTTACAAACGCTCCATTCCATTTTTCCAAACAAGACAGTTGCGACTATTACGGAGGTGCTTTTTCGGTCGGCACTTTGCAAGGAGGTCGCTATCCGTACCAGTACCAGTGGAGTGATGGTGCTAGCTTGCCAAGACGATATGACGTGACACCTGGTGCATACGAGTGCACCCTGTCAGATGATGCAGGAAATGTAGATACATTCGATTTTAATATTGAAGACGAAAATCAGATTGTAGCAGATATTTTTGTTCTCGAACCAACTACTACAAGTGCAATAGATGGTGAAATAACAACTTCCATTTCAGGAGGAACACCACCTTATACATTTCAATGGAATACAGGTGCAACGGAAAGCGATTTGATTGGCATATCCAACAGTATATATCCATACACAGTAACCATAACCGATGCTGGTGGTTGTGAAGTCGCCCGGTCTATCAACTTAAATTTAGGTCCAAAAACAGAAATTGAAATCTTGCAATTGGCATCTTGCCCAGGAAGCAATGATGCTGTGGTGGCTGTACATTTTATGAGTGGAATGGAAATCGATTATATTATTTGGAATAATTCGATTGAAACTGGAGATACGCTTTACCATGTTGAGCCAGGAATTTTAAAAGTGACAGGCATCGATATTTATGGAAATCTACATACAAATAAAATAACTATTCCAGAACCCGAAAGTACAATCGAGATGGATATTTCAGTAACATCGGATGTAAATGGAAGTACGATTACGCCAATTATAACGGGAGGTACCGCACCATTTCAATATGAATGGAATAACGGAAGTAGCAATGAAATGTTGATAGATGTTTCTGCTGGAAATTATGCAGTAACAGTCACAGATTCAAATGGTTGTATCGTTTCTGATAAGACGATAATGGAAAATTCGAGACCGACTAATGCAGTTCAATCAAGAGATGGAAATGAGACAGTTGTAGGAACGCCAATGCGCGCAAATATTTATCCAAATCCAACAAGGGAATTTTTTATAATTGAAATGGAGCATTCCACCTTTTTTGATGAGGGTAACAATCACAATCCATATTTAATAACATTAAAAACACAAACTGGTCAGTTGATGCACCAACAAACGATCCATAAAAAGGGTAGTGTAAATATGATTGATTGGCCAAATGGAATTTATGTAATGACGATACAAAATGGAAGCGAAATTTATACAGAAAAAATAGTGAAGTATTAAAATTTCATAATAAAATTAAAATCTAAAGTCCGATCTAACAACTCCGACTCGCTACCAATAACACTAGAAAAATTATTTTGATTTGAATCACGATGATTGACCGAGTAAGTTTGCTGATTAAACTTCACGTTTTGTCGATTGGTGATATTGAAACAAGAAACACCAATGGAAGCATCTTGTTTTAGAACTTTTAGATTGTAACTAACGCCGAAATCTATTCGACCATAATAAGGAAGTCGGTTATAAGAAGTTTCAGGATCAAATTCTTCCTTGTTGGAATTACTCAAATTTTGAATTGCCAAATAAGGTTTACCATTACTGAAAACAGTGTTCAAAGAAAAATTAAACTTTTTATATCTGTAATTATTAATCCATTTCAATTGATGTCTTCTATCATTTTGATTTGGGTATGGATTGTTGTTAAATAAGGAATCCATCTGATTGGTTGTCTTGCTCAATGTGTAAGCAATCCAAGTATGGTAGTTTTTGCTTTGATAATTTATCAAGAAGTCTAAGCCATAAGATTCTCCATTTCCTGAAAATAATCTATATTTAGGTGGTGGTTGTTGCCCAGGCAAGTCATCTTGAAAGCCTGGATTGACATTAGTGAACTCCACAACGCCATCCATGTCTTTGTAAAACAATTCAAAATCCACCAACCAGTTTCCGTTTTTGAATTGATAACCAAACATATAGTTGTCAGAAACGCCAACGGTCTCATCGTTAGCCAATCCATATATCGTCCGCCATTGTCCGACACGATCTTCATATTCGATTTCACGGAGAAACTGTTGATTTCTCCCGACGGAACATTTTATCGCATTCACATTGTTAAATTGATAAGTGGCTAAAAGTTGAGGTGATAAAAAGAAGTCATTGTAATTTCTTCTCTTCGTGAAATTGGCGTTATAAAAAGTACCTCGTGCACCCACTTCAAGGTTCAGTTTCTTCCAATCAAATTTATAAGATCCAAATCCAGTTAATTTAGTGGCTCTTGTGTCTGTATCCCTTACTTCAATATCTGCATTGTACAATTCATAATTAGTTGCATATTGATTAATTGCTAATCCAAAAGTGGTTGGATTCTTTTTGGATTGTACAAAAGCGATGTTAAGCCCAATATCTTGAATCTCATTAGTAGAACCAGTAGAAATAATACTATGTTCCATTTCAATATTTTGCTCTTCAATTTCAATAGAAGCAGCTAATTTACTTTCTTCAAAATATTGAGAAACATGGGCAGAAGCATCCATTGAAAAAGTAGCACTGAAATCATGATGAAAAGAGGAGCCTCCAACTAAATTTTTCCATGCATGTTCTAGTTTATACTCTTCCGAATATTTTTGATCTTGATTATTATGACCTTTGGATTCAAATGTTCGCTCATATTCATTATTATAAAAATCAGCACTATTAAAAAAACTAAAAGACAACGAAGATTTATCTGAAATTTTGGTATTTAATTTGGCATTGATGTCATAGAATTTAAAATCGGGTTTGTATTGTTGAAATTTTTCGCCTTTGGGTTTGTTGGGATGATCTTCTTTACGAGGAAGTTCAAATTCTTTTTCTGGTTCGCTTAAAATATTGTATTGACTGACATTCCCAATAGAAGTACGTCCACCGAGGTTGATCGATATGTTTTTCGAAATAGGGGATTGTACAGCTATTGACCCACTCAATGTATTTAGACTAAGTGTTCCATTTAAGTCTGGTGAATAATCACCACTATCCATTTTTAGTAAACCAGCAGTGACGCCAGAATATTGAATAGGAAAAATATTTTTATAGAGTCGAACTTCTTCTACATAATGAGATTGGATCGAACTAAAAATGCCATAATAATGATCTGCATTGTAAATTGGCATTCCATCTAATAACAACATAGTTTCGTCAGCATTACTTCCTCTGATTTTGATATCGCTACTAGAATCATCATCAGCACTTACACCTGGTAGCATTTGGACTGATTTTAAAAGATCGGACCCACCTAAAAAGTTTGCTTTATTTTTTGACAAATATTTTCTATTCAAAACCATTGAATTATCATTCAAATCACTTTTAATGCCTGGCATCGTATGAGAAATGATGATATTTTCGATTTCAATACTTTGAGGTTTTAAAAAGAAATTTCTTTTTTCTTTTAAAGTTTGAATGGGAACTATTTGCTCTTCAAAACCAAGGAAACTGATGACGACATTTTTATTAAAATCTTTTTTACGAATAGTTATTTCAAATTTTCCATTTTCATCTGTAAAAGTACCAACACTCATATCTTCCAAATAAACGGCACCATGTGTCAATAATTGATTAGTCGTTTCATCTTTTATAAAACCATGCAGTGTAATTTGAGGTAAGTCATTTTTGGATGGATTTTGTTTTCTTAACAATACTTTTTTATTTCCAGTACATTGAAATTCAATGGAAGTGTGTTTTAGCAATTCGGACATAAAACCATCGAGTGATTGTTGATCAATTATTTGAGAGTTGATGATAATATTGTCTGGTAAATCAGAAGGGAATGCAAATTGTATGTTATAATTTTCGGAAACAGTTGAGATTGCAGTCGATAAGGAGATATCTTTACTGGCTTCAAATTGAAAAGTAGTTTGACCCAATAAAAATAATGGTGCGAAAAACAGTATGACAAGTACTATTTGCTTCATGTGATAAAAGTAGCACAGACCTCTTGTCTGTGAATTTATATAACCGCAAAAACAGACAGGAGGTCTGTTCAACGTGATCCTATTCTGCAACCTTGATGATTACTCCTTTCTTGCCGTTTGCGTTTGCTGTATTTTCGTTAATCGTGTATTCAAGACCTAGAGGCCAAGTAACCGCATGTAAAGCATCTTTCAAATTTTTCTTTTCAAAGGCGCCAGTATATTTTTTATTTTCAACTTCTGAAGTCATAGATACTGCTATTTTAAATTGTCTTTCCAATTCTTCAATAACCTCTAACAAAGGAGTTTCTTCGAAATGATAAATTCCCTTTGTCCATTCACTATCTTTTAGCCCAGTTGATTTTTTTAGTAGTTTGTTGCCGTTTAATTGGCAAGATTCGTTGGGAGATAATAGAACGGATTCACTTCCTGATTTATTGGTTACTTTAACTTTTCCAGTCAAACATTCTACTTCAAAAAGTCCACTTCTTGAAAATACATTAAAGGAAGTTCCTAATACTTCAACCGAACCGTTTTTAGTTTCAACAACAAACCGTTGCCCTTTTTCAACTTTAAAAAATGCTTCACCATCTAAATTTAATTTCCGGTCTTTTGAAAAATTATTTTCATCATAAGACAAAGTAGAGGTAGCATTCAAGTTAACGATTGATTGATCCGGCATCGTGATGTTGGAAGTTTTTGCAATACTCGTTTCGTGGACCTTTAAAGATTCTCCAGCGCCTCCAAAGTTGAAAATGGCAAATGCAGCTAAACAAGCTGCTGCCGCAAGTGGTAATAAGTACCTCAAAATAGATTTAGAAGAACCTTCAGTGACTGTAGCAGCAGGAGTAGTTTTGGTAACAGGAATACTTTGCGGTTTAGCGATTGGTTCGACATTCGGCACTTTCACATTTTCTGATGCTATTTCAGTATCAATAGATGTGTTGATTCGATCCAGTAAATTATTTTTTTGAGTATCAGTTACTTCCGTTTCTTGAAATTGGAATAATTCGATAATATCGATTGCTTCCGAAATTTCATCACCCATGCTAGGGTTGTCATTCATGAAAGTATCCCATTTATCGGCACATTCTGTGAAATCACTTTGCACCCATTTGATGAAGTCCAAGTCTTCAGCAAAATCTGTTGCTTTATATTGTAAGTATTTCTTCATAGAAATTAGATTGTAAAATTTATGTCCAAATAGGCACTTAATTTTTCTTAAAATAAATTGTTTACACTTATATAAGTATAGCTAAACTAGTTTGTACTCAATTATTTTAAAATTTTTCCTCTCATCTTCTTAATTGCGGAAGAAAGTACGTTTCGGAAGGATTGGTTACTAATATTCATGATTTTACAAATCTCATCAGAAGGCAGCTGATTATAATATTTTAAATAAATTGCTTCTTTTTCTCTTGGACTCAATTGATTGAAAGCCTTACCGAGCATCTCTTTATTTTCAATAATACTTTCTTCTTGGACAATTGCTTGTTCTTTGGACAATTCTAGATCAAAATGAGCTTCCATTTCTGCTTTATCTTCCAACCTAGTTTTTTGACCTTTTTTAATATCTTTTATTATTCGATTGCGAAAGGATGTCAGGAGATAAGGTTTGATGGCAGTCGTATTGGCAAGACCATTTCTATTTTTCCAAATATAAATAAACAGATCATGGATACAATCTTCTATTAAGTTGGTGTCTGTAGAAAATTTGTAGCCATACCTATATAGTATATCTGCGTAAGAACGATAGATTTGATCAAAAGCATTTCGGTCACCTCGTTTTAATTTTCCCCACAATTGCTGATCGTCAGCCATGAATATTCTTTGTTTGGTGTGAATTTAAAAAAAAATTTCTTAGAAATTGAGTACACTTTCAAAACCTCGAACTTATGAAAGTGTAAATAAATTGTAAATTAAAACTTTAAATTATGTTGAGGAATCTTTTAAGCATTTGTTTTTTATCTCTTATCGGATTATTAGTTTTTTCATCTTGTGGAAAAGAAGAATCCGAAGTGGAAACTACAGAAGAATTTGTCACATTTGCCATGCAAAGTGTACAAGAACAAAGCAATTCAGGAAAAAAAGGATGTTTTGAAATTGTCTATCCAATTAGTATAACATTCCCAGACGCAACTACCGAAGAAATTACAGATTTAGAGGATTTAAGAACGACGATTCGTACCTGGAAAGAAAACAATCCAGATGCAACTGACAAACCAGCTATCAATTACCCAATCGAAATTATTACTGAAGATGGTGAGATGTTGACCGTCACATCCATGGAAGAAATGAAAGCGTTGAAACGAGATTGTCGTGGACATCATGGAGGAAAAGGGGATTGCAAGGATTGTTTTGAAATTCAATATCCAGTGAGTTTGGTTTTCCCAGATGGGACCGTTACTGAATTTGCTTCAAGGATGGAATTAAAGATGGCATTAAGAGCTTTTAAAGAAGCCAATCCAGATGCAACTGAACGCCCAACATTGGTATTCCCAATCACAGTGTTACAAGAAGATGAATTGATAACAGTAAATTCACTAGAAGAACTTCAACAAATGAAAGAAGATTGTAAAGATGATTAAATTATAAATCAGTTTTTTCATATTTCATAATTGTCTTTGTAGTTGGAGTTGCAAAGACGCAGGTTTAATGGAAACCGCATTCAATTTTTGAGTGCGGTTTTTTTTTACAACTACTTCTTATTACTCCAAATTTCCTTCCGCATCAAATTTCAAAAACGGGTTAAAAGCAATTTCCCAAAGATTCCCATCCAAATCTTCAATGTATCCAGAATAGCCACCCCAAAATACTTTTTCAGGTTTTTTTAGAATAGAGACGTTTACTTTTTTATACTGTTCAAATAGTTTATCTACTTCATCCTCAGAACGTGCACAATAGGCCAGCGTGAATCTACTTCTTCCTGATTCAGCAACTTTGAAATCCCCTTCTTTTTTAAATTCCTCAATAGGATACAAACCAAGCAACATACCATTGCAATGAAAGTAAGAGATGCCGTCCGTACTCATCTCACTTTTGGTCCAACCAAATTTATTGACATAGAAATCAGTAGCAGCAGCAAGATCTTTAACGGCTAACGTGATGATGGAAATACGTTGTTGCATAGTTTTATTTTTATGATGTATTTTTTTATGATGTGTTTTTTATAATGTATGATGTATGATTTTATGATGTATGATAGGATCGTTAGCACGCGTGAGAATACGACGCTTCGATCATATCATACATCATACATCATAATTTTCCATTTCCGAACTCGTTTTCTAGCATTCAAAAAAGGAGAAGCGGTATTCAATTGAATCATTCTGCCAAAAGTATATTTTTCATACCAAAGTTCAATATATAAATCATTATTTGATTGGGATTCGATTAAATTTATGATTTTGATTTTTGTAGTTTCTAATTTTTTCAAAAGTTGTGGGTAGTCCAAATGTTCAAAATCTTTATAAAACTTTTGAGCAAGCAAACCCAGCTCATTCCATTTAAACCCAGTTTCTGGAAAATCTACTTTTTGTCCTTTTGATTTTTTGCGGTGCCATTTGAGTACCAATTCTTGCCAACCAATAAGGTAGCTTACGAGATTACAAATACTCATTTTAGTTCCTTGGGCGTGACCATCGAGTTCAATGATAGCAGTAAGTGGAGTAGGGATGTCGATAAGGTCAGTTCTCAATTTTTGATAATTGACTTCGACAGCATGTAAGAGTGCTGTTTTATTATTAGGGATCGCCATTAACTATTGATCTTTTGATTCTGCAAAATGAAGCAATACACCTGATGGATCCCAAACATAAGTGACGATGGCATACCCTTCATCTTTTGGTGGATTAATCTTTGCTTTTCCTAAATCATTTTGATTGATTACTTCCTTAATGGTTTCGTAGCAATCTTGCGCATCATCAATATCGATGTACATCATGAAATTGTCGGCCCATGCTTTATTGTAATAATTTTGAAGATAAAAACGAATGTTCCCATTTTCCAACTCTGCCAAAGCATTATCTTTTTCCCAGTTCAATGTCCAACCTAATTTTTGATAAAAATCCAAAGAGATTTTAAAATCTTTTGTTGGGACAAATACTTTGAGATCTTTTATTGGTTTTATCATACTGTTAATTTACAGTTTCTCCACCTAATAATGATTTGATATGATAAATAGTTACTTTTTTTACTCTGTAAAAAGTTATTAGATCTTTTAAATAGAAGAGGAATGGGAAACCAAAAATAAAAAGAGCCACAAGAAATTTATTGTCAAAATAAACTGGAAACCCAAACCAGCCAGCAAATAAAGCAATGTTTCCAAGAATCCATATTGAGGAAAAAAAATATAGAAATCTACTACCAAACTTAAATCGGATATTAATCTTAGTGCTTTCCTGCTCTGAACTAAATGTACAAGTTTTAACACCTCCATTTCTAAAGTCAATTCGATTGACAATTTCATATATATTGTCACCCAATTCGCCCCAATATATTTCCGCTATGTTTATGCCGTCAATTTTTTTGGATTGAGCTTCATTCTTCATTCTATGAATAACTTCTTCTTTTGACAATTTACATTTGAGAGTAGCATTAACGGTGGGTAAAATATTCATGTTTGAAACTTTTATTTGGGTATATATTAAAAACTTTGAATTTTAGTTTTTCGTTCCCTAAATTTAAAAATTAAAAACATAATTTAAATTCTAAATAATGAGTCCAATAATTAGAAATATCCTTGCCGTTATTGCTGGTGGCATTTTTGGTGGTGTCATCAATGGTGGCCTGATTAGTTTACTTGGTGGAATGGTTGAATTGCCAACGGGTGTTGATCCGAATAACATTGAAGACATCAAAAACAACATTCATCTTTATTCTACAACTGCATTGTTAGCACCTTTTGCAGCACATGCGATTGGTACGCTTTCTGGTGCGTTTATGACGGCGAGATTGGCAGTGAGTCATCACATGATTTTGGCGCTGTTTATTGGAGTACTCTTTTTAGTTGGAGGATTTATGATGGTACAGATGATTCCTAATACACCGACTTGGTTTAAGTTATTGGACTTGTTGGGTGCTTATTTGCCGATGGCATTTATTGGTGGAAAAATTGGGATGAATTCTGCTAAGCGTCGGGCTGCAGGACTTGGTGTTTGAGCATAGATGGTGTTTTATAACAAATAGTGCACATAGAAACATAGCTCACAAAGCTGCAGAAGGAGGCATGTGTGCTCTCGTACTCAACTTCGAAATTCGCCTGTCCGGCCGGCAGGTTCGATATTCATTTTAGCGTTTTGTACAGTGGTAAGTAAAAGCTAAAGCTACTTAATATCCCCTTTCAAATAAAGCGCAATCGCTTCCGATTTACTATTGACATGAAGTGTTTTATACATTTTCTTGACATGATGGCGGACCGTTTCCACTGAAATGAAAAGCTCGGCAGCGATATCTGTATACGTCTTTCCTTCTACGAAACGTTCTAGAATTTCCATTTGTCGATCAGTAAGAATCGTAGGTTTTGCAACAACTTTCCCACGTAACATATGATTGAATATTTCTCTAGCGATCATTGGCGACATGTACGAACCTCCTTTTGCAACGACACGCATTCCATCAATTATTTCTTCCAGACTTGCTTTTTTGGAAAGATAAGCAACTGCGCCAGAGCACATCGCTTTTAGAATTTTAGTTTCTTCTTCAAAAGTAGTGAGCATAATGATATTGACATTGGGTTGCTCTTTTAGAATTAGTGGAATTCCTTCTAAACCGGTCATCCCTGGAAGACCAATATCCAACAACATCAAATCAGGTTGATACGTTTTGTGATTTTGAATATATTGCAAATAAGATTCAACAGAACCAGCATTATGAGTTACCTCCATATCTTCGCTAAAACCTAAAAAAGTATTTAGATTTTTTTTAATAAGAAGATTGTCTTCAATAATTGCTACAGAATGTTTTTTCATTCCCGTCATGGTTGCTGTGTTGTTATTTTCTAATTGTAATAAATTCATCCTTAAGGTAAGCTTTTTTAGAAATAAATGTTTGAAGTAGTATTAATTATTTTCTCACTTAAAGTTAGTTGGAATCTCTTGCTGTATGACTACATATTTAGGTAGTTTTTCTACTGGAGGAAGCCATTTGATTTTTTGTAAACAAAATGTTATAGGTAGCAACTAAGCTATAATTTCTTTAGAATTGTTATCTTTGAAGTATATAATTATTTTAAATAGAAATAATTGATAATCAGTCAGTTATACTTTTATTAATTGCGTTTAATATATGGTAAAAGATTCATTTTTTTTGGTTATTGAAGGTTTAGATGGTTCTGGAAAAACATCTATTGGACGCCATTTAGCGGAATTTTGTGAATTGCATTTAAACAAAAAAGTAAGGTTGACCTATGAGCCACATGATCCCTCGGCAGGTGGATTGTTTATTCGACAAATTTTAGAGAAAAAAATTACCAATTTTACTCCCGAGACTTTAATGGTTGCATTTGCTGCCAATCGTTTGGATCACTGCAATCGCCAAATCAATCCTTGGTTGGCAGCAAGTACAGATCATATGATTATTTGTGATCGGAATTATTTGTCTTCGTTGGTGTATCAAACGAATGATGATTTTTCTAAGGAGCATGTCATGAACCTAAATCAGAATGCCAGAAAACCAGACCTCACCATTTTTATGAACGTCAGCAATGAGGTCTGTTATGCAAGGATGAAGCATCGTAATAAACCACAAGAATTATTTGAAACTGGTTTGTCAAATACGCGCAAAAAGTATTTAGCCGCCATTGATTTTTTGAAATCTAATAGAGCTGAAAAAATTGTAACAGTGGATGCCAACGGAACCATGGATGAAGTTTTGAGAGATGTAATTACTGTGTTGAAAAATAATACTGCTCAATTTGCAGACATTGAAAATTCATTGATTGAAAACTACAAAATCCCAACTAGAACCGAATTTGGTATTGGTGACACTCAAACTATTACTTTGCAATCACTCCTCAATCAAGCTACACAATCTGAATCCACAGATAAACAAGTGTTGCTTCAAAATCGTTTTGATCAACTAGAAAATGCATCAAAAGGAATTTTGTTTTTTGATTACTTAAAAACACTAGGTTATCAATTCATAGAAAAATTTTCAACCACCAACCATCCTGTTTATAAATTGACCTACAACCTACCAAGTGAACTCAAACAAAAAGGTATTTTAGTGGTGATGGAAGAATTTCAACAAAGCAACATGATTTTGGAAGTTGTTTCAAACTTATCAGAAATGACAGACTTTATGATCGTATTTGCGATGGGGAAAAGTGGAAGCATGACCCCATTCTATGAACGAGATAAAATTCAATATAACAATGGGCATACTGCTTTATTTCCATCGGCACAAATTTTTACAGAACAGCAATTATTAAATTCAATTCTAGCATTGATAGAAAGTAAAACCGCTTAAAATCATATTCGAATGAAATATTTTATTTTTCTAATTGCGTTTTCTTTTGCAAGTTGTTCGAGTGCTGATCAATCAAACGAACCTTCTAAACATTATCTCTTAGTCACCTTGACAGAAGGAGTCAATGGTGGTCATTTACGAAAGAATTACAAATCAAGTGGAATCAAATCTATCCGTTCAAATAATAGATCTAAAAATATTTATGCGTGTCAATTTGAGAAAACGCAAGATGAGCTAGCACAACTTGTACGTAGAATGAATCAAGATCGGATGATTGTTTTGGTAGAGGTGGCGGAAATTGCAACAGAGTAATTGTGAAGCTAAGTTTTCATAAAAACATACAGCACTCGGAAATCATAGCTCGGACTCAATTCTGTTTTCCGGATTGGAAGTGAGAAATTGAAATTGAACCCATATCTTTTTGCAATCATAAATACCAACCCAGACTTAAACAATACTGCATGCTTAATAACTGATGATCTTAGATTTTTAAAAACAAAGAAAGCAAAGGAATTTAATGATAAAATGAAATTAAATTAGTCAGCAACAAAAAATAAAAAATGGGTCAATACACCAGCCAAGAATGGTACCTAAAAGAAAAACAACAATACGTTTCCCAATATGGCGAAATCCCACCCCATTGGATAATATATCCAAACACACATCCATATAGTATGAGGTGGAGAATGGGAGGAGGTGAAACATTTGTTATGGTATTTTCAAATTGGTTTGAAGATAATTTTAAGGATGAAAAAAATAAAATTGATTTCTTCTTAAAATATCCACCACCTTCAAGATGGATGGGGACCATGGCTTCTTATTTATGGAGTGATGTGCCAATGGTAGATTTTGAAAAATCAGGATACTTGAAAAAAATTAAGGATTTGGGGTTTGAAGGAACAGAAAGATATCTAGCAGATTTAGATGATCCAAAATGGTTGGAATCATAAAAATGAGTAATTTCAGATGCTAAAAAAAACGCATTTAAAAATAAATCAGCATTTTATGAAAAACATCAACTACCTAATCGTTTTTCTAATTTTTACATCTACTATTAGACTTTATAGTCAGCAAAACAAACCTAATGTATTACTAATTATTGCGGATGATTTGGGAATTGACGTAACCAATGGCTATCAACAAAACGATCGAATGCCTACTACTCCAAATCTTGATGCTTTAAGAGAGAGTGGCCTAACTTTTACGAATACTTGGGCAGCTCCTCAATGTACACCAACCAGAGCATCCATCATGAGTGGTAAGTATGGCATAAAAACAGGCGTGATGAGACCTCCGGGTAATCTTGATTTGGTTCATCAATCTTTGTTCGGCAAAATAACGGAAACCACGAATGGAGAATATGCTGGAGCGGTCATTGGAAAATGGCATATCTCTAACCCTATTGATTATGACCATCCAACCCAACACGGTATTGACCATTACGAAGGGTTATTTACTTCTTCTGTTTCAGATTATTATTCATGGGATAAAGTAGAAAACGGGATGCTTACCACTAGTGATGAATATGTCACTACTGATTTAACGAATGCAGCAATAGATTGGATTGCTGATCAAGATAATCCTTGGTTTCTTTGGTTAGCGCATCCTGCTCCACATGCTCCTTTTCATTTACCGCCAGATGATTTGTATACTGTATCTAATACCAATGACAATTTGGGAAAATACCTTGCAGCTATTGAGGCGATGGACCATGAGATAGGAAGGTTATTAAATAGCATGAGTGAAGAAGAACGTGAGAATACTGTTGTTATTTTTATAGGAGATAACGGAACACCAGGCCAAGTCATTCAAAATTTCCCTTCCAATCATGCGAAAGGGACTATGTATGAAGGAGGGATTCGAGTACCGCTTTTTATTTCTGGAAAAGGTGTTAGTCGAGTTAATGAAGTTGATGATAACCTTAACCACATTACTGATTTATATGCAACTATACTTGAACTCACAGGAGAACAATTGAATGGAGGTATTCACAATAGCAGAAGTTTGAAACCATTGTTATCTTGTGAAATCGATTTGAATCGACCTTATATTTATACAGATTATGAGGATGGCAATGTTTTAACTTGGGCAGTGAGAAATGAGGAATATAAATTCATAGAAGATGAAAATGGGAATTTAGAATTTTATAAAATCTCAACAGATATTCTGGAAGCCAACAATCTCATTGGCAACATGACCATGCTTGAAGCAGATCTCTTGGAGGCGATGCGAGCAGAAGCGCAAGTAATTAGAACCAGTTGGTCTTGTATCGATGGTATCCAAAATGGGAATGAGGGGGGTATCGATGATTGTGATAATGATTGTACTGCTGACAATACTCTCAGTACTACTAATTTGGGTTGCTGCGAAATACCAAATCAACCAAGTGTTTATTACGAATATATAGAAGGAGCTATTAGAAGGATTTACACCAATAATTTTCCCGACCACGAGTATTGTTATAATAGCGCTAATCAAATGCCTTCACAGACGCATCATGATTTTGGAATAGATTTAAATCCTACGCTAACAAATGAGATCACTAATGTGGTCCGAGACAATGGTAGGCCAGCAAGGTATTTTGGAGTTGCAAAAAATGGGGTAATTTTCGCACCTGCACCTGCTGCACCATTCATTTTCGAAAACCAAAATACAGGTGAGTTTAACTGGGATTGGGTTTTGGAACCAACAAATAATCAAGGCGCAGGTCCTGATGTGGTCGGTCTTGATTGTGCATCTGCTCATACGGGAGGACAAGGTTATCATTATCATGGGAATATGTTTTCTTATGTTGAAAATGAAGTTACCGGTATTTCGACAACGAATGAAGTCCCAAGTTCGCCACTACATATAGGTTGGGCATCAGATGGTTTTCCGATCTTGTATCGGTTTGGACCAGATCCAAATGGTAATATTAAAGAATTGCTTCCGAGTTTTCAATTAAGACAAGGACTAAGACCAGGAGATGATATCACCGAACCATGTGGCGCTTTTACTGGAAAATACACTAGAGATTATGAGTACATCTGCGGTAGAGGAGACTTAGATGAATGTAATGGTATTCAAAGTAACATTACAATTCCGACCGAAAATGGAGTGCAGACTTTTCAATATTTTTATGTGATCACTTCAAGTTTTCCTCAAATTCCTAGATGCTTAAAAGGTAATATAAGTGAAGATTTCGAAAATGGTAATGATCCATTAACAGGTGTGGACCTGGATAATGATGGGTTTTTAGCTGACTTTGATTGTGATGATAACAACTCCGCTATTAATCCATTAGCGGAAGAAATAGAGGGAAATGATATTGATGAAAATTGTGATGGATTATTAACTTCAATTTTGGACCTCAATGAAAATGAAATTATTGTTAGCCCCAATCCATCGGATGGTGATTTTAGTGTGGCATTACTAAGAGATGAATTAATTTCGGTAACGATTTTTTCTATGGATGGAAAAATAATAACAAGAAAAATGGGAACACAAGAAATTGAATTTAAAGGATTTTCACCTGGACTCTATCTATTGCAAATTTCTTCTAAAAATAGAACTAGTATTTTTAAAAAACAACTAATACAATAAAATGAAAGTACTTTTCTTAATTTCCACCATGTTCCTTAGCGGGGTATTTGCCCCCGTGCACGACGTACCTTTAGCGGTATTTCATATCATGGAGTCAAATGGTATGCTCGAAATTGATATTACTTTTGATTTAGAAGATTTTTCCAAATCACTTGATGTTGAGATTGCTGAAGTCAATGTCGAGCGCATGCAAAAATACTTAACTGAAAATACAAGCTTTCAATTCAATGCTAAAGTTGCGAATCTGAAAATATCAGAAGTAAAAATTGTTAGAGACCATATAGAAGTTAAAGGAAATTTTGTTGAAATAATAAAGAACATTAATAACATAAAAATTGAAAATACTTGCTTGAATAATATCCGCCGCCATTCTAATGTTATGCAAATTGAATTGAACGATGAGACAAAGGATTTTAGGATGCATAGTAGGAGAACGATCATTAATTTGACTTATTGAGATCTTTTAAGCGTGTGTATATTGTTTTTGTATGGTCTAAGTAGTGAGAATATTTGCGCTAACTTTTAAATCAATCTTTAGTGGCTTTTTGCAAAATTGTCGTTATGCTAAGTAAATGCAAAATAAAATGAAAAATTTAGCCATTCTACTAATAGTTCTTCTAGGTTCAAATGTAAGTAAAGCTCAAACGCATGAAACATTAAATGAACACATTTTTTATCACATCAATTCAAACGTAAAGAATGCAGATGCTGATTATTTTAAGGAAATTGATTCGCGTTGGAAAGCGTATTTAAACGCTCGAGAATTTGTAAGAAGGAGTAGTGAATTTTGGAATAATGATAAAATGCCTTTTCCAGACTATTCCTATATTTCGATTTTGATGGAGATAAACTCAACCATTTCGAATGATGAAATAATTCAATGCACCACTTTGGGAATAATACCTGTTGAGAATAATTATTACTTGCTCAAAACAATGTTTACCAAGCAACATGAAAAGAAAACAGATCTAAATCATATCATATCGGTCTACGCAAAAAAAATTGATGGTACCTATCAGTTTTATAATAGCACGCAATACTACTCCGAAATTTATAAAAACGAACAAGTTGGAGACATCAATTATATTATTCATCCTGGTCACCAATTCAAGGAGTTTGATGCAAAAAGAATGAATAAATTCAATCAAAGAATTGCAAATTTATTTGAAGTAGCGCCTATGAAATTCGACTATGTGTTGGCCAATAACACGACGGATTTATCTCACATAATAGGATTAGACTTTTTTTCTTACAGTTATCAACCCGTGCTTTCAGGAGGCATGGCCGATAATTTTAATAGAATGATTTATGCTGGAAATAATTCTGCCTACTATCCGCATGAGGTTGTTCATCTTTATACCAACCTTAAATTCCGAGGACAATATCATTCCTGGGTAGATGAAGGGATAGCGACTTTTTTTGGTGGCAGTACTGGTTATGAACTTGAATGGCATCTACAAAAATTAAAAACATTTCTTGACACAAATCCCGATTATGAACTAAATGATTTATCGAAACTTCAAACGCTTATTCCGAACGAAGAATATATGACAGATTTCAGATACGCTATTGGTGGGTTTTTAATGAGCGAGATCTACGAAAAGGAAGGAATGCAAGGACTTTTTGATTCCCTTAGTGCGGGCAATAGTGAAGCTGACTATTTCGAGTTGTTAAAAAATAAGTTGGGATTTGAAAAAAATCAGTTTGAAGAATACATTCGAAAAAAAATGAAAGGACTTAAGATGCTTGAAAGTAAAGAGCTCGATAAACTAAAATACTAAACATCATAATATGTGGCCTGAATGGAAAATATTACTTTAAAACCGGCAACACAAAAAGACAAAGCAACAGTAGTTGATATTGATTACCAACTAAATAAGGTCGAGCATATTAAACTAAAAAGAGCGGAAAAAATTACAAGAGCAATATTGAATAATGAATGCAATATCATATTGTTAGATAACATAACGATTGGCTTTGTCTTATTCAATTACAGTTTCTTTGACCAAGGGTGGATAGAATTAATTATAATAGCAGAAGCATACACAGGAAAAGGGATCGGTGGACAAGTATTTAACCTCATATGCAAACAATGTAAAACCGCAAAAGTATTTACTTCCACTAATCGTTCCAATATTCAAATGCAAAAAGCATTGACTAAAGCTGGTTTTACTTTTGCGGGTAAATTAATTGGATTGGATGAAGGAGATCCAGAATTATTTTATTTCAAAAATGCTATTGAGTAAGAAATGGATGTTTGTAAAGATATTTGCAACAAGATGTAGCCTGACATGATATTATTGTAAAAAGAATCAATGGAGATATTCACAAAATCTTTTGAAAGTAAAAACGGAAAAATAAAAGTTCATGGCTTTAAAACGGGCAAATTGGCTATAAAGAAGGCTGCCTTATCTGCTAAAAATCCAGGATTTTTAAGTACGATATTGTCTTTTAGAGATAAATTCTTTGGAGAATGGTTGCCAATATGGGTTTGGTTAATTGAACATCCAGAAGGTTTATTTTTAATAGACACAGGATTGTCCAATGATGTAAAACAAAATAACTACTTCAACCAATTAGACTTTATTTCTAAATTCTATTTTGAAAAACAAATGAAATTTGAAATTGAAGACAATGAAGAAATTGATAAGCAACTAAAAAAGATTGGTATCAATTGCAGTACAATTAGCAAAATTATTCTTACGCATCTGCATATAGATCACACAGGTGGACTAAAACATTTTCCTAAAATTCCAGTATTAGTCAATCAGCGGGAATGGGAAACAAAAGATGGTTCTTTTCCCAAATTATTTCCTGAAAATCTTAAGATAGAACAGATAAAACTTGAGAATCGATTCGAAAATTTTGAAAACAGTTTCTACCTTACTAAAGGCAAAGATTTGATAATGGTAGAAACGCAAGGGCACACAAGAGGTCATAGCTCAATTATTCTAAAATTAAATGAAGACAAATTTATTTTCTTTGCTGGAGATGTAGCTTATAATGAAAAGAGGTTGGTTGAAAAAATATTTTCAGCAACAATTAAAGACAATAGAAAAAACATAAAAAGCTGTAATGATATTATGAATTTAGCGACAGCAAAAGGAGTCATTTTCCTTCCTTCGCATGATCCAGAAAGCGGTGTTAGATTAATGAATGGAATTGAACTTTTGAATTCTGATGTCGTTTAAGTCACGGGATTATAGAATGAATTTAAAAAGCGTAAAACCCAATACTGCAGTTGACCCGAGAGATGCTGCCTACGATTTTACTGAAATTAAAATTCATAAAAGGTGGTAGTTGCAAGTCTATCATAAATCCATAAAAATCAGACAAATGAAAAATATAAAACCTCTTTCTTTAAAATTCGGAATTTACTTTTTTGCAATACTATTATTCATCTCCTGCGGATTCGATTCCGTAGAAGAATCCGGCATCAAATACGTCACCAAACCCGCCTTTAAATTACCTGCCGATGTCCAATGGCAAGAAATCGGTTTTGCCACTGAGTTAATCAATATGAAAGAGCGTTTGGTTGTTATAGGTGTTGGCGACAATCCGATTCCGAGAGCTGAATGGGATGATTTTAAACCTCGTTTGCCATGGCAGAAGAATATCGATAGACATCTTTTGATTGACAAAACAAGGTTCTTACGTTCTCCAGATGCACCGGCAAATTGTCAAGGTGCTGCTTGCAACACGCAGATCGAATACAAAGGCTACTCGTGGATTAAACTTGCCAGTCCACTTGTGGTAGATTACATTCCAGCTAAAACGGATATGCTCAAACCTGAAAAAGGACATTTGGTCGTCAAGGTCATCAAAAAATGCCAAGCCGTTGTTTTTGAAAATGAAATTTATCAAATGTCTGATGATAAAGGCAATCTCTATGTGATGCACGCAACTGAGACCGGCAAACCTAATCTGAATGTTGTTTTGCCTGAAGGTTTCGCAATAAAAAAAGTTACTTTAGAAGAACCATTGGTCATCATTCCTTTTGGTGACAAAGAGGATTGCTATTTCAATATCGTTGGTGACCACTTGGGGCAAGGTTATCATCAATATCAATATGCGGATGATTATTATCCGAGTAATTAAATTTGATAGCCGATAAATTTCCTCAAATCAAACAAAAGTGATAAGTTGGATGTAAATTGTTGGAAAATAAAAATGGAATGGAATTAGAATCAGCATATCTAGCGAAAGTAGCCAGTCAATTGATAGTGATTAGTTCACTTCTAAGTGGTTTTTCGATTGCTGTTTTAGCTAATTTATTGGTGACACAATCGGAGGACAAAATTTTAGATATTATTCTAAAAATTACAACGATAGCTGCCGCTTGTTTTCTAATAAATCTTTTTTCAATGACACAAGTTTTATTGATGTCCACTGAAGGTTATCCTATAAAAGTAGAACTCAATGATTTGAACCTTCCAAAGATGCTTGGTGTCATAAGTTTTGTTTTAGGAATCGTCGCACTTTGTATTTTAATTGCCTTATCGGGTTGGACAAAATCTAAAAGTACGGGGATATTTACAACGATCGTTGGCGGATTAACTTTGATAATCTTGTTATTGAGCATGTGATTAATGGGTCAATTAGATAATAAACAAGTGAAGTAAATAGTTAAATGAATTTCTAAAATACCTCCTTAATCACACTCCCGATAGTTTCTTTAAAATTCATATCTTGTTACTGAAACAGACCAAAGTGATGTCACTTTTATGATTTATATAGCGGGGATAAGTATAGCAATTTTCATTTCAGCATTATTGCTAGTAAAACAACAGAAATCTAAATCGGATTATATTCTGCTTGCATGGATGCTTTTGATGACATTTCATCTTACTTTATTTTACTTACATTATTCAGAAAGTATTTTTAACTACCCAATTCTGTTGGCAATAATATTTCCGCTTCCGTTGCTACATGGGGTGTTATTATTTTATTATGTTTCTTCGGTCACCAACCAATTTCCAAAAAAAAATTACCTTGTTTTTATACACTTGATACCAGCATTACTAGCCTATCTATACTTGATTCCATTTATATTGTTATCAAATGAAGAAAAAATATTCATCATCAAAAACAACGGTGTCGGATATGAGAATTTTCAAATTTTATTATTGGCTGCAGTTTATATTTCAGGGGTTATATATGTTATTTGGTCTATTAAGTTATTGAATAATCACAAAAAAAATATCCTTCATCAATTTTCTAATATTGAAGCAGTGAATTTGAAGTGGTTACAATTTCTTACCTATGGGTTAGGCCTAGTTTGGATAGTAGTGATCTTTACACAAAATGATATATTCATATTTACGGGGGTTTCAGTATTTGTAATTTTGATTGGATTTTTTGGTGTAAAACAAAGAGATATCTTTAGTACAGAAAAAAATGATTTTGTAGAATTGACAATTGAATCAACAGCTCCTGAAATAGATAAAAAGGAACTTGTAGAAGCAGTTGAAACCAAAGCTTCAAAAAAATCGAAATATGCCAATTCAGGTCTTTCAGAAAAATTAAAAGAAACCTATTATCAAAATATGATGTCATTGGTAAAGCAAGAAAAAGTCTATACCAATTGCGATTTATCATTAAAGGATTTAGCAGCACAATTGGATATTCACGCAAATTACTTATCTCAAATTATCAATGAAAAAGAGGGGAAAAATTTCTACGACTTTATCAATACATTTCGAGTCAACGAATTCAAACGATTAATTGCTGGTCCCAAAAGTCAACAATTTACCATCCTTGGATTGGCTTATGATTGTGGCTTCAATTCAAAATCATCCTTTAATCGAAATTTTAAAAAAATCACTGGTTCGACCCCTTCTCAGTACATCCAATCCAATCAGCAATAAAAATGCTCAATGGGTGTCAATTTATAGGACGCCCCCCATAATTTGGGCTTATTTGGTGTCAAATTACATGGTGACACGCCTAAATCCCTTCCTATATCTATGTTTGTTGTATTGAAAACATAAAAATAGATATTCATGAATTACAAGATTTTAAGCCTTTTGGCTATTGTGGTTTTTCTCATCAGCTCTTGTGAAAAGGAAAACCGATTTGATGAAAATGGGGTTTTAGTGCCGCTTACAGTGATTGAAGATAGTACCATTCCTTCCATAAATATAGACGGAATTTTGCTGCATTCCGAAACCTATGGCGACCCAACGAACCCAATGATAGTAGTAATACATGGTGGTCCAGGGGGCGATTATAGAGGGATGTTAAAATTCAAAGAATTGGCAAATGATGATATGTTTGTGGTCTTTTATGATCAACGAGGTGCTGGACTATCGGAGCGCGTGGATGAAAGTGCGTTTGGAAGTGTACAAGTATATATTGATGAATTGGATGCCGTCATCAATCATTATCGACATGACAGCGATCAGCAAATTGTGTTGGCCGGACATTCATGGGGTGCGATGTTGGCAACAGCATATGTCAATCAAAATTCTAACAATATAGATGGATTAATTCTCGCGGAGCCAGGTGGGTTTACTTGGGGGCAAACGGAAACCTATCTTAGTAAGAGTAGGGAACTAAAATTATTTGATGAATTGACCAATGACTTTGTTTACCAAGACCAATTTATAACCGGAAGTGATCACAATACATTGGATTATAAAATGGCATTATCAACTGCTGGCGTTTCAACTGGTGATATGGATTTTTTTCCTTATTGGAGATTTGGAGCTATTTGTTTGACCGCTTCCATTCAACTTGCAATGGACAATCCAGACCAAATGGATTTTACTGCCAACTTGAATAATTTTGGGACAAAAGTATTGTTTGCTTATAGCGAATTGAATACTGCCTATGGGTTGGAACATGCTGAAAAAGTTTCCGATGCCTTTCCATTGGTACAGCTAGAAAAAATTCAAGATTGTGGTCACGAAATTCCTCATTTCGGCTGGCAAAATTTTTATCCACTTATTCAAAATTACTTAATCGAAATATTATAACAAATGAAAAACATAATAATTACGCTGATTACAATATTCAGTATTCATACTCTTTCTGCTCAAACAATCAACTGGAAATCATCAACGGAAGATCAAACAAACCTTGTCTTTCTAAGTTTAGGTTATGATTTTGCTTTAACAACACAATTTGGTTACGGGCTTCAACTTAATACCTCAAAGCCAATAATTTTAACTGCTGATTATTCTTTTCCGATGGGTAATAAAATAGTAGATGATTTTAAAATAAGATTAGGTGGACAAATTTTATTACTAGAAAAAGATTCTTGGCTGGCTACTGCCAAAGTTTATGGAATATTTAGAAGGCACCAAACAAAACTCGTAAAGATGGCCAGTTTTGGGTCAGAATTTTCAGCTCAGTTTGGATATTACAAACCTAAATGGAGTGTTTCGGCAGAAATAGGATTTGACAAATCTATCGTTACTCATTTAAAACATTCGGATATACTCAGAGACAATTATCAAGAGATACAGGACGGTTGGTTTATTCCTTCAGGTGGACACTTTTTCTATGGAATGCAAGGTAGTAAAACATTAGGTAGTAGTTGGGAATTGTATTTAAGTCTAGGTGCTACAAACGCACAATCGGATGATGAAAATGCGTTGTTACCTTTTTATGGTCGATTGGGTGTTTTCAAAAAGTTTTGAGAGATAAATATGAACCAATGTTTTCAGCTTCCCCAATCTCGAAAAAAAGCACGAGTCAACAAAATTATTAACAAACCAATTCCGAAATAATTAAGATATAGTAACCAATCCATGCCAGTGAAATTGAAGAGCGTCAAAGCATAGATCAATACGATCAAAAGCAACGAAAACATAAATTGCTGTCCTAGAAAGTAAAGTTTTTGAAGCATTGTTTTGACGCCTTTCATTTCTTCTTCGACGTTATTATCATTGGCATTTTTTAGGAACCGAGATAGCTCATTTGGAAGTGATATAGCAGTGGTAATTTGATTTTTAAAAGTGTTGATGACCATCTGAGTAAAACCACCATCTTTGTCGATGACATGTTTTTTCATATAAGGTCTGACCACGTTTAAGGTGTTTAATTCAGGTGCCAATTGATAAGCGTTTCCGACTAACAAAACAACTGTTCGATTCAATAAAATATATTCTTTCGGAATTTTAATGTTATTAGAAATATCTCGTAAATCTACTTTTCGAATCAATGAAGTGACAGAAGACAATCCGGAGTTCAATTTTATATTCTGAAAATTCATCCCATCAAATTCTACTTCATCTTGTAGGAATTCTTTAAAAATATCGACCAGTTTTTCTACATATTTTCTAGCCTCTTTTTCTGCTCCGATGAAACCGAGATGTTTTAAAGCAATTACGGTATCTTCGGTATTGTTGCTGATGATTGCTTCTATTAATTGAGGAATTGCTTTTTTAGTCCGTTCACTCAAATGAGCAGTTGCACCAAAATCCAACAATACGATTTCATTGTGTTTATTGACCAATATGTTTCCAGGATGTGGATCTGCATGATAAAATCCATCTACCAAAATCATTTTGCAATATAACTCAATCAATCGCTTAGCCAATTCTTCTTGACTCAATCCCCATTTTTCAATTGCGGAGACATTTGCGATCTTTGTTCCTTCACAGAATTCAGCGACTAAGATTTTCTTGGTATTATATTTTTTGTAAACAGCCGGTACTTTGACACCAAGTTCAAGAGCATCTTTCAAATTTTCGGAAATTTCTTCCATGGAATTGGCTTCAATAGTATAGTCCAACTCTTCTTCAATCATCAATCGTACTTGGTCATAAGTATGATCTAAACCTTGCATATCCATGAAATAACCATGAAGTTTGACCAAGTTTTGCAGGATCTCCAAATCTGCGTGTGCAATAGTGTCAATATTTTTGTGTTGAATTTTTACAATCACCTCTTGACCATCTAATATCGCACGATGGACTTGTCCAATGGAAGCAGCTGCCAATGGTTCTTTATTAAAAGAAGTGAATATAGCTTCCGGTTTTTGACCCAATTCTTTTTCAATAGTTTCCTCAATTTCTTGATAGGGTTTGGGTTGGATATGATCTTGTAATTCTTCAAGTGGACCCCGAAACTCCTCAGGCAGCACATTCGATAAGTTCGAAATCAATTGACCAAATTTGATAAACAATCCCTGTAGTTCTTGCACCCGACTTTTGATACGATCTGCATTTTTTAAATGAAGTGCATTGATCCGTTTTTCATAATATTTCTTACCTCTAATTTTGCTTTTCGTTCTTAACCAAAAGTAACTCATGAAAACTTGAAAAGCGGTGAAATAGGCTTTACGTTTTCTAACTGAGGGGGAGAATATATTTTGGTTATTTGGCATTTTCCTTTTTGATATTTTGATGTATGATATTTTGATGTATGATTTATGATGTATGATATGACGAAGGTACGTCAGACTGTGCGAATATGCACGAAAGTTGGTTACCAAACACCGAGAGGTTAGAAACCTTCGGCTCGCTTTTGTTTAACCGAGCCAAAGGTTTCTAACCTCTTGGCATTTGTATCCTATTTTCGCACAGTCTGACGTGTGCACACGCGTTCACGCCAAAACGATCATATCATACATCATACATCTTAAAATCATACATCACTTTAACTTTTCAAACACATCCCAATTATAACAATCACGACGCGCATTTGTTGAAAAACTCCCATGCTCAATAAAATGCATGATATCAGTACCAATCACATCGAATGAAAAATACATTTGATCATGATTCAATTTCGTAAACATGAGATCATCATGTGATTGGTCGAAATTAAGATTATTCCAGTTGATCGGTCCATAACTTAGCGTTTTCTTTTTGAAAATCCGGATTAACCGAGTCGCTTTATTCTCGACGATGATACCAATACGAATGTCTTTTTGATCAATCGATGGATACGGATGTTCCGTAAGATCCTTAATAATCTTGCCTTTTATAATTTTTGTCAACAATGGCATTTTGTCAACAGCAACTTGTGGCGCTCGTTCTTGCAAAGGGCTTCTATCGTATACGATGGTTGCAATATTTTGATGCCCATTTTTGTTGATGTATTCATTTAAAATCCAACTTCCTAAAATGTATGAAAAAACATGTACTTTTTTGTAATCACCTAAATTTTGATCCTCATAAAATTTGGAAAGATTCTCCAATGTGGAAACATAGGATTTTCGTTCAATGTAGTCAGGGATAAATAAATCATAATCCATTTTTTCGAAAAACGCTTTCTGATGTTTCCGTCTTTTTTTACTATCACCAACTCCTGGCAAAACAAGAATTGCTTCTTTCTCAGCTCTAAGGATTTCTGAATTCTGAATTACAATAACTTCTGGTGTTTTACTAAAACTTAATTCTGAATTTAACAAAACAAACACGAAGGTGAAAAGTAGAATAAACTTCTTTTTGTTAATCATGGTAAATGAATTTAGTTAAATAAATTATTTCCCCATCAAATACATTCCTCCCAAAAGCAGTAGCATCCCAGCTACATTGATCGGTTTAATCGGCGTGCCATAAACCATCATAGATATCACTGCCGCCCAAATAAAAGTGGTGGCATAAATAGGGTAGAGGACACTCAACGATCCTCCTTTTTTAAATGCAGCGATAAATAAAACCATTACGCCAATGTAACAGAATACACCCGTTATTAATCTAGGGTTGGCAAGGTAGCTCATGATGGTGCCACCTGCTTTGTCTGCTCCTGATTTGTACAGGTATTGACCGATGGCGCCAATGAGACCGGCGATGAAGAATAGGATAATTGAAATTTTAGGTGTTACCATTTTTTTTAATTTTATTGTTTTGAACCATATAAGGATCTAAGAACGTGGTTTCATATCAGGTAAATAAGTCCATTCGTAAATGATGATGGACACGTACTCTTTCTGCGCTTTTCTGCGCTTTCCGTGAGAGGCCTTTTTACGAAGCAAGGTTTATGTGTTTCTATGAGAGCTAAGTGGTAAAATGCGTCCTCAATACTAAAAATCAAACTGATTCCGATCCCGCTCATCCGTATTTTTCAAACTAACAATTGCATCTTTCACCTCATTCAAAACAGAATCAACATCCTTATTTTTAGGAAAAAGTGGTTCGCCAAAACGGACTTTACAAATCAATGGGATGATAAATTTTTTATCCTTTGGTAATACTCTTCCGAAACCATTTAAGTAAACCGGAACAAAAGGTATTCCTGGATTTTTCTCCAAAAGAATGGCAATCCCTTTTTTAAAATCAGTCATCACCCCAGGTTTTCCACGACTTCCTTCTGGAAATAAAATAAAGGAACTACCTTGTTTTAAATACCCATCTAAAATATCAATTGTTGAAGGTTGTCCTTTCTGACGATTTCTATTAATCAAAATAGCGTTGAAAAATAAACTCATTAATGAACCACTAATAGAAGTTTTACCAAAATAATCACCTGCGGCTACGGCTCTTGTATTGTACAATTTACTACTTGGTAATGCGGCCATAATCGATACAGTGTCGAAGTGACTATTATGGTTAGCAACCACAATAAATTGATTGAGACCATCAAAAGTTTCACGGTTTTCAAAACGAACACCGATGATTAATTGTAACCAAGGTCTTACGATCAAAGCGTAGAATAATTTCAAAAAATATTTCTTCATGATCTATTGAATTTTATTGAGCAATAAAAAAACGAAGCATATGATAAAATACAGGTGTTGTCAAAATAATCGAATCCAATCGATCCATGGCGCCACCATGTCCAGGTATTAAGTCATCAGTATCTTTCAGTTGTAGATCTCTTTTGATTGCGGAAATGATGGAGTCCCCCAAAAATCCCATCACTCCAAGTATAAATCCGCAGATTAAAGCTTGTTGGCCGGTCAAAGGTGTCAATCCTTGTAAGCAGTACCCAAGTATGGATGTTGTTAGAATACCGCCTAAAAATCCGGCCCATGTTTTATTAGGGCTGACATTAGGAAGAATTTTCTTTTGTCCCATCAATTTTCCCCAAGTAAATTGAAAGACATCATTAAATGAAGTACACATGATTAAGAAAATAATGAGTCCTCCGGCCCCTGCTGAATTATCGGGCACATTCAAACTAAATAATAAAATCAAGTGACTAAGCATGTAAGTTGTCAACATCAACATGGTCGGTATTAAGGACATAGAAACACCAATCCTTTTTGTTTTTCCAGTTAACACTAAGATTACGGGAATGCCGATGAACATAATCAAAGGAATGAAATAAAGGAATTGTTCGTAGTATCCTTTGTATGCTAAATAATATTGAATAGGTATGGCAAAATAAGATGCAAATAATGCGCTTCTATCCGCTTCTCTAAATCTCGAGATAGACAACATTTCTCTCAATGCCACAAAAGAGACATAACCAACTAGGATCGTCCCAAGAATGGCGGGTCCAATTACAACGGCTGCCACACCAATCGCGATAAACCACCAAGAGTTGGTCCGCACGATTAATTCAGTCAACATCTTTGAAGGCTTGCGTTTTGCAAGAATTCGAAAGATAACAGAACAGACTGTTAACACTCCAAATACGATGGACATGACAACGACCAATTCTTTTGGTACTTGATATCCTAATATATTCATGACAATGTTTTTTTAAGTCTAATGAGTGTGCTTATAACAATTAAAATACAAGCTCCACCAAATATCCAGTTTGTATACAACTCAACTCCATTCCAAAAAAAGTAAACAATGCAAAATAGTCCTACGAGCAATGCGCGATCACTTTTTCCCATTGGTCCATCATATCTTCTATCGTTGTTGATTGTTTTTCCCAACACTCCAGCAAACTCATTGATAATCGACAAGATGGCAAATCCAATAATAAATATGGGATTAGTATTTGGAATAATCACAAAAGGTAAAAAGATGGCCAAATCAGAAATCACGTCACCTAATTCATTCAAAATCTCACCCATTTTACTCTGCATATTATATTGTCTCGCCATCATTCCATCCAGTGCATTCATTGCCATTCTAATGAGTAAACCGATTGGTAGCAATAATAAAACAATACGATTACTTGGGTAGTACAAAAACATAATTCCCAATCCAATCGAAAACAAGATCGCAAGGATGGTGATTTGATTCGCTGTTACCCCTTTACTATAAAGTGCTTTTAATATCGGTTGCAACAGTTTTTGAAATGCAGGTTTTATTTTATATACTGAAATCATCTTTATTTCTATTTGTGAGTTCTACTACTATTTCTATACTACTAATGTAAGGGCTTACTTTACCTGAAATGGAGGTAATTGGTAGAATTTAAAAGGTATTTTTTACGAATTGTAAACAATTTAGACGAAAAGGTGGGTAAGTTCTATTAATGTGAAATGAATTGCATTAGGAATGTAAAATGTAAAATTAAAAAATGTAAAACAGGACGACCAATGCTTGTGCATAATTCTGATGGTCGAACGGTTTTACCATTCTCTAGTGTTTACGCTTTCCCGTTGAGACTTTTTAGATGACGACCTGCTTTTGCGATTTCCGATAGCTATCGGAATCTGAGTTTTCTGCGTGAGGAAATTTCACGACCCAAGATCCTATGTGCAAACTATGTTCCTATGTAAACTATATGTTAAAATACGCCCCTCATGAGTACATTGTGTTAGAAAAGGTGGTGAAAACTATATCAAAACACCATTAACAGCAGCAACAGGAGCTGGCAATTCCTCTTCACCTAACATCTCTTTCAAATCAATTTCAATAACACGTGTCAGCGCTAGCATCGGTATATCATTCCCCAATCCTTCAAAGGGATTTTCGCTATAATCACCAACCAATTCCATCATCAAGTAAACCCATCCGATTAAAACAGTAAATGGAATCGAAACCCATGGACCATAAACACTAATATCATGAAAAGCGGATACCATCCCGATTGGTAATAAAAAAATGAAAATACCAACGAAGACGAAACTCATACTACCATATTGTCTAGGTAGCGGAAACTTTTTGATACGTTCACATTTTCCTTGGTGTGTGTAAAAATCGTTGAGCAATTTTTGCAATTCCATATGACGGAAATCATCAATCAAATGTAGCGCTCTCAATTTTTTCAAATCTTGGGATTGTTGATCGATAATTTGAGTTGCTGTATTTTTGTAATTACTCAATCGAGTAACTTCATTTGCAGGCAAAAATTCTTTCAATTGTCTTTCTATGTCCGTATTCTCACCAAGATTGAAGCCGAAAGATTCTCTTCTCTTTTCAGTTTTTCTAGCGATGTGTTTACTTTGACTAATGTGTTCCCAAGAAGTTGGAATCAACAATTGACTTCTCAATGTATATAACCAAGCGATATGGCGGTACATCATTTTTTTATGGATAGCATGCAATTCTCCTGAACTATATTCTTGGTCCGTAAATTGATTGCCAATATATGCTTTCACATTAGCTCCCCACATTCTACTCGAATTGATAATCGCACCCCAAATTTTTCTTGCTTCCCACAAACGATCGTAAGCACTATTATTCTTGAAACCAACATAAAATGCCACGGCAGTACCAATCACAGACAAAGGTAACCAAGGTATATGTAGCCATTCAAAATGGAAAAATTCGATTAAAACAGTTACGGCTATTGCATAGACGGTCAACCAAACAATATGAGTACCTGAAAATTTGAGTATTTGGAATAGGGAAAAATTCTTATTTATATACATGTTTTCCTTTTAGGGATTAAAATTCAAAGTGTGAAATTAAAAAAGTTTTCTTACTTCGTGTTGTCAAATTCTTATCTTAGTACTTCAACTTATTTAGTATTTTTAGAAATGAAAACAAAAGTCAATTCTGCAAAAGAATATATCAATCATTTTCCAACCTGGAAAAAAGAATTGAAAGCAGTTTATAAAATTTTTCAATCTGCTGAAATGGACGAAACCATCAAATGGGGCATTCCTGTATTTTGTGTGGAAGGAAAAAATGTAGCAGGGTATGCGGCCTTCAAAAATTGGATATCTATCTGGTTTTACCAAGGTGTTTTTTTAAAAGACAAAAAGAAGAAATTGATTAATGCGCAAGAAGGAAAAACAAAAGCACTTCGTCAATGGAGATTTGAAAATTTAGAATCTATTCGTTCTGAGGAAAAATTAATCGCAACCTACTTAGAGGAAGCCATTCAAAATAGTAAAGAAGGCAAAGAGGTAAAAATTGAACGAAAAAAATTAGTGATCCCACCTGAATTGCAAACTGAATTATCGAAAAGCAAAACCCTTCAAAAAAAGTTTGATGCGTTTTCATTAACGGATCGACGGAGTTTTGCAGATTTTATTACAGATGCAAAAAGAGCAACTACTAAACAAACTAGATTAGAGAAAATAATTCCAATGATCAAAAAAGGTATTGGGAGAAACGACAAATATAAATGAAGTATGATTTTATTATCGTGGGTGCAGGTTCTGCTGGATGTGTTTTGGCCAATCGTTTATCTGCAAATTCTAGCCATGAAGTTTTATTGTTAGAAGCTGGTGGGAAAGATAGCCATCCTTATATCACCATGCCTGGTGCTTATCCTAAATTACATAAATCGAAATTTGATTGGGGCTTCTGGTCCGAACCTCAAAAGCATATTAACAATCGAAAATTATATTTACCACGAGGCAAAGCGTTAGGTGGAAGTAGTACTACGAATGCGATGGCATATGTCCGTGGCAATAAAGCAGATTTTGATGAATGGGCATCATTAGGGAATGAAGGATGGAGCTATGATGAAGTGTTGCCATATTTCAAAAAGTCGGAAGCCAATGAAAGTATGAATCATTTGGAACGTACCTTTCATGGAACCACTGGTGAGTTGAATGTTACATTAGCAAGACATTTTAAAACACCATTTGGAAAAGCGTTTATTGATGCTGCTATTCAATCTGGACTACCAAGAAATGATGATTACAATGGATCTCAACAAAATGGAGCCAGTCCTTTTCAATTCACTATAAAAGATGGGAAGCGACATAGTAGTGCCAATGCTTTTCTGAAGCCTGTCATGTCTCGACCCAATTTGACAGTGAAAACAGGCGTTTCAGTTGATAAAATTCAATTAACTGGTGGAAAAGCTACGGGAGTCATTGTTCAGACTTCAAAAAACAATACACAGACGTTTGAGTCAAAAAATCAAATCATCTTATCAGCAGGTGCCTTCAATTCGCCACAAATATTATTGCGTTCTGGTATTGGTGATAAAGAGGAGTTGGCGCAACATGGTATTACTTGTTTGCATGAATTACCTGGTGTTGGAAAAAATTTGCAAGACCATTTAATGTACCATATTGGTGCAACTGCCATTCAACAAGAAGGACTCAATCATCATGTCAAGCTATTCAATCAAGCAAAAGCTGGCATTCGATTTTATACACAACGTAAAGGACCTTTCACGATTGGGCCATTAGAATCTGTTGCTTTTATGAATTTAGATAATCCAAACGGTCGTACTAATTTTCAATTTCATTTTAGTCCAATGCATGTTGGAAAAACGTATGATTACGATTTGTATGATGTGAATTCTATTCCAACCACAGATGGATTTTCTATTATTCCAACATTACTTTTACCAAAGAGTAGAGGAACGGTCTCATTAAAATCAAAAAGCCCTTTTGATGCACCAATTATTCAACCTAATTTCCTAGAAAATGAAGATGACTTAAAAACATTGGTGAAAGGAGGTAGAAAAGCGATCGAAATTATCAATCAAAAAGCTTTTGAGCCTTACAAAAAACACAATAATTATCCAGACCATATCGAAGACGATGAAGTGCTAATCGAGCATATTAAGAAAACTGTTGAAACGATATACCATCCCGTTGGTACTTGTAAAATGGGAAATGATGAAATGGCTGTTGTGGATGCTAGTTTGCGTGTGCACGGTGTTGAAAGTTTGGCAGTTGTAGATGCTTCTATTATGCCTACTGTGGTCGCTGGGAATACGAATGCTGCAGTTTATATGATTGCTGAGAAATTTTGTGATCTTAAAAGTGAGGCGTTGAAAGTGTAGCGTTTATTCAACCTTTAATGTATTTTATTAAGTGTTGAATTATGAGAGATGAGTGGCTTCACTTTTCATTCAACCTTCTCGTGAGTTTAATAAGCTCTGAAGGAACGAAACATAATAACCCAGAGCATCGCTCTGGGCTATTATGCTTCGTTCCTTGTGTTTTGGCATGTGTTTTTGTTTCAAAAACCATGACAAAACACTTATTCGATGTTGAATGAAAAGAGAATACTCATAACTCAATAGTTATTTAATTATGATTGAAGATGCATGTTTTATAAGAGATATTTTAGTTTACGCTTTGATGCTATTATTTGGAATCTGCATAATATCATGGATTATTTTCTATATTTCAAAAAATAAAAAATTTGTTAATGCATCAACAATTGTATTGTTAGGAGTCGGTTTTAGTGTTGTTTTGATCAATCTGTTTATAGAGCGTAAAATCAGAGAAGAAATTAAATTTCAATTAAAAAGCAATGGAGTTCAAGGCATTTTAATAAATGATGAACTATCGAAAATCGAATTGAATACGCTAAAAGAAAACTTTTTGAGAATCGAAAAAGGAAGATATGAAAGGGGATCAACATCAACTAACGAGTTTAAAATCGATATAATTAGCAGTGAAGAAAAATATACATTTACACTGTTACGAAATTCTTATGAGCCTACAAAATATCGTGTAGAAACGGATAAATATGATTATGAACTAGATGTGGGGATGATAAGAACTAGTATATTGGATGAAATGAAGTGAAACCCCATTTTCATTCAACATTCAAGAAGTGTTTTTGTCATGATTTTTGACACAAAAATACATGCCAAAAACACAAGGAGCGAAATCAAATAACCTAGAGCGATGCACTAGGCTATTTGATTTCGCTCCTTCAGAGCTTTTATATTTACATTGTTATATTGTAGGGATATTCGGAAATAATACAAAGCATTGATAACCAATTGGTTAGATTTTTGTTTTTTGGGGATATTGCATCAATTTTACTTAGAAACCCAATAAAACGGGGTAATTACGTTAAAATTAAACAACGTATTCAAATTGTTGCAAATTCAGTTCAAATAAACATAAACTTGGATTTTGTAGCGGGAGGCCGATTTTATATGTTCGACGGAGGAGTTTATAAAATCTAGACTTTTTGTTTCTTTTTTGGCAATGAAAAAAGAAAAA
>CALDGQ010000115.1 GCA_937941765.1 uncultured Saprospiraceae bacterium
ATAAGTCCACCAACTAAATTCAATTTTTTCAGGATTCATAAAACGGAATGAGTCGGTAAAACCGAGTTTTAGAAACTTCGTCATCCATTCTTTTTCCTCATCTTTAAATCCAGAAGGTTGATCTTTACGTTTGGGGTTGTGGATGTCAAATTCTCCATGAGCAATGTTATAATCACCGACAATGATTAACTGTTGTCTTTCTTTTTTTACTTTCTTAATCCATTTTTTAAAATCAGCCAAGTACTTCATTTTAAAAGCTTGTCGTTCATCTCCACTACTTCCTGATGGGAAATAACAATTTAACAAAGACCAATCTCCAAAATCAGTTCTTAGAATTCTTCCTTCTTTATCGTATTTTTTGATACCACAACCCACAACTACATTATCAGGTTTTTGCTTCGTCAAGGTCAACACACCACTATATCCTTTTTTCTCAGCAGAATGCCAATAAGCTGTATATCCTAATTCCTCAAAAAGTTCGTTCGGAACATCTTCGGGCTGGGCTTTTGTTTCTTGGATACAGATGATGTCCGGATCTTCTTTCTTCACCCATTTCAACCAATCTTTCTTTATGGCAGCGCGAATTCCATTGAGGTTGTAGCTTACTATTTTCATTTTCTTAGTTTGTTTATTGCTTGCAAATTTAGTCCAAACCTTGATAAAACTCTCTGAGAGCTCTCCTAATTTATCATAAACCGGATATCATTAAAAAATAATCTAGTTAGGTATGAATCGTTAAGCTCTCAGAGAGTTCTTGCTCAACGTGCTGATTCAGAGCGCTTTGTGCGTTCAAGTCATCAATAATTTACATTTCTAATTTTCAATTTTTCATTCAAGCCTTGTTTGTAACTCAGCTGTAACTCCCGTATCCCATCTTTGCGTTATAATTTTCATCAAAAAAGTAAAACTCTTTTAAAATGGCTAAACCTAATAAGAATTTAAAGGCGCTCAAGCAAACAAGAGCAACAGCATTGAAATCAGTAAATGTTGTCAACACAAAAGCAATTGAATTAACGGAAGGATTGATCGAAGGATCAGTTGCGACAGGAGTTAAGTATCAAAAATTGGCTGCGACTGCACTTAAGAAAAGTGAACCAATCATGGCTAAGAATGTAGACATGGCATTTGATACCGTTGAAGCATTATACGATCAAATGATTTCTGCAAATACACGTTTGCAAAAATTATTCGGAATCGAAAAGACAGTAAAAACTGCAAAGTCAACTTTGTGGAATACTTACCAATCAACTTCAAAGATGGCTGAAAAGAACATCGACGAAGCAACTAACATCTTGAAAGCAGCAGCTAGCGAAATCGAAGAAAACATGGAAGTGATTTCTGCGAAAATCAAAAAGTCTGCAAAGAAAGCAGAGAAGCAAATCAAAGCAACTGCAGAAATGGTAACAGATGCTGCTACTTCAACTGTTAAAGCACCTAAGTCTAAGAAAGCTAAAAAGGCTAAGAAAGCTGCTAAAAAAGCAATCAAGTCAACTGCTGCAAAAGCAAAAAAAGCAACAAAGAAAGCAACTAAGAAAGTTGTAAAATCAACAAAACCTGCTGCTAAGAAAGTAACTAGAAAAGCAACTCCAAAAAGAAGAGTGAAGGCAACTGAAAAATTTGAAGATACAGTAACGGTTATCACTTCAAAAAGAGCAGCAGCAGCTAAGCGTGCAGGTAGTACTACAAAAAGAGCTACGAAGAAAGTAGCAGCTACAAGAAAGCCAGTTACTCGTAAGCGTAGCGTTGCGAAGAAGTAATTATTATAATGACACAGGTTCTGAAGCGAGCCGCTTCAACCAACGTATTTTATTTAAAAAACATTTAAAAGTTAAATATAATGGCTAAGTCTAAAACAGCTAAAATCAAAAAAGCATTCGAAAATGTTGATGTAAAATCAACTGCAAAAAACTTAAACAACTTTGCATACGAAACTACAGAAGTAGTAGTTGGTGAAGTCATCGAAAAGAGTGCGCAATGGCAAAAAGTTGCTGACAAAGCAATCAAAGCAGGATTGAAATTGTCTGCTAATCAGCAAGACCTTACTTTCAAAGCATTGGAAACAATGAAAGGACAGTTGAAAGGTAGTTCAAAAAGATTTATGGGATTATTTAGCAAAAACTAGATTTTTCTTAAAATATTACCAAATGAAAGCCGCAGTATTCGCAAGTCGAATGCTACGGCTTTCTGTTTTTTTACGAATAAACACCCATTTATTAACCATTTGCCTCTTGGTACTGTTTTAATAAATGAGTAATTTAGATTGTACTTAGACTGAGTGCATATCACAACTTAAAGAATAAAGTTTTGGAGAAGAGCGAGCAACAAACAGATGGTATTAAAAGGCCGAATATTTTTTGGGCCGCAACAGAAGGATTGAGGGCGGCAGTAGAATTAGGAGCTTATGTACCTTATCAGTTTTTGAATAGAATTCCTGAAAATGGGGATGGGCATCCGGTTTTGATTTTACCTGGTTTTATGGCAAGTGACTTATCTACAATTCCATTACGTAATTTTATACACAAATTAGGTTACAAAGTTTACGGGTGGGGAGAAGGAAGAAATTATGCGAGTGAAAAATATGTAGATATGTTGTTGGAGAAAGTAGATGTGATATATCGAAAGCATGGTGTTAAAATAAGTATTATTGGTTGGAGTCTTGGTGGGATTTATGCCAGACAATTAGCCAAAGCAAAACCACATAAAGTAAGGCAAGTTATAACGTTAGGCTCTCCATTCCGAAATGTAACAAAAGCCAACAATGCAAAATGGATGTATGACTTGTTGATGAGAGGGAAAGGAAAAACGAAGTTAAAACAAGAATTAATTGACGATATCCCAAATCCAGCACCTGTCCCAACGACTGCTATTTATTCAAAAGAAGATGGAGTCGTGCCATGGAGACTTTGTATGGAGCAAGAAGAAAACTTAATTCATCAAAACATCCAAGTAAGAGGATCTCATTTTGGCTTGGGTGTTAATCCTTCTGTATTGAAAATTATTGCCAATCGATTACCATTTAGTCAAGTAAACTGGCAAAGATTTGAGCCAGAAGGAATTCTTGAAGATATTGTATTATATCCTTCCACCTAACAAAAACATTTTATCGAAAAGCTCGTTAGAAGTAAAGTTAAAAAAACCAACCCGCCTTGATAAAGAATATAATAAACCAATTTGACCTTCCAGATGTAGAATCTGTATCTGGAATGGATGCTACTTTTTTATATGCTGAAACACCTACAAGCCCTATGCATGTTGGTGGTTTGGTCATTATAGAGGGAGCACTAAAATATGAGACTTTTAAAGAAGTTATCAGATCTCGAATTCACCATATTCCTAAACTAAGAAAGCGTTTAATGTCCATACCAATGAGTGTGGATTATCCATATTGGGTGGATGATCCTGATTTTGACTTGGACATGCACTTACATCATGTTGCGTTACCCAAACCGGGAGGATGGAAAGAGTTGAGAAAAATGGCATCTAAACGATTTAGTCAGCCATTAGAGCATTCACGTCCATTGTGGGAATTTACTTTTGTAGAAGGATTGGATAATTTAACATTAGTCAAGCCTGGTGCAATAGCGGTGATTTCGAAAATACACCATGTTGCAATTGATGGAATGGCTGGTGCAGGTATTTTAGGAATTTTGTTTGACATGACTGCAGACACCAAAAAGATTCCAGAACCAAAACCATGGAAACCACAGCCATTACCAAATTTAGCAGCATTGATTGCCAAGAGTAGTGCTAGTTTTGCAAAAACACCATTGAAGTTTCCAAAAATTATCAAAGACACTTTAACTGCTACTTTGAAAACTGGTTTTCTAACAAGAGCTCAACATTTAGATTTGCCAACGGCTCCTTTTTCGGCGCCACATACACCACTCAACGGAATTATTTCAGCCAAAAGAAGATGGAATACAACTTTACTTGAATTAAAAAGAGTTAAGAAGTTGAAGGACGTAATGGGTACAACCGTAAATGATGTGTTATTAGCTATCTGTGCTGGAGCTTTACGAAGGTATTTAGATGAAAAAGGAAAGTTACCTCGCAAACCGCTAGTTGCCATGGTTCCGGTATCGACTAGAAAACAAGATGACAAAAAAGATGGGAATCGTTTATCAGCTATGTTGGTTCAATTAGCAACGGATATTGAAGATCCAATTGAGCGACTAGAAGCGATTCACGAAAATGCAGTGCGTGGAAAAACTTATCAAGGAGCGATGGGAGCAGAGACTTTGGCAGGATTGGCTTCAGCAGTTCCTTTTGGAGTTGCTAATCAAGCAGCCCAATTGTATTCAAGATACAACTTAGCCAAACTCCACAATCCCGTATTCAATGTAGTGATAACAAATGTGCCGGGTCCACCGATGCCGATTTATTTGCATGGTCATAAGCTACATTCAATTGCAGGAATGGCACCAATTATTGACGGTATGGGATTGATTATTACTATACTAAGTTATGATGGAAAAATAACAATCAGTCCGACATCAGATGCGAAATCAATGCCTGATGTTAATACATTTTCACAATACATTTTGGAATCTGCTAATGAATTAGAGGAGCTTGTTTTAAAATACGAGAAAGAAAAAGGTAAGAAGAAAGTTAGCAAGAAAGCACCTGCGAAAGCACAATCGGATAAGTTCTTTTTGCACATCAAAAAATATTTAAAAGATAATCCAAAATTTATAAAGAAGCCAGCTGGCATTTATCAATTCTATGTCAAAGGTCCAGCTCCTGCTGATTGGGTCGTTAATTTGGATAGAAAGCCACCGATGATCAAACGAGGACGACAAAAGACATTTGATATGTCATTGACGATTCAAGATAAGCACTTGATGAAAATCGCATCTGGAAAATTGGATATTGCAACTGCATTCATTCAAGGTAGAATTTCGGTTACTGGTGATAAAGCGAAAGCAATGAAGCTAGGTTCGATATTGGGTAAGTTGCCAAAGTTTGAAGGGTAGTTACATCCAACAATAGATTAAGACCTGTTAGATTTTTTGCGGTTTTTCGCTGCTAAATGTATAGCCGAGTTTGCGAAGCCTTTCAGGATTCGTAGACTTTCTTTATTTATACTGTTCTTTATCTGATCAAAACGTTTCTCAATCCTTAAAGGCTTAAGAAACGGGGACGAAGATAACATGCTGTTTTCAATATGTATAGCCGAGTTTGCGAAGCCTTTAAGGATTCGTAAACTTTATTTTTTATACTGTTCTTTATCTGATCATAACGTTTCTCAATCCTTAAAGGCTTAAGAAACGGGAACGAAGATAACATGCTGTTTTCAATGTGTATAGCCGAGTTTGCGAAGCCTTTCAGGATTCGTAAACTTTCTTTATTTATACTGTTCTTTTTCTAAGCATACCGTTTCTCAACCCTTAAAGGCTTAAGAAACGGGGCGAAGATAACATGCTGCTTTCAATGTGTATAGTCGTGTTTGCTACAAAAAAATGTGCCATACCATCGGCATGACACATCAATTCTCATAAAAAAAACAATATATTCTTAATGGTTATTTTTGGCGTCCAGTACAGTGTTGGGACATCAAAGAAGTTACCTAGTATTTCTAACTTAAACTTACAAAGTCATCAAGACCTAAAAGATAGTAAACATCGTAACAAATAGGGTTTTAAATAGCTTACTGTTAAGGTAAATATATAACAAGGTGTTTTGGTAATTAATTCGAGGAATGACGATGATAATTCGACGAAAGAATATCTTCTGTTAGGATAGGATGGATTTAAGTTAAACTCAAATTTAATTGCAAAGAGATCTCCATTTTTTTAGCTCAGAATTGAAAGAATGTACCTTTAAAGTTTATCGTTTGTTAATTTCTTTTTCTTCTTCTTAGTATCTTTTTGTCCCAATTCCTTCAAATAAATTTTACGAATCTTTGCTATATTTTTATCAAGTGATTCCTTCTTCCAACGTTTGGTCGAAATAGGTTTTCCGATTACCACTTCAACCACACTTGGACGGATAATACTTGCACCTTTCGGAAGGGCATCATGCGCATTTTTAATGATCACTGGAACAATCGGAACACCAGCTTGCATTGCCATATGGAAAGCACCTTTTTTGAAACTGCCCAACTTATAATCTTTACTTCTAGTACCTTCAGGAGAGATCGCTAGGGAAGTACCACTCTTCAAAGCATCCACGGCAGGTTGTAGTGCTTTGATGGCTTTGTCTTTATTTTTTCGATCAATGAAAACCATTCCAGCCGCTTTAAATATCGGACCGAATGGAGTGTATTGCAATTCTTTTTTAGCAACAGCAACGGTATCTTTCCGAAGCAGTTTTGCCATGATCAAAACATCGACTGCGCTTTGATGATTGAATATAAAAACGGCAGGACGAGCGGTCCACATGTATTCTGGATCTTTGACAGCCAATTGAATTCCTGCCAACTTAGTACCAAGATCACCAAAAAAGGCCATCATAGAATTGACACCATCTGTCCAGTTGAGATTGAATCCACCACTCGCCATTCCAGTAATTGCAGCAGGTACCATGCTCCATAAAGCAAGACCCGTGCGCATTAAGTTGGAAAAACCTGGTCTACCTCCATCACTGAAACGATAAATTGGCCAATCACGTTCAAAAGCAATAGTTGATAATTCTTGATCAGGATTTACAGGCACTGGATGACCGACAATGTCCATCAATGGCATATCTTCTGCACTATCCGTATAAAAATGGCTCTTAGATAAATCCAGTCCTAATTTTTCTGATAATTCTCTTGCAGCATGTGCTTTTCCTTCTCCCCAACAAGCTGGTTCCACTACATTACCAGTGAAGACACCGTCTTTTACTTCCATACGGGTACACATGACATGATCGATTCCTAAATCTCTTGCAACTGGATTGACTTGATACGGAGTAGCGGCAGAGATAATGGCAACGGTATGTCCTTTCTCCATATGCATTTCTACCAAAGCACGAGATTCCGGATAAATACTTTGCGCGATTTCGTTGAGGTAAACATCTTCACCGACTTCTACAAACACCTTTTCTTTGATTCCTTTAACACCTTGTGCACTGATGGCAGCCATTCCAGCAAAATTCTTGTTGCTCACCAAATAAACCATCCCAGCACTGAATTGTGCAATGATTTCTTTAGAAGTGGCTTTTCCACTTAGTAAACGTTTTTGAACAAATTGCTTTGCTGAAAAACCAGAAATTAAAGTACGATCCAAATCGAAGAAAGCACCAATATGAGGACCTTCTTCTCCTTCTTTAATTTGCTTTGCAATGTCTGCTGTTTTGGAACCTGGAATGACTTCAATGTTACGTAATGCAAGTTTGGGAACTGTTTTTAGGCCTGACAGTTTTAATTCTTGCAAGTGTTTCAATCGTGCTTCTACATCTTTCAATTGATCAATCCAAGATTCGATAAGTGCTTCTTTTCGATTATCAGTTGTAGGAATAAGCTCTTTATTTTGTGCAAGTCGAATTCCGTTTTGAATAAAAGGTTTGGATACAGAATCTACCCGATGGATTTGACCTTTCCAGTGCATTTCTTCACCAAGGAATAAGCAAGTTCTTAATAATTGACGTTCATTGTAATTGCGATCGACTTCTAAAGATAACAAAGAATGCCCGACAACTTTATAAGCTTCGACATAAGTATTTAGAACAACAGGAGAGATAAGAATCCGTTGTTTTTTTAATAAGTCCTTTATATCAAATTTTGGTTTTTTAAATTGCTTTTCCCAATCAGGTTCGATGAATAAAAGATCCTTTTCGATTTCTTCACTGAATTCTGATTTGTTTGAATAGAAAAACTCGAATTTAAAAAGATCACGTAGTAACATGATTTCTTCCCAGAATGCTTTTATACGTTGACGTGGTTTTAAGTCTGCAATTTTTAATAGTGCCAACTCTATAAATGCTTGATGATATAAATGATGTGCCGCCATATTGGAATAATAGGTAGCAGTCAAATACTGTTCTGGAACGATTGAATATTTTGCATCCAAACCGGTTCCAATTTGTTGGATTATTTTAGCACGAGTCAATAAATTGAGCGCATCTTGAACACTTTGTCCCAAAGCTTTCCCACGATCTACCAAAGCATCTGGTTTGTGACTTTCCATCAAATCCATCAATGCGGTTACAACATTTTCGACGCCTCGTTTTTTTAATGCAAATTTTGTCAATAGACTCGTGCAAATCAAAGAAGTGGTAGTAACTGGAGTTGCTTTGTTGATATTATGTACCAATTCAAAAGCGACAGAAGAAATTTGTTTGTTATCTTTTGGACTGTCTTCAATTGGGTTTGAAGCGATAAATTCATTATCAAATTCTAATGGCTTACCGAAACGGAGGGACATGCGGCCAAAATCATTTCCCATTTTTCTGACATAATTTGCGAACCACATCAAGCTCTCTTGGCTTTTATTTTGTCCACGACTTTCCTTGATCATATCTTCAACGTCCGGAATCAAATCATATACAATTGAAACAGGGATATATTTTACATCAAGCCTAGATAATTCATCCGCTTCCATGATGTATTTAAGGATTCCCATTTTTGGCCAGACCAATTTTCCAGTACGAGATCGAGTCCCTTCTATGGCCCACATAAAATGTTCTTGTTTGTCTACCAAAGAAGAAATGAAGTGGCGTAAGGTTGCTTTATAAATTTCGTCATCTTTAAAAGATCTTCTAATAAAAATGGTTCCTGCTTTTCTTCCAAATTCACCGACACCCATAAATGCCATATTGATTCCGCTAAAGATATGCGGGACTGGTAAACCATGTCTAGCTAAAGCGACACCGAGAACGAACATGTCAATATAGGTCTTGTGCGTCATGACAAATGCGACGGGATGCCGACGCATAATCTTGGCTAGGTCTTTCATTTCTCCAGGATTGACATCAATATTTTTGTCATAACCTCTAGATAAAATAGCTTGCGCAAATTGAACACCAAAGGTACTGATCAAAGGATGTTGAACCGTATATAATTCTTTAAGATAACCAGAAGCGGCATCAGATACTTCGTCAAAGGGCACGTTTTGTTGTTCTGCGATTTGTGCAAGTTTCTTTTGGAAATTTTTGTTTTGGAGAAGTTGGTCCATTGTTAAAATATTATACCTACAAAATAGGCATTTGAGTTCAAAAAAGAACCCTAAAAATGGTGATGAAAATTAAATAGTTGATTAGATTTGCAGAAGCACTCTGAGTGTTCCCATCGGATCAAAAGAATAGACAAAATTATGATTTTTTAATTAGAAGTTGACTATCAACTTCACTAAACTATATTATAGTATGACTACAAAAGAAGTAGCAAAGCAATTAGTAGCGCTTTGCAAGGAAGGAAAGTTTCAACAAGCGCAAACAGAATTGTATTCACCTTATGCAGTAAGCATTGAGCCAGAGGGTGCAACTTTTCCAGAAGTGACAGAAGGGTTGGAAAATATCCAAAAGAAAGGAGCGAAATGGAATGAAATGGTGACTAAAGTACATGCATTAGAAATTTCAGATGTTACAGTTGCTGGTGATTTCATTTCTTTGAAAATGAAAAATGATGTTGAGATGCAAGGTATAGGTCGTCAACAATCTGAAGAGTTGGTAATGTATCACGTGCACAAGGGAAAAATTATTTCTGAACAATTTTACTACAATCCTAATCCGAGCGAAAATTAAAATTTTAGCTTTTTAAAATTTGATGAAAGAGGCAGTCTTATTTTGGTAAGACGGCCTCTTTTCTTTTTAACTAAAACCAAGCCTGCTATCTGAAACTTTAATCCAGAATTTACTTTTTTTAAACACCCATTTCACAGATACCTACATTAGGTAATTTTATAATGTTTTATTGAATCGAACTCGCATTGATTTGTTTAATTATTGTTTTGAAGCTAACTTGCCTTTCCCCATTATTTGAATACAAATGTTACCTGATTAGAAGTGATTCTAATCAATGTTAATATTAACATTCGCTCCAAAAAACAAGTAGAAAAATGCCACACACCTTTGATCCTCAAAATGAATCTCAACCTATAATTAATTTTAAAAATAAATGGCTTGCAGCTCACCAAGAGGTAATGGCAACACAATCTCTTGAGCAAATTGTTGACAGTATAAAGATATTAGAGAATAATAGCATCTTCTCAAATGAATTAGTTGTTGTTTATAAGACTCAAGATTTCACACCATTATATATCAGTAAGAATGTTGAAAAGGTGATGGGTTTCACACAGCAGGAATATATGAGCTGGAAAGACGGCGCATTTTTTAAAAGAGGTGTACCGAACCAAATTGATTATTTTGATAATCTATTAAAGTGGAAGGAACACTTTAATCAACGTACACCTCATAAAAAACCAAAAACTCTAGGACGTCTTCATAGTTGTGGAAAGAGCTACCTACATAAAAATGGCTCTGAGATACGTTTTTTACTTCGTCAAGAGCTTGTGTTAGGTGAGGATTTAAAATTACCTGCAATTGGTGTTTTATATTATAAGGAAATAACTCATCTTTTGAAGGGAGAAGATTATTGGATTTTATGTGAAACATTTGATCCTACGGGATCTTCGTTTTCAAAATTTTATAGAAAGGATGGAATCGATAACTATCCAATTACGCCTAGGGAAAAAGAAATTATACTATTAATCTCAGAAGGGAAAAGCACAAAAGAAGTTGCATTGGCGCTCAACATCAGTCCCGAAACGGTTGGTCAGCATCGTAAGAATATGATTCGAAAAATGATGGCCAAAGACACTTCATCTTTAATTCAGTTGTGTAAAACGTGCTCGATTATTTAGTTTTATTTGATACTTGAGTTATACACTTTTTGAATTTACTATTCACTCTTGATTCTACCCAATCTGGGTATTTTTTAGATTAAGTTTTAAATAGACTAAACTCATTTGCAGATTCGTTGTTTTGTAATTATCTTCGCAAGCCCCTTAGCGTTTTGTAATTACAATACTTGGATTAGAAAAAACCAAGTTTTTATTGAAGCTCCGAAAAACATCTAGCATCATGTCTCATGCTTTTGATACTCCAAAGGATTCTAAACCGAATAATAATTTCAAAAAGAAATGGTTTGCAGCTCACCAGTCTATCGTAGTAGGAGAATGTCTTGACCAAACAATCAGAAGTATTCAAACATTGGAAAATAACAGTATATTTTCTAATGATATGATTGTTGTTTATAATATTAAAGAATTCAAGCCTCTTTATGTCAGTAGTAATGTTGAGAAAATTTTGGGGTATACGCAACAGGAATATCTCAGTTGGGAAGTAGGAGCATTTTTGAAAATTGGGGCGTTCAACCAGCCTGACTATTATGATAACATATTAAAATACATAGAACATTTTAAAAGCAGATGCAGTTATTCGAAGGCTAATACCAAGGGACGTTGGCATTCATGTGGTATTAGTTATCAGCATAAAGATGGTTCAGTTAAGAGATTTTTGGCTAGACAAGAATTAGTATTTAATCAAGATTATATTTATCCTGAAATCGGAATCATTTATTATGAGGACGTAACTCATCTTGTAAAAGAAAATGGTTATTGGATTTTATTTGAATCTTTCGAAAGTGAAAAAAGATATTCCACGTTTTATAGAAAAGATGGAATTGATAAGGACCCCATAACAGCTAGAGAAAAAGAAATTTTATTGTTAATTGCGGATGGCAAAAGTACAAAAGAAGTTGCAGCTCAACTTCGTATAAGTCCTGATACAGTTGGTCAGCATCGCAAAAATATGATCAAAAGATTGATGGCTAAAGACACTTCTTCTTTAATTCAAATGTGTAAAATTTGTGGAATCATTTAAGCCTCCACTTTATATCCCTTAGCTTAATTGCAAGATCTCTGTTGTTCTACTTCTAACACTTTTACAATAGATCGGGTCTTCATTCAAAGATGTTCCATAAGATGGAATCATGTGTTTCAATTTTGCTTCCCATTCTGGAGATTTCATTTGCTGTTCAAAACAATTTTTCAACACATCAATCATAATAGAGACTGAAGTTGAGGCACCTGGTGATGCTCCTAATAAACAAGCCAGCGAACCGTCAGGATCCGAAACGATTTCAGTTCCGAATTTTAAAACGCCTCCATCCCTTTCATCTTTCTTAATAATCTGCACACGTTGACCAGCGACTGCTATTTCCCAATCTTCAATCTTTGCTTCAGGATAAAACTGTTGTAACATTTCGAACCGATCTTCTTTCGATTGTAAAACTTGTTGGACTAGATATTTTGTCAAGTCTAGATTCTTGACGCCAGCAGAAAGCATTGGCCATATATTATGGAGTTCGATAGACAATGGTAAATCAAAGTAAGATCCATTTTTCAAAAACTTAGTTGAGAATCCAGCATAAGGTCCAAACAATAAAGACCGTTTTCCATCCATTATGCGGGTATCCAAGTGTGGTACTGACATAGGCGGATTGCCTGTTGCTGCTTTACCATATACTTTTGCTTCATGTTGACGAATCACTTCAGGGTTGTCGCACCGCAACCATTGACCACTTACTGGGAAACCACCATATCCACGACCTTCTTCCAAATCTGATTTTTCCAATAAAGGCAACGAACCACCACCTGCTCCAATAAATACGAAAGGAGTGATGACTTCATTTTCTATTCCGGAGTTCAAATCTTTAACTTCTACTTCCCATTTACCATCTTTTTGTTTGGTCAAATCCTGGATTTCATTTCCCAAAAATAAGGTGACACCGTCGCAAGTTTCAAGATACTTAATCATACCTCTTGTGATTGCACCGAAGTTGACGTCCGTTCCAATTTCCATTCTAGTAACCGCCAAAACTTCATTCGGATCACGGCCATTCATTATCAATGGAATCCATGATTGAATGAGTTTTTTATCTTCCGTGTAAATCATGTCATCAAATAATGGATATTGTGTCAATGCAGCATACCGTTTTTTCAAAAATTCTACATTTTCTTGTCCCCAAACAATACTCATGTGGTCGATGTCATTGATAAATGCCGTATCACTTTTGATAAAATTATTTTCTGCCAAAAAAGCCCAGAATTGTTTTGAGATTTCAAAGGAAGAACCAATTCGAAGTGCTTTGTCGATGTTGACAGATCCATCTTCGTTGGGAGGTGTGTAATTCAATTCACAAAAAGCAGCGTGACCAGTTCCAGCATTGTTCCATGCATCAGAACTTTCAGCACCGACTTTATTCAGTCTTTCGTAGATATGAATAGTTGCATCGGGCATTAATTGTTTGGCGAGTACGCCTAATGTTGCACTCATGATTCCTGCACCAATTAATACGATGTCTGGAGTGTTGGTTGGATGATTCATATTACGAAATTAAGTAACATTTCGTTGAAGGTCAAGAGGGGAATGAATATCGAATATCGAACAGAGAACATCGAATTTCGAAGTGGAGTTTGTGGGCCAGCATACGTGAATACATAGATTAAACAAAAGCGTTCACGTACTCAACTTCGATATTCAGCATTCCTTGTTCGATATTTGATATTCAAAAATTCCTATAATAATTCGATATTCAAATTTTACAACAAACTTTTAAACCGAGGTCTCTTAGGAGGGACATCACCCAATCTTTCTTTCTTGCTTTTTTCAAAAGCGGAGAAATTTCCTTCAAAGAAAATAACTTCTCCATCATCTTCATAAGACAAGATGTGCGTTGCTAAACGATCAATAAACCATCTATCGTGAGAAATCATTAAGACACAACCAGCGAAATTTTCGATAGCTTCCTCCAAAGCACGCAATGTGTTGACATCAATATCATTGGTAGGCTCATCAAGTAACAGTACATTTCCGCCTTCTTTCAAAGTGATAGCGAGATGCAAACGATTACGTTCTCCACCTGATAATACGTTGACTTTTTTCTGTTGATCACCTCCTGCGAAATTGAAACGACTTAAGTATGCACGAGCATTCACTTCTGAATTTCCAATTTGAATATTTTCAACTCCTTGACTGACGACTTCGTAAATAGTTTTTTCTGGAACCAAATCTTTATGAGATTGATCTACGTATGCCAATTGTACGGTACTACCTACTTCAATTTTTCCGCTATCAGGTTGTTCTTCACCCATGATCATACGAAACAAAGTAGATTTACCAACACCATTTGGTCCAATTATTCCTACGATTGCGTTTTTAGGAATTTTTAGATTTAAATTTTCTATAAGAATTCGGTTGTCATAGGATTTGGTTAAATTCTCAATATCAATGACACTATCTCCAAGTCGAGGACCAGGTGGAATATAAAGTTCTAGTTTTGCTTCACGTTCTTTAGCTTCCTGAGCACTTAACGTATCGTATGCTGTCAAACGCGCTTTTCCTTTTGCTCTTCTTCCTTTTGGTGACATCTTAGACCATTCCAATTCGCGTTTTAGGATTTTCTGACGTTTGGATTCTGATTTTTCTTCTTGTGCTAAGCGATTTCCTTTTTGTTCCAACCATGAACTGTAATTTCCTTCCCATGGAATTCCTGCTCCACGATCTAGTTCCAAAATCCAACCTGCGACATTGTCCAAAAAGTATCTATCGTGCGTCACTGCTATAACGGTACCTGGAAATGATTTTAAGAATTGTTCCAACCAATGAACGCTTTCAGCATCCAAGTGGTTGGTAGGCTCATCGAGCAATAAAATATCTGGTTTACTCAACAATAATCTACACAAAGCGACACGTCTTCTTTCACCACCTGACAATACACTTACGTTGGCATCATCTGGAGGACAACGCAACGCATCCATTGCAATTTCGAGTGTATGATCGAGATCCCAGGCATTCAGGTGATCCATTTTTTCACCAAGTTCCCCTTGTTTTTCGATCAATTTATTTAATTCATCATCACTCATTGGTTCTGCCATCTTGTTGGAGACCTCTTCATATTCTTGAACTAAGTCAACAATATGTTGGACACCTTCTTGCACAATTTCTTTGACAGTTTTTGATTCGTCCAATTCTGGTTCTTGAGCGAGATAACCGATTTTATATTCTTTATCGAAGGTTACTTTTCCTTGATAGTTTTCATCTAGACCGGCAATTATTTTTATAAGACTTGATTTACCAGATCCGTTCAAACCGAGTACACCGATTTTGGCACCATAGTAAAAAGACAACCATATATTTTTGAGGACTTGTTTGGAAGGAGGAAACGTTTTGCTGACGCCCTCCATGGCGAAAATGACTTTCTTATCGGACATGTATGTTTAGTTTAGTTAGGTCGAAGATAGGTTTTTCCGCAATGAATTGCGGAAGGAGTTACTAGTTATTTGTATTTGAACTGTAGACGTGAACTCGTGTTCTTCAAAGCGCCGCGAATTTACGTCTACCGTTCAAATACAAAGAACCAATAACCAAAAACATTTTTTTAAACTCCGCTAACCTCAGCCAAACTTTTCAACCCAGATTTATCCAAGACTGGGTCATATTGATTCAACGGATCTTGATTGAAGACTAATTTTAGTTGTTCAAATTCTTTAGGTAAGACTTCTTGAAATTCTTTAGAAAAATTAAAGAAATGATTAATCATAACTGGCATTGGATCACCTAATTCAAGACCAATATATTCTTCTAAATATTTTTTACTGTATCTACTGATTTTGTGAAGATCTTCCCAAGTTTCCTCATTCGTTGCTGGATAATTTAAGTTCGGATATTCTAACATAAAAACTTTAGCGAACTCATGCATGGCAATGTTGTAACTCCTTTTAGGATTTTCGCAACCAGGAATTAATTGTTCGATAGAAAAAATAACAACACCATCTTCTTCGAATATTTCGGAAGCATGAAATTTCTTTGGATGTTGAGGAGATAAAAAAGCGGTAGGGTAGACAACTGCTCTTTCAAATTTTGGGAGCCGATAATTATTTTTACCCATCGTCATCCTAATTAAGCTTGCTCCAATAAACCCTTTTACTTCTTCCGGCACTACTTCAAAAACTTTAGGGATAAATTCAGCACCCATAATATAAAGTCCTAATCGGTCACCAAAGGCTTTTTTGTTTTCAGGAGAAAATTCTAAATAAAAAGGAAAATTCTTTTTCAAAAGGACCTTCATCTGATCATCAAGTTCAGGAGGGTTCCTTTTGTACCACCACCAATTAATTTGGGGACTTAGCATGTATAAGGATACCAAGACCAAAACACATGGAATCATGTATTTGGAATAGGCAGGATCGTATTCAAAAGCCATATATCCGGCTATGATTACACCTACTATAAAAGGAAATGCAATAATTCTTACTAACATAGGGAGCTACGTTTATATAGATATTAAAAATAGGCTTTATTTTAATTACTAAGACGCTTGTTTTTTAAGTAATAAGCATCTATTTTTGCGACCTCTTCAGAATGATGGAGAGAAAGGCTGGTACCTTAGCTCAGTTGGTAGAGCAATGGACTGAAAATCCATGTGTCCCTGGTTCGATTCCTGGAGGTACC
>CALDGQ010000116.1 GCA_937941765.1 uncultured Saprospiraceae bacterium
TTTTTCCCGATGAAAAAGTATTCAAAAAATCCTGGCTTTATACAGTTTTTAACGCTCCAAAAGTTTTAAAATCCCTGTCTGACTGTTCGTCAGAACAGACAGGCTAAAATGAAAAAACTCGCCTAACATTTCTTTTTCAGATTTAACAGCATTGCTATGTGTACAGGCGAGTTTCAAGTGTGATATTCTTTTTGCTCTAACAGTTTTCATTTCTTAACGGATTTTAAAACTTTTTCCACTAAACTGTATAATGCCAATCCTGAAATTCTAACCAGCTCTTATTTATCAAGATCTGGATAGCCCGAATTTTAATTGTTGTAATAATTGATCACCTCGTTTTTCGATCCAATAAGGCTAAATTGGTGTCATTATTACCTTATTTTTCATTGCCAACAAATTGATAATCAGTCAATTAACTTACTTCTGAATAGCCTGTGTTAGAATGAATTTTTGATTCTAAAATAAGTAATGTTGAATTTTGTAAATATTATAAAACCTTGTCTAGCGCCATTTGAAAATGGCGGTTACATTAACCTCCTCTTTCTGCGATTTATCTACGTTCTCCTTTCTGCGTGAGGAAATATACGAACCAAGATCTTTGTGAGCTTTGTTTCTTTGTGATCTCTGTGTTAGAAAAAAAAATTTGCGACTTGTCGCAATATCTATTAAGCTTCCAAAGCCTTTTTCAACATCCGATTCAAAGAATTCCAATTCCTAGTAGTAGCACCAACTTTTAATTTACGTTCAAAGAAATTATTATGAATTTTAGAATTACTTAAACTTTCATCATAAAAAACATAAATTTCTTTTCCGATAACTGCGAATTGATCTTTGCCTGAAGGAAATTCTTTTAAAACATCCAATGAATCATTAGTCGGTAATTTCTCTAAAAAAGTTACATAAAGCTTTTTAATATCAGCATCTTGTTCCTTTAAGTATGGATTGTTAGAAATAATTTTTTGAATTTCGTCAGGTGTTTTAAGAATGATTGTAACATCATAATTCCATTCCTTTTTTAGACCATCATATATAGTTTTGATGATCGCCGCTTCTGACTTTTTGGATTTAAAAATTACATTTCCACTTTGAATAAACGTCTGAACTTCTTTGAACTTTAATTTTTCATAAAGCGCTTTGAGTTCCACCATTTTTATTTTTTTGCTTCCACTGACGTTGATACCACGGAGCATTGAGATGTATGTTTGCATGGTGTGAAGATAGGAAAATTGATTTATGATGTTATGATATATGATGAATGATATGATCGCTGTTTCGTGAGCACACGATGCACACGACTAACGGTCATATCATAAATCATACATCATCTATCATATATAAAAAAAATTTACAAATGAGCTGCAAATACGACTACCCAATATTTACCTACATTTGCGACTCCAACTTCTGTATAAGCAGCATTATTCATTACCTTGCAATGCGTTGGACTAGTTTCAAAGCCCGTATTTACAGTTGCAACATCTGCAAAATCAAAAGCAATATTTTCCCCTACATATTTCCAGTCGTATGATTCTCTTTGGACACGAGTTGCAACATCGGATCCATCATCACCTTGATGGCTAAAGTAATTCTTATTATGCATTGAAGTTGCATGTGCAAGTGCAGCTGCATAAAGTCTGCTATCCCATCTTACTTCTGCAGATGCAGCCATTACATCTCCTCCACAGTTGGATTCATGGGATCGCACCTCATTTATTAATGCTAGCATTTCACTTTGATAAGCTTCTGTAGGCGTTTCGATCAATCCATCATCTTGGGATTCAAATGGATTTGGACCAGTTTCAGTGTCTTTTCGACAACTTGATAAGCACATCATTGACATGCAAAGGAATACGAAGATTCCTGTTTGAAATTTTCTCATGGTTATAGTTATAATGTTATAGTACCAGAAGAATATCCAAAAACCATGCTGATATTTTGAAAAACGAAATGATGTTGATGTATTGTTATTATAGTAATATAAAAAAAAGAGGAAATCACTTCACGCGATTTCCTCCAAGATGAATAATCATCTAAAAACCAAACCAAATTACATCTTTATAAATCTTGATGTGATTTCCAACGCTGGAACTTGGATAAAATAAGTTCCGACAGGAAAGTTTGAAACATCATAATTAAATTCATTAAATCCTTGATTAAATACGTTTTGTTCACTATGGATAATTTGGCCAGCTACATTGTAAATAATAACGGTTCCTTCAACTTCTGTCCCACTTTGGACCATCAAATTGATTTGATCATAAGTAGGATTTGGGTAAACCTCTCCTTTGTTTAATTTGTATAGCTCATCCACCATTGGAGCTGCACTTTGCTGAGTATGTGCAGTTGTTGTTATATCAATTCGTGCTTCATCATCCTCTGATACGATAAAGTCATAAACGTTTCCTGGAGTGGAATCCTTATCTGGCTCATCAACAGAGTGGACTTGTACAAAGTATCGAATAGAGGAGGATGGCCATAAAGTAAATAATTCCAAATCAAGGGTTGCACTTTCTCCTGGTGCTAACATTGGTATATACCATTGTCCTTTGTAAAGTTGGACAGTACCTTTTGAAGATGTATGAGAAGTGTATGCAAGTCCTGGTGGTATCGTAATATTCGATACTACATGATTCGCAAAATCAGTCCCATTATTAGTTACAGTAACTGTATAATTCACATTTTGATAAGGACCAACTTCCATTTTGTCTACGGCAAGATCCATTTCTAGGTCGATATCAAAATCACCATTTCCTGAACCGCCATTCTCCAACGCAATAATCGTTGTTGCGACTTCATCATCTTCATTGCTTGTCTGATTCTGATCATTTCCGGGTGTAGAATCGTGGTCATAAGCAGACGAATTTACAACTTGTGAAAAGTAATTGATATTATTACCGCTAGACATTGCAAGATTGACAACTTTTAAATTTGCTGATTCACCTGGTGCTAAACTTCCTACATCCCATGTAGAATAGAAGAGGCTGTATTCTCCTTTGTCTGCTATATCGTAACAATATACAAACCCATTTGGTAGTGGCGCATAAATCCGTACATCATTCGTCGTTGCGAACCCATTGTTGGTAACATTGAAAGAAAAAGCTAAGGAATCATATTGTGAATAATGGACACGAGACACTTCCAACTCCAATTCTAGATCTGCAGATTCATTGTAACGATTTGTACAATTTAATTGGGAAAGAACTTGTCCCCTTAATTCACCATTTGGATAGTTTTGAGTTGCATATTCGAAGAAAACATTGGAGGTTTTGATTTCATTAGCAATAGATTGATCAAACGGAGTAGAATGTTTGTCGTCCCAATACCAATTTACAACACTAGCCTGAGCAATATTTGTAAGACTCACAACCAACTCACCTTCTTCACCAAATCCTCCTTTGTTCATCGTTACGGATTGAACTTCACTTTCGATATTATTGCTAGTAAATAGTAAGTGACTATAATTTAATTTTCGACTGATTGCAATAATTCCGCCACCATCTGCTTCTGACTCGATATCATCACTAATTTGGTTTGAGCAAAAATTATATAAATGACCATCTCTTGCCACTCTATATAATTGTCCACGAATCTTTCCTTCAGGATAACTTTCAGTTCCAATTTGTGCATAAATATCACCTCTCAATAGAAGTCCAGAAAAATAATGTAATCCTGGATCAACCAATTTTCCAATGACTACTTTACCTTGTGCTTGATTGGTGAAATTATATGCGACGGTACTTGTCTCTCCTTGTGAAGCATTGTGCAAAGAGACTCTTGTAATATCTTCACCAAGACCATCTGTGAAAATCCAATAATCACATGAATTAAATCCAGCGTTTAAAACCAAAATTGAAAAGCCAGTAATTCCAGCATTTGTTGGTTCTGGTAACATTTGACTTCCGGATAACCAGCCATCATGAACAAGATGATTTGTAAATTTTAGTTGACCTCTCATTTCACCTTCAGGGTAATCTTCTGTATAAATTTTAATATGAATATTATTTCTTGCAAGAGAAGCAAAAAAGCTACTCCCGTCTATTTCCGCAAAAATTCGATTACCGATTACATAATCCGTTAAATCAAATGCGATCTCTCCATTTTCAGTATCTTCATCTCCAATTAATAAATGAGCTGCGGTAATTGGACTACTCAAATCTGATGCAAAGAAATTTACTTCGCAAGTTTGAAGATAGGCTGTATAATGTGCAGAAATAGCACCACGAGCAGGAGAATCACTTGGTTGGTTCAAGATATCACTGCCATTTACCAAGCCGATATAAGATTTAGCAGATTCTAAACGTAAACTACCTCGAGCTGCAACTCCTGAGAAATTATCTGTTTTAATTTCAATGTAATAGTTGCCCAATATCAAATTTGATATCGTTTGTTTGTTGACATTTGTTAATGTCGTACTAATTTTTTTCCCATCAATTTCATCAGTTAAATCCATAACAACGGATCCATTCTGGGTAGGGGTTCCTTTTTTGATTTGGACTTGTGTAAGATTTCCAGAATCATTGTTAGTAAAAATATTTACAACTAGTTCATCTCTTTTTTCGTTCACGAAAAAACCAGCAACAGCTGAAATAGAATTATTTACTTCAGGTACCACCTGATCACCTGAAAGTACAGATGAAATAACTAAGCTACTTGTAAATTGTGGATTGATTGGTATTGCATCTTGTGCAACTAAAAAGGATTTGCTACCTAAATGACATAGCAGTACTAGTAATAATAATTTTTTAATCATTATCTAATGTTTTTTGGAGTTATAAAATCGAGCTCGGGGTAGAGCTCTATTGTTGTAACATATTAAGCAGCAAAATATATGCTAATAGTTGAAAACTATTGTTTCATCTACCTTATTAGTAATGATTTGAGGGGATTCTTAAGTAACGGAATCTTGCAAAAAAATGTCGTTTTTTATTGAAATTTTGTTTGGTTTTGAGCTTAAAATTAACTGCAACAATGACAAGTTTTGAATTTATGCATGTCACATTTTTATTATTTCAAATTCTAAATCAGCATAAGATGAAGTGACTTCCAATAAAAAAGAGGAAACCACTCAGTGATTTCCTCTTTTTATATTATTTTGTAACAATTAAATTACATTTTAATAAATCTTGAATCAAAATTCAATTCTTTTACTTTGATAAAGTAAGTGCCAACTGGTAATTCAGACACATCATAGTTAAACTGATTAAAGCCTTGATTAAAAGTGTTGAACTCTTTAATGACCACTTGACCAGCTGCATTGTAAATAATGACTTCTCCATCAATATCGATTCCACTTTGTAACACAACATTTACTTTTTCATAAGTTGGATTTGGAAAGATCTCTCCTGAATTCAATTTTGCTAACTCTTCTGCTGGAGCGAATCCAAAAGTATGTGCGGTAGTGGAAATATTAACTCGTGCTTCGTCATCTTCTGAAACTATGAAGTTATAGACATTGCCAGGTGTAGAATCATTATCAGGTTCTGTAACTGAATGTATCTGAACGAAATAAGGAATCGTAGAGGATGGCCATAAGGTAAATAACTCTAAATCGAGTGTTGCACTTGCTCCTGGAGCTAGTGTTTCAAGAAACCATCTGCCATTATACAACGTAACGACTCCCTCTGAAAAGGAATGGGATGTATAGGCTAATCCAGGTGGTATCGTAACATTTGTAACAATGTGATTGGCAAATTCACTTCCTGTATTGGTAATCGTAACCGTGTAATTTACATTTTCATATGGACCAGGTTGCATATTATCGACAGTTAAATCTAATTCGAGATCTATATCAAAATCACCGGTTCCAGAACCACCGTTTTCTATTGCGATTATAGTTGTAAATACTTCATCATCTTCATTGTTTGTTTGGTCCTGATCATTGCCAGGAGTGGAATCATGATCAAACGCTGAAGAATTTGCAATTTGCGCAAAATAATTGATATTGTTTCCACTGGACATAGCTAGATTGACCATGCATAAAGATGCAGATTCTCCAGGTGCTAAGGTTCCTACTTCCCACTGAGAATAAAAGAGATTATATTCCCCTTGACTCATGTTTGCATAACAATATACAAACCCATTTGGTAGTGGGATATCTACCACGATATCATCAGCAGCTAAAAACCCATTATTAGAAACCGTGAAACAAAATGCCATCGTGTCATATTGAGCATAGTGTGCACGAGAAATAGATAAGTCTAATTCGAGATCTGCAGATTCATTAAAGTTGTTATCGCAGTTGAGTTGAGAGAGTACTTGACCTCTGATTTCACCTTCTGGATAATCAGCGGTTGAATACTGAAAGTAAGCATTTGAAGTTTTAATGTTAGTTGCAATTGTTGCATCAAAAGAAGTGGCATAATCTTCATCCCAATACCAATCTACAATACTTGAAGATGCTAAAGCTGTAAGATCAAGAATTTGATTTCCGTTTTCTCCAAAATCTCCTTCATTCAATGTTACTGATTGAATCGGACTACTTAAATCATGACTAGTGAATATTAAGTGACTATTGTTTAATTTTCGGTTTATTGAAATAATTCCACCACCGTCTGCTTGAGAATCAATATCTCCACCAACCTGATTTGAACAAAATGAAGTAAGGTGGCCGTCTCTTGCTACTCTATACATTTGACCTCTCACTTTTCCTTCCGGATAATCTGCTGTCATCAGCCTCACGTAAACAAGTCCTTCAAGTAAACGACCGCCAAAAGTTGCCATATCTGCTCCTGTTAGTACACCAATTACAGCCTTTCCACTGATCCCAGGATTTAAGTTGAAAATTGTAGGGCTAATTTCACCTGGAACTGCATTATGTAATCTTGCAAGTGTGATTGTTTCATCAAGTCCTTCTGTAAAAATCCAGTAGGTACATGATTTAAAATCTGGGTTTAACATCAACACGGCAAAGCCAAGAATACCTGCATCTGAGGATTGTGCAGCTACTTGCTCACCTGAAAGCCAGCCATCATGAACTAAATTTTGGGTATAATTTAACTGACCTCTTATTTCTCCTTCTGGAAAATCTTCCGTGTATATAACAAGGTGCATATTGCTTGCTAATAATTCATCTCGAATAATTGATGCATCTAACTCAGCAAAAATTCTACTATCGGTTACAAATTGAGTAAGGTCAACTGCGACTGAAGTCGCTGAAGTTGTTGCATCGCCATAATGTAAATAGGCTGCAGTAATAGGACTACTTAGATCAGAAGCGAAAAAGTTAACTTCTAATTTTTGAGTTTGAGGTGTATAGTGACTTGAAACCACACCACGTGCAGGTGAGTCACTTCCATTGTCAAGTATTTGAGCTGCATCCATATAGCCAACATAAGATCGATCCGTTTCTAACATTAAACGTCCACGAGCGGCAGTTCCGTTAAAGTTGTCTGTTTTAATTTCAATATACAGCTCTCCTAAAATTAATTTTGTAACTAAAGCCTTAGTCACAGAGGTGATGGTTGTGTTTATTTTTTTTCCATCAATTTCTTCTGTCAAATTTAAAACAACACTTCCGTTTTCATTTGGACTGCCTTGTTTTATTAAAACTTGAGTCAAATTTCCAGATTCATTGTTTGCGTAAACATTTACCACAATTTCATCTCTATCGGCATTAACAAATAGACCTGCTATTGCAGATATATTGTTATCAACCTCTGGAATCACTTGGTCACTCGTCATGACTGATGAAATAGTTAAACTTGGTGTAAACTGTGGATTGATTGGAGTGGCGTCCTGAGCAACTAAAATTGAATTGCTTAAAAGTGGACATAAAAGTAATAGTAATAATAACCTTTTAATCATTATTTGGTGTTTTTTGGAGTTAAGAAATAATATCGAACCCTTGGGAGAGTTCTTAAACCGTTTTATACATAACTACAAAAGATGTGCTAATAGTAAAAGTGCACCAAAATTTAGGCAAGAATCAACAGTATGTAGTCGGTTTCTTGTTGTTGGGAAATGGTCTTATAATTTGGTGATCGTAACCATAGGATTGTCTGAATTTATGTTTAATAAATCGAATTTCCTTTTAAAATCTACATTTCAAGATGTCACAAAATAAATCGAATTTAATACTACTGACTTTCAAGATGATAAGTCCTAAATCAAAAAAAGAGCGAAAATCAAAATGATTTCCGCTCTTTTTATATAAAATTATGTTTGTTTATTTTTTTACAAATCTAGATTTAAATCCGACTTCAGGAATGTCAATAAAGTAAGTTCCAACTGGCAATGTTGAAACATCATAACTGCATTCATTAAATCCAACTAGAATCGATTTTGATGTATTCATAATTATTTGACCAGTTGCACTATAAATAACAACTTGGCTTTCTACTTGAAGATCACTTTCGAAATTAAGATTGATTGTATTAATTGCAGGATTTGGAAACACTGTTTCGTTGGTAACATTTGAAACGAATGCTAATTCATTCTCTACTGGCATACCTGACATGGTCATAATTTCTACACGAGCTTCATCGTCTTCACTAGCAACAAAATCGTAAACATTTCCTGGTGTAGAATCTACATCAGGTTCATTGACAGCATGGATTTGAGCAAAATAAGAAATTGTTGCGGATGGAATTAAGGTAAATAATTCTAATTCTAATGTTGCGCTTTCTCCTGCTGCCAATGTTGAAATATACCATTGACCATTGTAAAATGTGACATCACCTTTAGAAACGTTGTGAGAAGTATAAGCCAATCCATCAGGAATCGTCACGTCTATAACAATGTGATTGGCGTCATCACTTCCATTATTAACAACAGTCATTGCGAAATCTGCATTTTCATAAAGAGCCACTACAGATTGTTGGGTTGTCATATTTAATTCTAAATCTACATCAAAATTACCAGTTCCTGCACCACCATTCTCCAAGGCGATAAATGTAGTTGCTACTTCGTCATCCTCATCATTGGTTGAATCTACATCATTGCCAGGAGTAGAATCCTGATCATATTCTGAAGAAAATTCAATTTGAGCAAAATAGTCAACATTGATACCACCAACCATTGCTAATACACCTAGACTAAGTTTGGCAGTTTCTCCTGGAGCTAGCGTTCCAATATTCCATGTTTGATTATAAAGGTCATATTCTCCCATTGTCATGAAATCATAACAATATACAAACCCGTTTGGCAACGGAATATCAACAACTACCTCATCAGTAGGTAATGTACCTGTATTGGTTACCGTAAAACACATTACTAGTGAATCATATTGAACATAATGAACTCTAGAAATATCAAGATTTAATTCAAGATCAGCACTGTCTTCATCTGTAGGTCCTGGATCCATTGGACATTCTAATTCCTCAATATTTTGCCCTACGATTTCTCCTTCAGGATAATCTTCTGTAGCAAATTGAAAATAAGTTGATTCATCACTAATCGCATTGGCGATAGTTGGTTCGAACGGTTGCGGAGTTGAATTACTGTTCCAAAAATAATCAACTGTATAATTATTTTCGGCACCAATGAAATCCATAATTGCAGGTCCAGGTGAATTAATATTCCCTTCATTTAATGAAGCTCCAACTAAATCACTATCCATATTGTAACTTGACAAGAAAACATGACTATAATTTAATCTTCTATTGTAAGCAATATATCCGCCGCCATCGGCTTCTGTAGTCGTGTTTGTACAAAATTTGTAGTGATGTGGTTGTCTTGCAACTCTGTAAACTTGTCCTCGAATCAATCCAGCTGGAGAATTTGTAGTTGCAATGTTAACATAAACTTCTCCACTTAAAAGCAAACCATAAAAATGATTTAGTTCTCCAGCCATATTCTCCTCATTTCCGATTATGACATTACCATCAACTTGTTGAGTAAAATTAAAAATTACTGCGCTAGTTACACCAAGAACTCCATTATGTAAAGTAGCTGTTACAATTTCATCATTTAGATGATCAGTAAAAATCCAATAATCAACGTTTTGAAAATCTGGTTGTAATGAAAAGACTGAAAAACCACTAATATCTGCACCAGTTGCTGTTGGTACCATTTGGTCACCACTTAACCAGGCATCATGAATTAGATTTTCAGAATATCTCAATTGTCCACGGATTTCTCCCTCAGGATAATTTTCTGTATATATTTTAAGATAAATATTGTCGTTTTTTAAATGGCTTAAGAATTCACCAGGATTTAAATTCGCGTAAATTCTATTACCAGTAACAAAAGAAGTTAAATCCATTGCATTGGAAACACTACTTGTTGATTCATCTCCAATATGTAAAAAAGCACTTGTAATAGGACTGCTTAAATCTGATGCAAAGAAGTTTACCTCAAGATTTTGAAGTTCTGGTGTATGATGTGTAGAGATGATCCCTTGAGCAGGTGAGTCACTACCAGCATCTAAAATATTATTAGCATTGACCAAACCAAGATATGAATCATCTGTTTCCAACCTTAAATGCCCTCTAGCTGCCACTCCACTGAAATTGTATGTTTTAATTTCAATGTAACATTTGCCTAAAATCAAATCAGTAATTAGTGATTCGGATGCATTTGTAATAGTAGTGTTAACTTTGTTTCCATCAATATAATCTGTCAAGTTAAGTACCAATGGTCCCACATTATCTGGATTGCCTTGTCTGATAAAAACTTGGACTAAACTTACAGAAGCATTGTTGGTATAAAGATTTACTTCAATTTCTTCTCTATTTTGATCAACTGTTAAACCTACGACAGCCATAATATCGTTTTCTGTAGTTGGTATTACTTGATCAGCTGTCATCACAGAAGAAATAAGTAGCTTATTCGTAAAATTGGGTTCGACAGGAATTGGATTCTGGGCATTCAATTTTCCTATTAATAAAATAGGACTAATAAATAGTAAAAATAATAACCTTGTGAGCATAATTTATTGTTTTATAAAATTAATAAATGAGTAATTGGGCATTACTCCGAAAATGAAATCAGCAGGGGTTATTTTTTTGCGAAATACAACACGTTGTACGCGTATTGAATAGTTGGGACGATCGAATAAAGTTAAATTGGGGTTAACTGTTTTTTGGAAAGAAAAAAAGGAGAGGGGTAGGATCTCCCTAATTGAGCGGGTTGAACTCATTTGCAGAATTTAATTTACAGCAAAAGCTATGCTAATAATTAACTAACAGCAATAAATATATATGAAAATGTTGAATATATTAACTTGTGAAGTTGCGGATTGCTTCAAGTTTCTAAACATATGGCAAAAAACAGTAATGCCACATTTATGTTTAAAAATAAATGTTTTAATGGAAAAATGAGGTTATTTGCTTGTCACAATTTCAATCACCGCATCACCGTATCTTTCCAGTTTCACAGGACCAATTCCATCGATCGCAATCAAATCGTCGGGTGAGGTAGGTTTCGAACTTGCTATGAAATTAATAGTTCTATCATTAAAGATAACGTAAGGAGGAACTTTTTGAGCTCTAGCGAGTTGTGTCCTCCAGCTTTTTAATCGTGCTAATAAGGAAGCATCAATATTTGAAAAGTTGACTTCTTTTTTGATTTTTTTCGCGTTCTTTTCTCGCTCTTTTTGCTCCTTGTGAGAAACAAATTCGGTCAACTGAATCATTACTTCCTTTTTTAAAACTGGACCAGAAAGTGGAGTTGTTTTTAATTTTGAATGATCGGTATAATCGATTCGAATGATACCTTGGTTAATCATTTGAGTAATATAATGCTGCCAATGTTGGAAAGAAATATTTCGACCGACACCATAGGTTTTTAATTGGTCATATCCTCTCGAACGAATTTCTTGTTTATAAGAAGCTCTCAAAATATCAATCAATAAATTTATCCCAACTTCTTCTCTTGTTCTAATAATTCCAGAAAGTGCCATTTGAGAGAAAACAGTTCCATCGATGAATTTGGGTGGATGTAAACAATTATCACAATGACCACAATTGTTGTTGATGAATTCTCCAAAATAGTTGAGCACCATGTTTGTTCTACAACTTGAAGCCGTTGCAAATTGCCACATCCGATCAAGTTTCGCTAATTGCACCACTTTGAATCCCTCATTTGGACTGTCATCAATAAATCTTTTGAGTTGAATAAAATCTCCCCAACTGGAAAATAACAATGCTTCTGCAGGATCTCCATCTCGTCCTGCTCGACCGATTTCTTGATAATAACCTTCTATGTTTTTGGGCATATTATAATGTATTACCCATCTGATATTTGGTTTGTCTATTCCCATTCCAAAAGCAATGGTCGCACAAACTATTTTAACAGTATCCGTCTGAAAATCATCTTGGACTCTTCTTCTGGTCATTGGGTCTAGCCCCGCATGATAGGCAGCAGCTTGAAAACCTTTGGCTTCTAAACTTTCGGCAACTTTTTCAGTACTCTTTCTACTTAAACAATAAACGATTCCCGATTCACCCGGATGAGTTTTGACAAAATTCACGATTTGCTCCATTCTTTTTTGGCCCGATTTGGCACGGGTCGTAATATTTTTTCTTTCGAAACTGCTTAGAAAAGTTTTCGTTTTTCCTAAATCTAATTGTCTTATTATATCTTGTTGTGTTGCATGATCTGCAGTGGCTGTCAAAGCTATGATGGGCACTGCTGGAAATGAATTTCTTAATGCAGACAACTTCACATATTCAGGACGGAAATCATTTCCCCAAATCGAAACACAATGTGCTTCGTCAATTCCAAAAAGAGAAACGTTTTGATTTAATAAATACTTAAGAAAACCGTCAGACATCAATTTTTCTGGAGACACATACAAGAGTTTTAATTCTCCGGATTGTATATCTGCAAAAATTTGTCTGGATTCTGTATCTGAAATGTTGCTATGGATCGTTGCTGCTTCTACATCCAGTTGTTTTAAAGCGGCAACTTGGTCATTCATCAAAGCAATTAAAGGCGAAACAATGATGGCTAGCCCTTCTCCAATTAATGCAGGGATTTGATAACACAGTGATTTTCCACCACCAGTTGGCATGATAACGAGCGCATCATTTCCTGCTAATACATGGTCGATGATAGCTCCTTGGTTTCCTCTGAATTCAGAATATCCGAATACTTTTTTTAGAATTGTATGTTTTGTCATGGAGCCTAAAATTAGTAAAAATAATCGATGATTAATATATGCCATATTTCGTTTTAATTTTATTAATTTCAATACGAGCAAAAGATCATTTTGAATCCATTTCTGATTAATTCTTCACCCAACAATATTTTATAATGAGGACTATACTATTGTTTTTCATTTCATGTTTTGCAATTGCTGTTGCTAATGGACAAGTCGATATCCAAAAGAAAATTCAAACAGACTTAATTATGGTGGAAGATGGCGGTGTCATTGAAATTCCTGCTGGCCATTTTCATTTTAACAAATCACTTTCATTGGATGGTAAAAAAAATGTCACCATAAAAGGAGCAGGTATTGATAAATCAACCTTGTCATTTAAAGGGCAAAGCGAAGGGGCAGAAGGGTTGAAAATCACCAATGCCGAAAATATAACGTTATCTGATTTTGCAGTTGAGGACACCAAAGGAGATGCAATTAAAACGCAAGATGTCAATGGAATCAGTTTTATTCGAGTAAAAACTGCTTGGACTGGAAAGCCTAACAAGAAGAATGGTGCATATGGATTGTATCCAGTACAGTGTCAAAATGTGGTGATTGATGAATGTGTCGCAATCGGTGCATCAGATGCAGGTGTTTATGTCGGACAGTCGGATAATATTGTGGTGAAAAATTGTAGAGCAGCATACAATGTGGCAGGAATTGAGATTGAAAATTCTACTAATGCGGATGTTTATAACAATGTAGTAACAAATAATACTGGTGGCATTTTAATTTTCGATTTGCCTGGGTTGATAAAAACGAAAGGTGGAAATGTAAGAGTTTATAATAATAAATCAATTGAAAATAATTACAAGAATTTTGCGCCAAAAGGAAATATCGTTGGAGAGGTGCCAAGTGGGACAGGTATACTGATTTTATCAACAAATGACGTTGAAATATTTAATAATGAAATAAGAGATAACAAAACATTTGGAATTGGAATCGCTAGTTATTTAGTTACAGAAAGGCCGATTAAAGATGAAACCTACAATCCTTACCCAACACAGATTTATATTCATAACAATTCTATCTCCCGAAAGAAACAACTTCCGTCTTTTAAGAATAAATTAGGTCTTGCGCTTTGGCTGAAGTTTAAAAGAAATGTCCCATCAATCGTTTGGGATGGAATTGCTGATAAAAACAACTTGGATGCTAATGGAAATTTAAAAGCAGCATATAGTATTTGTATTAAAAACAACAAAGAAGCTACTTTCGCTAACTTGGATGTTGCGAATAAGTTCAAAAATTTAAGTAAGGATGTAACTTTATTTGACTGTGAACGAGAAGAATTGAAAGGAGCTGGACAAGATGAATTGAGTAAAGTGAATAAAAAGTAAGTCAATTTTATGAAAAAGCAATTCCTGTTTTTGGTTACCTTTTGCATTGGAGTGATTGCCCTTGGGAATCGTCCATCTATTTTTGATGATACCTCTAGTTATTTACAAAGCTTATCTGAATACAACTTGTTTGAAGGAGAACTCAATAAACTACAACCATCTAACAACGTAATTCCTTATGCTTTAAACGCACCTCTTTTTTCGGACTATGCATCCAAAGCTAGATTTATTAAGTTGCCAGAAGGAACGAAAATCGATTACCATAATGAACAGGTTTTTGATTTTCCAATAGGGACAATTATTGCAAAGACTTTTTTTTACCCAAAAGATATGCGAAATCCTGAAAAGGGTCGGTTGTTGATGGAAACAAGAATTCTTTTACATGAAGAAAAAGGGTGGAAAGCTTTGCCTTATATTTGGAATGAAGGTCAAACAGATGCGATGTTAGAAGTAGCTGGAGGTTCCAAAGAAGTGACTTGGAAAGATCAAAAAGGTAAAAAAAGAAAGCTAAATTATTCCATTCCCAATATGAATCAGTGTAAAAGCTGCCATTATTTTAAAGATGAATTATTGCCTATTGGCCCTTCTGCAAGGCAAATAAATGGTGATTTCGCTTATGAAACCGGTTTTAAGAATCAGTTGGAACATTGGGAAGACTTGAAAATAATTGATAATCTTCCAACAATAAATATGCGGCCTAAGTTAGTGGATTGGAATGATGAGCGTCAAACAATTGAAGAAAGAGCAAGAGCTTATTTAGATACCAACTGTGGTCATTGTCACAATCCAGATGGACCTGCCAACACTTCGGGTATGTACCTCAATATTCACGAAAAAAATCCTAATAAATGGGGTGTTCAAAAAGCGCCAATCGCTGCTGGTCGTGGTTCTGGAGGTAGACAATATGGAATTGTACCTGGCGATCCTGATGCTTCAATTTTGGTGTATCGAATGGCTTCTTCTGATCCTGGTGTCATGATGCCAGAAGTAAGTCGGAAGTTAGTGCACAAAGAAGGAGTGGAGTTGATTGCTAAATGGATAAAAGAGATGGAATGAGAATTTTGAATAAGCCTACCGTTTATAAACATCTTTTGTTAGTTTAAAAATTAAACCTTCAAGAAGTGTTTTGACACGATTTTTGAAACAAAAACACGCGCCAAAACACTCGGAGCGACATCAAATAACCTAGCGCTATCGCACTAGGCTATTTGATATCGCTCCGTTGGAGCTTTTTTATGTATAAACGGTAGACTGTCGCCATTTCGAAGTTGAGCACACGAGTACATACGTGCAAATATATTCATATCTCGCCGTCCACGAACTCTACTTCGACATTCGACATTCTGCGGTTCAATCGGACCTTCGCCTACCTCCGCAAAGTATAAAAGACCGTCCCAACATTCGTAATCGTTTGCTGATCTTTTTCAATTGTCTCATTTAAATTAAATTTTAACTGCATCTTGTTAGAAGTTAACTCAATGATTTCAAAAGTTTCAATATTGTAATGGGTTAATTGCAAATTGTCATCTAATTTTTCCCAATCGCCATTGTAGGCTAAATCGTTGGCTTGAAAAGAATCGTTTTGCATAGTTCCATTTACTAAGGAAGAAAACACTTTGGTATAATTTCCTGATCCGTTAAATGTTGCATCTGATTTGAACTCAACAATAGAGGAAAAAGATTGCCCTTCAAAAACGAATGCACCACCTCTGGTTGCTCCATTTTCGAAAACAGTTTGAACCCCATCTTGACAAGAGACTGCTGTGATTTCCCATTTTCCCTCAACAGTAATTGGTAAATCGGTATCCTCTTTTTGACAAGAAGATACTGCGCACAGGATTAGTGCACATAGAAGTAGATTTGATAGAATCTTCATGTGAATTATAATTTGTTATAAATTATAACGCAAATGATGCGCCGAATTAGAAGATAAATGGCGTTTTTAACATATTTTAAATATGCAAGTGATTGATTGTGAGTTGGTTATGATTATTCTTGTTTTGAAGAAATTTGTGTTTGATAAGAAATACCTTATTTGCTTGAAAGCGTTTTGCTTTAGATGCTGAAAACATTTGTTGTTTGAAGTCTCTCGCTTCAGAGGCTAAAACACTTCTAATGCTTGTTCTGTCGAATATTGGATTTATATTGTTATAAATATTCTGAAACGGAGGCGCTTCAAGGAATTACTTTTGTATCTAATTCACCAAATCCGGATTCCCCATCTTACCAGTATTATAATTCTTTATACACAACCGAATCTGTTCTTCTGTATTCATAACAAAAGGTCCGTAGGAAAAAACTACTTCATCTAATGGTTGTCCACCCAAAACTAACAATTCAGCTCCGTTTTCTGAATAAGTATTGATGATGCTATCTCCACGTTCGTAAAGTGCTACTTGATTCGTTTTCAAGCTACGTTTTCCTTCTATTTCGATTTCACCATTCACGACATAAACAAATGCATTATGGGTAGGCTCTGTTGGAATATCTAATCTTGCATCTTTATCCATTTTGATGTGGTAATAAAATGCAGGTGATAGCGTTTCGATTTCCGATTTGGCTTCATACAATTCTCCTAAAATGACTTTGGCAACTACTTTGTCCGCAACCAACTCACCCATCTTGTCATCCTTAAAAACATAAGTTGCAGGTGCATCAAATTTATAAGCGGATGGGGTATTTAACCAAATTTGGAAACCATGATAAGCACCGCCTTTTTTTGCTAGATCAGCACCAGATTCTTCCATGTGTATCGCTCCACTTCCAGAACTAAACATCATGAAATCACCTTTTCCAATTTGAAAATCATAATTCAAACTATCTTTGTGATGGCCATTACCAGCAATAAAGTAGGTCGTTGGAATCACACCGGCATGAGGATGTGCATCTACCCGCAACGGATCACTTCCGGCTTCTACTTGCACGGGACCAAATTCATCAAACAATACAAATGGAGAAACGTAATCATTTTGGTCCCCAGCAAATGCTCGCAGAACCGGTAAGGTGCCAACATTAATTTTGCTCGTATCTAAAATTTGATGTACTTTTCTTGAAGTAGGGCTGGCAAACATTCCAGATCCCGCTTTAATCAATAAGGGCGTAACTGCAGTTGCACCTACAATTGCTGATCCTTTTATAAAATGTCTTCTTTTCATAAGCTCAATTTAAGCAATTCAATATTCAAATTCATTAAACTATATTAATAAACATGCTGAAATGTCTTTTGTTTAATAAATGGAAATCCTCCTTTATATTTTATGATTTAAACGGTAATTAAATTTAACGCATAAAAAACTATTGAGCTTCATTTGTTTTTTTCGCATCTTACGCCTTCATTTTAAAACACATCTAAATTAGAATCTAAAAGTTATGGCTAGTAAAAAAGAAATTCTTAGTAAAATTAAAATACTAATTACTCAGAAATTTGACAATGCGGAAGATGCATTTGCGTTTTTTGATAAGAAAGGAGATGGCTATCTTGAAAAAGGAGAGTTGGTGAAATTGGTAAAGGAAGCAAAGGTAAATCGTTTTTTATCAGGTGTTGTTGCAACCGCATTAATCAGTGAATTGGATAACGATAAAGATGGTAAATTGGATTGGCAAGAGTTTAGAAAAGCGGCTAAGAAGTTGATTGCTGAGGTGTAGGCGTTTTTTTGACCACTTATTTCGTTAAACGTTGAAACGTAAAGGACGTATTTTTACCGTAAAGATCACAAAGGAAATTAACGTTGTTTCTTTGTGATTTTTGTTTCTTATGTAGTCTTTGTGTTAGAACATCGTGTACACGTACTTACTTCCAAAACAAACCCAATCGATGTTTCGCATTTTCCCGTACACTTACCCAATAAAAATTAAAATCTGCAATATGCCAATTTTTTCGTTGCAAGAATTTTCCAAACTTAATGTTAGGAGTACTGACCCAAAGCATGCCGTCTTTAATGCGAGCATCCATGACATTTGGGATTACTTTGTTATAATTTCTTAAAATGGCTCCCTTGTTTTCAGCATGTGTAGCAGGTGTTTCATCGGTTAGCCAGTTTAAAGGGTTGGTGCAGGCAATATGTTCACCGTAATCTCTATCTTTTGGATAATAATCTTTTTTGAAAGTTCGCCAGGTACAATAACAACCTGTATCATTTTTATCTTTACAAAGTCGGAGTTCTTTAAAATAATCTTTTTCAATTTTGATACCGACTAAATAAGCAACGACCATTTTATTCATTAAAGGAGTTCCTTCAATCATATCTTTGATTAGCATTTTGCCATGTGTAGTACCTTGGCTATGTGATGCGATGATGAACGGACGACCATTGTTATAATGTTCTAAATAATATTCAAAAGCTCTTTTTACATCTGAGTATGCTAGTTCAAAAGCAGTAGTGGCTCTTGGGTCTTTTTTCGTGTATTGATCATAAGCTTTTAGATTGGCTTGACGATACATCGGAGAATATACTTTTCCAACACCATTAAAAATAGAGGCTTGATTCTGAATAGTGGATTCAGCTACCTTTTCATTGAGTTTGATGTCATCTACATCTGCATTGTAATTTCCATCCTTCCATTTTTTCCAATATAGGGTCGGATAAATAAAGAATACATCAATTTGTGAAGTTGCTTGTTCATCTTTGTAATTATCATTTGGCACGACATCAGCCATGTCTTTTTTTTCAGGATGTGCTGCCCAATATTTTAGGTCTGAAAAATCTGGTGCATTTTGTGAAAACAGAAAGGTTGGAGCAATAAAAAGAAGGACGAGAAATAGGGTTCGCATTAAAATGAGTTGTTTAAAATTGAGATAATCGTTTGTTATTAAACTGTGAAATGTGTCAGTTTATTTTAGCTAAATATTCATATTACAGAAATAACGCAATCATTGTACAAAAGGTTGGAATAAAATCGAAAAAGAATAAATTTTTGACGGAATCGTGTATTCTGTGTGAACAAGTCGTCCCCATGAAGTGTCTCCACCAACACCCATTTGCAAATGATCGATATTCCATTGAACGACATTTCCGATGGTTATGTCAGCACCGTGTTTTGCTGTAACCGGAACTAAGCCAGAAGCTGATATTCCACCATCTTTTCCAGCCTCAAATTCTAACTCAGATTGTCGAAATGGCCATGCGCTTCCACTGATGAATTGATGGTCCAATGTAGTTGCACGAACTCCAATAAATTTATTTTCCAATTGCATCCAGCGAAGATTGGTTTTGTTTCCGGTTTCTTGTGGTCTAGAATATCTGTGAAAGGATTTGTTAATCGACGCTTTCCAAATTCCAGTGCGGCCTCCATGATTTCGATCGTCATATGTTTCGTGAGGACCTTTACCATACCATTTTATTTCTTTAAAATTATCAGGTAAAATCATGGTCATTCCCAATCGAGGTATGTTCGGTAGTTTGGATACTAACGGAGTAAATTCGAAATTTACTTTTAAATCATTTCCTGGAGAAAGTGTGTAATCAACAACACATTTAGCGACTTTATTTTTTGGAATAAATGTTACTTGAAAATGAACTTCACCGTTTTTGATGGTAGGCGGCTTCGACAGATCTGAAAACAAGGTGTCGGATGCATTTTTCCAAACTTTGGCCCATTTATGCATTCCATTGCCTAAGTCATTATCGGTAGGCGCGCGCCAGAAATTCGGAGTAAGGTTTTCATTTGTAATCAAATTGTTTTTGAATTTCCATTCAACTATATTTCCAGTTTCTTTTCGAATTGTCAGAGATGTTGATTTGTTGGAAATTAAATAATTTTCACCTTTCTTTTTTATTTTTAATTTTTCTCCTACTGCGTTATACGCAATAATAGGCGCAGCTTTTTGTAAAACTATTTCTTCAAATAAATGATTAACTTTTCTGTTTTTGCCTTTTAAATAAACACGGTTGAATAACTTAAATTCAATGATATATTCACTTTGTTTATCAAAAGGTTTGAGAATGATTGGGTAAATTTCTATGCTTTGTGGAAGTATTGTTTTTTTATCTAAAAATGCGGAGTCAACAGCAATTCCATTCTCTAAAAGTCTCCATTTGATCTCTGCATTTTCAATACTGGCGAAGAAATTTTTATTGTAAACTTGGACACCATTTCTATATTTGTCCCATTTAAATTTAATAGGCTGATATACTTTTTTAACTTCTTCTAAATGTGGGTGTCCAACACCATAAGGATCGAATAATCCATTATTTAAAAAATTCCCATCAGTTGGTAAATTTGGTTCATAATCATGTCCATATGCTAAATAGGGTTTGCCATTTTCATCCTTATATTCCAAACTCTGATCTTTGAAATCCCAAATAAATCCACCTTGTAACAAATCGTACACTTCAATTAAATCCCAATAGTCTTGTATATTTCCAACTGAATTTCCCATAGCATGACAATATTCAATCATGATGCAAGGTTTATCTGGATTGGTGGAAACATACTTATTCAATTTGTCAAACGACGCATACATTGGACAGAAAATATCTGTATATCTTTCACGTTTTGCAGGTTCGTATTGTACCGGTCTAGTATCATCTACACTTTTTAACCAGTCGTAGGTAGCTTCAAATATTCTGCCGTGACCTGCTTCATTTCCAAGTGACCAAATGATTATTGATGGATGATTTTTATCTCTATGATACATGCGTTGTGTCCGGTCCAAGTGAGCAGGTAACCAACTCATTTCATTTCCTAATTGTGTTTTTTCATCAATCGCTAAAGGATGACTTTCAATATTGGCTTCATCAATGACATACAGGCCATATTCATCACATATGGAATACCATTCTGGATGGTTGGGGTAGTGAGATGAGCGAACCGCATTTATATTGTTGGACTTCATTCTAGCAGCATCCAAATGCATGGATTCCAAAGTGATGACATGTCCAGTGAAAGGATCTGTTTCATGACGATTGACACCTTTTATGTAAATAGGCTGACCGTTGAATAATAATTGTTTATTCTCAATTCGGACATTGCGAAAGCCGATTTTCTGTTTGATGTGCTGTTCAATGTTTTTTACTTTATTTTCAGAAACACATTTTATGCGTAAATCATACAAATAAGGAATTTCTGCGGACCATTTTTTGACATTTGGTATTTTGTAATTAAACGACGTATCAATCACAGTATAGTCCGGAATCAAAATTTCTACCGATTCTCCACCGACTACATTTTTATGATCTAACAATTCAATTTCAAAATTGACGATTTTTTCGAAAGGCAATAAGTTTTCTAATTTTAAGTCTATGGTGAATTGTCCGTCCTGAAAATCTTCTGATAAGTTGGCAGTTATTTCAAAATCTCTAATACCAACATTGGGTTTTTGGTGCAAAATAATTTCGCGTTCAATTCCACTCATTCGCAGCATATCTTGACTTTCCAAGTAGCTAGCATCACTCCAACGATGCATTTGAATTGCTAACAAGTTTTCTCCATTTTGTATGTAATTTGTTATGTCGAATTCAGCAGGTGTTTTTGAACCTTGGGAATAGCCTACATATTCCCCATTTACATAAACATACATAGCGGATTTGGCACCTGCAAAATGAAGAATATAACTATAGTCAACAATGTTTTTAGAAACGTTGAAAGTATGTCGATAAGTACCTATTGGATTGTAATCAGTTGGTATATTCGGCCAAGTAGTTGTAAAAGGGTAGCGCTCGTCCAAATAAATCGGGTTTCCAAAACCATATACTTCCCAATTTCCGGGTACCGGAATAGTTCCCCAATCCGAATCATCTAAATCTATTTCATAAAAATTTTCCAGTCTATCTTTTGGTGAATCAACAAAATGGAATTTCCAATCTCCATCTAAATTTTGATACCGATTAGATGCTTTGATTGCTAAATCTACCGGCTGATTGCACATTGATTCTTCTTCGAATGCATAGAAATGCGCATGCGGAGGCAGTTTGTTTTCTTGGAAAATGGTGTGGTCAAAGTGATGTAGTTGATCTTGAGCAAAATTCACTGACGGCAACATGAAAGCAAAAAGAAAACCAAATACTAGTTTGTTATTCATAGGAGCTATTAATTTTCTCTTCATGAAAGGCTGAAAAGCTAATAGCAATTTAAGAAAAATAATAGAATTTGCGAATTACTTATTGAGCTATCACTACTTTGAAAGTCTTTGAATAATTATCAGAATCCAACTTTGCAAAATAGATTCCTGCATTTAAATGACTGGTATTAATAGTGACTTTATTTTGATTTTCAATATTTTTAGACAGTCTATTTTTGCCAGTTGCATCATACAATGAGATGACTCCGTTTTTACTAGGTATATTTGAAGTGAATGACAACTCCTGATTTGAAAAAGATTGTGTCATTTCCCACGAATTTAAATCAACGGTTTCTTCAATATTTATAATATTTATCCCAGATGTAGTTTCAATGTTATGAGCGGATCGACCCAGGATTTGTCCGTCTCGATATTCAGTGATGCAGAGCCCGTAAATATAAACTCCTTGACTGCTGGGTGTAAACGAAATATTTCCATTTATCGGATCAACCTCAATTCCATTGTTAGTTGGAAAAGGATTGTCAATGCTAAATCCGTCGGCAAAAGAAAGTTGTTCATATGGTGGCGGACAAGCGGGGTTCGGCGTGACACCATCACATGCAGTAGGATCTCCAGGGAAACCAGGTGTTCCACCTAATCCACCTCCTTTGTAAGGGAGACAAATTTCAAAAGCAAGACTGTCTCCATCTGCATCAAAAGGGAGAATCGGAATATTTATTTCTTCACCCGGACAGGCTGCAAAAGCAAGCGGCATGTCGATAATTGTTTGCGAATTACAAATTTCCAAAGCAAGTTCTGAAACAGTTGAAACAACTGTGATTCCATTTTCTTCAGGATTTAGAATATTGGCTACAATGTCAGACCAACAACATCTTTGATAAACAATATTGTAAGGAGCAACTCCATCTAAAAGTGTTGTTGTGAATTTATAAATTGCTTTTTCGCTGCAGTATTGAACGGGCTGCCCACTACAAAAAACAGGCTCAACAATTTCAGTTGTCGTAATTTGAATTTCAAGCGTTTCAATCAACTCATCCTCATTTTTAAAGATTGAAATTGCTGCTGGATTATCAAAATCAGCTCCACCACCAAAACAATCTCTATAAATAATCATTGTGAATTCATATTCATTATTCCCAAGACATTCATAGGTCATCGATCCACTAATGATGTGTTTTGCTGTGATGTCGGAACAGAAACATAGTGTTATAAAACAAATAAAAAATTTAATTGGTGACATATTAAGCTATTTTAGTGATTGATATTGTCCTAAGAACAATGTGAGCTTCGGACTTGTAAATGTACTACTGATAAAGCTAATTAAAATTTAACGATTTGTCTACAATCCTTTTTGATAGATACTTGTCAATAATTGAATTGGTGCATTACACTTTGAAGCAACATTTAGAGCAATGTTAAATTGAATCATATCATATCAAAGAATGTTCAGCATGTTATCTAGCTCATTTATAGAAACTAGTTAAATGAGCTATTTTACAATTCTTACTATCAGTTCTCCTTTCGGCATGTAAAACATAATTAATTGGTTCAAAATGAACTTCTTCAAAAAATCATTGAGAAAATTTTCATAACAAACATTATAGCGTAGAAAAAAGAATTACCTAAAATTAAAATTCAAAATAATGCATTTAACAAAATTTTATAAAGTAAAATACCATTTATTTTGTGTTTAATTTTTTTTAATGTATAGCTGGTTTTGTTAATATTTTCCAAAAAGGGGGATATTTACCTCAAATTTCCCGTTTTTTGCAAGACAATAGACGTATCAATTACGTTTAATATGTGTAAAAATTTTAAAAGTAAAAATCACTTATCAATGAAAAACTTAATGTCTTTATCAAAGTTGTTTTTGGCTTTAGCCGTAATCTTCTTTGCTTCTTCTTGTGATCCGGATGAAACTGATCCTATTGTTATCAATCCTTCTTCATTTTTGGAGTCAGGTACTGACTTAATTTCAGAAGCTACTACAATTCCTGCTGGAACTATTATTAATGTAAGATTGTCAGCAACTGCTGGTGACAATGAAATGAATACACTTACTATCAGACAAGACGGTGTGAATTTAGAGACTTCAAGATATACAGTTGAAGGAGATGAATGGAACAATCCTGCACTTCTTTTTGATTCTAATCGTAGTTCTTTTGTTCTTAACATTGCAATTACTCCTCATGATTCTGGTCTTGCAACTTATGAATTTATCGTTGCTTCAGAAACTCCTGGTGATGATGACATCACTACTCTGGATATCACAATTGAGGAAAATGTTACTGAATTAGGATTGAGTTATATGGGTGGCGCTGATATTTTTGTTGATGCTGGGAATACTTCTTTATTAGGTTTCAATTTAACAGCAACTCAAGGAGCTAGTCCATTAAGTACAATTACTGTTGCTGAAAATTCAGCAGTTATAACTGATATTACACGTTTAGGTTTTGGTAATACTGATACTGGAATTATTGATTTCGATTCTAATCCTTTTTTCTTACCTGCTGATGATATAGCTGGATTTGCAAAAAGCGTTTATATTCGTCCTTCAACAACTCCTGGTACTTACAATTATGTAATTACTTTGACTGATGATGCTGGAGCTACTGAAACTGCTACTTTTAATATCATTGTTAGTTCACCTGCAACTACTTTAACTAATGAATTTATTGGTACCACTTTGTTCAATAATGCTGGTTCTGGCTTCGGTACCATCAACCTTGAATTAGGAGTTAACGAATCTTCTATTAACAATACAACTGCACATATAAAAGATACAGGAAATAGTGGTGGTGTTTGGGATCAAATAATTGAGCCTATCAATGGTACTGCATTGCGTATTCTTTCTGCTCAGTCTTCTTATACATACAGTGGAATCGGTTCAAGAGAATCTTTAATTGCTGCATGGGATGAAGCTGGTGGTGACTTGTCTTTGAGTGGAACCATCGTGGTTGGTTCTTCTTACATGGCAAGAGTAGGTGCTGCTGATTACTACGTATTTACTTGTACTGCTATAAATGATACAGGATCTGCAAATACTCAAACTTATACTTTTGATATCAAGCAATCTAAGTTGTAAGATTATTTGATTGATTTAAAATATTTCGGCTGCTGGATTTATTTCTGGCAGCCGTTTTTTTTTGCTAGATTAAGCGGAATGTGAAATTAAAGAGAATGTAAAATGTAAAATAAATCGTCAAGACGCGATACTGAGCGAAAATACTCGTTCGAGATGAGAGGGTTAGAAACCTTCATCTCGTAACACACACGGTATTCGAGCAAAAGGTATCTAACCTCTTTGCTTTTGGAGTGCTATTTTGCATTTTTAATTTTTAATTCCTCCTGTTCTAACAATCAAAAGATTACATTAGCAAAAAATTAAAATAATGTCAGACGAATTAATTGTAAAAGACTGTAACGGAAATCAATTGAATGAAGGGGATACCGTCATGTTAGCCAGAGACTTGAAGGTAAAAGGTGCTTCTCTAAATATGAAAAGAGGTACTAAAATTAAAAATATTCGATTAACAAATAGCGATGATGCAATTGAATGTAGAGTGGGGAAAGCGACGATTGTCTTGAAAACGCAGTATCTAAAAAAAGCGTAGCTTTTTTTAGATAATTAAAAATTGCTCTTGTTTTGTGGGGACAATCAGAAGTAGCAAAATCCGACCTTAGGAATCATTTTGAATGCACAAAATATGCCTTTCATTTAAACTGAATAATCATCAATATCCATGCTTTCTCAATTGTGATTTTTCGAAGAATCTGATCCTTTTTCTTTTTTCATTGCCAAAAAAGAAACAAAAAGTCTAGATTTTATAAACTC
>CALDGQ010000117.1 GCA_937941765.1 uncultured Saprospiraceae bacterium
AGATTGCTTACCACAAAACTGCGCATAGTTTGTAGACACAAAAAAGAAGAGAAAGAAAAAGATATGTAGAAGTTTATAATTCAAGCGTTTTGTGTCAAATTTCCTTGTGAGTTTCCTGATTCAGGTGTTGAATAAGATGAATTTCCTTGTAAGCGACATTTTGGAAAAATAGTTCGTGCTAAAAAATAGGTGTTTCGTAAGGAAAAACCATGCACTGGTGGCTTTTTTTCCTTTTAATGTTGACTAAGTTTTATATTCACATGTAAGATAGAATATTTACAAGGCTGTTTAAAACAATCAAATGAAAAGTAATTTTTATTGATAGATTGTTTAATCCCATACTATTAAACACAAAAACGCCTTCAAATGACATTACTCAAATCCTTACTTTCTGATTCTAAACTTCATTTAGAACAACAACTCACTTACAAAAGCTTCTTTTTTGTTAAAAAGAACAATAGAAATATCAAAATAAATATTGAAGATGTCCTTTGGGTTAAAGCAGATGGCGCTTCAGTTGAGATTACCCATGTCAATGGAAGTGTGATTACTTATGCCAACTTGGGAAGTTTTGAAAAACAAATTCAACATCCTGATTTGATGAGGGTTCATCGATCATACATTGTCAATTTGACCAAAGTAGATTCTTATGATGACCAATTTTTGTACGTTAATTGCAGTAAAAAGGAAACGAAAATACCTATCAGTAGAACCTATAGAAAAGAAGCTTTAAAATCTTTCAAACAATTAAGAGCAGATTAGAGAATATTACAGTTTGCTAATAATGAAAACCCTTTGAAAGCCAATTAAACGGTCAGATTACTGTAAAGTGATTTGGCTGTTTTTCATTAGGACTCATTCAATCATTTGCATTGAAAGGATAGCTTTTCAGATGTTCTTACTACATTTGCGATATGAAAAAATCTGACTTAATTGATACTGCAAAAGCAGATAAAATAAACCAGCATAGTGAAGTGTATAAGGGTGGCCCTGTTGGAACGGCTGTCCGTGGAATGGCAATGGGAATGGCGGAGGTAATTCCAGGTGTTTCTGGTGGTACAATCGCTTTCATTACTGGTATTTATGAAAAATTACTCAATACCATAAAAGCTTTTAGTCCATCCTTACTTGGCGAGTTTAAAAACAATGGAATAAAAGGCATATGGAATGCCGTAAATGGAAATTTCTTACTTTTCCTACTTGGTGGAATGGTTGGGGGAGTCGTAGTAGGGGTATTTGGAATAACATATTTATTAGAAACTTATCCTCCAGCCGTGTGGGCTTTTTTCTTCGGCCTTATAGTCGCATCAGCAATCTACATCGGAAGACAAATCAGTAAATGGACAATTTCGGAAATAGTTTGTTTGATTATAGGTGCGCTTGTTGCCTATGGAATTACAGTGATCACACCTTCCAATGGTTCTGAATCATTACCATTTGTATTTTTGTCTGGTGCCATTGCGATCTCAGCACTGATACTGCCAGGTATTTCGGGTTCTTTCATTTTACTATTGATGGGAATGTACACCTTTATTATCAGTGATACTCTGAGGCCTGCATTGACCACATTGGCACCTGATAAATTATTAACGTTGGGTGTTTTCGCACTTGGATGTATAGTAGGTTTAATGAGTTTGTCACGAGTCCTTTCCTGGACTTTCAAAAATTACCGAAATATCACCTTAGCAACCTTAACAGGATTTATGATAGGGTCGCTCAATAAAATCTGGCCGTGGCGAAATCCAACAGAATGGTTACGTGATGCTACAGGAAAAATAATATTGGATGATGATGGTAGTAAGAAAAAAATATTGATGGAAGAAAATGTTTTTCCTGCTGGCTATAATGGAGATCCGATGACGATTGCAGTAATCGTGATGTTAATCTTAGGATTCATTTCCGTTTTTCTTATTGAGAAATTAGGGAAGCACTAATGTCGGAAATAAAAAAATTATACGGTCTAATTGGTTATCCATTAGGACATTCTTTTTCTAAAAAATATTTTGCTAAAAAATTCGAAAAAGAGAAAATAGCTGATAGTCGTTATGAAAACTTCCCATTGGCGAATATTGATTTATTCCCAGATTTATTAAAAAGCCATCCCAATCTTGCAGGGCTCAATGTCACGATCCCTTACAAAGAAAAAATAATTCCTTTTTTGGACAAACTCAATGCGCCCGCAAAGGCAGTAGGAGCTGTGAATACCATCAAATTCAAGAACGGTAAATTGATCGGTTACAATACAGATATCATTGGATTTGATATCGCTTTAAAAGACATGATGACGAACAGCGGTATTATTCCTAAAGCTGCTTTAATACTGGGAACAGGAGGCGCAGCAAAAGCTATTGCCTATGTTTTAACTAAAAATCAAATCTCATTTGAGTACGTTTCCAGAAAAAGTGGCCCCAATAAGTTGACTTACGAGCAATTGGATCGTCCTAAAATGGAGGAAATTCAATTGATTGTCAACACAACTCCATTAGGTACTGCTCCGGTGACACACCGTTGTCCGCCATTATCTTATAACCATTTGAGCGATAAACATTTATTGTTTGATCTTGTTTACAATCCTGAAAAAACTGTATTTTTGAAAATGGGAGTATCCCAAAAAAGTGTAATCAAAAATGGTTTTCAGATGTTGGAACTACAAGCAGAAGCCTCTTACAAAATCTGGCAACTGCCATGAAGAAGTTAAATACACACAACTAAAGTATGGAGAATACTATGACAAAACTTGCGCAAGTTAGCTTTTCAAATAGCGAAGTAGCTTTCGCTTATAAATCCGATAAGGAACTGAAACATGCAGCCCGCATCTTTAAAATGATGAACAAAAAGTGGCTGGTGAACAGTGGTTCCAAAGTAGGTTTAGCAGCGTTCAAATTACGACTTCCATTAGTAAATAATCTTGTCAAATCCACGGTATTCGACCTTTTTGTTGGAGGTCAAACGCTATTGGAATGTCAGTCTACCATCGATAAATTATTCAAATTCAACGTGCAGACCATACTAGATTATGGTGCAGAAGCAAAGGTTTCAGAATTGGATTTCAACAAAACCATGAATGAGACGATTCGTGCAATTGAATTTGCAAATACCAATTCAAGTACACCTATCATCAGTACAAAAATTACTGGTTTAGGACGTTTTGGATTGTTGGAATCGCTACAAAATAAAGTTCCATTCACGAGTATTACCCGATTGGAATATCGCAATATTTTGAAAAGACTAGATACGATTTGTTATACCGCTCATGCTAAAAATGTTGGTGTTTATTTTGATGCAGAAGAAACCTGGATACAAGATATTATCGACCATTTAGTTCGAGTGATGATGAAAAGATACAATAAAGAAAAGGTGATTGTCTACAACACTTTTCAGATGTATCGAAAAGACCGTTTGCAGTATTTAATTGATTCCCACCAATTAGCCCAAAAAGATGGCTACTTGCTTGGTGCTAAAATAGTAAGAGGTGCTTACATGGAAAAAGAACGTGCACGTGCTGCTACTTTGAAAATTAAATCACCTATTAATGAGACCAAAGCTGCAACGGATGATATGTACAATACAGCCATTAAGTTTTGTGTAGAGAATTATAAAGAGATCTCATTTTGTAACGCCACGCATAATGCGCACAGTAATATGTTATTGGTTGAATTAATTCAGAAAAAAGGAATTGATCCAACACATTCACATGTTTCATTTTGTCAACTCTATGGTATGAGTGACAACATTTCTTTTAATTTGGCCAATGCTGGTTTTAATGTCGCCAAATATGTTCCTTATGGTCAAGTTGAAGAAGTGATGCCTTATCTGATTCGTCGTGCACAGGAAAATTCTGCAGTTGCAGGTGAAATGAGTCGGGAGTACAAGCAAGTGATGGATGAGGTGAAAAGGCGAGGGTTGCGGTAGAGAAATTGAACAGTAAAATATTCGAAGTGAATGCGAATTGGAGCTCGTGAGGCTATACAAAAGCACAATATTCGATATTATTTAATGAACTTTCAATCCATTCATCCGTTCTAATTCTATGTTTAATTTACAAAAATATTGGGATTCATTCATAAATGGCTATGTCGGTTATGGAAGCTACCTTTGGTCTGAAATAACCAATCCATCATTGACCAATTATTTTTATTGGTTGCTAATCGTCTCCATATTTTTCTTTTTTGTAGAAGTAGTGACTCCTTGGCGTAAGGACCAACCAATCTTACGAAAAGATTTCTGGATGGATTTCTTTTACATGTTTTTCAACTTCTTTTTATTTTCTCTCATCATATATAACGCAGCTTCTAGTGTCATCGTCGACTTGTTCAACGACATCATTTTGTATATTACAAATTTTAATTTGCAAGATCAAAATCCAATGAAATATTGGCCAATGTGGGCGATATTGATTACGGGTTTTCTGGTACGAGATTTTGTGCAATGGTGGGTGCATCGATTGTTGCATCGTTTTCCTTTTTTATGGGAATTTCACAAAGTACATCATTCGGTTGAAGAGATGGGATTTGCGGCACACTTGAGATATCACTGGATGGAGAATGTGGTGTATCGGACCTTAGAATATATTCCACTGGCATTGATGGGAATTGGGCTTCATGATTTTTTCGTCATCCATATTTTTACATTGGCAGTAGGACATTACAATCATTCAAATATTACAGTAGATGGAAAAGTAACTGGAGGCGTCCTTGGATTCTTAATTGGGATTGCGATGGGATTCAGTATTTTCGACATCCATTTATTTGATTCATTGAATCTTCTACCAAAATTTGGAGTGGTTGGTATTTGTACAATTTTGGGGTCTGTTTTGTTAGGACCTGTTATGAAATATCTTTTCAATTCTCCTGAAATGCATATTTGGCATCATTCCTACGAGTTGCCAGAAGATAGACAAAGTGGAATTAATTTCGGATTGACATTGGCAATTTGGGACTATATATTTGGAACTGCTCACATTCCATTTGAAGGAAGAGATATCAAGTTGGGATTTCCAGAAATGGAAAATTACCCTAAAGATTTTATAACACAGAATTTACATATGAGGAAGAAAGATTAGTTTCGACATTTTTGATATGGTATTCAAAATGTTACAATATTATCTTAAATAAACAATCAGTAGGATTTTCTTCGTTAAAAAATAAAATCATTCTTGATTATTAACTTACTAGAGTTGGATAAAGAATTTATTTAAACTTCCCAAGCAACGACATAATTAAAAGCAAGAATCCGGTTCCAAGACCAGTAACCACGCTTATCAAAGACATTCCTTTCCAACGATTATTGTTTTTTCGTAATAATTTTCTGGTAACCAATGCCAGTAGAACACCACTCATAATCATAATCAATCCAAAAATAATATTAACCCAAATAGAGGCACCGAGTCCACCTAAAGTGAGCACCAAACCAAGAATCACAGCAGGGTGCGTTTTAGCTTCAGTTATATTTAGTGCTGCCTTGATTTTTTGAATCGGTTGTTTGAAATAAACTTCCTTTCCATCGGTTGAAGTGACACTTTCTATTTGATCTAAATTGACCTCATTGATTTCATCAGAAGTGCAATTCTTATAAGCAATAGAAGTGTCCGTAATCATTACTTGATATCCTTTGTGAACCTGTCGATTCTTCAAATTGATGTTCAAGCATTTCTTTAGATCAGGCGGAAATACCGTGTTATTGTCTAGCTTTTTTAATTTCTTTGCGACCCAAACGTCGAGAAGCCGTTCTTTTAATGTACGCTTTTGCGTATTGTTTTCTTTTATAGAAATAGATGCTGTCGAAGAATGCACGGCATTTGCCTGGTGAAATGAACTTGTTAATAAGCATATAACGATAAATATGTTTTTGATAGACATGAGATCATTTGGTCTTTAAGATGATGGATTAATTTCATTTGGAGTTATTTATAAGATGAGAACTTATCGGGCGTAATGAAATACCCCGATGAGGTTAAATGTTGAAAATTAGGCGTGTGGCGAAATTATATTTTGCAGTATTACTACTTTATTTCTAAATCAAATTATATATTTTGTGAATATCTTGTTGTAATTTGTAAGATAACTTGATGAAAATCTGTAATCCATTACCTTGTTAAAGTTCTTTCGAAAAGTTCGAAATATGATAATCGGGCAACCCTACATATTTTTGATGATCGATATCATTTAATTGAAAATAGAAATGTTTTTGGTACCAGAAAATGTTTTTTAGAATTTGAGGATCAGTAAAATGATTGCGAATTTTACTAAAAGTGAAAATAATTTGAGACCATCTATATTAGTCAGAAGTAAGTTAATTGACTGATTATCAAATTGTTGGCAATGTAAAATAAAGTGACAATGACAGCAGTTTAGCCTTCTTTGATCGAAAAACGAGGTGTGCTATTATTACAACAATTAAAATACGAGCTATCCAGATGTTGATAATGAGTAACTGGTTAGAATTTCAGGATTGGCATTATACAGTTTAGTGGAAAAAGTTTTAAAATCCGTTAAGAAATGAAAACTGTTAGAGCAAAACGGATTTCACATCAGAAACTTGCCTGTACACATAGCAAAGCATTTAAAGGTGAAAAAGAAATGTTAGGCGAGTTTTTTCATTTTAGGATTTTAAAACTTTTGGAGCGTTAAAAACTGTATAAAGCCAGGATTTTTTGAATACTTTTTCATCGGGAAAAAGTATTGCCAGTCTGGCGAGGACAAAGTAAAATTAATGAATTAAGACTAAGCACATTCCACGAAATTTAATAAATTCTTATTACTTCTGAATACCCCCAATGCACCTTTTTAAACTATTAAAGTAATTAATTAATTATTTAAAGGCAAAAATTCCTAGACATACAACCCACTACTCAAATACCGATCCCCACGATCACAAACAATAAAAACCACAACTCCGGATTCCAATTGCTTTACTACTTCCAGTGCACAAAACAATGCACCTCCAGAAGACATCCCAGCCATAATACCTTCCTCACTTGCCAATAATCTAGAATGCGCAATCGCATCTTCTCGACTCACATAAATGATTTTATCCACTTTATCTGCTTGATAGATACCTGGCAAAAATTCTGGAGACCATTTACGTATTCCAGGAATTCTACTTCCTTCAGTAGGTTGTGCACCTACGATTTTAATATGACTGTTTTGACTTTTAAGATAGGTCGAAGTTCCAGTTATGGTTCCAGTTGTACCCATTGAAGAAACAAAATGAGTAACCATTCCATCTGTATCTTTCCAAATTTCAGGACCCGTAGTCTCTATATGCGCACGTCTATTGTTAGGATTATTGAATTGATCCAAAATAATGTATCCTTTTTTATCAGCTTCTTCTTGTGCCCATTGTCTAGAATATTCAATTGTTTTTTCTTCGGGAGTTAACACTACTTCGGCACCATATGCTTTCATGGTTTTGACTCGCTCAGGTGTAGCATTGGACGGCATAACTAGTATGATCTTGATGCCATAAACAGATGCGATCATGGCCAAAGCAATACCGGTGTTTCCGCTCGTTGCTTCTATTATGGTGTCATCGAGCGTTATTGTTTTATCTTCCAACGCAGATTTTATCATATAATAGGCTGCACGATCCTTGACACTGCCTCCAGGATTTTGACCTTCAAGTTTTGCATACAACTTTACGTTAGGATTGGGATTAATTTTATCCAATAAGACAAGTGGTGTATTACCAATCAGACTTTCTAAATTTTTCATGAAGATGAGTTTTGAGAATCGCTTTTGTTGGTGATGGTTCCTGAATTATTAAAATAAATTCTGGAGTTGGGTGAAACACTTTCTGTCAACCATACATTTCCACCAATTATCGAATGATCTCCAATAACCGTATCACCTCCTAAAATAATGGCTTGTGCATAAATAATTACATGATTACCTATAGTGGGATGTCTTTGCTCAACACAACTATTACGATCAGGTACACTCAATGCACCTAAAGTTACACCTTGATATATTTTGACCCAATCTCCGATGACGGTTGTTTCGCCAATAACAACGCCTGTTCCATGATCTATGCACAAATAATCACCAATCTTCGCACCTGGATGAATATCTATTCCAGTATCACCATGTGCATATTCTGTTATAATTCTTGGTAATAAAGGGACTCCTTGATTCAATAAAAAATGTGCAATTCGATAACAAGCAGTAGCTTGAAAACCAGGGTAGGCTAGAATAATTTCGTTTTCACTTGTAGAAGCAGGATCACCTTGATAGGTCGCTTCTATATCTTTGACAAGTTGAGATCGTAGGGTAGGAATATTTTTAATAAAACTGGCAACGATTGCTTCGTTTTTATTTTTTGAAGATTCCAGGTTTCTTTCCAACAAATCTAACAATAAGAATTCTAAAGAATCCGCAACAGTACAAGTATTTGACTTTATTCCAATACGAACTGGAAATAGCATATCCAGTGTTTCGTCGATGAACTTATGTGTCTTCTTTTTTAAATTCATAAAGATTGGACCGTAAATTTGCTTAATCCTGCAAGAATGTAGGTAAGCGCTTGGTTCTTCTTTGGGATTTCTCTATTAAGATCGTTAAGAGATTAAGAAAAATTAAGTTCTAAAAAAATCCTAATTCCCCTTAATCTCTTAATGGACTTAATGGTAAAAGATACTTAAACCGCTTGCAACAAATCATACTGCGTAACAATATGCATCCTTCCAGAACGATCTTTAGTTACAACTGCTGGCAATTTCTTATTCATCATTTTACTCAATTGAGAACAAAGCAAATCTTCTTGAACCATTGGAAATGCTTCTCCCATAATTTTTTCAACAGTGCTGTCAGAATTCAAATTACTATCATCCAATAAAAAAGAAAGGACTTGAGATTCAGTAACGGAACCCACAACAGTGTCTTCATGCATTACAGGCAATTGAGAGATATCATGCTTTTTCATTATCGAAATCGTAGAACGAATAGACTCAGATTTATCAACAGATATAAATGTCTTATCTGACTTCATTGCTACCACATCTTTTACTTTCAATTCATTATCCAAAAAGCCACGCATTCTCATCCATTCATCGTTGAATAATTTTCCAACATACCGACTTCCATGATCATGGAATATAACAACCACCACATCGTCTTTAGTCAACTGATCTTTCATTTGCATCAATCCAGCAACAGCTGAACCACAAGAGTAACCTAACAAGATACCTTCTTCTCTAGCCAATCTTCTAGCCATGACCGCACCGTCTTTATCTGTTACTTTTTCAAAATGATCAATGACTTTGAAATCTACATTTTTAGGTAAAATATCTTCACCGATTCCTTCTGTGATGTATGGATAGATTTCTTTTTCGTCAAATTCGCCCGTCTCATGATATTTTTTGAATACAGAACCGAACGTATCAATTCCCCAAATTTTTATATTTGGATTCATTGATTTTAAATATTTACCGGTTCCTGATATTGTACCACCCGTTCCAACGCCAACCACTAAATGTGTAATCTTACCATCTGTTTGTTTCCAAATTTCTGGACCTGTTGATTCAAAGTGAGCTTTTGTGTTCGATAAATTATCATATTGATTGACCCAATAAGAATTTGGAATTTCTTTACTCAATCTCTCAGCAACAGAATAATAGGAGCGAGGATCGTCTGGAGTTACATTCGTTGGACACACAATTACTTCTGCACCAAAAGCACGAAGCATATCAAATTTTTCTTTAGACTGTTTATCGCTTGAAGTAAAAATACAACGGTAGCCTTTGATGACTGCAGCCAAAGCGATACCCATTCCGGTATTTCCAGAAGTACATTCGATCAAAGTTCCGCCTGGTTTTATCAAACCTGCTGCTTCAGCATCCTCAACCATTTTCAAACCCATTCGATCCTTAATAGAGTGACCAGGATTGAAAGTTTCCACCTTACCAAGCACCAAAGCAGGAATATCTCCAATCACTTTATTGAGTTGAACCATTGGTGTGTTACCGATCGTTTCTAGAATGTTCTTCTTAATATCCATTTGTTATTATTTAATGATATTCTACTTCGACGTAAAATTTTGAATCAATTGCATTTAATATTTTTGCGGCATTTGCTGAAACAACCACTTTGACTCTAGAATCATATCGTTGTCGAGGGATTCGGCCAATTACCTTAGCATAAATTATACGATTTGTTAAATTATTAGTTACACGTATAATTGAATTCATCGGCGCCTTATTGTGCATAGCATAGTAACTTGTCTTACTCGTTCCCTTTTTTGCTAGCCATTGTGCCATACCGATATCTGTTTTGGATTTTTTAATCCTAGACTCTCTTAAAAAAATCTTTTTATAAACCAGATTACTTCGTTCCCATTTGGATATCGCTTTTTCTCTCAATTTTTCAGAAATACCATCGGTTCTTAACCATCCAATTAAGAGATATTGACCCACTGATAAATTGTAATTTTCCAATCCATTTCTTTCTCTTAAAAGTTCGACGTCCATTTTGAAATACTTCTTAGCAATCGTATACATCGTTTCACTTTTAGAAACTTCGTAAAAAACAGGTGCAAAATTCATTCGATGTTTCCACTGAAAGTCTTTCGTTCTAATCGCTTTCAATGGAATCGGAATCTCTAATGAAGTACCGATTGCCAAACTAGATTCGTTTAAAGTCGGATTGAAGTCCATTAATTCTTCCGCTGACATTCCGTAAAACTTCGCAATCGAATAAACAGTTTGTCCTTTTGCTATATGATGCTTTATTTTTTTTTGTCGAAATTCATCTAAGGATATTATAATAGTATCTTTAGCGTTTAAGAACGAAAGAGAATCTCCTGTCGTTCTTATAATTTCCTGACTAAAAATTGGGACAACATAAACTAGCAAAAATAAAAAACAAGGTAGTGCCTTTTTCATAGTATTTAGTGTGTTTTCTATTTTACAAATGCACTGCAATTTATCGAAATATTGCCACATATTAAACTTTTATCGATTGCATATAAAAGATCAAAAAAATAAAAAAGTGGGGATCATCCCAGCTCGTTTTGCTTCAACCAGATTTCCAGGTAAACCTTTGGTTGAGATCCACGGTAAAAGTATGATTCAACGAGTCTATGAACAGTGCTGCAAATCCGATTTAGATAGTACGATTGTGGCAACTGATGATCAGCGTATTAAATCACATGTAGAGGCATTCGGTGGCAATGTGATGATGACAAAAACTACCCATCAAACAGGCACCGATCGTTGCGCAGAAGTAGCTACGAATTTACTCGAAGCTGAAGTAATACTTAATGTACAAGGTGACGAACCTTTTATTGATCCAAACGATATTAATAAAGTAATTTCTCTGTTAGTAGATCAAAATTATCAAATTGCGACGTTAGCAAAATTAATTACAAATCCTGATTTGGTTCAAAATCCCAATGTGGTCAAAGTTGTTTTTTCTAAAAATAATCGAGCATTATATTTCTCAAGATCATCCATTCCTTTTGTTAGAAATGAAATAAATTCAACTCAATTTTACAAACACATTGGTCTCTATGGTTTCAAAAAACAAACGCTTTTGGAGATTGCTAAATTACCACAAAGCATGTTGGAAAAAACGGAGTCTTTAGAACAACTTAGATGGTTAGAAAATGGGTATAGTATTGGCATCAACACCACCGATTTGGAATCGTTAAGTGTTGATACACCAGAAGATTTAATTCGCATAAATGAAAATTTCAATTCATGAATTATTGCAGCAATTGTAGTCATCCAGTCGTTTTCAAAGAAGTGGAAGGAGATTCACATAAGCGTTTTGTTTGTGATGAATGCGATACGATTCATTACCAGAATCCACGAATTGTGGTGGGTTGTTTACCGATTTGGGAAGACCAAGTTTTGCTAGCAAGCCGTGCGATTGAACCTCGTGAAGGTTTTTGGAATGTACCTGGTGGCTTTATGGAAAATGGAGAAACCATGAAAGAAGGAGCTGCTCGAGAGGTGATGGAAGAAACTTTTGCAGAGGTAGAGGTGATACGGCTACATACTACTTTTGCCATTCCTAGAATCAATCAAGTTCACATGCATTTCTTAGCCCATTTAAAAAATCTAGATTTTAAACCTGGAATTGAAAGCATTGATGTACGCTTATTTAAAGAATCAGAAATTCCTTGGAAAGATATTGCGTTTCATTCTTCTACTTTTTCTTTGAAGCAATATTTTAATAATATTGGGAATGGGAAAGAAGAAGTTTATTCTAGTTTTATCTAAATCGTTGTTCAGACATCCTGTCTGAAAACTCACAATCTCAGACAGGATGTCTTAGCAACTTCCTAAAACATTTTGTAAATTTGACAATGCCTAAAACACTTCATTTCCTTTTAATTTGTTTGATACTTCTGTTGACCTATTCAGCAAAAGCAAACTATTTAATTGAAGGAAAGATCAACATGAAAGGAGAGTGGCAAAATCAAATCTATTTGGCAACAATTGACAGACTAGACGATTATTACAGTGCCAATTCAGAGTTTGTAATCAATGTAGGACCTATTGATAATGATGGAAATTTTATAATTGAAGGAGACAATTTACCAGAACATGCTCAGTTTTATAAATTGTTTTTGCTAAAAGAAGCACAGTCAGAATTTGATGCTTGCTTATACGTAGGAGGGGAGAATCACAATTTTGTCCATCTAATTTTAGACAATAATAGTAAGGTAGAAATACAGTCTGATGCCACCGCTTTTGCTCCTTTTGGTGATTATAAAGTAAATGGAAATACAGAGAATCAATTGATGAAAGAGCTCCGAAATCTTGTCTATCCAAGCTACATTTTTTATGAGATTAAATTTCCAGCAGAATTGAAATTTTCACAAGATAAACTAAACAGAGATCTATTTAATTTTGCAGATACTTGTTCAAGTACTTTAGTGTCATTGGCAGCTATCAACAACACTGATTTTGATGGCTATTTTGAAACCAATATCGGTGCTTATAATTCATTTGGTGATGAGTTAAAAAGCGCTTTCAAAGACCATCCTTATACCAAAGATTATTTTCGAAAACTAAGGTATTATGGACCGGAACCTGTAGCTAATGAGTCCGCTATATGGTGGAAAATTGCAATCCCATTCTTATGTTTATTAGTTGGTGGTTTACTTTGGCAAAACTCTAAACTAAAAGGACAATTGTCGACCCTTCAAAACACAGTTGCAACTCAACCTGATTCTAAACCAGATATCCACTTAACGACGCAAGAAATCAAAATCTTGAATTTGATCAATGATGGTAAAACCAATAAAGAAATTGCCGGCGATTTATATATCGAAGTCAGTACCGTCAAATCACATATCAATAAATTGTATTCAAAATTAAATGTAAAAAATCGCCAAGAAGCTATCAAAATGGCCAAAAATCATCAAATTCAGGGGTTGTAGTTCCTTTTTACACCCCGTTTCCCCCTTTTTCTCCATCCTTTATTTGTTGTTGCAGCTCTATTCTCCGCCTACATTGCGAGTGTTATTTAATTTTTAAAACACTTAAAATATTTTCAAAATGAATTTTTCAAAATTATTAATGATCCCAGTTTTGGTACTATTAGGTGCTGTTTTGTTCATGAGTTGCTACCCACAAAACCAAGCCGAAACAAAGGCCGAATTGACCGAAGCAGCTTTAGCTTCTATCCAATGGCATTCGGTTGAAGACCTTGCTGAGTTGCAGAAAGACAAGAGCAAAAAAATCATGATTGACGTTTACACAGACTGGTGTAAATGGTGCAAAGTCATGGACCAAAAAACCTTCGGTGACCCTGCTATGATCCCATTTTTGCAAGAAAATTATCACATGGTAAAATTCAATGCAGAACACAAAACACCTATCCAATTTAATGGTCAAACTTTCGACTACAAAGAAGGCGGAAGAAGAGGCTACAATGAATTAGCAAATAAATTGTTGGGTGGGAAATTATCATTCCCTTCTGTTGTAGTTTTGAATGAAAATCTGAACATAATTTCTGTTCAAAAAGGGTTTAAAGATCCAACAGCATTGAAAGCTGGGTTGGCAGGAATTTAGAACTTGCTCTAGTTCCTAACAATTTCGTAACAAGCATGGGGCGTTGTCCCATGTATTACGAAAAAGGCGTAAAGCTCTAAAAGAGCATAAGAAATATTCACATCTTTCTCGTATCTTTAAAGCCTAAATTATAAAAACAAAAAAATGGCAGATACGACCTTTTGGACAGGAAGTGATGAATATTTATGTGACCCTGAATTAGCACAGGCATTCCACATGGCACGTACATTGGGAATGCCTTTGCTCATTGAAGGTGAACCTGGAACTGGAAAAACAGAATTACCACTACAATATGCAAAGGAATTAAACTTAGAATTATTCGTTTATCCAGTAGGTTCTAAAAGTAATGTGGAAGCATTTGTTGCAAAATTTGATCATGTTAAATACCTGCGTGATTCGCAAATTGAAGTGTTGAATGCACAACGCGAAGAAAAAGGAATGGAATCAAAATTGAGTACCAGTGGAAGAACTACTGACAATTTGAATGATTATATATTAAGTGGTCCTGCAGCAAAAGCATATAGTTCTCATAATTCTGTTTTATTAATTGATGAAATTGATAAAGCACCTCGTGAATTTCCCAACGATTTGTTATACGCCCTAAGTCATCGAAAATTTGTATTACCTGAATCTGGAAAAGTGATTGAAGTTTCGGAAGAAAATATGCCAGCAATCGTCATTACCAGTAATCGGGAGCAAGAATTACCAACTGCTTTTAAAGGAAGATGTATTTATCATTATATCCAATTTCCAGAACCAGAAGTGATGTCTCAAATTGTCAACAAACATTATCCGGACGCTGATGCCGATATTGTCAAAGTTGCAATCGATGTTTTCTACCACCTAAGAAGATTAGGACTAGAACGTGCACCTTCTACTAGAGAGTTGTTGAATTGGTTGAAATATATCCGAACTTTCGCCAAAGAAGAAGCATTGGAAAAAATCAATAGCTTGGCTGGAATTGGTGCGTTAATCAAAACACAAACCGATTTGGAAAAAGTGCAAAGAAAGTTATTTAGTAATTCGGAAGATTTTGGGAAGCGATCTAATTTTAATTAAGAATGATGTATGATTAAGAATGTATGATTTATGATATGATCGTTTATATTCTTACATACGTGTTTCACGTATAGTCGTAAATATCATACATCATTAATCTTACATTCGAATGAGCTTCAGCGATTGAAAAAATTATCATAAATCAATAGATAATATGTTTCCAACCTTACCACAAGTATTCAAATCCTACGGCCTCCCAGCAGATGTCAGAACACTTTTGCTATTGCGGAAAGCGATGGAAAAGGGCTTGGTAAAAACATTGGGAGACATTTATATCATTCTCAAAAGCATTGTTGTAAAAGACCCTAAAAAGATTGGCCCATTCACACGTGCATATTATGATTATTTTTTGAGTATCGAAATCAATCCAGGAGAAAGACTCGACGAAGCTATTGAACGTTCTTCTACTTTTGAAAAATGGCTAGAAAAATTTGAACTCAACAACAAAGAGCGACAAGACATGTCAATGGATGACAAGATCAATCGTTTTTTAGATGAAGTGCATATTACAAGTTACGATATTCAGAAAGTATTGGATGGGAAAAAATTATTTGATGCAGATGATCCTAGACTAAAAGATGAAGGTGGTGGAGCAATGGATGATGCAGAAAGACATAAGCTTCAAAAAGCAGCCGATTATTTAGGAATTGATTTGGAAGAATTGCTCGAAAGAATGGAGCAAATCGCCAAAGAACAAATGGATCGTCATGAAGGCGGTAGCCACTGGATTGGTCGTTTTGGAATATCTCCATATGGTAATGGCGGCGCTGCATTTGGAGGAATCCGAGTAGGTGGATCTGGTGGTGGAAAAATGGCAAGAGCCGTAATAGATGATCCACGATATTTCCCAGTAGATATGGATGCTAGATTGAGAGATGACAATGTTGACGCTGCATTAGCCGCACTAAAAGGAGTCATTGAAGAAAGTGCTGTTGAAGAATTAGATGTCAACAAAACTATCAAGGATGGATTGGAAAGGGGAGGATTGTTCTTACCAGAAATGAAGGACATCACGAATGAAAAAATGCAAATCCTGTTATTGATTGACAACGGAGGTTACTCAATGGATCCACATATTCATAGTGTTACTAAGTTATTCAAGAAAATGAAAACAAGGTTTGCACATGATATGGAGACCTTTTATTTTCACAATACTATTTATAAACAAGTCTATTCTGATGAGCGTCGTACCAAAGGTTTGTCTATCGATCGACTTTGTAAATACGACCCCAACTATATGGTTTTCATTGTTGGGGATGCTGCCATGGCTCCTTACGAATTAAACCAACAAAGCTATCACGATTGGATGCAGATTAAAGAACAGTTCAAAAAAATCGCTTGGTTGAATCCAGATCGTCGTATTGCTTGGAGCTATTCTGAAACTTGTGCTTTTCTTGGTAAGATGTTCCCGATGCATCCTTTGACTCCTAAGGGGATTGAAGAGGCTGTTCGGGAGATGAATAAGAAGCGGACGATGCGATAGGTTTATTTACAACACTGATTTGTTTCAACATTGCATACGTTTTCTTTCACCACTGATTTCTCAGATTAACACAGATTATGTATCAACCTCAAAATTTGTAAAAATCTGTGTATTCCGTGGTAAAATATTCACGTACTCATAACACGATTTGTTTTCTCCCAACACTGATTTCTCAGATTAACATAGATTTTGTATCAACCTCAAAATCTGTGAAAATCTGTGTACTCCGTGGTAAAATATTCACGTACTCATAACACGATTTGTTTCTCCCAACACTGATTTCTCAGATTAACACAGATTTTGTATCAACCTCAAAATCTGTGAAAATCTGTGTAGTCAGTGGTAAAATATTCACGTACTTTTCACCCTCAAAATCTGTCAAAATCTGTGTACTCCGTGGTAAAATATTCACGTACTCATAACACAATTTGTTTCTCCCAACACTGATTTCTCAGATTAACACAGATTTTGTATCAACCTCAAAATCTGTGAAAATCTGTGTAGTCAGTGGTAAAATATTCACGTACTCATACACGAAATTAAATCTATTACATAATAATACGATTAATCCCTTGCTTCATATCCATCACATTGAAATTCAACAATAATCCAAGGCGAATACCTGATAATTTAAGATATGTCATTGTCTGAGCTTTATGAATGGGTAAGATTTTACTGATCGCTTTCAATTCAATTATCACCTTATTATTCACAACCAAATCTAACCGATATCCAGCATCTAGCTTTTGATCTTCATACATAATCGATAGCACTTTTTGACGTTCAACTTTTAGGTCAATTTTTCTTAACTCATACTCTAAACAAGTTTCATAAGCCGATTCTAATAGACCCGGTCCTAAATTTTTATGCACTTTAAAAGCTGCACCAATAATTTTATAGCTGATGTCATTAAGATTTTCCATAGTATAACAGTTTTTCTACAACTCGGACCTATCAGAATTATTTAATACGCTTTCAAATATCCGAACCTCATTAATCTGTGAAAATCTGTGTAATCTGTGGTGAAAAATTCAGATGCTTAAAGACGAATAAAGAAATTCTACAAAACAGATCCATCAAAACCCAATGGCAACAAATCTTTCCCGCTAGCCACCTCATACACTTCACCAGTTTCGCCTTGCATAATAATCTTCATTGCAGTCTCATGCTTATACTCAGATTCTGCAATTGCTTGACGGCATGCACCACATGGAGAAATGGGTTTGTTCAAATCGTGATTTTTGCTCGTCGCAGTGACCGCAATAGCAACTACTGGTACTCCTTGAAATTGAGAATCCGCCGTTGACAATGCAACACGTTCTGCACAAATGCACATACTATAGGCAGCATTTTCCTGATTAGAGCCACGTAAAATAATACCGTTGTCCAACAGAATTGCTGCGCCAACTTTGAATTGAGAGTAAGGAGAATAAGAATCTTGCATCGCAGCTTTGGCTTCTGCTAGCAAATGTTGGTCTTCTTTTGTCATCATATTAGGCGTGTCATAAACTTTGACTGCTGTTTTGATGACCAATTCTCGGGTTCCTGTTTTTGAATGTTCCATATCAATTTATTAGACTACTTTCTTTCAAAAAGGTTACTAATTCGCTAATTATTATGTTTAAAAAACGTCTTTTCATCCTAAAATGTGGTTTATTTGATGTTTAATTTCAAATGCAAATGCTGCCTTCTAAGTGAAAAGGGGAAATAAAGTTAAAGGATTTAATTCAAATACACATAATTTAAACAAAAATGATGAATAAGATATTGATAATCGGGGCTGGACGTTCATCAACCGCATTGATTAATTATGTATTGAAACAAGCAGAACAATACAATTGGATGGTAACGGTTGCGGATACGAATCCGAAATTGGCAGAAGAAAAAATCAACCTACATCCGAATGGAAAAGCAGCTTGGTTGGATGTCATGAATGTAAATGACCGACGAGACTTAATCGGACGTACGGACCTTGTTGTATCACTTTTACCTGCGCACTTGCACATCGAAGTTGCTTATGATTGTATTCGGCAAAATAAACATTTGATTACTGCATCTTATGTCTCTAAAGAAATGTATCAACTAGGAGAACAAGCAAGAGATCGCAATTTGATATTTATGGGAGAAATGGGCTTGGATCCTGGAATCGATCATATGTCAGCGATGCAAAAGATAAATGAAATTAAAGATAAAGGGGCAAAATTGACATCTTTCTCTTCCTACACGGGTGGACTGATTGCTCCTGAAAGTGATGACAATCCATGGCATTATAAATTTACTTGGAACCCAAGAAATGTAGTTTTGGCAGGACAAGGAACGGCCCAATATTTAGAAAACGGGAAGTACAAATATATTCCTTATAATCGATTGTTTGAGACAACCCGTCCCATACATATTGATGGATTAGGTGAATATGAAGTTTATGCAAATCGAGATTCACTATTGTACCGGGAAGTTTATGGACTGAAAGATATTCCAAATATTTTGAGAGGAACCATTCGCTACAAAGGTTATTGTGAAGCTTGGAATGCGTTTGTCAAATTAGGATTAACGGATGATTCCTATCCGATTTTAGAATCCGAAAATTCAACTTACTTAAGTTTTATGGAATCTTATTTGCACAAAAAAATTCCTGGAGCTACTGTAAAAGAACGGGTTGCCAATTTTTTGGAAGTGGATCCAGAAGGGGCGGTTATTTCAAAAATAGAATGGCTTGGATTATTTAGAAAAAAGAAAATAGAATTAAAACAGGCTACTCCCGCCCTTATACTTGAAAATTTATTGCTAAAAAAATGGGCATTAAAACCCACCGACAAAGACATGATCTTAATGGTTCATGAATTTGAATATGAGCTGAATGGTAAAAATAAAAAACTGACTTCGACCATGGTTTTAAAAGGGAAGGATGCTATCGATACAGCGATGTCCAGATTGGTCGGTTTGCCTTTAGGTGTTTTTGTAAAACTTGTAATGCAAGGAAAAATAAAATCGAAAGGGGTTCAAATTCCAGTAATGCCAGAAGTCTACAATCCTGTATTGGAAGAGCTGGAAGATTATGATGTAAAATTCGTTGACAAGGAAATTGATTTGTAAATATCCTGTTGGATGGACACCATAAAAGCGCTGCAGTTTTATAAAATACTCCAACAAGTTTCGTTGATTGGTGTCAGTATCCTTTTTGCAAAAATAGGTTTATCTACAGATGCTATTGGAATGTACGAATTGCTCTTTTTTGTAGGAGCTGTTTTTACTTTCTTTTGGGTCAATGGAATCTTGCAAGGCATTTTACCAATTTATGCTGATTTAAATGAGGAGGAACAACGTAGTTTTATTTTTACAAATTATGCCATCTTCTTGTTACTTGCTATTTTTGTATTTATCCTACTTTTTTTTTGTGAAAGCATAATTCTTCCAATACTTACTGGTCAAACTACCATTCCAAATTTTAATTTATTTATCATTTTCCTAGCGATTAACTTGCCGACTTATTTGTTGGAACATTTCTATTTATTGCAAAAAAAAGCCATTGCAATTATTTCTTGGGGAATTTTTTCATTTCTTGGATATGCAGTAGCTGTACTCGTTCCCTTATTAATTAACAACGATCTTACGTATAGTTTTTATGGATTAATTGGACTTGCCATAATCAAACATTTATGGACGATATTTGTGGTAATTCAACATGGAAATTTGAAATGGAGTCAAACAATTGCCAGTGAAATTTTCAAAGTTTCAACACCACTTATTCTATATGCATTCATAGGTGGCTTCCCGATTTTATTTGATAAATGGCTAGTCAGTTGGTGGTTTCAAGAAGAATCAGTGTTTGCAATATTTTCCTATGGTGCTCGTGAATTACCAATCGCCACTGCCATGGCAGGCGCGTTGAGTGCAGCTATGATTCCTCAAATTTCTGAAAACTTAAAAAAAGGATTAGGTGAATTAAAAAGTCGGTCAACTAAATTAATGCATCTCATTTTCCCAATTGGAATTGTATTAATTGCTATCAATCACATCCTATTTCCTATCATTTTCAATCCAGATTTCAAACAAAGCGCACTCGTATTCAATGTGTACTTGCTAATTATTATATCTAGATTAATTTTTCCTCAAAGCGTATTGATTGCTAAAAAAGAAACGAAACCGATGTTGTGGATTTCTGTTGTTGAATTACTTATCAATGTCTGTTTAAGTCTGATTTTGATTCAACCATTTGGGATAGTAGGAGTGGCATTTGCAACTTTCATTGCTTATTTATTTGAAAAAATTGCAATTGCAATGGTTGTAAAACGGAAGCATGAAATATCTTTTTCAGAATATACGAATGTGAAGTGGCTGGGGATTTATAGCTTTACTTTAATTTGTGTTTATGTTTTTTTTACAACCTAGATTTTTTTACCTCAAAGTATATAAAGCGACAAGTCGCAGAGGATATATTTTAACACAAAGATAACATTAGAAACAAAGATACCAAAAAAAGGACGTAATCCGAAACCCACATTCTATCTTTGTGCACTGTGTTTCTTTGTGATCTTCTGTGGTAAAAAACGTATACTATGTGTTGAAACACGCAAGGTTAGCCAATTTATAGACCAACCTCGCCCCAATATTCCCATCAATAGAACCATCATCACCACTCACCTCACAAACATCAAACCCAACAATCGTCCGTCCACTAGCCACCAATTTCTTCAAAATAAATATAGCCTCTTGATAGGAAAGCCCACCTGGCACAGGCGTTCCTGTATTAGGACAAAGCTCAGGAGACAAACCATCAACATCAAAACTAACATACACTTTCTGAGGCAACGAAAACATAATGTTATCAACAATTTTATCAAAAGTATTTCCTGCAAATTGCTGGCGACGAATTACGTGATCATAAAATACCGTTATTTTATCAGCATGTTTTTTAACAAATTCTAATTCCTCCTCACAATAATCACGAATCCCAACTTGAGTCAATTTAGTAACCGATTCAATCTTAGAGAGTGCATTGTAAAAAATCGAAGCATGACTCCAATCAAATCCTTCATAAGCTTTTCGCAGATCCATATGTGCATCAATTTGCAGAATACCGAAGTCTTCATGAATTTCTCCCAAAGCCTTTAAATATCCAAATGGCGTGCTATGATCTCCACCAACCAAACCGACCAATTTCCCAGCTTCCAAAATCGATTTAGATTGCACATAAATCCAGTTGTTCAAACGCTCACAAGCATCATTGATCTCATCATACATGGCCAAAATATTGTGATTGTCCTTCGGATTTCCGCCACCTTCCAAAAAATCAATTACTCGAATTGCTTTTTCTCGCATTTGCATATTTAAAGAGACCAAATGCTGATCAACAGGTCGCATAAAAATTCCCATTTTCCAAGCATCAGGAACATCCACATCCAACAAATCCAATTGGTAAGAGGACTCCAATATCAACTCTGGTCCTTTGGAAGTACCACCTGCCGAGGAAGTAGTCACGTCCCATGGAGCAGGAAGTAAAACTACTTTTGCATCCACTTCATCAAAAGGCAAACCGATAAATCTACCATTCGTTTGACCGATTCCATTCGGATTAAAAGCTGAAATTTTTTGTTGTTTCTTAAGCATTTTTAATTCTGAATTGTATTAGATTTGTCGCGCTAAAATTAATACTTTGTACCAATTAAAATACGTTATAAAATGTCAAAAGTTCTCATTATTGGCGCTGGCGGAGTAGGACAGGTAGTGATTACAAAATGCGCACAACATCCTGAAATCTTCTCAGAAATTCTATTTGCTAGCAGAACGGTTTCTAAATGTGATAAAATCGTCGAAAATATTGACCATCCCAATATTTCTACGGCTGCGATTGATGCGGAAGATGTCCCAGCTTTGGTCAAATTGATCAAGTCTTTTCAACCTAAATTAGTGATTCATGTAGCACTTCCATATCAAGATTTGACGATCATGGATGCTTGTTTGGAATGCGGCGTTCACTATCTCGATACCGCGAATTATGAACCAAAAGATGAAGCGAAATTTGAATATAGTTGGCAATGGGCTTATCAAGATCGATTTAAGAACGCGGGTATAATGGCATTGTTGGGTTGTGGATTCGATCCTGGAGTGACCAGTATATTTACCGCACATGCTGCCAAACACCATTTTGATGAAATCCATTATTTGGATATTGTCGATTGCAATGGTGGCGATCATGGAAAAGCATTTGCTACGAATTTCAATCCTGAAATCAACATTCGAGAAATCACACAAAAAGGTCGGTACTACAAAAACGGAAAGTGGATTGAAACGGAACCTTTTGAATTTAAAGAAGAATTAAATTATCCAAATATCGGTGTTCGAGATTCCTACTTATTGTATCATGAAGAATTGGAATCATTGGTGAAAAATTTTCCAACACTAAAACGTGCTCGTTTCTGGATGACATTTGGTCAAGAATATTTGACACATCTAAGAGTTATTCAAAATATCGGAATGGCTGGAATTGCACCGATTGACTATAATGGTCAGCAAATTGTTCCTTTACAATTTCTAAAAGCAGTACTTCCTGATCCTGGTTCTTTAGGTGATAACTATGTAGGTGAAACATCCATCGGTTGTCGCATCCGCGGAATCAAAGATGGAAAAGAAAAGACCTATTATGTTTGGAATAATTGTAGCCATAAAAAAGCATTTGAAGAAACGGGTGCTCAAGGTGTTTCCTACACAACTGGTGTTCCAGCAATGATCGGTGCGATGTTGATGCTCACCAACCAATGGATGAAACCTGGTGTATATAATGTTGAGGAATTTAATCCCGATCCTTTTATGGAGAAGTTGAATGCTTATGGGTTGAGTTGGGAAGATGAGATTGGAGGTGATTTGGAATTGTAGGGTGTTTCAACATGAAAGTTAGCTTTGGCGTCATACCAAGATACTTTTTTCTAACAACTAGTGCACAATAGAAACATAGACTTTTGCTGAAGCCACACAAATCGCATAAGAAGCCGTGAAATTCTAGTTACAGAAAGTGACATCTTATGCAATTGTAAAAGTCATTATTTCAACATTTTAATAAAGAGGAGAGTAGTTAAAAAAAATGATCAATTACAAAAACATACCATCACCTTGTTACCTACTTGATGAGGCAAAACTAGAAGCCAACCTCATCAACATCAAACGAATCAGAGAAGCAGCAAACGTCAAAGTCATCCTAGCCTTAAAGGGATTCTCGACCTGGCATGTTTTTCCAATGATGCAAAAATATCTTGATGGCGCCACTGGAAGTTCATTAAATGAAGTCATGCTTTGCAATGATAAAATGGGGTCGCTTGCTCATACGTATGCGGTTGCTTACATCCCTTCAGAAATGGAAACGATCATAAAAAATAGTTCTCATTTAACTTTCAACTCTATCTCTCAATACAATCAATTTCACCACCTAAAGGAAAAGTACAACCCTGATATTTCATTTGGCTTAAGAATCAATCCGGAACATTCTGAAGTGGAAACGGAATTATATAATCCTTGCGCACCTGGAACTCGACTAGGTGTATTGTCATCCGACCTTAAAGTCTTGCCTGAACATATTGAAGGATTGCATTCTCATAACTTGTGCGAAAATAACGTGGATGCGCTTGAAGCATCCATTGAAAAAATAGAAGCAAATTTTGGAAATTTATTACCTCAATTAAAATGGTTCAATTTCGGTGGTGGTCATTTGATCAATCACAAAGATTATGATATTGATCGTTTGATTGAAGTTTTGAAAACATTTAAAAAGAAATGGGATGTTGAAGTGATTCTTGAACCTGGTTCTGGGATTGCTTGGCAAACAGGTGACTTAGTCAGTACCGTGTTGGATATTGTTGAGAATGCTGGAATTAAAACTGCGATATTGGACATCTCCTTTACTTGCCATATGCCTGATACTTTGGAAATGCCTTATCAACCAGACGTTATTGGTGCAACGATTGCAAAAGGGGATAATGGACCAACGCATTATCGATTGGGTGGATTGAGCTGTTTAGCTGGTGATTATATGATGGAGTATCATTTTGAAAAAGCACTTAAAGTAGGAGATCAAGTCATCTTTAAAGATCAGATGCATTATACGATGGTCAAGACAAATACTTTTAATGGAGTAGCACATCCTTCTATTGCTATTTGGACTAAGGAAAATAACTTGGAGATTGTCCGACAATATGGGTATTCGGATTTCCTTCGGAAACTGTAGTTTTTTTTGAACCATTAAGTGAATTAAGAGAATAAGAAATATTAAGAAACTAACGTCTTAATTCTTCTTATTCTCTTAATGCGCTTAATGGTAAAATCACGCCTCCCGAGCACCAAAAGCCTTCACAATATTACTAATCTTCCCAAAAGCTCGATGCGCAATACTTTTATGGTCTTCCTGATGATTCAACTCATTACAAAATTCCATGACCTGTACTAACTTTTCAAATCCAGTCGGACTAATCGTTTGAAATCTACCATTGACCGTCGCTGTATCAAAACCCCAATCGAAGTCCAAGCAATACTTTAACATATCCGAACTCATTGAAATATCTGAAAATTCTTTTGTCAATGAACTTTCAAAATGGAGTAGGGCATTCATCGACAAGACAACCACTTCTTCTAAATCGTTCAAGTAAATCTTTAAGGTTGGAATTGTTTTTATTTCAGCTTCACTTCTCTTTGATTTTACTTTATTCAAAAATTCTTTGGCGGATTGAAGCAAATATTCTTTCTCAATTTGAACAGCATTTAATTTAGGACGATTTACTAAATCCAAAATCGCATTCTGGTAAGTCAGCATTGAGTTCACATTATTCCAATTGTCATTATTGACATCCCATTGATCTCCAGGCGCCATGATGATTGGAACAGAAACTTGGTTTTTATCAAAATGATTGAGCACTTCATTTGGTGTGTTCATGTATTCATTGAAGTAAAAATTTTCCTCATGACAAAACCATACATAACTTGCAAATGGAACAATATATTTTGGAACAAAAGTCGACAACTGTTTATCCAATTGATTCAATTTTCGGGTTGCTGCGGCTTTTATTTTTTCTGGTTCGGCTTCATTTCCTTCATGCTGGGCAAATGAGAATTGTGTCAACAAAACATCTACTTCTCCCATTATTTTTTGAATCGGCAATAAATCAATCGTTCTTTTCAATACACAATCATTGGTATTTAAAAAAGTACCAGATTCCGTTTTGACACCTAACCATGAATCATGACCTAATGGGTTACAAATTATCTTGAAGCCTTCCGCTAAAACAGTCCATTGAAAAGCTTCCAGTTCAACAATTGCTTTAAAGCCTAATGTTTTACAAAACTCAATTACTTTTTGATCACCTGTTTTTTGATATAGGATCGTGATATTTGCACGATATTTTGGATGGATTTTTTTCAAATTCGGTGGAAAGAAATGATCCGGATGTTCATGAGAAAACCAAATATGGGTAATCTCCTTGAATCGTTCATATTCAAATTTGGTTGCAACTAAATGCTGCCATCCATTGTGAAAGACAGTTCCTTCCAGCCATGGATCGGTCATTAAGTTTATACCCTTTTCCTTGTATATTACGGAGGCGTGATTGACAAACTCGAATATCATACTTACATTGTTACTAGACTATGGAGTTATTCTACGGCTCAAGATAAACATAGTTCCAATTATTTTCCTCTCAAGTTTTTTAGAAATAAAAGAACCTAAGTTTTTTATACTTAAAAGAACCCAAGTTTTTTATACCTAAAAGAACCCAAGTTTTTTCCTCCTGCAAATTAATTCAAGTTAGATATTATAACTAATTTTAATCCATTACCGATGCAGACAATATATTTCAATATCCTATTTATCGCAATGCTATTCTTTTCTGGAGAATTGGCTGGTCAAAATAATCTAAGTGGAACTTGGGAAGGCACCATTGAGCAAACAAAAGGCGACCAACATTCTGAATTTGACCTAACCATGAAAATAATTCAAAGTGGCAATGAAATTATCGGCCGTAGCATTATTGAGATTGAAGGCATGTTTGTTGAAATGGAAATTCGTGGCTCCGTTCATAGTGGTGTATTCACCCAAATTAAAGACACCCGAATTATTGATTCCAATGAAAAAGACGGTATCGAATGGTGTGATAAATCCTATCAACTAGTTTATAAATTAAAGGAAAAAGAAAAAGTATTGGAAGGGCATTGGCAAGGAACGACTTCTTTTTCTACTTGTGTTCCTGGAAAGATATTTTTGAAAAAGCAGATCATTCGTGCTTAGGTATTAATGTTACTTCTCTTTTCAAGTAAAGGTATGGCGCTATAAATCTTGATATTAATTATCTGACCTTCCTCAAATACTTGAACTAAATTCGCTTAAAATTGGTTATATTCGTATATGACAAAGAATGTTAAATACCTATCTTATATTGAAGAGACTAAAAAGCATCACCAGCTTTTAGATAAAGTAGCCAAAAAATCTTCACGCAAAGCAGTTAAAAACGCTCAAAAAAAAGCTGTACCCGTAACTTACCTCGAAGGCGAACATATTGTTAAAGAAGATGCCAAAGGGAAGAAAACAATTTTAAAAGAGTTAAAGAACAATAGGAGAACAGTCGTCAAAGGTGAAAAAACAAAGTTACAAAAAAGATAAACGGCTTAGGATATTCGCAGGTCCAAATGGTTCTGGGAAAACGACAATACTTGAACAAATTGATTATCAATTTGATATTGGTACTTATATAAATGCTGACGAAATTGAAAAGATATTAAATGATCATAGGCAAATATCTTTTGATTATTTTGGAATCGAATCCTTCTCTAATTATAATTTTCAAAGAAAAATTAAAACCCATCCTCTATTTGTCAAAGCAACATCTGAAGGTTACCATATAGATTTAAGTGTAAAGAACAATAATTTTCTTATTAATAAAGATGGTTCTCATTCGTATGAAGCAGCATTGCTTGCTGATTTGATTAGGCACAAATTATTGGCTGAGAAAAAGAAAATAACATTTGAAACGGTTATGTCTCATCATTCCAAAATTGATTTTTTGAAGAAAGCCAAAAGTAGAGGGTATCAAAATTACTTGTATTATGTTTCAACAGAATCGCCTCTTATAAATGTAGAACGAGTTAAACAAAGAGTTAAACTGGGAGGTCATCCAGTATCACCAAAAAAAAATAAAATCTAGATATAAAAATTCATTGGAATTATTACAAGAAGCCGTCGCTCAAACATACCGGTCTTTTATTTTCGACAACTCCGAATTAGAACCTAAATTAATACTTGATGTTTATAAAGGTGTAGATGTAACTTTTCATTATGAAGAAGTACCGCATTGGGTTGAAAAATATTTATTCAACTAAATAATAACCAACATCAAAGCCCAATTCTCAAAGCCAATCTACTTCATCTAAACCAATGTTGTAACTACACAACACCTAAACCAACACTTTATCCCAAAAACTGAAACCAATTCCCTTTCCTTACGGTTGTTATATTATCCTCAAATGTGATACATTTGCAGCTTAATAATTCAATCAAAATTTTCATGACAGTAGTAGACGAAATAAAGAGCAGTGTAGTAAAAGGAGTCGAAGACCTTTACGGCATCAAAGTCGATCCAGAAAAAGTGATAACAAGTCTGACTCGAAAAGAATTTACGGGAGACTATACCGTTGTTGTTTTTCCGTTTTCCAAAATGGCCAAAAAGAAACCAGATGAAGTGGGAGTAGAAATGGGAAAGTACCTAGTCGACAACATAGATCAAATTAATGACTCGAATGTCATCAAAGGATTTCTCAATTTGTCACTATCTGATACTTATTGGAAAAATTTTCTTTTCAATATTGCAAATGATTCGAAGTATGGAAAATTTGACAAAAATGGAAAAACGGTTTTAGTAGAATTCTCTTCACCGAATACAAACAAGCCTTTGCACCTTGGTCATATCCGAAACATCTTGTTAGGTTGGTCAGCTGCAAAAATTTTGGAAGCAGCCGGTTATGATGCTAAAAAAGTACAGATTGTCAATGATCGTGGAATTGCTATTTGTAAAAGTATGGTAGCTTGGCAATTATTTGGTGAAGGTGCAACACCTGCATCAACTAATACGAAAGGAGATCATTTTATTGGTAAATATTATGTTCAATTTGAAACTGCTTTTAAAGAAGAATATAAAACATGGCAAAATAGCGCTGATCTACCAGCATTACCTTTTGAGCATGATCCCGAGAAAATGACAGAAGATGAATTTTGGAAAAAACACAAAAACTGGTATTTCAACAATCATAGCAAACTAGGTGCTTCCGCAAAAGAAATGTTATTAAAGTGGGAAGCTAATGATGAAGCAACTCGCAGCTTATGGAAACAAATGAATGGTTGGGTCTATGAAGGTTTCGATGAGACGTATGAAAAACTAGGTGTTAATTTTGACAAACTCTATTTCGAATCGGACACTTACATTCTTGGAAAAGACATTATAGAAGAAGGACTTAAAAAGAATATTTTTTATCGTAAAGAAGATAGTTCGGTTTGGATTGATTTGGAAGATGCTAAGTTGGATCACAAACTTGTTTTACGTAGTGATGGTACATCTGTCTACATGACGCAGGATATCGGTACTGCCAATGTTCGTCACCAAGATTATGGTATGGACAAAATGGTATATGTAGTTGCGGATGAACAAGATTATCATTTTAAGGTTTTGTTTGAAATCATGAAGCGGATGGGTGCGCCTTATGCAGATGGATTATTTCATTTATCATATGGCATGGTGGATTTACCAACTGGAAAAATGAAATCTCGTGAAGGTACTGTTATAGATGCTGATGATCTCGTAAAAGAAGTCATTGAAGAAGCTCGATTAAAATGTTTGGAATTAGGCGAAGTAGGTAATCTTCCAATTGATCAGCAACAAGAGATTTTTTATAAAGTCGGCATGTCGGCGTTGAAATATTTCATTGTTAAGGTCAATCCAAAAAAACGAATGGTTTTTGATCCAAAAGAGTCCGTTGATTTTCAAGGACAAACTGGACCATATATTCAATATGCATTTGTACGTACTAATGGAGTTGGCAATACTGCAAAAAAAGATGAAGTCAATCTTGAAGATGCGAAAGCCTATAAAGGGTTGGAGCCTTCAGAACGGGAATTGATTTTGCAATTGTCAGAATATCCGCATTTGGTACAATTAGCAGCTAAAGAACTCGACCCTTCCATTATCGCAGCATATTGTTATAATATTGCTAAGTTGTATTCAAAATTTTGGAATGACTGTAAAATATTTGGCTTAGATAAAGAAACGGTTGCTTTCCGGGTTTTGTTGAGTCAACAAGTAGGTACAATTTTGAAATCTGGAATGGAGTTGTTGGGGATTGAGATGCCTGAGCAGATGTAGTGCGGGGATGTTGATACTTCAGTCTGTGCGAAAATACTCGTTCGAGATGAGAGGTTAGAAACCTTCATCTCGTAACACACAAGGTAATCGAGCAAAAGGTTTCTAAGCTCTTTGCTTTTGGGAATTTTCGCACAGTCTGACGTGGGACCAATTTTCCCTATCGGCATTTTCCCCTTTAAAAATGGGAAAACAGTAATAATTAAAAGTGGTTAAAATCAAAGCTTAGTAAAGCTAAATTTCGCTTTGTCAATCACAAGTTCTAATCGAAAACTGAAGTATAATTAATAATCATATTTTCAGTTTGAACTTTTTTCCCTTGCTTGCAGAGGAAAATGTCGAGAGACAAAAGGGGTAAAAAACGTTAGGGAAAATTTAAATAAAACGAACACAAACAAAATAATGAGTTCAGAAAAAGAAAGTTTAAACTTCTTAGAAGAAATAGTTGAAAAAGATATTGCCGCTGGCAAACATGATGGACGCGTACTCACACGATTCCCTCCCGAGCCAAATGGATATTTGCATATTGGACACGCAAAAGCAATTTGGGTTAGTTTTTCAATCGCACAAAAATATGGTGGAAAAACCAACTTGCGCTTTGATGACACCAATCCAACAACTGAAGAGACAGAATATGTTGAGTCAATCAAAAAAGACATCAAATGGTTAGGGTATCAATGGGATGGTGAACCATTGTTTACATCAGATTATTTCCAGCAACTTTATGAATTTGCTGTAGATTTAATTAAAAAAGGAAAAGCATATGTAGATGATTCTTCTCCTGAAGAAATTGCATCTATGAAAGGAACACCTTCAAAGCCAGGAATAGACAGTCCGTTTAAGTCAAGAAGCATAGAAGAAAATCTTGATTTATTTCAACGAATGAAAGCTGGAGAATTTGAAGACGGAAGTAAAGTGTTGAGAGCGAATATTGATATGTCTTCACCAAATATGTTGATGAGAGATCCTTTGATTTACAGAATCAAAAAAGAGACACATCACAGAACTGGTGATGATTGGTGTATCTACCCAATGTATGATTTTGCACATGGACAATCTGATTCCATTGAAAATATAACGCATTCTTTATGCTCATTGGAATTTATGCATCATAGACCATTGTATGATTGGTGTATTGAAACTTTAGGTATATTTCCTAGTAAACAAACAGAGTTTGCACGTATGAATGTCGAGTACATGATTACGAGTAAGCGAAAATTGTTAAGTTTGGTCAATGAAGGCCATGTTACTGGATGGGATGATCCTAGAATGCCGACATTGTCTGGGATGAGAAATAGAGGAATTCCGGCTGCTGCGATTCGCAATTTTTGTGCAAAAACAGGAATTACCAAAAGAGAAAACTTAATTGAAATCTCATTATTCAATTCTTGTGTTCGAGATGAATTGAATAAAGTTGCAACCCGTGTCATGGCCGTGATGAAACCATTAAAAGTAGTCATCACCAACTATCCAGAAGGACAAGTAGAGGAATTACCAATGGACAACAACCGAGAAGATGAGAACAGCGGAAAAAGAATGGTGCCATTTAGTAGAGAGCTTTATATTGAGGAAACCGACTTTATGGAAGATCCTCCAAAGAAATTTTTCAGGTTATTTCCAGGAGCTCATTCTCGTTTAAAAGGTGCATATATCATTCGTTGTGATGAAGCCGTTAAAGATAGTGATGGCAATATCGCTCATTTGAACTGCACCTATTTCCCAGAAAGTAAAAGTGGTTCAGACAATTCTGGAATTAAAGCGAAGGGCGTTTTGCATTGGGTATCCATCCAACATGCAGTAAAAGCAGAAGCACGTATATACGATGTTTTATTTTCGGATCCGTCTCCAACCAATCATGAAACTAAAGAATATTTGGAGTTGTTAAATCCAGCATCTTTAATTCATCAGACGATTTATGTGGAACCTTCATTGAAGGATTCTAAAGTAGGAGAAAAGTATCAATTTATGCGTACGGGTTACTTTACACCTGCTCGAGAAAGTTCTGAAAAGCATTTGATATTTAATCGGACGGTTACTTTGAAGGATGGATGGAAAGGGAAGAAGAAGTAGGGAGTTCAAATTAGTATGATTACGCTGAATTGAAATAAAGTTTTGTGGTATCTACATCGAAATACTGATCTCGATTCAGCGGTAGTCGAACTTAAAACCATACAACAGAACGCCGACAATCGCTTACCATTTTATTATGCAAAAAATCTAAAAACCAAAGCTTGAAAAAAATACAATCTTTAGGTTTAGGTACCGCTGCTATTGGAAGACCTCATTACATCAACATTCGACAACAGAAAGGACAAGATGAATTTGCACTTTCCGAATTTCGAAATCAAGGACATGATTTATTAAGCAAAGCATACGCAGCTGGAATTCGGTATTTCGATACGGCTCCAGGATATGGAATGGCAGAACAATTACTAATAGATTGGGTTAAAGAAAAGCAAGATCCAACCATCGAGCTAGCCACCAAATGGGGTTATACCTATGTCGCAAATTTTGACAAAAATGCCACCGTTCATGAGATGAAAGAACATTCCATCAATAAGCTTAATGAGCAATGGAAGCAATCCCAAAAATTATTGCCGTATTTGACTACTTATCAAATTCATTCCGCAACTTTAGAAACTGGTGTTTTGGAAAACCAAGAGATATTACATCAATTGGCTGGATTAAAAAATGAACACCACTTAAAAATAGGATTGTCAACAACTGGGGCAAATCAGGTTGGTGTTTTGAAAAAAGCACTTGATATAGAAGTTGATGGTGTTCAACTTTTTGAGGTATTTCAAATTACTTATAATGTGTTTGATCAAAGTGCAGCAAGTGTAATACGAAGCATCACAAGTGAAAATAAACGAGTCGTCATCAAAGAAGCTTTAGCAAACGGTCGTGTTTTCCCAAATCCAAAATATTCGAATTATTCGGAAGCCTACTTACAACTAAGTAAATTGGCAGAAAAATATAGTGTTGGAATTGATGCAATAGCACTTCGATTTTGTGTGGATAGTGTTCCTGTATTTAAAGTGTTGAGCGGTGCATCTTTGGATCAGCATTTGGACGGAAATCTAAAAATGAACAGCTTTAGTTTAGATGATCAAGAATTGCAGCTTCTGAAATCTTTTAAGGTCGAGCCAATAAAATATTGGAATGAAAGAAAATTGCTTAATTGGCATTAATAAAAAAGAGGCCTTAATTAGCTTCAAGCTCATCCTATATCTAGCGAAGTCTACTTTTCCCTAACAACCTCCTTACACCAAATTCTGCACCAAAATTGTAATACCTGGAATTTGTAGTTTTAGTAAAACGAGATAAATGCACTCTATAAATAGGTTGAGCAAATAATTGCAGTTTATCATTCAAAGAATAGTTCATACCAAATGAAACCAGTACTGCAAAATGAAATTTATTGAAACTGGAATCAAACCTGCTTCCAAAATTTGAGCTTGTTTCTATATCCGTGATTCTCTTTAGGTTTCTGGTCAGAAAATAAGAAGGCGAAAATCCTATTTCTATAAAAGGAGAAATTTTATTATTATTAAATAGATATCTAGCCGCAAGAGGAATTTCCACTAAAAAATAATTTGTAATGAATTCAATTTCGGTAGGTTGTATGAAGCTGCTGTTTGGATCCAATTCTAAATCAAACTTACCAGATGAACTCCCAACACTAAATAAACGAAGTCCTGATTTAAAGAATAATTTGTTTGAAATTCGATTGTTCCAATTGAAACCTAAACGGTAATTAAATTTTCCATATCTATGAAAAACCTCAAAATTTTCCACAAGTTCTGGATCCACAAGTTTTTCTTTATTTAATCTATCCGAATATTCCAATCCTATAACCATGTCAAAAGAATTATTTGATTGACCAAAAATATTCTTAGCAAGAAGCATTAAAAATAAAAGAAAACTTAGATTTTTCATAGAATCAATTCCAAACTAGCAAATAGCTTTTAAATTTAACAAATTAGTTGCAAACGAAAATTAGAAAAACGAAAAAGGAGTTTGACAATAATGCCAAGCTCCTTTTTTAAAAATCTAAATCAAATTATTACCTAGGAATCACCGTATCAAACATCACCTTAATCTCATTAGGTACTGAAGTATTATCAACACCAATTCCAAAAACGCTTCTGTCAACCATTGTTTCTCCCTTGATTCTCATTGGCTTCATACTAACTACTTCAAAATTTCCGGTTAGTTTTTGTTCTTTACCTCGCATCGTCAACCACATAATAGCAGTGTGCTTTTCTTTGCCTTTGAAAACTCGCTTTACTTCAATAGTAGCCAATTGATGTTCTTCAACACCAAAATAATCATCTGCTTTTAAATGATCTGTTAGCTTAGGACTTTTTTCCCAGATAGAAGTTAAGTCAATTTCAAGTTTCGCTGTCAATGTGTTCAAATCGTCTCCAACCATTTTGACATCTGTCATTCTCCAGTTTTTGAAAGTTCCTTCTGCGCTATATCTGTCATTGGCAGCTTCCCAAGTAATGCTTCCTGGCGTGTCTAAAATATCTGTCTTGCCAGGTTTTGTGATATCTGTGCTGGTAGTTTTACTTGGCTTAACGGTGCTCGATTTCATGTCAACTTTCGGTTGATCAGGAGTCGCTACTTCATCTGTGTCCATTTTTGGCTTAGTAGGTTTAGTCATTGTTGACTTTGGCTTTTTTACTTTAGGCTTAGATGGAGCTTGCTTAGCGTTTGCTGTATTAGAAGCGGAAGTACTTGTTGATGATGGGGTAGTAGAGGTTACTTTTTTAGTAGTATCACAACTTGTAAAAGCAGCTACCAATAAAAAAGCAAATAGAAAATTTAAAAATTTCATACCGTTTGATTTTTGTTTTTAATTTAAAATAGGTTTTAAATTGAATTTCATAAAATATTGCAATGTGTTCTTTGCAGGGGCTGGACCATCAGGTCCTTCTACCCTGAAAGCGTCGAATAAAGGTAAATTAAATGTGCAATTTACTTGTAATCTTATCTCATCATTTTCATTCTTTACAGGCATTATCTGTCCTTCAGCAAACAATTGTATGGTTCTGCCCATCATTGTAAATTTTCCTTTGGCAACAAATGCTTCGGGATTTCCTAATTTCAATTGATGGTCAACTACTTCAAAGGTGTCAAAAACAAAAGTAGAGATCGGAAAATCTTTTTTATTCAGCATTTTGTTTTGCACCTCATGATCAAAATCTGCTGCCCCCATTGTGATGTCTGCAGTTTGTACTTCAAAATTACCTTTAGCAGAACTTAATTGGTTTTCATTTCGTAAAGTAAAAGTTCCTTTCATGTCTTTTACTTCACCTGCATAGTTGTCCAGCGGTGCCCAAAAACTAAAAATACAAAAGGGTTGTGTTTTATCTTTTGGTAATTCAACTTCCCATTGGGACGGTAAGGTTTCAATTGGAGTATCGGAATTATTTTGTTGTAAAATGGCAGTTGGCAAATCAAGCGCTAGTTGCTTCCATGATTTGGTAGGTAAATTTTCAGGAATGGATTGCAAGGCATCTCCAATTTCAGATGCAGCCATCAAACTCAATATTTTTTCTTCTATTAATTGGCCTGCTTGTTTAAAAAGTTGTTTTCGGTTTTTCCATTTGCCAGAAACTATTCCGTTTTCGTACTGTTGAAAAACAGGTTTTACACAATTGTATTGGCTGAATATTTCTGCACCGATTGTTAAATTACATTTTTCATCCACGTACGGATAAAGATTGAAATAAAAACTTCGTGTGGTTCGGGTAGCATCAAAAGTGTCATAGAATTTGAATGACTTCATTCCCTCAGCGATTTGTTTTTTAGCATTGAGTACAAACACTTCTTCGTTGTATTTTTTCGGCACTTCCCCTTTTAATTCAGTCAACTTCAATGGTGCCATTACTTTTGTTTTACCTGATTCCCAAACCAAAATTTCCTTTTTGAAATTCCGAATTGGAACTTGATGAGCTAGTTTGGACGAACGAATAAAGTTTTCCATTCTAGAAATATTCAAATAGCGACCATAATAAAAGGAACGGCCATTTGCGTTTTGAAAAACGATAGTAGGTGTATAAGATATTGCTGCCGGAATCCCATCATTCACTTCTTTGAAAATTATTTCCAAATTATTTTTTTCTGCTATTTCTTTTATCTTTTCAATATCTTCGATTTTTAAAACAGGTTTGGATTCATTTTTCCAAACAATCAATTGGTCCGTTTGTGAAAATATTGGCGTTACAAAAATTAAAGAAAATATAAACAACAAGAATCTCATACAATTATTTTTATAGCTTACTAAGTGAAAGTGAAAAATTACAATATTTATTTTGTTAAAGGGAATTACTTTTTAGAAATCCTGCGTTAGGGTATTATATCAAAATTGAATTATCATAAGTTGAAGAATTTACCATTCGCCGACAGGCAACGTATAGTGCATTTTTATCATCTAGTTTAAGTTGCAAGTAGAATCGTTCTAATTGCTGAATGTGCACATTTTTATAACACACTTAAATTCTTCGTCATGAGTAACATTGGTAGATTCATTTTATCCTGTACATTCCTTTTCTCATTTCAATATTCTTTATTTGCGATTGGAGACCCACCGATTGAAAAATGGCGATATGACTTTGCTATTGAATTAAGACAAAATCAATCTGAATTTGTTCAAAAAAGTGACCAACTTTATTTACAATTGGACAACGTAAATTTAGAAATAAACCGTTTGCCTCAACGAAAGAAAAAAGCATTTAACAAGTTGTTGGTAAGAAAAATTCAACTCCAATCTGAAATCCAAAAAATTGATAATTATTATCAACAAACTACTTTGGAAATCCGATATCGAAAAGGCATCGATATGATCAAATTGTTGTATGAAAAAATTCTTGGCCTTGAACACCATTTTTCAAGTATGCAGACGTATCAAAACGTAGCTTCTCTTTCCAACCCAAATAGCTATCCGGAATTCAAAGAAGCCAAGCAAATGTTGTCGAAAAATCAACACAAGAAATTTGGTTTGAAAATGCCCTCTTTATTAGAAACCAACCCTTTTATGTCCGCTTCCTACACGATTGTAAGTTTGTTTTTGAGCAATGGAGACCAAGCAGAAAAAGAAAAAGATTTTGAGGAAGTGGCTTGCATTTTGGACTTCACGGTTCGTATGAACTCAGATCTAAATACCATTCGTCATGAAGTTGAATTTTTGAAAAAAGCCAATGATCGTTTGAAATTAGACTGCGAAAAATTGTTTGAAGAATACACAAAGGTAGTGGGTTATCATGTCCCCCTTGAAAAATGTAGACAAATCGACGATTGGGGAACACTCGATCAATTAATAAAAACCTATAACGGTCTTTCTGAATCTAACAATAAAGATTCGATTAAAACTTCTGTCAAAAATGAAGTGAATCTAGAATTTGCAACCAGAAGAGTTTCTGATTTTATTGGACAGTATATCAATTTCACCAATCGAGGAACACAGTATTACGAAAAATTCAGTGGTATCATAGGTGGCTATGAAAATGAGGCTTATTGTGGCGATCATTTACCACATCAATTCAGCGACCTGAAATTTGACATTGAAAATACGATTGAAAAATTCAACAACACGTATCATATGCCTGAGATTCAAGGGTCGAGGTTGAAGGATTTGATGTATGGGAGTTTGTAGATGTTTTGTTTAAATTATTAGGCTTAAAAAGTCATTCCAATTTATTTTCAACTGAATATGTAACTTACCGTGTCTTCAAGCGTCAATTCAAAAAAAAGACCATGAAAAACTGTGTTTTTTTACTATGCTTAATTTGGACGATTCAATTAAATGGACAAGTTCCATCAGGTCAATTTGTTACGGAAATGAATATCTCTAACGTACTGTTTGAGCACCCCGCATTCTTCGACCAACTTGTCAGTGACAAAAGAATTATTTTATTGGGGGAATTGGATCATGGAGATGGAAGTTCATTTGAAGTAAAGACAGATTTGATTAAATATCTTCACGAAACACATGGATTCAATACTTTGGTCATGGAAGCAGGTATGATCGATTGCAGCGAAATCTGGAAATCGAAATCTAATCTGTTTCCAATTAATTTGTTATCAAAAAAGCATATTTATTACATTTGGAGTCAAGTAAAAGAAACGAACAGCTTATTTAAATACATAGACAACGAATTTGGAAAAGAAAATGAACTCAAAGTAATCGGTATTGATCCGCAATTCTCTGGAAGTGAAAATGAAATGGTCTTCACAAATCTTCTTCGTAAAACACTGCCAAAATCAGCAATAGAAAATACAAAGTTCAAAGAATTGGTCGGTGAATTAAAGATCATGAGTCATTGGTTGAAATTTCCAAAAGACGATGAACATCAAATTGATGAAACTACTTTTCATGCACATCTCGATTATTTTAAAGAACAAGTATTCTCAATTGTCGATAAAGAAGAAAAGGAATTATGGAAACAATATTTCGAAAATGTCAAAGTATTAGCCGAAATAAAATGGACAAAAAGAGAAGGCTCATTTGAGAAACGTGATCAGCAAATGTTCAACAATCTAAAACACTTTCTGGACCAAAATCCAGACGAAAAAGTAATTGTTTGGGCAGCCAACGCACACATTATTAGAAAGGACATTGAACTAACAGGAAAGCATAGTAAACATATATTAATAGGTCTTAAAAAATTGGGAGATCATATTTATAATGAATTCTCAGAAGAAGTTTACTCCATCGCCATTGCAGCAGGAAGTGGCAAAACTTTGAATTATTTAAACAAGAAAAAAACCAATAAAATCGGAAAGCACAAAAGCGATTCTTTGGAAGGAAGATTGAAAAAATTTAATACTGCTTTTATCGACTTAAAACAATTTGAAAAAATAAATAAATTGGACAAATATCAAACTCAACTTTTTTACACTAATATAAAATGCACTTCAAAATGGAGTAATCATTTTGACGGGGTAATCTTTATCAAGGAGATGAAACCTAGTACAGCACTTTGGTAGTTGAAACCCTTCTGTAATTAACAATCAACTACAACGTTTCTCTTGACATTTTCAGCAATAGTTTGTTACTTACACATCGCTAAGAAAGACAATGCACCTATAACCAAATAACAATACCTTTACATAAAATGGGTGGCACAACTAACTAACGAAATGTCAGAAGAAGAAAAAGAAAAAACTTACCTATCCAATTTACTTATAAAAGTTGATCAGAAAATTGCTGAAATAAATAACGCCATACAAGGTAAGAGTGATGAGATTGCTGAGATGTATAAGCATATGCAAGATCATAAGCGCGACATGGACAACCTTGAAAAAAATGCAATGCGGGAAGTGATTCGTAACTATACAGTGCAAGGAGATCATAGTGTTGAGAATAGAAAACGGTTGGTCCGATTAAAAGACACGGCATTTTTTGGTAGAATTGATTTTCAAAACAAAGTCGAATCAACAATAGATAATTTATACATTGGTGTACATAATTTTCAAGACACAGAAAGCAAAAATAATTTAGTAATTGATTGGCGTGCACCTATTGCAAGTTTGTTTTATGACTTTGAACTAGGAGAGGCACATTACTTTATTCGACTGCGAAAGATGAAAGGCAACATCTTGTTAAAAAGGCAATTCAAGATTCGGAATGGAGAGATGGAATATATGTTGGATACGGATTTAACCATTCATGATGAAGTGTTGCAAAAGGAACTCAACAAGGCATCAAGTTCTAAAATGAAGAATATTGTTGCTACTATTCAAAAAGAACAAAATGCGATAATTCGAAATGAAGAAGCACGATTCCTCATCATTCAAGGAGTAGCAGGTTCTGGAAAAACATCGATAGCACTACACCGAATTGCATTCCTATTGTATCGGTTTAAAGAAACCATTACTTCACAAGATATGCTGATTATCTCTCCAAATAAAGTCTTTGCTAGTTACATCTCCAATGTATTGCCCGAATTAGGGGAAGAATCCGTTGCAGAAACCAGTGTTGAAGAAATTGCCGATGAATTGTTAGAATATCAGATAAAATTTCAAACTTTCTTCGAACAAGTCACCACATTGCTGGAAAAAACAGATCAAAAATTAATAGAACGAATTCAATTTAAATCTTCCAAAGAACTCATTAAGAAAATCGATGAATATTATATATGGCTACAAAATGATGGGTTGAAAGTTACAGATATTCGAGTAAAAGGAAAATTGGTTCCATCCTGGTTTATTAAAGAATCATTTGAGAAGTACCATAGAATGCCGCTTTTAAAAAGATTTAATGAAGTGGTGAGAGAAGTGGTTGAAAATGTTTTCCGATTTTATAAAATAGAAATTCAGTACAAAGACAGAACGGAGTTGCATAACACGATTCGCAAAATGTTTCCATCTTACAATCCAAAAGTTTTGTACAAAAATTTTTATACCTGGTTAGGTAGACCCGAATTATTCAAATTAAAAAAAGCAAGCACTTATGAATGGAGTGATGTCTATGCATTTTTGTATTTCAAAATGAAACTTGAAGGCATTAAACCCAACAAAAAAATTAAACACTTGGTCATTGATGAAATGCAAGACTATTCCGTTGTGCAATATCAAGTACTGAAAAGTTTATATACTTGCCCCAAAACCATTTTAGGAGACATCAATCAATCTGTCAATCCTTTCAGCTCTTCTAATTTGGAAATGCTCGAAAAAATATTTCCTGGTGCAGAATCAATGACGATGCTGAAAAGTTATCGATCGACCTATGAAATCACCGAATTCACAAAACGAATCAGTCAACATGTAAATGTAGAGGCATTGGAACGACATGGGGAAGCGCCACAAATTTTGGCTTTCAAAAATAAGGATGCTGAATTGGAAGCGATTAAAAAATTAGTTGCTGATTTCAACGCAAGCGAATTTAACTCACTGGGAATTATTACCAAAACGCAAAAGCAAGCGAACACACTTTATGAATCACTTAAAATGGAATTCCAAACCAATCTCTTAAATGCGATCAGTGTTTCATTCGGAAGTGGTATTGTTATTACAACTGCACATTTAGCTAAAGGATTGGAATTTGATCAAGTGATTGTTCCATATTGTACCGATAAAAACTACGTGACCGATCCTGATCGACAAATGCTTTATGTTGCTTGCACTAGGACCATGCACAAGCTTTTTTTGACGCATGTTGGAAGTCCTAGTAAATTTATTTTGGCGTAAAAAAGTGCAAAGACTCCAACGGAGGATTCATTTTAGTTCAGATTAAAACTAGCATAGGCATTCACAATTTACCATTTTGGAGCAAGCTCTCAAGAGCTAGAAGTATAAAAGAAATCTTAAATACTAATTCTCTTACAAACGAATCAATTAATTTTCACGTTCTTTAAATAATGACACTACTTATTAAAAATACAATGTGGCTACTTTTTTCAGCCACATTTCTAATTCCTGCTGACTGGACTGTTTTCAAATCCAATGAAGGACAATTTTCCATATTAACGCCAGGAGACATCATTCAAGATGTGAGAACTATTGAAACCGATATTGGAACAATAGATTACTTCAGTTACTATCATGCGGAAAATTTAGAAAAAGAAGATAAAACGATCTTTTCAGTTAGTTACTGCGAATACCCGTTGCATTCTGTACATTCTGACTCCACAGATATGTTGCTAGAATTTTTTGCAACGACAGTTAGTCAATCCATTCCCGAAGGTGGAAAGCTGATTTATAAATCTCCAGAGCAAATAGAAGGTTTTCCAGGAAGACTGTGGCGCACTAGTTATGGCGATAACAAAATCGTTAAATCCAAGGCTTTTTTGGTTAATAACCGTTTCTATCTAATCCAAGTGTTTTCGAATAATAAGCGAGCAAATAGGAGAGATGGGGATAAATTTCTTGACTCGTTTCGACTTTTAGGCAAAGTTGACTAGACATTAAAAGTTATCAACATCATTTTAAGCTCCATAACTAGCTCATTATCAATACATTAAGTTTTTATCAAAAAAACCGTTTTTAAAGTGTGACTTTTCTCGTTTTTCACGTCTTAAGAGCATAATTCCTGTTATAAGTATGGTTTCTCTCAAATTTCTACCGAGCATCGCTTTTCTAGCTGCTATTTCTCTTATAACCACTTCTTTTACCATCAATATTATGTTATCGGAATGGAAACTAGCTAAGTCCAAAAATGGGGTTAAAGTTTATACACGTTCTGTTCCAGGATATCAACTCAAAGAATATAAATGTGAGATGATCAGCAATGCTTCAATAGAGTTGCTTTCCAAAATTCTGAAGGATTATGATGATCATAAAAATTGGGGAGAAGGGCTTTCTGAAAGTGATATTCTCAATCAAAATGGCGATACCGATTACCATGTATATTTTCGCAATCCAGCACCTTGGCCAGTAAGTGATCGAGATATTATTACTCATTTTCAATGGGAATCTTGGGACGACGGAACCATTAATATCAGGATGAGTGCTGCACCTGATTATATTCCTCATAAAGATGGATTGGTTAGAATTACTTTTATGTCTGGATATTGGAGATTGACACCGATGGCAAATGGACAAGTATTAGTAACAACGTCCGCACATGCAGATCCGGGTGGTAATATTCCTGATTGGTTGGCGAATGCTGGAGTGGTGGATATTCCTTATGATACGATGTTGGGATTGAAGGGTAGGGCTGCTCAGGGGTTTTGAAATTGGATTTGGGATTTTCCCAAATCTGATGGTTTATATCGTTCCGTTGGAACTTGCATTCACGTAGTTCCAACGGAACGATATAATCTGCAAATGATGGGAAGATCCTATCATCATTTTCCCAAATCTGTGGTTTTTATCGCTCCGTTGGAACTTGCATTCACGTACGTAGTTCCAACGGAACGATATAATCTGCAAATGATGGGTACATCCCATCATCATTTGCATCCCACCATTAAACATTAAATCGAAAGTGCATCACATCCCCATCGGCAACCACATATTCCTTTCCTTCAACACCTTGTTTCCCTGCTTCTTTGACCGCTTGTTCTGAACCCAAAGAAACGAAATCATCATACTTAATTACCTCCGCACGAATAAAACCAGTTTCAAAATCAGTATGAATTACACCAGCAGCACCAGGCGCTTTAGTACCAATTGGAATGGTCCAAGCTCGTACTTCTTTGACACCAGCAGTGAAATAAGTAATCAAATTTAGCAAACGATAACAAGCCGAAATTACTTTGTTAACACCAGGTTCTTTAAGTCCCATTTCAGCCAAAAATTCTTGACGTTCTTCTTTTGTTTCCAACTCTGCAATATCCGCTTCAATCCCAGCAGAGATTAAAATCACTTGTGCATTTTCATTTTTCACCGCTTCTGTAAATGCTTTGGTCATGTCATTTCCGTCATGTACCGAATCTTCATCAACATTGCACACATATAAGATAGGTTTAGCAGTCAATAAGAAAAGTTCTTTCAACAAATCTTCTTCTTCCACTTTTTCACAAGCAAAAGTACGAGCAGGTTTCCCGTCATTCATGTGATCCAAAATTCGTTGACTTACTTCCGCCATGACCTGATCTTCCTTCTTACCACTTTTGGCCATCTTGCGATATTTGTCTGTCCGTTTTTCTGCTGTTTCGATGTCTTTTAATAACAATTCAGTATCAATAATTTCTTTATCTCTAACAGGATCCACACTTCCGTCAACGTGGACAACATTGTCATTTTTAAAACAACGAACAACATGAACAATGGCATCTACTTCACGAATATTTGCCAAAAATTGATTTCCTAATCCTTCTCCTTGACTTGCACCTTTTATCAATCCTGCAATATCTACGATTTCTATAGTTGTTGGTTGTACTTTTTCAGGTGTTACCAACTCAGATAATTTGTCCAACCGTTCATCAGGTACCGTAATCACTCCAACATTTGGGTCTTTTGTTGCAAAAGGATAATTCGCAGCCAAAGCCTTTGCATTGGTCAATGCATTAAACAAAGTTGATTTTCCTACATTCGGCAAGCCGACAATTCCACATTTTAGTGCCATAATTAAAATTCTATGTTAAAAAGAAGCGCAAATATAGTTATTAAAACGAGCATTTTCAATGTACAATTTGTATTACCTTCATCTCTATGAATTTCTTAGCACACTTATTTTTATCTAATAAGAATCCAGATTTGTTGATTGGTAATTTCATTGCTGATTTTATTCGAAATCATGAGGTTGGAAAATATTCCCCAGAGATACAAAAAGGAATTCATCTGCACAGAAAAATAGATTCCTTCACCGATAATCATCCGATGGTTCGACAAGGAACTGCTAGACTAATGCCCGTTCAGCATAAATATGCACCCGTTGTAATTGATATCTTGTACGATTATTTGTTGGCCAAAAACTGGGCAACCTACTCAAATGAAACGCTCCGAAAATTTTCTAATTGGGCTTACCAAGTTTTAGAAAGCAACATCCGATTAATGCCTGAAAGATTGCAGAAACGAGTGCCTAAAATGGTGGATGCTGATTGGTTGATGGCTTATGGAACTGAAAAAGGCATGCGTTTTACTTTTGAGAAAATGTCTGATCGCACTTCTTTCCCTTCTTATTTTGACACTGCTTTTGATCAATTGTTGGAAGACTTTGATTTGTTTAATGAGGAGTTTAATTCCTTTTTCCCGGATGTGATAGAGGTTGTTAAAATCGAATTATCGCAGAAATAAGTTTTCATTTAGGACAAATTCTTAACAATTTTATTCTCTAATTTTCAAATACAAACGCGTTCATCTACGCTTTCAAGTCTGAACGCGTCGTAAGATTGAATTCCCTTTAATAAACACTTAACAATGCAGATTTTGGAGCTTTTTTTGTCTTATTATTGTTACATAATGGACGTAATAGTATTGCTAACGTTATTAAATTAGCTTCAAAGTATTTCTTCCTCATTTTAATTTGTACTAAGCTTAAAAAAATTCTCATGAGATCATTTTATTTATTGACCATTCTATTGCTATTTGCAAATTCATTGTTAGCTCAATCATGCTTGCCTAATGGAATTATTTTCTATTACCAATCAGACTTAGATGACTTTTTAATAGACTATCCAAATTGCACAGAAATTGAAGGGGATGTCCAAATCGGGATTGTTGATAGTCCATCAGATATTACTGACATCTCAGCATTAAATAATATCAACATGATTGGAGGACGTCTGTATATTACTGACAACGTACTTTTGGAGTCATTTAACTTCCCAGATTTAACCATAATTGAAGGGAGTTTTTCAATAAGCAATCAACCCAATATTCAAAACTTTGAAAGTTTTCCAAATCTGAGTTTTATCGGCGACAATTTTTTCATCAATGAATGCGATGACCTAATTAATTTTAGTGGATTAGAAAACATTACTACAGTTAATGGAGAGTTATCTATTACAGGATGTGACAGCTTTACTAATTTTGAGGGACTTCAAAACTTAACGATTATCGAAGAAGGATTTCAATTATGGAGTAATCATTCATTGGAAAATTTTAATTGGCTAAGTTCTTTAACGCTCGTCGGTTGGTTGTGGTTTACTGACAATACTATTTTAACAGGCTGCAATGCCCCCTTTATATGTGCACATCAAAGTAGCGGTGGTGCTACCGATATTCAAATAGGAAACGGAGCTGGTTGTAACACGCTCGAAGAAGTAATTGCTGGCTGCCAAGACCTTGGCATCATTTACCATTCTACATTTTATGATTTAAACCAGAATGGAATTTTCGATTCGAATGAGACTTATGGTCCTACTGGCAACTTCAGTATATCACCAGGAAATTCAATAAGTTTTTCGAATTCTGAAAATGGTGGTTTCAGTTACCTTGCTCCTAACATTAATTACACAATTAATTTTAATCCAGCTAGTCTTCCAAATTGGGAGGTGACAACTAGTACTTCAACTAATTTTACACTTAATGAATTGGACCCTATACACACATTTCAAGTAGGACTATACCCAGCTCAAGAAGTATCCTATATGTTTCCAGCTACGACTTCGCAAAATATGCGATGCAACAATTTTGTTACGTTTGATATGTATGCAGAAAATGAAGGAACTATTGTAACTGACGGAATACTATGGTTCAATATGGATCCACTAGTCCTTGACATCAATTTTATAGATATACCGGACACGACTGCTTCGCCACTCAAATATGGTTGGTATTTTGACAACCTTTCTCCTGGACATAAAGTGCATAAACAAATTGAATTGAAAATACCTGGACCTCCAGATTTCTCAGAAGGTAACCCATTAAGTTTTATTACTACCATCAGATATAATCAAGTAAATGGTAGTTATGGAAATCGTTCGTATAGATTTGAAGATATTGTTTTGTGTGCTTATGATCCGAATGACAAATTAGTAAATCCTGTCTATCCTTTTAATTATGCATTGACAGATGAGGACTTGGTTTATACGATTCGTTTTCAGAATACTGGAAATGCAGAAGCCTATGATGTTGTCATCAAAGATACATTGGACGCTAATCTAGATCCTAGTACTTTCCGCGTAATTGCAAGCAGTCATGATGACGTTTTATCTACTACTTTGGATGCTAATCAATATCTCAGTTTTAATTTTATTGATATCAATTTACCTGACAGTACTTCAAATTTTGATGAAAGTCAAGGTTTCGTTATGTACAAAATAAAAGCAAATGAAGATGTCGAAGATGGTACTATAATTACAAATACAGCCGGTATTTATTTCGATTTTAATCCACCAATAATCACAAATACCACGACCAATGAAATGTATGAATCTTTTGACGTAGATGAAGATAATTTCAATTTTTGGGAGGATTGTGATGATAATAATATGGCAATTAATCCAGATGCAATTGAAGTCCCTTACAATGGTATTGATGAAGATTGTAATAGCGCAACTTTAGATGACGACCTAGATCAAGATGGTTTTGAAATCGCTAGTGATTGTAATGATGACAATAGCACCATCAATCCAGGTGCCACTGAAATCCCTTACAACGGTATTGATGAAGATTGCAACAATGAAACTTTAGATGACGACTTAGATCAAGATGGTTTTGATTTGGCAACTGATTGCGACGACGGAAATAGCACTATCAATCCTGGCGCAACTGAAATCCCTAACAACAACATTGATGAAGATTGTGATGGGTCTGACTTGATGGTCAGAACTACAGATTTCGAAGATCTTCGACCACAAATATTCCCAAATCCAACTTCTGGGAAACTTCATATTCAACTTCCACAAAATGGAGTAGCAATGATTCAGTTATCAAATTATGTTGGAATCAATTTCATTTCTACAACCATTCAAAATGAAAATGACATCGACTTATCTTCATTACCAACGGGAATTTATTTACTAACAATTCAAATGAATGGAAAGAAGTGGGCTGAAAAGATAGTGAGACATTAGATTAGAATGGTATTATGCAATTTACATCTTCAATAGACATGGTTTCACACAATACAAATTGGAATTACCTAAATTGAATATTAATTAGCAACGCTTTGTTTCTTAATAACGTATCTTTATACGTATTACACTAATTAACTTATTCAATTATGAGGTTTCATCTTTTGGCAATGCTTTTGGTTTTTCTTGGACAGAATATATATGCCCAAGATTGTCCCGACTTCTTAAGTGTTGCTTTTTTCTCACAAGCTGATGTTGATCAATTCATTATTGATTATCCAGATTGTTCAGAGATTCCAGTGAATTTAAAAATTGGTTATTCACAAGAATCAGATATTAATGATTTAACGCCACTACAGAATATAACTACTGTATTTGGAAGTTTAGAAATTGGTATGAATCCAGGGTTAACAAATTTAAGTGGATTAGAAAATATCACCTCAATTGCCGGAGGAATTGAAATCATTAACTGTGAAAATCTCATCGATATTTCAGCATTATCGAATGTAGTCAATACCCAATGGGTCATCATTGAAGGAGGGACTTTACCGAATTTAAATGGTTTGCAAAATATTGCTGCTTTGACAGAAAAACTTTCTCTAGTTGGTACTGGTTTACAAGACCTAAGTGCTTTATCAAATGTTGCTTGTGACTTGACTGAATTGAGAATTGAAGATAATGATCTGCTCCAGAATCTGAATGGCTTACACGGCGTTACTGCTGTATCAGAAATTTATTCTATTGGAGGCAATGAAAATCTGACAACACTGGAAGGTATCGGAAATGTAACTACTTCCGAAAACCTTTCGATTTATGGAAATCCTGGTCTTACCAATCTTATTGGATTAGAAAGTTTAGTTGAAGTGGGTGATATTACTTTGAGTGAGAATGACAACTTAGTGAATCTTGTCGGGTTGACAAATCTGACTAGTTTTGTTCAAATGATTGTGAGTTCCAACAATAGTCTTGTAAATTTTGTAGGACTTAATAGTATTATCAATATGGGAGAATTTTATGCTCCCAACAACCTAGTCTTAGAGAATTTCGTTGGACTAGAAAATGTATTGACCATGGAACATTTTAGTATCTCAAATGCAAATGGAACAGGTGCCGGACCACTAAATTTCACTGGTCTCAACAATCTAACGACCATTAACAATGAACTTAGATTACGTCAAGCCCAAAGTCTAGTTTCTTTTGAAGGATTAGAAAATCTAACAACAGTAGGAGGCTTTAATTGTTATGCAGTACCACTGATTGAGAATCTAGAAGGATTGGACAATTTAACTACTATAGGTGACGAATTTTATTTTAGATTTTGCGGAAGTTTAACAAGTTTAGAAGGAACTAATTTAAATTCAGTCAACGATTTAAATATCCAGTTAAATTACAACCTTTCCAACTGTAGTATCCTTGCAATTTGCGATCATTTGAATATAGGCGGATCCGCGGAAATTGGAGAAAACGCAGTCGGTTGTTTATCCGTAAATGAAGTGTTATACAATTGTGGATATGTTGGGAAACTTTATCAAATTATCTACTACGATTTAAATCAAAATGGGATTTATGATGCTAATGAGCCACTACAATATGAGGCTAACTCAACGGTTGAACCAATTAACAGTACTGTTTTTACAAATGTGGAAAATGATGGGGTTACTTATTTGCCAGTTGGTAATTATTCGATTGATTTCAATGAATCAAGTGCCCCACTTTGGGATGTGACAAGTACACCTACTTCTTTAAACTTCACGTTAACTGAGAATGAACCTGACACTACTTTTTATATAGGACTATATCCAAATACTTTTCAGACGGATGCTCAAACATCCATCGCAGCTCCCATCTTTCGATGCCTTACAACCAAAACTATAGATATAATTGGAGAAAATTTAGGTACAAACTATATAGATGGAGTACTATGGGTAGAAATACCTCCGGGAATTTCCAACATTAATTTTACAAATACGCCGGATGCAACATCAGGCACGAATTTATATGGTTGGAACATCGAAAATTTACCTCCTAGTAATGCTATGGTCCAACAATTTCAAATTGATATCCCATTAGTAATAGGAGCAGTTTTGAACTTTAGAAGTTACATTGAATATTCGGATGACATCAACACTTACACTTCAGACGATTTTAATTATAGCGGTGAGATCGAATGTGCTTATGATCCAAACGATAAGCTAGTCAATCCGATTTATCCTCAAAATTATGCATTGATAGGAGAAGATTTAATATACACCGTCCGTTTTCAAAATACTGGAAACGCGGAAGCATACGATGTCATTATCTTAGATACTTTGGACACCAATTTGGATCCATCTACCTTTGCAGTTATTGCGTCTAGCCATAGAGAGATACTTAGTACAACGATGACCGATAATCAATACCTAAAATTCGATTTCCATAATATTTTTCTTCCTGATAGTACGACCAATTTTGATGCGAGTCAAGGATATGTGATGTATCGAATCAAGGCGAATGTAGCTATTCCTGAAGAAACAATTATTAACAACACTGCTAGTATCTATTTTGACTTCAATCCACCAATTACAACCAACACAACTGAAAATAACATGGTATCTACATTTGATGCCGATGAAGATGGTTCTCAAATTTGGGAAGATTGCAATGATAGTGATATGACTATATATCCTGGCGCTACCGAAATTCCTAATAATAATATTGATGAAGATTGTGATGGAAATGATTTGATGGTCGGTGTCGATGAATTGGAGATAACAAAACCTCAAATTTTCCCAAATCCAACAACTGGGAATTTATCTATACAACTAGCTCAATCCACTGAAGCCATTATCCAATTGTCTAATTATGTAGGTAGTGTTTTAATTTCACAAACATTCCAGAATGAAACGGAAATTGACTTATCCAAACTCCATAATGGAATTTACTTGTTAGAAGTTTCGATAGGTGAAAACAATTGGACAGAAAGGGTAGTGAAGATTGAAAAATAAGAATGACAACATTTGGAATGAAAAATGAAAAATGTAAAATTAAAAATAGACCTTGTTTGGTGTGTACACGTAACTCTTGCGTGCACTTGAAACAAAGTCTATTTTACATTTTTATTTTTCTGATTGCAATTTGTTCATGTAATGATAATCAACCCATTAATGCCGAAAATTGTAAAATGTCTTACACAAAAACAGAAGCAATTTCAGTAGATACTGTTATTACTTTCGACCCAGTTAGTTATGCCGAAAAATTATGGGTAATTAGATATTATTTCCAAGAAGATGAAATTGAGAAAATTATCTGTAATGATACTTTACGACATGATTCAACTTCAAACTTGGTAAATGTGGTCGGAACGATTCGTGGAGATAAGAGAAGATATTTGCTCAAGGAGCAACAATATAAATTGCTAAATGAAATGAAAAATTAAAAATAAACCTTGTTTCGTGTGCACACATAACCACACGAAACAAGATCTATTTTACATTTCTAATTTTACATTTTACATTAAAAAAACGCCCAGACGTCTATCCCTCAAAGTGCAGAGAAATTGTAAAGCTACGAGAAATCACCTTATCAATAATCGTAGACTCATCCAAGCCCTCGTTATAGATTAAGACATTTCCAATTCCGTGAGAGACTTTGAATTCTGGAGAAAAAATAAAGAATGGAAAGAAGAATTGAACACCTGCCCCATATTCAATTTGAAAATCTGTGGGTGCAATCTTGACCAATTCATCGGCTTGTCGAGTACGTGAATCACTAGCCACATCAAAGGAATACTTGATTCCACCAATCACAAAGACCCGTTTATCATTATATGGAACCGATTTATATCGAATATGAAAAGGCATTTCTACAAAAACAGATTCTACTTTACGAGTGTAGGGTAGTCGAAAATTATCAGGAGTTGCATAAGATATATTTCTTTCCGCAAATGACAATGTTGGTAAAAAACGGAAATCAAAATGATCACCTACTTTCAAATTACTGACAATCCCTAAATTGAAACCAGGTCCTGTCACTGAGTTGGCTAATCGAATACTATCGTTGTTAATGAAGCTATCGCTGAAACGCAATTTGTAATCAGAATTATTATACGCCAAGGTAATTCCGAAATAGTAAGGCTTTTGTTGGAAATCTAAGAAATTATAGTTGCCTTTCTTTTTTTGAGCCGAAGCATTGAAAAAGAAACAAGACAGTATAAAAAGAAAAATTACTTTCTTCCCGTGTAGATGGAACAGATGCCAATATTTAATGATGTGCATTGATTTGAGTTATATCCTGTTTTTTCCAAGACTCTAAGAAATGCATCACCATCCGGAAAATTTTGAACGGACTCATACAGGTAATGATATGCTTTCGGATCTTTGGAAGTTAATTTCCCTATCAGGGGTAATATGTTCTTGAAATAAAAATTGAAACCTTGCTTGAACGGAAACATCGTTGGTTTGGAAAATTCTAATACAACCAATTTGCCATCTTTTTTTAAGACTCGATTGATTTCACTCAATCCTTTTTCAAGGTTTTCAAAATTACGTACTCCAAATGAAACGGTAACCGCATCAAAACTATTGTTTTCAAAAGGTAAATTCTCCGAGTCACCAACCATCAATTTAATATGGTTCGACAGACCCTTTTTATCCACTTTCTTATTCCCATAAGCAACCATTTCCTTAGAAATATCAATTCCGATAATTTCTGTTTCTCTAAATTGCTTATTAATCTCAATCGCCACATCTGCAGTACCAGTGGCAACATCCAAAACCTTGCCCGGACTTATTTCATTTAACCGATTTACTGCCTTTCTCCTCCAAATGGTATCAATTCCAAGAGAAAGAACTCGATTTAACAGATCATACTTCGGTGCAATGTTGTCAAACATATCCGTAACCTGTGTTTTCTTACTGCCAGCAGCCGAGTAGGGTTTGACGGTTTCAGACTTAGAAATTGAATTACTCATCGTTTCATTTAAAAGTGGTACAAAGATATATTTCTCTCTATTATAAAGTGAATTCAAGACTACTTGTTCGCGGAAAAGTGTGGATTTTTTAATTAATGTTGATTGTTGCTTACATCTAAAGCGGAGACGCTCAAATTAACGCTCTTGCTTAAACCGACTCCGCTTTAGAGGCTAGTATTAATCATTGGGAATGCTGTCACACATGATGAAAAACATCGATATGTATTAAATTGCTGAATTTCAATTCAATACATATTACAAGTAAAATCTATTTCCTACGAAATATTATTTTTTCACATCATATATAAGTCACAAAAGCCAAGATAATTAGGTTTTTAACCCGGTTTACGTTTTTACATTAGTGTCAAGCTACTGTAGCTTACTGAGGTCATCTCAGAAAAACCGAAATTTGAAGGAAGTCTGCCAAGTATTTTTCATGGGTTCGTCTTGGCAGATTTACTTCATCTTAAAAAATTGAACGCACTAGTAAATTGATTTTATATTAACATAATCCGTTTGTTGAAAATCTAGGTTAGCAGCGGTGATACTCCCAAACCAGTATTACCGCTTTTTTTGTGCGGTTACTTTACTTCTTATTACGCTTGTTGCTTTTGGCGTCTCTCCAAAGAAGTTATTAATTTCCATTTAGTTTTCTTTAAATCGCATTTTAAGCCCCAAGAATCGATTTTATTAAAATTCCTTTCCAAGAAATCTCATATTAATTCGTTTTCCTCCATCAAAAACACCATAAATGGCCATATAAGCCATTTTAAAGCGATTTAAGCCAAAAAGACCGTTATTTAGTTGACCTAATCTACCTAACAGATGATCACTTTTTGTTATCTTTGTGTTTATTTTTTAATTCAAATCCGCACTTGAAAAACAACTATGGCACAAGATAAAATTATCCCGGTTCCGATTGAAGACGAAATGAAATCCGCATATATCGATTACTCGATGTCGGTCATCGTCTCAAGAGCTTTACCGGATGTTAGAGATGGGTTGAAACCAGTACATAGAAGGGTACTTTACGGTATGTCCGACCTTGGACTCGTAGCTGGGAAACCACACAAAAAATCAGCTCGTATTGTTGGTGAAGTTTTAGGTAAATATCATCCTCACGGTGATACTTCCGTTTACGATGCAATGGTACGTATGGCTCAAAATTGGTCCTTGAGATACCCTTTGGTAGATGGTCAAGGAAACTATGGTTCAATGGACGGTGATAGTCCTGCAGCCATGAGATATACAGAAGCTCGATTGAGAAAAATCAGTGATGAGATTTTGTCTGATATCAAAAAAGATACGGTCGATTTTCAATTGAACTTTGATGATTCTCTTGAAGAACCAACCGTACTTCCTACAAAAATTCCTAACCTATTAATAAATGGTGCGACTGGTATCGCAGTAGGGATGGCTACTAATATGTTGCCTCACAATTTATCAGAAGTGGTTGATGGATGTATCGCAACAATTGACAATCCAGCTATTGAGATTTCGGAATTGATGAATCACATCAAAGCTCCCGATTTTCCAACTGGTGGTATTATCTACGGGACAGAAGGTGTCAAACAAGCTTTTGAAACAGGTCGCGGTAGAGTAGTCGTTCGAGGAAAAGCTGAAATCGAAACAACCAAAACTGGAAAAGAAGTAATCGTTATTACTGAAATTCCATACCAAGTCAATAAGGCAAACATGGTCATCAAAATGGCCGAGTTAGTCAATAGCAAAAAGATAGAAGGAATCAGTGATATCCGTGACGAATCAGATCGTAATGGTCTTAGAGTCGTGGTAGAAGTAAAAAGAGATGCGATCGCAAATGTCGTGTTAAGTAAATTGTATAAATACTCGCCACTTCAAACTTCTTATGGTGTCAACAACGTTTGTCTTGTCGATAATCGTCCATATACTTTAAACCTAAAACAACTGATTGAGGAGTTCATTAAGTTCCGTCTAGAAGTTGTTGTAAGAAGAACTGAATTTGACCTCAAAAAAGCAGAAGAAAGAGCACACATCTTAGAAGGATTGCTAATTGCAATTGATCATTTAGATGAAGTGATTAAATTAATTCGTGCTTCTAAAACTGTCGAAGATGCGAAGAATGGATTGATGAGTACTTTTGAACTTTCTGAAATTCAAGCGAAAGCTATTTTGGAAATGCGTCTTCAAAAACTGACAGGTCTTGAAAGAGATAAAGTTCGTTTGGAATATGAAGAATTGCAAAAGACTATCGCACATTTGAAAGAAATACTTGGGAATGAAGGCATGCGTCGTGATATTATCAAGGAGGAGTTGCTGGACATGAAAGAAAAGTATGGCGATGCTCGTCGTACACAAATTACGTATGCAGATGGTGAAATCAGTGTAGAAGATATGATTGCGAATGATGAGGTAGTTATCACTATTTCAAACGCAGGTTATATTAAGCGTACTAAAACCGCTGAATATCGTGCACAAGGTCGCGGAGGTCGTGGATCTAGAGGAAGTAAGACCAAAGGAGAAGACTTTATTGAACATATGTTTGTTGCGACCAATCACAACTATCTATTGTTCTTCACAGATAAAGGTAGATGTTTCTGGATTAGAGGATATCAAATTCCGGAAGCTACTAAGAATGCTGCCGGTAGAGTTATTCAAAATCTACTAAATTTGCCAAAAGAAGATAATGTCAAAGGATATATTGTCATCAAGGATTTGACCGATGAAGAATTTTTGGACAACAATTATATCGTATTCTGTACCAAGAAAGGTCAGATCAAAAAGACATTGGTCAAAGAATTCTCTCGCCCAAGATCAAATGGTATTAATGCCATCACGATCAAAGAAGGAGATGAATTGTTAGACGCTAGATTGACAAATGGTCAAAATGAAATTCTACTAGCGATCAAAAGTGGTCGTGCCATCCGATTCCCAGAAGCAAAAGTTAGATCAATGGGTCGTTCCGCTGCAGGTGTAAGAGGAATTACCTTGGCAACTGAAGCTGATCAGGTAGTAGGTATGGTTTCAGTTGATCCGCAAGATCCATCTGTTTCAATTTTGGTAGTATCTGAAAATGGATATGGAAAACGTACCGCTTTGGATGATTACAGAGTGACCAATCGTGGTGGAAAAGGAGTGAAGACAATCAACGTAACAGACAAAACCGGTAAGTTAGTTGGTATCAAGCAAGTCAATGAAAAAGATGATTTGATGATCACTACGAAGGATGGAATTACGATCCGTATGGCAGTCAATGCAATCCGTGAAATGGGGCGTGCTGCACAAGGTGTAAAAGTAATTCGTTTAGGTGAGAATGAATCAATTGCAGATGTTACCGTAATCAGAGAAAGTGACAATGACGATGAAGCCAATGATAACGATTTACCTAATGATTTAACACCTTCAACTCCCGCTTTAAATTTGAATAAAATTCGGGAAGAGGAGGAATAAAATATAAAAAGAGTTAACCCCGTATTAACAGTTTATTCATATTTTTAACTTTTGAACAACATACAAAGTCGGTGTCAAATTCGTCTTAACTATGTCAAACAAAATTTTCGCACTAAATCCATGATAATGAAAAAATTAATTCTTTGTTTTTTATCACTTGCCCTTGCAGTTGGAACGATTCAAGCTCAAGATGCCGCTAAAGCACTAAAAGCTGCCAAAAAAGCTTTAGGTACTTACAATTTAGATCCAGAAAATAATGGAGATAAATTAGTTGATGCTCAAAAAAGTATTGATGAAGTAACTGCCAACATAAGCTCTATTGACGCTAAGACTGTTTCCAAAGCGTGGTTAACTGCTGGTAAAATTTACAACGAAATTGCATCTAAAGATGTAAAAACGAAATTAACTGATCCTACTTACAAGCCTGCCAATAAGAATGCTGCATTGGTTGCTGTAAAAGCTTTTATGGAAGCTAAATCTTCTGCTGTCAAAAAGTATGAATCGAAAGATGCACTTGCTGGTATGAAAGAAGGAGTTGCTCACTTAAGCAACATCGGAATGGGTCTTTACGAAGCTAAGGATTACGCAAATGCTTATGACGCCTTCAAAGGTGTTTTATTAGCAGATGAATTATTGAAAGCAAATAAAGTAGACTCAACACTTCCTGACGAAACTGCTGTAAATGACATGCGTTTCGCTGCTGGTTTAGCTGCAATGAATGCAGAGAAAGAAGATGATGCTGCACCTATCTTTCAGAAATTATTTGATTCTAATTACGACAAGCCTGCTGTATACGAAGCATTGTACAAAATCAAGTCTAAGAAAAATCCAGCAGATGGATTGGCTATCTTAGAAGCTGCAAGAGCTAAATTTCCAGACGACGTATCTTTATTGTTTGCTGAAATCAATCACTACTTGAAAGATGGTAAATTAGATGTTTTGACTGGTAAGTTGAAAACAGCTATTGAAAAAGAACCAGACAACATCTCTTTATATTCAACTCTTGGAAATGTTTATGACAACTTATTCCAAAAAGAAATGGAAGCTGGTAACTCAGCAAAAGCAGATGAATATTTTGGTGAAGCAATGAACAGTTACGAGCAAGCTTTGACAAAAGATGATAAGTATTTCGATGCTATCTACAGTATCGGAGCATTGTACTACAACAAAGCAGCTGCTAAAACAAAGGAATTAACAGCATTGGATTCTGATTATTCAAAAGCTGGTTTGAAAAAATATGAAGCTAAGAAAGCGGAAGTTTTCACTTACTTTGACAAAGCACTTCCGTACTTCGAAAGAGCGGATAACTTAAACGATAAAGACATGAACACTTTGATCGCTCTAAAAGAAATTTACGCACGTAAAGATCAATTGGAAAAATCAGGTGCTATCAAAAAACGTATTGAAGCACTAAATAAATAGTTTGTTTCAAAACTTTACAAAACTATAAAAGAGGGCGACTTGATGATTTCGAGTCGCCCTTTTTTTGATATTATATCATTTACTGAAACAGAATTCCAAAAATTTCACGCCCTTTAGACACTGATTTCTCCATTCTCCAACATTTCATTATATTTCTATCATCAAATCAATATCTTTAGCAAAACAATTTGAAATTGATGACTGAACCAACTATCCAAGAAAACAAAGAACTCAGCCTTTTAGAAGCGCTCGTACCCGCCTTATTTCTAATTGCATTACTAGCTTATAATATCGTTTGGAAAGACGGTGGATGGCTGGGAGACTATTCAAATCATTATATACTGTTGATGGCAGGTGGCGTTGCAGCTATTGTTGGCTTATTCAACAAAGTCAGTTTAGGTTTAATGATTGCTGAAGTTTGGGAAAACTTGAGAAGTGTATTTACTCCTTTAATGATTTTACTTTTAGTAGGAGCACTTGCTGGCACGTGGATGATGAGTGGCATCGTTCCATCCATGGTTTATTATGGCATGCAGATTTTAAATCCGACCATTTTCCTTGCTGCATCGGTCATCATATGTACGATCATATCTTTGGCAACAGGAAGTTCTTGGACAACAACCGCAACCGTTGGAATTGCATTAATTGGAATTGCTGGTGCTATGGGAATTTCATTAGGAATGGCAGCTGGTGCAATTATTTCAGGTGCTTATTTTGGTGATAAAATGTCTCCGCTAAGTGATACGACTAATCTGGCTCCTGCAATGGCTGGAGGTGAATTATTTAGCCACATTAGATACATGGCCAATACTACGATTCCATCTATAATTATCACGCTCATCGTATTTATAGCACTTGGTTTCATGGCCGATTCAAATGGGCAACTAAATGAAAACACCGTGATCAACGACATGCTTTTAGAAAAATTCCATATTACACCGTGGCTATTTGTAGTTCCTGTTATTGTTGTCGGCGTCATAATGATGAAAGTAAAACCAATACTTGCATTGACGATTGGAGCATTATTAGGTGCCTTGTGCACGATCATTTTTCAACCACAAGTAATTCAAGAATTGACTGGTTCAACTGAGCTTGGAGTCAGTGATTATTTTAGCGCCACTATCAAAAGTTTATTTTCTGGAACTCAATTAAGCCTCCCTGCTTTTGTAGAAAGTTCAGATTTACCTGAAAAATTAAAAGATAAGTTACCTGATTTACTTTCGGGAAAAGGAATGCATGGTATGCTTTGGACTATCTATTTAATCATTGCAGCAATGGTCTTTGGAGGTGTCATGGATGGCATCGGTGCGTTGGCTAGAATTACTAAATCATTATTAAGTATGGCTAAAACAACTTTTGGATTATTCGCCAGTACGGTTGCAAGTTGTTTAGCTTTGAATATCACTGCTTCAGATCAATATTTAGCGATTGTAGTCCCAGGTAAGATGTTCAAAAAAGCATATGAGGATAAAGGTTTAGCTCCTGAAAATCTAAGTCGAACCCTAGAAGATTCAGGAACCGTTACTTCTGTTTTAATTCCTTGGAATACTTGTGGAGCGTATCAATCCGGTGTGCTAGGTGTTGGAGTAGGAGAGTATTTTGTTTACGCTATATTCAATTGGTTGAGTCCGATTATGACATTAATATTTGCAGCATTTAGTATTAAGATAAAGCAGGCGGTTGTTAAGTAAAATTCTAGATTGCACTAAGTACTTAAAATGGGTCCAACAAGTTCAATAATATTAAATAGGAAAATTGAATTTGAAGAAATTTATCAGGTAGATGAATTTCTAAACTCAATTTCAAAAGGAAAAATAAATGGCGGAAAAACAGTTAGAGAATTTTGGGTTGACGCTCAGAAATTTCTCAAGTTAAATAAAGTTGGATCAGACTGTCAATTCACAATCCATTTTGATAATAAATTGCGAGATATGGATGAAGATGAAATTCTCGAAATCGAAATATTGACAAGCCAGATAATCAAATCAAAAATTACAATTTCAGCCGGATGCAATCAACAAGGTGATCATAATGTGCTTGGTGAATTAACCCTCGGAATAGCCAAAATCTTGAATGGACTCGTCGATTATGGCGCCAGTTTAGATGTATATCAGCAAGGAATTAAAAATGAATTGAAAGGCAAAGTCTATACAATCGCATTCAACAACGGCATTTCTGAATATCACGTTTCAAATACAGAATTTCTAACTAATTGGATAAAACATCCGAAATTTAGAATGGTAAAGTGAAAACTTAATAATATTCACTTTACGTTGCTTAATCTCAAACATAAATATCTTCATTTTTACATAAATTGAAAAGCTCCAACGGAGTGATGGCAAATAACCTAGTGCGATAGCGCTAGGTTATTTGCTGTCCCTTCGTGGTGTTTTGGCGCGCATCCCGAGTCCTTGGGATCGTGTCAAAACACTTACTGAAGGTTTTAATATTAGCTTTAAACTCTTCAAGCCAAAAATAATTAAAAACATTTTGTTTGTTTTTGTTTTAATTTTCATACATTTGTAAAACAAATAGTTTTATTACTTTTTGTATAAGAACATTAAACAAACATACTATGAGAAAACCTACGATTTTCAACCGATCTGAGAAGGCACTTTTGATTTCAGCAACCCAAATGAGTTTACAATCTGCTGTGCAATTTCCAAATAAACTGGAAAGAATTGAGACTATTGCAAATGAAGTATTGAATATGTTGAAATCAGATTGGGATCATTATTATCCAGTAGAATGTGTCAACTATTTGGAAAGGGTAGTAAAGGATTTTTTAAACCCGTACGCTGAGAAAATAAAAACTTTGCTAGATACTCCGCTGTCTAAAATCTTGGAACAACAAGATGCTGAACCATTGGATTTGAAAATGGTGGATCAATGCAATGCGATTTTAGGAAAATTAGGTCGTAGAAAAACTAAATTTAATTTTGTCGATGTATTTGAGCGTATCAATGGCACTCAACAAAATAAAACACCTAAAAAACAGACAACGTCATTTGAGTGGGAACCCGTAGCGAAAAGTGAGACGTTATTGTTTGAATTGATTCCGGGTGAAAGTGGAGTAAGTTCTAACAATACCTCACCAGCTACTCAAAAAAGTGATGCTGATAATAATTTATTTATTGATTTGATAACGGAAGATCGTGGATATTTAGCTGCGTAGCAGTTATTCGGTTGCGGCAGACGGCGGCAGTCGGTTAACGGGGAATTGTCTGACGCGTAGCCTTGTGTGAGTACACTGCACACGCATCCTATTGGTTCATAAATACCGTTAATATATAAAATCGTCCACGACGATATAACTAGTTATCTACTTTTTAAATTCAACATTTAAAATATGAGTGGCAAGCCGCTAAAGCAAGTTTGCCGTCACATAATTCTCGCGTCCTTCCCGTTAACCGTCTACATTAACCGTCCACCGTTTTATGAAAAAAGATTCCTACATCAAAGGGCGAGGTGCTCAAATAAACACTCCCAATCGATTCCACAAGGAAATAAATGAGCGAGATCCACGTGCTGATTTGGATGCTGATGATCAACTTCAAACTTCTTACATTCCTATACATCCAAAAACTATTGTCAATAAAATTACCAGCCCAGATATTGGTCCTGGTTTTGGAATTAATCCTTATCAAGGTTGTGAACATGGTTGCATCTACTGCTATGCACGTAATACCCACTCATTTTGGGGGTACAGTGCAGGTACAGATTTTGAAACTAAAATTTTGGTGAAATATGAAGCCCCAGATCTGCTACGTAAAAAATTACAAAGTAAAAATTGGAAAGCTTCACCAATTATGCTTTCTGGAAATACGGATTGTTATCAACCAATCGAAAAGCAAACAAAGATCACACGAAAAATGCTGGAACTGCTCTGGAAATTTCGCCATCCGGTAGGTATCATTACCAAAAATAGTTTAATTGAAAGAGATATTGATATTTTATCTAAAATGGCCAAGCTGAATCTTGTAAAAGTGAGTATTTCTTTGACTTCGTTGAAAGAAAACTTGTTGCAAAGAATGGAACCTAGAACTTCCTCTGCATTGAAACGATTGCGAACTATTGAAAATTTATCCAAAGCTGGTATTCCTGTCAATGTCATGATGTCTCCAATTATTCCTGGGTTGACGGACAGTGAAATTTTTGATCTGATCAAAGAAGTCGCCAAACGGGGAACCAGAACTGCCAATTATTCTATTGTTCGGCTAAATGGTGATGTCGCAGAGATATTTACAGATTGGGTTGTCAAGAATTTTCCTAACCGTGCAGACAAGATTTTAAATCAAATCAAAAATGCTCATGGCGGAACCTTAAACGATAGTCGTTTCGGTACTCGAATGAGTGGAGAAGGGGAGTTTGCAAAAATGATTAAAGCTCAGTTTGATTTGGCCAGGAAGAAATTTTTGCCGAATGGTAAGATGCCAGCGTATAATTTAGATTTGTATGAGGAATTTAAGAATCCGCAAATGAAGTTGTTTTGAATTTTTAGACATTTGATAAGAATCCTATAATGTTTATATATAAGTTAACAAAGCTCCAAAGAAGCGACATCAAATAGCCTAGTGCGATAGCGCTAGGTTATTTGATGTCGCTCTGGGTGTTTTGGCGCGCATTTTTGTGTCAAAAATCGTGTCAATGCACTTCTCGAAGATTAAATTTTACAAGTATAAGAAGTGTTAATCACTAAAGCTCGATTGTATTATAACTTAATGAAATGCTGTGTACTTATTACATTTTCGTTTTTATTAAACAAGGTTATCGAATATTTACCATCCATAAAGGCTTTGATATTAATCGCTTCGTTTTTAAGAATCTTCCCCTGCCATATCTTTTGTCCATTCATACTGAAAATTTCCGCGAAGTAATTTTGACGCTCATTTAAAGCTTCAAATCTTATATAATCCCTAGCTGGATTTGGGTAAACGGAAATCGCATTTTCTGAATCAATTTGGTTGGTAATATTAATCGTCCCACCAACTATTTCTATTTCATTATTTCCATCAAAAGGATTCGACCATTTTTCATTAGTATAAATATCAGAACCCGTTAACGTATGAACAAAGGCTTCAAGCTGTTGACGTTCTTCCATTGTTAGATTTAATGGGATTCCATTTTGGTCAATTCTATTATCTAGCATTGGAGTGGTTGGGTCAATATCGTTGTAGTGATCTAAAACTTCATCAAAAGTAATTGCCTCCCCATTGTGAAATAGCGGACCATTCAAAGAACCATTGGGTCCAAAAAGGTCTCGTAAGCTTGGTGCTTTTGTGATTGTCAATATTTCTGAACCTTCTATCTCTGTAATAATACCATTATTGCCACTTTCAGGTGCAAATGTAAATGAAGGTGCTTTGTGGCAATGAAAACAACCAACGCCTCCTCCAATACGAGCACCTTCCGCATCTTTTATGGCATCTGTTGTAAAAAGGGTTTTACCTAGGTTTTCTTCGGTTGTAAAATTGGGGAAATCCAAATTAATATTTTCATTCAAATGAGTCCCTTCTACCATTGCAAAACCTACATCAAATTTGGAGTCATAAGATTCGATACTTCTGATAAATTGAGCAAGTGCTTTTGCAATTTTCTCTTCTGTAATTGTATTGTTTCCATAAGCAAACGAAAAAAGTTCATTATAATAATCTATTGTTTCTAGCTTCCATATTAAATCATTGATATCTGGACCATCAAATAGGCCACTATAACCCATTTCGATATGATCTTTAATAGGTTGTGTTGCCAAATCTTCTAGACTACTAGCTCGTTCATCCCAAAAAAGTCCTTTAAAAGGAGTTCTGTAAATTCTCAAATTTAGTAAACGCATTGGTCTCCGTAACGTCATTCCATTAGCGCCAGTTCCTTGCAAGGCTTCTAATCCGAATGCCTTAGCCTGTTCATGACAATTTGCACACGAAACACTATTGTTGGAGGACAATTGTTTGTCATAAAACAAAACACGTCCCAAAGTGGCAATTTTATCATCCATTAGATTATCAAATGGGGCACTGTCGATACCACCATCAAGGGTCTCCGGAATACTAGAAATGCTATAGTTGAATAAATTTCCTAGATCAATGATCCCAGACATCAAGACAAAGGACAACAGAAAAAGACTCAGTATTTTTAATGTTTTAAGATTCATTTATAAACAGTTAATAGCTATTGTGAATGCCATCTTTTCGACTGATTGCAAGATTTTTAATCAATGTATTATCAGATCGTTCATTTCGATAATACAGACTCCAGACAGAAGATACTTAGTTTCAATAATTGCAAATCATTAATCTCATCAACATGAATATGAGTAATACCCGAGAGATTACCTATTTTTTTATTGAAAATTTTAATATAAAAATACTAGTCTAGTGATCTTTATATATCAAGTTTTGTTTGAGTTAGTAAAAAACGAAAAAACGCTTCTGGGATTGTAAATTGTAACCTACTTTTGTTGAACAACAGCTGCTAATGTTTTATTACTAATTTTAGCTTCAAGCCAACTTATCAAATCGAGATAAGTAAATGAAACATTGTAAAAACTATTTTCTTGAAGTGCTTTAATTTCGACCAAAGCAATTTTCATAATCGCTTTGTGATCCGACTTAGGTGCATCCGCTATTTTCAAAAAAGTTGCTTGCGTAATTTTTGGTAAAGGGTAGATGTATTCCAATTTTTCAAAATATGGCTTAAAAGTTTTGATCGAATATTTAAACACATCATAGTTACTCAATTCATAATGACACATTAAAAACATCAATCTAGAATAAATTTGTAGGTCCTCACGTAACTTCGGCAATTGATTGTTAATAATTTTATTTAGATAGAAAATAGATTTAGCATAATTTTGATTGCCGAAATAAATCCATGCAATTTTAAAATAAAATACCAAAATTCTGTGTGCATCAAGTTTGAAAGTGTATCTTTTGATTCTTCTCAATGTCCTAGAAATTGCTTTTTGACCATCTTGAAAATTTCCGTTGATTATGATTTTATTTAAACGAGCACTATGGACATATTGAAATGATATGATTTTAGTCAATTCACTAAAACGTTTGTATTTTGATTTTCTAAAATGTTCGATTTTTATAAGGGAAGCATTTAGTTTTTCTTGGTCTCTTAAATGAAAACAGGAACTTAAAATATAATGAAATGCACGCAAATAAAGATCAACATCTCTTTCGATTAATGTTGGCTTAGACTCCATCAGGTCCAACCATTTTTCTGCATACTTTAAGCAACTTTTAAAATCCAACAAGATGTGGTTGTACCAAACATACGATTGAAATAAATACACTTGTTCGATTGGACCTAAATCTTTTTCTTTAACTTCTTTTAATGCTGCTTTAAAATAGGTTTGCAATTCAATTTGTTCTTCAATGGATTGGCAATGACCACTTTGAAGATATTTACCATGAAGCTGGGTTCTTAGATTACTCAACCGAATAGCATTGGAAGCTTTATTATTAATAAATGTTGATTCTTTGATCAATTTATAAGCTTTATCTTTTCCACTTCTCGTAATATGTCGGCTTTCAATTCGTTTTTCGAATTCGAGGATAGTCAAATGCATAAAATAACTATGATACTTTTCCGCGTGTCGCTTAGCTTTTTCTAAGACTTTAATGGCTTCTAAGTAAAATGCTTTGTCATAAAGTATATACGCATAATCAATCAATGCTCTCAATTCAATATTAGGTCTTTTCGAAACAGTAATTACACGTAGGCTGCTTAAAATTTGAGTATACAAATGTCTTTTTAAATTGGGAAGTTTGGATGCAGACAATCCTTTTAATTCTTGTAGAATTTGTTTTTTATCAAAAACATCTGACTTGTCCAAAATTTCAAACAACTCAATGAATTTCAATTCTCCTTTTACGTGATTTCTATTCGCATACAATTTAAAATTTCTCTTTTCAGCTTTTGAAAGTGACTTAACCAAGCTAAATAATTCACTAGACGTTGAGATAGGCATAACAATAATTAAAATTTAACTTGTTGAATAACAGTATATTAGGACTCAATTTTTAAAAGTAAATATCACAAATTTAAAAACAATCGACTTCTTTTTCTACTTATTTTGAACTAAGTTTAATCACTAACAATTACTAAGCCTGATGAAAAAAATAGAAGCAATAATTCGATCCTCCAAATTCGAAGCGGTACAAGAAAGCCTTCAAGAGGTCGGAATTAACTTCTTTACTTTTTATGAAGTGAAGGGATATGGACATCAAAAAAGCAAAAATATTTCTTATCGAGGAGCGGTTTACGACATAGGATATATTGGACGTATAAAATTGGAAATTATAGTTTCTGAAGAATATGTCATTGCCGCAAACACTGCCATCAAAGAGGCTGCATACACCGGTGAGAAGGGAGACGGACTTATCTTGGTGACCTCTGTAGATGAAATAATGAATATCAGAACAGGGCTGAAAAATGAAGCGTCCATAAACAAGTAATGAGAACAACAAATGGATAAAATAGAAATTACAAAGTCAGATGATTTATTGTTAGCGAAAGTTACGGAAGCACTGGAAGTGGCAGAAAAAGCACAAGCTAGTGCCGAGCTAAGTGCGTTTGCGACCAACAACTTGTGGATTTTGATTGCGGCGGCAATGGTATTTGTTATGCATTTAGGGTTTTCTACGCTGGAAGCAGGCTTCGTTCGTAAAAAAAATGTTGTAAATATATTGTTCAAGAATACAATGATTATTGCGATTGGTTTATTGACCTATTGGTTTGTGGGTTTTAATTTAATGTATCCTGGTTCTAATCCAGGAGGTCTATTTGCTTTCGGAGGTTTTATGTTAAATCCCCCCGAAGGAGGTATGACGGCGACCTATGCTGACTATACTTATTGGGCTGATTTTATTTTCCAAGCGATGTTTGCAGCGACGGGAGCAACAATTGTATCAGGAGCTGTTGCTGGAAGAATTAAATTAAATTCATTTCTAATTTTCGCTACTTTATTTGTGGCCCTAATTTATCCCATAACAGGATATTGGAAATGGGGACAAGGTTGGTTAGATGCATTAGGTTTTTATGATTTTGCAGGTTCGACATTAGTTCACTCTGTTGGAGGCTGGGCGGCATTGGCAGGAATTATATTGTTGGGGCCAAGAAAAGGGAAATTTACATCAAAAGGTATCAAGCCAATACCAGGTCACTCTATGCCATTGGCAACACTTGGTGTTTTTTTATTATGGTTCGGTTGGTTTGGATTTAATGGAGGATCCGTTTTGAGTGCAGATCCAGAATTGGTCTCTTTAGTTTTTACCAACACTTCACTTGCGGCAGCAGCGGGAACAGTTGGTGCATTCGTGACAAGTTATGCAATGTTTAAATCACATGATTTGTCTATGGTCCTAAATGGCATATTAGGAGGCTTGGTTGGAATTACAGCTTCAGCAGATGCCGTTTCCGTTAATTCTGCAATCATTATCGGTTTAGTAGCTGGTATTATATTGCCATTGTCAGTTACCTTTTTTGACCGCATCAAATTGGATGATCCAGTTGGAGCAACTTCCGTTCATTTAGTATGTGGAATTTGGGGAACAATAGCTGTAGCGCTTTTTGGGAATTTTGAGGAAGGAATAGGAGAGTTGAGTGACCAGCTTATTGGTATTGCAGCATGCGGTGCTTTTGCATTTACGCTTTCATTTTTGCTTTTCTACCTTTTGAAAATTACAGTTGGAATAAGAGTATCTGCAGCAGAGGAAGAAAAAGGACTTGATATTGAAGAGCATAATATCTCAGCGTATTCCTAATTTTTCAATAAGGAAATTCATAGAGAATGAAAGGACAATAAATTGAGTCATTAAAACAAAATTTAAAACCTCAACAACACAACATATATACAAACTAAACAAGTATTAACTATTATGAAAGAACCAGTGCAAACTTCATTTGGTCTATATGATCAACAATCAGATAAAGATTCTTGTGGAGTTGGACTAATTACCAATATTGATGGGTTAAAAACCTTTCAACTTATTAGTGATGCGTTGACGATGTTAGAAAATATGGAACATAGAGGTGCTTGTGGTTGTGAGCCTAATTCTGGAGATGGTGCTGGTATATTAACTCAAATTCCAGATCACTTATTTAGATTAGAAGCTCTAAAAAAAGAAATTGAATTACCTACTCCAGGAAACTACGGAGTGGGTATGTTTTTTTTACCAAAGGATGAAAAGAAACGTAGTTTTTGCATTGCATTGATTGAAGAATGCTGTACAAAGCACCGTTTTGATATTGTGATGAAAAGAGCCGTGAATATTGATAATTCAATGGTAGGAAAATCTGCATTGTCGACGGAGCCGTTGATGCAACAACTATTTTTTCAACCAATCACAACTGGCTTATTCTTCGAATTGGAGAAAAAACTATATTTTCTAAAAACTGAATTATTAAAAACAATTCACGCAGCAGACGAATCACTAGTTGATGATTTTTACATCGCATCTCTTTCTTCTAAAACTATCGTCTATAAAGGTCAACTCAACGCCACGCAACTAAGACAATATTTTGCAGATTTAAGAATGAAAGATTTCAAATCTGCTGTTGCAATAGTACACAGCCGATTTTCTACTAACACGGTTCCGAAATGGAAATTGGCTCAACCCTTCAGATGTATTGCGCATAATGGAGAAATCAACACCATTCAAGGAAATATCAATTGGTGGAAGGCACGAGAAAATTTCATGAAGCAAAGTGAAATTTATAAAGAGGAATGGTTGACTGCATTTCCGGTTTGCGAATCCAATCTATCGGACTCCGGTAATTTTGATAATGTAGTTGATTTTTTAATTCGAACCACAAGATCTATTCCACATGCGTTGATGATGTTGATTCCAGAAGCCTGGCAAAACGACCTCCAAATGGAAGCTTATAAAAAAGCTTTTTATCAATTCCATGATGGCGTTATCGAACCATGGGACGGTCCGGCTGCAATTTGTTTTACAGATGGTAATTTGGTCGGTGCTACATTGGATCGAAATGGATTGAGACCATTGCGCTATGTTCGCACCAATGACAATCAATTGATTGTTGCAAGTGAAGAAGGTTGTTTAAAAATAGATCAATCTAAGATATTGAAGAAGGGTAGGTTGCAACCAGGAAAGATGTTGTTGGTTGACATAGATGAAAAAAGAATCATCGCTGACTCTGAAATCAAAGAAGTAATTTGTCAACGGTTCCCTTATGAACAGTGGCTAAAAGCAAAATCAATCGACATCAAGGATCTCGAATCAGAAAATGAAAAAGTTTTGAATTCATCCTATGATTTGAAAATGCGACAAATATGCTATGGGATGAGTTTGGAAGATATCAATGTGATTTTGAAAGCGATGGTATCAAATTCAAAAGAACCGATTGGCTCTATGGGTGCAGATATTCCGCTAGCGATTTTCTCAACGCTAGCACAACACATTTCAAATTACTTCAAACAACAGTTTGCTCAAGTTACCAATCCTCCTATCGATTCTTTGCGAGAAAATTATTACATGTCCTTGTCTACTGTTATTGGAGGAAGTAGTAAAATTTTAAAAACCAATGAAGAACAAGCATCTGTTATTAGAATGGAAAGCCCTGTTCTAACACCCAGTTTGTTTTACGGGATTCAATCAAAAAGTGATAGAAATTTTCAAGCCGCTACGGTTTCAAGTTGTTACAATAAAGAGCTATCATTAAAAGAAGCGATACTCGAATTAAATAATAAAGTAAATGGACAGACTTCAAATGGAGCCAATCTAATTTGCATTTCTGATAGAGGTATCAATGAAAATAAAATTGCTATTCCAAGTTTGATGGCGATAGGAGCGTTACATCATTTTCTAATCCAAAAAGGGTTAAGAAAAGAAGTCTCTATTATTGTCGAAGCTGGAGATGTTTGGGAAGTACATCATTTTGCTAGCTTGTTTTCATATGGAGCAGATGCAATTTACCCACATCTAGCAATTGAAACCATCACAACTACCAATTTCGATAAAGGATCAAGCCCTAAAAAACAAGTAAAAAATTACATCAAAGCAGTTGAAAAAGGATTGTTAAAAGTGATGTCAAAATTGGGAATTTCTACGTTGCAATCTTACAAAGGAGCACAAACTTTTGAAGCAATTGGCATTTCTACTGAAGTGATAGACTTGTGTTTTAAAGGAACCACTTCTAAAATTGAAGGACTGAATTTTGAACAAATAAAAAAAGAACAAAATGTCAAGCATGAACTTGCTTTCAACTATAATCACAAAGATTTACCCAACAAAGGAATCTATCAATGGAAACGAGATGCTGAATTCCATCTTTTCAACCCTAAAAGTATTCACTTATTACAGCATTCTACCAAAACAAATGATTTCAGTGTGTATAAAAAATTCACCAAAGAAATCGATCTTGCTTCCAACAATGCATCTACATTAAGAAGTTTTATCAAGATAAAAAAATCAGAGGCTATCCCCATTAGCGAAGTGGAGCCAGTAGAAAATATCCTAAAACGATTTGCATCAGGCGCCATGTCTTTTGGTTCAATTAGTCATGAAGCACATACCACCCTTGCAAAAGCGATGAATCGGATCGGTGCTAAAAGTAATAGTGGTGAAGGAGGTGAAGATGAAAAACGTTTTGAAAAATTGGAAAATGGAGATTGGGAACGTTCCGCTATTAAACAAGTGGCGTCCGGAAGATTTGGGGTGACTATCAATTATTTAACCAATGCAGCTGAGCTACAAATTAAAATGGCGCAAGGTGCAAAGCCTGGTGAAGGTGGTCAATTGCCCGGTCATAAAGTAGATAAAAATATTGCAAGCGTTCGAAATTCAACACCTGGTGTTGGTTTGATTTCACCTCCACCTCATCATGATATTTATTCGATTGAAGATTTGGCACAACTTATTTTTGATTTGAAAAATGCGAATCGGGCAGCTAGAATTAGTGTGAAATTGGTTTCCAAAACTGGTGTAGGTGTCATTGCTTCGGGAGTCACAAAAGCACATGCAGACCATATTTTAATTTCAGGACATGACGGCGGTACGGGAGCATCCCCACTTTCTTCCATCTCACATACGGGTCTTCCATGGGAGTTAGGACTGGCAGAAACACATCATACCTTAGTCAAAAACAATTTGCGCGATAGAGTTACACTTCAATGTGATGGTCAAATTCGTACAGGTCGAGATATGGCTGTAGCTACTTTGTTAGGTGCGGAAGAATGGGGTGTTGCAACCGCAGCATTAGTAGTTGAAGGATGTATTTTAATGCGTAAATGTCATTTGAATACTTGCCCAGTTGGGATTGCGACGCAAGACAAAGATTTGCGAAAAAAGTTTGATGGAAAGGTAGAACATCTATTTAATTACTTTCATTTTTTAGCAGAAGATTTAAGATCGATAATGGCGGAGTTGGGATTCAGAACCGTCAATGAAATGGTAGGACGTGCAGATCTTTTGGAAGCAGACTTAGAAGGAAAGCACTGGAAATCTTCCAATGTTGATTTGTCAAAATTACTATTTTATGCAAAACCTAATAAAGGATATGCTAGTTATAAAACAACAGAACAAGATCATGGTCTTGACAATGTATTAGATCATCTGTTGATTGACAAAACACTAAGAGCAGTACAAGAGGCCAATCAATATAGCTCCATTATAGAAATAAAAAATACAGATCGAGCTGTAGGTACCATGTTATCAAATGAAATTGCAAAACGCTATGGTTCTGCAGGAATGAAAGAGGATAGTATAAGTTTCCGTTTTCAAGGTGCTTCTGGTCAAAGTTTCGGTGCCTTTTTAATCAAAGGAGTAAGTTTTATTATTGAAGGAGCCACAAATGATTATTTCGGAAAAGGATTAAGTGGGGGACGTTTGGTAGCAGTTCCAGATCGATTATCAACATTTGATCCAAATAAAAATACGATTGTAGGCAATGTTTGCCTGTATGGTGCAACCAGCGGACAAGCTTATATCAAAGGAATGGCTGGTGATCGATTTGCCGTTAGAAATTCAGGAGCAAAAGCAGTAGTTGAAGGAGTCGGTGACAATGCTTGTGAATACATGACCGGAGGTATCGTGTTAGTTTTAGGTGAATTTGGCAATAACTTTGCAGCCGGCATGAGCGGTGGGATTGCTTATATCTATCAAGAAAAAAATAAAGCGACTTCAAACATTAATCAAGAAATGGTGGAGTTGGAAACCTGCTCCCACGAAGACTTTGAAGATATACGATTGATGTTGGTTGCGCATTATAACTATACTTCTAGCAAGTTAGCGTTAGAGATTATTAGTGATTGGGAAAATTTAAGGAACCATTTTTTGAAGATAATTCCTACAGAATATAAAAAAGCAATACTAGCTGAAAAGAATTCTTTTTCTGTCAATAAAAAAGCGAGCTGAACATGGGAGATATATTAGGATTTAAAAAACACAACAGAGCAACTCCGGAATACGAACCTGTAAAAAAAAGGGTGCAACATCATAAAGAGTTTGAAGAAAAAGTAGCTGATGAATTTATCAATAATCAGGCAGCTCGTTGTATGGATTGCGGGGTTCCATTCTGCCATTCAGGTTGTCCTTTAGGAAATAAAATTCCTGATTTTAATGATGCAGTTTATCAAGGAGAATGGAAATTAGCGTTTGAAATTTTAAGTTCTACCAATAATTTTCCTGAATTCACAGGACGAATATGTCCAGCTCCATGTGAATCAGCCTGTGTCTTAGGGATCAATAATGATCCTGTTTCTATAGAATTTGTAGAGAAATCAATTGTCGAGAAAGCATTTACAGAAAAATGGATTCAGCCAGATCATTATATTGAACGGACTGGAAAAAAAGTAGTCATCGTTGGTTCAGGACCGGCAGGTTTGGCCGCCGCAGATCAATTGAATAAAGCAGGTCACGAGGTAGTCGTTCATGAAAAAAACACACGCGTAGGAGGATTGTTAAGATATGGAATTCCTGATTTTAAATTGGAAAAACAAGTGGTAGATAGGAGAGTGGATTTGATGAAAGCTGAAGGCGTTCATTTCATCTGTAATTCTGAAGTCGGAAAAACAGTAAGTGCTATCACATTAAAAAATGAATCTGATGCCATGATTTTGTGTGGAGGTTCAAGTGTGCCACGTGATTTGAAAATTGCTGGTAGAAATTTAAAAGGTATTCATTTCGCAATGGATTATTTGGAGAAAAACAATAAACGAGTTGCTGGTGATCAAATAGATTTTTCTGATTTCGATTTGAAAGGGAAGCAGATTGTTGTAATTGGTGGTGGAGACACTGGGTCTGATTGTATCGGCACTTCCAATAGATTGGGCGCTAAGTCAATCACTCAAATAGAATTGCTTGCAAAGCCACTAGATCAAAGAACGGATAAAGATCCCTGGCCGAATTGGCCGATGGTTTTAAGAACTTCAAGTTCTCATAAAGAAGGTTGTGAAAGAGAATGGTCGATACTAACCAAACAATTCATTTCCGAAGATGGTGTAACAGTGAGTGGAATTGAAGTAGTCAATGTTTCTTGGGAATTAGACGCTGCTGGTAAAGCAACAATGGTAGAGCAAAAAGATAGTTCACGTATTATTCCATGCGATTATGTCTTCCTTGCTATTGGATTTTTGAATCCTCAATTTGAAGGAATGATTGAATCTTTAGAAGTAGAATTGGATACAAGAAAAAATGTGAATTGCGATAATTATCAAACCTCTATACCTGGTGTGTTTGCAGCGGGTGATATGCGACGAGGGCAGTCACTGGTTGTTTGGGCGATTGCTGAAGGGCGGGAAGCGGCTTTAGCAATTGATCAGTATTTGATGGGAGATCAAGCAAAATTAAATAGTAATTCCAAGTCGGTGCTAAGTGTTTAGTTACGATATGAGATTAGAAATCTGCTACACTGTCTTGATCAAGATACTGGCTTTATCTACTATATTAGTATGAATAAAAATGAATTTTAAAAACAAAAAATATTGTAATTATGTCAAAATCTAAACTTGAATACATTTGGTTGGATGGTTACAAGCCAACGCAAAACATGAGAAGTAAAACTAAAGTCATTAACGACTTTAGCGGAAAACTAGAGGACTGCCCGGTATGGTCATTCGACGGATCTTCAACTAAACAAGCGGAAGGAGGTGCCTCCGATTGCTTGTTGAAACCTGTTGCGATTTATCCAGACCCAATTCGAAAAAATGGCTATCTAGTCATGACGGAAGTTTTAAATGCAGATAGTACGCCCCACGAATCTAATGCACGTGCACTAATCGACGATGATGATAATGATTTTTGGTTTGGTTTTGAACAAGAATATTTCATCATGGATACTACCACCCAATTGCCATTAGGATTTCCTATTGGAGGTTATCCAGGTCCACAAGGAATGTACTATTGTTCAGTAGGAGGAAAAAATACACATGGAAGAGATTTCGTAGAAGAGCATGCAGATTTATGTATTGAAGCAGGATTGAACTTTGAAGGAATCAACCAAGAAGTTGCATCAGGACAATGGGAATTTCAATTGTTTGCCAAAGGTGCTAAAAAAGCAGGGGACGAAATTTGGATCGGAAGATATTTGTTAGATAGATTGACAGAAAAATACGGGTATTATATCGAGTATCATCCAAAACCTATTAAAGGAGATTGGAATGGTTCTGGGATGCACGCCAATTTTTCTAACAGTGTGTTGAGAACTTGCGGTAGCCAAGCTGTATATGAACAAATTTGTGAAGCTTTCCGTCCAGTTGCTAAAGAACATATTGAAGTCTACGGCGCTTACAATGATCAACGATTGACAGGACTCCATGAGACCGCATCCATTCATGATTTTAAATACGGTGTCTCCGATAGAGGTGCTTCCATTCGTATTCCGATTGCAACCGTAGAGAGTGGATGGAAAGGTTGGTTGGAAGATAGAAGACCAGCTTCTAATGGCGATCCTTACAAAATTGCTGGTCGAATTATCAAGACGGTAAAAAGTGCTAATGTTGCTGTTGGAGTTTAATCACCCCTCGTTCTAACAGTATAAAAACAGGAAAGATTTTTTTATTAATAATAGTTAATTTTCTTATGCAGTAGCTGATTTTTTTTGGCTTCTGCATTTTTTTTATTTGGGCTTAGGTAGGTTAGATACTACTATTTCTTAATTAATGATATTCGATTTATTTCTTCTTTTTTGTCGAGTAATGATATTCATATTACATTTTTATCAATTTTTGGACAACAAAATTATTTGTTTCAGAATCAATAATTTTTATGAAATAAATACCACTATTAATGTTGCTGAAATCGATTCTATTAATATTTCGTTCCAAAATTCCGTTAGCTAAAATTCTTCCTGTCAAATTTAACAATTGATAGTTGAATGATTGATCAGTTGTTTTTGAAATAAATATTTCATTGACAAATGGATTTGGAGCAATCTTTATGTTGAAGGCATTTAAGTTGAAGGTAGCAACTGAGCCATCCATTCCATCACAATCTTCATCAATATTGTTTCCTGGAATTTCAGTAGTATTTGGATTGATGGAAGCATTTGTATCATCGCAATCCTCCCAAATATTACTGCCATCTTCATCAGCATCAAATGTTGTAACCATATTGTTTTGTGTAGTGTTGGTCTCAATCGCTGGGTTGAAATCAAAAAAGATATTAGCTGTATTTTCGATCAAGGTGTTTTCGCCTATATCCCCAATTGGTCGGATACTGTACATGACGTACCCTTGGCTTGCATCGAAGTTTGTTGTGCTGTCTGGAAGGAAAATATCTCTAAATTCAAAAGTAGCGGTATTGTTATTTAAAAATGTACTCAATACTGCTTCATGGCTACTTGCAATGACCCGAAAAGTTGACAAGTCAAGATTTTGATCTAAGTCATCTTCAACAACGACGTCATAAGCTTCTGCATTTCCAGTGTTCTGAAAGCGGATTGTGTAAATTAGATTTTCTCCAATCAATGCATAATTCTCTGGGTAAGCCGGCTGAACCAGTTTGTCATTAGGGTCAAACGCACATTGTACTTGTATATTTACTGGTGACTGCTCAACAATTTGACCTTGCCCATTCTCATCATTGAACATTGCTTCCATATTGAAAGAAAGCAAATCCCCAATTTCTAATTCCGGCGGACCAGGTAATTGTAAGCTGATTTTTTTCTTAACTATGGCTCCTGGATATAGGTCGGTGAAATTCCATCCATAACGAAATGATTCTTCATAATCTGGTGTATCTATAAATAGTACATCTGTAATTTCTTGATCGATGTTTAACCACATTATCCCATCCGTAATTGTTGTGCCATGATTGCAAGCAATTGCTTCGAATATAACATGTTCATTACATCTAGGCGTTTCATTTGTAATTGCGACTTGGATATCCGAGATATTTTGAATTGGTTTTAGTCCATAAAAAATGCTTTCAGTTGGGTTAAATGCACTTAGTGTTACATTACTTGTTATAGGCGAAGTAGTTAACTCCCACATTGGGGCGGAAGATTGGTTGAAAGAAATTGTGTAGCTCCCATAGTCTAAAAACTTCATACCACCATTTATTGCGTTGCTAAAAGTAAGAATTCCTAATGGTTCAATTAGCGCACTGGCAAAAGACAAGTAGGGTTCGTCATTATCTAACAATCCATTCTCATTTACATCGTAAAAAATCGGACAGGAAATTTTTGCAATATCTTCGCAGTTGTCAAGAATTTCATTTTTAGAATTGCAGCCTGTTGCATTGTTAGCAATATTCCCTGAACTATTTAAAAGATAATTGCACAAAAACACATTTGAACATTGACTTAGCTCAGGGTTATTAATTATATGCAAAGAATCAATTGAATTCAAGTTACTTAAACCATCCAAATTGGCAAGTACATTGTTGTCAAAGATCCTAAGATCCCCATTTATACTTGACAAACTACTCAAGCCATCTAAATTGGTAAGTGAATTGTTGTTTGTAATACTTACAATATTTCCAGTAGAAGAAATATTACTTAAGCCATCTATATTAGTAAGTGCATCATTATTTGAAATTAATAAGGTGCCACTACTTGAGCTGCCAATTGAGGAGATTTGACTTAATCCGTCTAAGTTAGTAAGTACATCGTTGTCATCAATTTTTATGCGACCACCTAGAGAAGTGATGTTATTCAAACCATCCAGGTTGGTAAGTGCAGCGTTACCTTGAAATTCTAACCCATGCGCAATAGAGGAAAGATTGTTAAGATCATCTAAATCCGTAATTGATGAATAATTAATCTCTAAACTACCTCCAATAGATAAGACATTGCTCAATCCGTATAGACTAACAAGTGAACTGTTCTCATTAATCGTAAGGTTACTATTAACTGTCGAGAGGTTAATCAAGCCGTCTATATTGGTAAGTACATGGTTTGAGTTAATACTTATAAAATCTGAAACAGCAGTTAGAGCACTCAACCCATCTATATTCGTGAGCATGGGGTTATTTGAAACTATTAGAATTCCACCAACAGAGGTAATGCTATTCAGACCGCCAATATTAGTAAGTACATCATTGGTTTGAATTAGTAAGTCTTCCTCAATCGAAGTGAGGTTAATTAAACCATCTACATTTGAAAGTGCTTCATTATTCAAAATTCGTAGCGTACCGCCAATAAAAGAAAGGTTAATTAAATCATCTAAGTTGGTAAGTGATTCAGTACTGACAATAAATAAGCTTCCGCTAATAGAGGTAATATTACTTAATCCACTTAAATCTGTTATATGATTACTCGATATACTAGAAGTGATTTCTAAGTCTCCATTAATTTCTGTACAATTGGGATAATTAACTAAAAAATCTTCCACAGCCCATTGGACACCAAGGGTAAGGTCACCTGGAGGGCACTGAGCAATTAAATTTGGTAAAAACAGAAATAACAATATAACTGCATAACTAAATTTGATAAGTTGAATTTGTAATGATTTAACTACTTGACTCATAATATTATTTATATCTTTTTTAAACGCTACTCTAAAAATAACGCAAATTCAAGTCCAAATCAAAATAAATGCTTATGACAATTAAATTAACGCAAGATTTTTATTGAATTCACATGATTATATCAAACATTAACAATACAATTCCAGATGAACGTTAAATGTATCCGTTCGTGCTTGGCGATGGCCAGAAGCAAAGCACAATCAACCACTATACCCAAACCGCATCAAGTTCCCATTCGCATTTTTTCCTTCATTTGAAATATACAATGTGCCATCTTTATCAATAGCAATTCCTTCTGGTTGGCGAAATTTAGTTTTGCTTAAAAATTCAATATGTAAAATTATTCCATTTTCATCTACAACGAACAAGGTATTTCCATGAGCGGAAAGGATGTAAATGTTTTGTGAGAAAGGGTGAACGGCAATACCACTAGGTGCAAAGCTAAGGGCATCATTGATTTGGATTTCTTTTAAAAATTTGGCAGTAATTCCAGTTGCATTGGTATTGGCAATGAAGTCTTTGATCTTTTCTTTGGTAATTAAGAACATCGGTTTCTTTTTCAACTTCATTTCTGCAATATCAAAATCATAGATGGCTTTTGACTTTTTGTATTGGTGTTTACCCGATGGACTTCCTTTGCATGCGATTAAAAGTCGGTTTCTTTTGGGCCAGTAGGAGAGTCCTTCAACATTATTGGCGCTGGTTAAAAAAGTGTTTTTGATTTCAACATGGTAAGTGGCAGGATCGAAGACGAATAAGGTGCCGTTATTTTTGATGACGTAGCATTTTCCATTGACATACTCTAGACCTTCATAATCTCCAGCAGTTCCAAATTCGAAGGAAGATAATAGTTCTCCCGTATTTTTATCCAAATAAAAGATACGTCCCATTTCATCATTGATACAAACCAATTGTGTACTATCTGGAGTCAAGGAAAGTCCTGAAATTTCAACTAATTTTCGATCTAAAAAACACGTTGTATCCGGCTTTTTTAAATTGTAAGGAAAATTATAATCATTCGTTGGAATTGGTTTCGGTGTTCCATCATTATTCAATTGCGGAGGTGGTTCAGAGCTGGTACAACTCAAAACACCCATCAACAAGAGAGGTAGCATAAACAACAAACAGGTAACTGAGAAATTCCTCATTTAAAAAACTGATCTGGAGGTGATATGAATAATGATAATTTGAAAAATGGGGTGTCCGTTTGATCTACTTCAAAAAAAGTAGTGTTTTCATTTAGTGGCATAAAGGTAGCAGAAAAGTTGGTTTGAAATCCGATTTTGGAATAAAACCAAATCCATGGAGCCAACTGTTTTTCAATCAAAATGGTACCTGCAATCGCTGCATGATCAAATGCATAATTTTGAAAGACATTTGATAAATCCGTGTAAGCGATGTTGAAAATATTTCCAGAATATTCAGCGCCTATCGATACCATCGTTTTTTCATCTCTATAACTTTTCAAATAAATGGACAAAGGAAGTACCGCTTCAATTCCCCATTGAGGTGCAAAATTGTGATTGTACATTAAGACAGGTAGCCATTGGTCATCGACAAAATCTTGAGTGTAAATTAAACCAATTCCGGCTTCTCGTACTTCACTAAATTGATAGCCATAAAACCCAATTAACTGAAACGAACTATACTTGTTTTCCAAATCAAACAACCCATTTAAATCGCCACTAAATCCTTTTCTAAATTTTGCCGTAAAATAAGATTTCTCATTGATGGATTTAATTAGTTGAACACCAAAACCTACTGTTCTTAAATCTAAGTTGTTTAAATAGTTGATGGTTTCTGTAAATTCTGCACCAACTGATTTAATTTTGTATTGCTCATTTTTGTAAGCATAACTACCTAGTAATTTAAACCCAGGTTTATTGATGAATGGAATTTTTGCTTGAAAAAACAATGCTCGTCGAGAAGTGATATCGGTCAAAGGTTCTGACAATGAAGTTGTTTTTTCACTTTCGAATTCACTTCTCCCGATGATGTTGTAAGAAAATTCAGCGAGTCTAGTTTTGGTTCTTTTTTGCAGTCTTGGTTGACAATAAGATAGTTTTTCTATTTCTTGAAATTGGTCTGGTAAGAAATCGGGTTTTTGTTGGGCAGACAATTGGAGCGCAATAAATGTCAATACTAAAATAATATCAATTCTCATTTTGAAATATAATTATAACTTGCCGGAAAAATAAAGTTATGAATAATTATTGGGTCAAATTAGCCGGTTTTTTACTCTTAAATTTTGCAGCTATCGGATTGGGTGGAATGGTAACTGGAGATGCAGTAATGGGAGAATGGTACCAAAACCTCAACAAAGCACCTTGGACACCACCTGGTTGGGTTTTTGGGGCGGCATGGACGACCATCATGATTTGTTTTTCGTTTTTTATGGCTTCCATTTTAGATTGGGATCACAAGTCTAAATCAATGATTTTGGTTATCTATTTATCTCAATTATTGTTGAATTATTTGTGGAATCCTGTATTCTTTTCCATGCATAAAACGGTTATCGCATTGGTAGTGATTACCACTTTATTCTTGTTAGTTTTGTGGTTATTTAGAATGGGGATGAAACAAAAAGGATTTCCGACTGTTGCGTTGATATTCCCATATATTATCTGGCTAATTATTGCCATCTCATTAAACGCTTATGTCGTTTTAAACAATTAGAAATGAAATTAAAAGGAAAAAAAGTAATCGTCACTGGCGGTAGTTCAGGAATTGGAAAAGCTACTGCAATGCTATTAATCAAGGCTGGCGCAGAGGTGTTAATCACTGGTCGGAATGCTAAAAAATTGAAAGTTGTTGCATCAGAAATCGGAGCATCTTATGTAAAAGCGGATATTTCTGATTTTAGTAAAATAAAAAGTAGCTTTAAGAAAATGCTCAAGACATTGGGCGGGCTAGATGTTGTTATTAATAATGCTGGAGTAGGGGAGTTTGCGCTTTTGGGAGATATAAAAGTGGAACAATTTGAAAGTATTTTTGCAACTAATGTTATTGGCTTGACGATGTTTACACAAGAAGCAGTGAAAGTTTTTAAAGAACAAGAGAAAGGTCATATTATCAATATCGCATCGACGGCAGCTATGAAAGGATTTGCGTATGGTAGTGTATATGCTGCTTCGAAATTTGCACTAAGAGGCTTAACACAGTGTTGGCAAGCAGAGTTGAGAAAGTATAATATCCGTGTGATGCTCGTCAATCCAAGTGAAGTAACCACTGCCTTCAATGATAAGGATCGAGTAGAGCGTCCTGATGAAGCTTCAAAGTTGCGTCCTTTGGAAATTGCGCATACGATCAAAGCGGTGCTGGAGATGGATGATCGTGGGTTTGTGCCTGAGGTTACAGTTTGGGCTACGAATCCAAAGTAGTAGATTTCATATCCTTGAAAGGGCTTTCCAGCATTCAATTGAAAAACGCCGTATCGAATTTTAATTTTGGTTACTTGGATTTCGTGAGCCCTTTCAAGGCTTTTATGGCTATACAATTCATATCCTTGAAAGGGCTTTCCAGCATTCAATTGAAAAACGCCGTATTGAATTTTAATTTTGGTTACTTAGGATTTCCTGAGCCCTTCAAGGCTTTTATGGCTATACAATTCCATATCCTTGAAAGGGCTTTCCAGCATTCAAATGAAAAACGCAGTATCGAATATTAATTTAGGTTACTTGGATTTCATGAGCCCTTTCAAGGCTTTTATGGATGCACAACAACAAATGAAGTACTCACCCGTTTTTGAGTTTCCTTCTCTAACACAGAAATAAAATAGGTTCCTGAAGCAAGTGAAGAGATATTTAATGGGTATGTATTTGTATTGTTGATTAACTTACCAGTGGCATCCAAAATTTGAATAGAAGTCAAGTCATATTTATTTGAATCGACAAGTTCCAAAGAGTTGCTTGTTGGATTTGGGAAAACAGATAAAGTAGGGGAGTTAGCTACTTTTTTCTCCACTATTCTATTGGAAAGATTTTCTTCTTTGGTCTCTTTTATATCTGTTTTCATCCCTGCATAACATACAATTACCTTTTTTTCCGCATTGATTTTTGGTGCAACTACTTCCACTAAATCCAAATCAACTTTTATTCTTGGGGTTTCAGTAATTTTAATATTTTCTAGCGTGTACCATTCATCATGTCCGGTATTGGTCATGCAGATTTCTATTTGAAATTCAGATCCGTTACGTACATCAATATTTTGTTTCTTGTATTTTGTACCTTTCTTACCGTCAATATAAAAATGACCAAATCCATGAAGTGTTTCAGCAGCATTTTGATTGGCTAATTCACCATCTACATAGTAATTGATATCCATCCAGTCCTGCCAAATTTTTCCATTAGGTGGGTTTTTAAAATCAAGCGAACCTTTACCAGAATAATCAACTTCAAATCCGATATTTTCTGTATTGGAGATATCGATAGGGTTGGTTAGAAAGCAAAATTCTTGTCCGCCACAATGAAAACTTAATTTATTTTTGGCACCAATTATTGCAGGTTTGTACCAATATTTGTTTCCATTAATTGCGTGATTATTTCTCCTCGTTTTTGGTGCTCCTTGAAAATTTCCTTTGATAACTCCGCTTGTAATGGTTGCTGTAGAATTCTCAAGTTTTACAATCCCACCTGTATGAATTTTTTCCTGACGATGATCTATGATGAAATTAGCTCCAAGAGATAAGTTATAAGATTCCTGTGCCATCATTGTTGAAAATATGGAGCACAGCAAAAGTGTATATATAAATTTCATAACAGCTATTTTTCGTTGTAAAGGTTGCATACGTATGTAAGATGCAAATAAGCACGTGAATGGTGGGTCATGTACTTGTTAAATTTTTATTATTTTTTCTGGAGATACATTTAGCGGAGTAGGGGATTCAACTCAATTTTCAATTGGAATTTTTTATTTTTCTTCCTCTATTTTTTTTTGTTTGGTCCTGCTTTAAATCATTTTCTTTTGCATAGATTTTTCCTCAGATACTTTTTTCTTTAGAAACGTCTTATCTACCGCCTATTTGGTTGATATATATCAATTCTAAGAAATTTAAAACGCAAATGCTTGCGATATTTATAACTAGTTGTTGTACCGCTGTACAGTAGAATTTAAGCATAAAAACACCTGTTCATTTTAACGCTAGAATATGCCTTAAATATGCCCATTAACAACTGTTAAACAAGAAATACACCATTAGCCTATAATTTATATTATGTTAAATAGAGTTTTAAACTACCCACTTCGGGCATTGTGAAAAATATTCCTAGAAACAAATTGTTGTAGGAATTTTAAGAAAATTATGACACCCATTCTATCGGCTAGATCTGCTCACTTGTTTTCAAAATTGTTAATAACTTTTATTTAGCGTTTTTAATAAAAATCAGGTATGACTTTTAAATGGATCAAATATTTGCTAACAAAAATATTTTAATTAAAAAGAATCTCTATTTACCAGATCCTCAAATGATGGTCCCCCACTCCTTTTATTTAAGTATTTTTTTTTCTGTGATGAATTTATTCTATGGCCTAATTACAACCACAATTTTCTGAGGTGTAGTAAGCAACGGTAACAAACAATATCACCATCAACAATATGCTTACAAAAAAGAATAAATTGTTTTTATTTTTCATAATTAGCTACTTTTACTTCATTTGTCATGGTTCCCACTAAAGTATTTGGTACATGTATGGAAGCAAATGGTAAACTTTCTTTGGTTGTTTGATCAAATACAGTCCCGCTAATTGATTTTGTTTGTGCAAAAACACCTTGCACGATAACTAAACATAACACTACAAATAGGAATCGTTTCATTTTGTTAATTTTTTTGGACTTATCTAAAGATAAAAAATTCGGTTCTTTCAACAAAGACGAAACCATTTATTTGTTTGTTACAACTGCTAGTAATTAATTGAAAATATTTATTTAAACCGTTCCGCTTCTCGATCTAGTGTTTTTTCAAACCTAGGTGGAGGATTGATTTGAAACTTCATCGGTTTATCCAAAATAGGATGCGGAAAACTTAAGCCACATGCACATAAAAACAATCCTTTTCCTAACAATGTTTTTTCGTTTCGCGCATATTCTTTGTCTCCAAGAATTAGATGCCCCAAATCTTTCATATGTATCCGCAGTTGATGTGTGCGTCCAGTGATTGGAGAGAGCTCAACTATTGAAATATGATTGTAAACTCTAGAGCGTACTACCCGCTTCGTTTCATAATTAGTAATCGCATTTTTGCCATCAATCGGTTGATCAATTTGACCTTTATCATTTGTCTTGCCATGTACAACGGCCATATACTTTTTTTCAACTTTATTTTCTTGAAATAACCGACTCATATTAATCAGTGCTTTTTTAGTCTTTGCTAAAATCACCATTCCTTTAGTTGGAACGTCAATACGATGTACAGCGACAGGTCGAGGCAACGCATCCGGCTGTTTATTGTTTTCATTCAGTTGTACGACTGCATTTTCAACTGTCTTATATCTATTTCCATTGACCGCAATCCCTCCTGGCTTATTGACGATGACAATAAAATCATCCTCAAAAACAATATCCACTTCAACATTCAATTTCTTGATTGCTCTTGTGTTACTTTGCTTCAACTCAATGATATCACCTGCTTTAATAAAATCTGCTGATCGTGCAACCCGTCCGTTTAATAAAACATTGTTTTTGGCCAACGCCTTTTTGGCAGCACTCCTACTTCCTAGAATTGAGAATACATTTCCACAATAATCTCCAATTCTAATACGTCCTTTAATGAAAGGGACTTTATGCTTGTTACCTTGCTTTGTTTTCTTCATAATTTAGGATGGAAAGGTAGGATTTTTAGTGGGAAAAACTGGTATTTTGGAAGTCCTTGTTTGGTGTAAGCGTGACTTGTTTTTATTCAATTTTTGTTAGAATTCATTACTAGCTTAAAAAAAAATACTAGCTTTAAGAATCCCCAAACTTTGTTAACACACAAGTTATTTACAAAATGAAAAATATGAAACGATTTCTTTATTTCGGATTAATTGCACTTTCACTTTTTATGATGCAATGTTCTAGTTCTCAAAAATTATTGAGTGATGGAAATTATGAAAAGGCGTATAAGGTTTCTTTGAAAGAATTGAAAAAAGGGAAAGGGAATGCAAAGGCTAGCGAGATTTTAAATGCCTCTTTGGACAAAATTTATGACGAAAAAATCGAGTCTATTCTGGAATCTGAAAATGGAGAAACCTTAGATGATGGTGTTGCTGCTTATAATGGATATCAAGAATTGGTAAGCAAATATGAGCCTGCTTTAAAATATCTTTCAGTTGAAAATAATGAACGATATACTTCTACATTATCGAGAAAAGAAAATTTGGGCTTGGAGCTTTACGAGGATTATAAAAAACATGGATTAACAGCATTGCAAATAAGTAAAGAAAACGGAAACCGACAAGCTGGAAGAAAAGCTTATGAAAACTTTGAAAAAGCACAACAATACAATCCCAGTTCAGAAATTAACGACTTATTAGACGAAGCATACGAGTTAGCAATCACTATTATCGTAGTCGAAACTTCTGCTCCATACAATGGTTCTTACGATTTTGATATTGAAAGAGAATTTAAAAGAGTAGAAAATGTAGATTCTAAATTCCAGAAATTTTTCTTTGAAAGAAATCAGTCTGATGCTGATTGTATTATTCAAATCACATTTGAACCTTTTGATTTCCAGTCTGATTTCCGAACTTATTCTAGAAATTTTTCAGCTGATGTACCAGTCGAAAGAACCATCACCAATGCATCTGGTGAAACAACTACTGTCACTGATACTGAAAGGGTAAGTTGTATTCTTAACACGGAGCGCACTATTTCTCAACTAGCAATATACGCTGACATTTCTATCATTGCTCAAACAGATTATTGTAAGTCTTCTCGAGATACTTATCGTGATTTTCATGAAGAAGTTTTTGAAGAATATCGGGTGAGTGGTGATAGGCGTGCATTGCCCTCTCAGTATAACACGAATTCAAATGGCTCAAGAATTCGAGATTCAGATTTGGTTACTATTGTGATGCGTAGGTTTTATAGTGCGTTTTCTCGGGATTATCTTTAGGTAAGATTTTTATATAGGCTACGCCCGAATCAGAGCCATCAACTTTTCCTTCAAGCTACCTTCCTTCAACAATTCATATTGTTGGAGATCAGGTAATAATGGGTAATTATCTGGTAGTGCATTTACAGACTTGGCGCTGTATTTATAGACTTGCTGATTCCTGTAAATGATTATTTCGAGTGGAAATCCTTTTAAAGAAGGGAAAATTTGCTTGTAATAATTGAATCCAGGTTTGATGCTTTTGGTGACATACAATTCAATATAGTTATTGTCAGAAACAAAATACTTTTCTTTATAACAATTGTATCCCGAGATAACTTTCACATCCAAACGATCCGTTGATTTTTCACCTGCAAATGGAGTTTCTGATAATTCGTCAATTTTATAACTTTGATCCTCTAGATTGAAAAAGTAACTTCCTTGTCCATTTTTGGAACGATGATGGCGGATCCGGATTGTACTATCTCGATTTATGTTTTCCAACAAAAAAGTATTGCTAGAAAAATAATGGGTATAACTTAGCATCGTTGGGACAAATAATGAGTCAGGAACTACTGGTGCGTTAGCATCTTGTTTTGCAACCATCACTACAAAATCAACTACTCCATTTTTAATCGTTTTTTGACTGTATAAATTGGAGACAAATAAAAAGTATAATAAAATTATAGTGCTAATTCTCATTTTTTAAATCGGTACTTTCATTTAATGTTTAAACGATCCACTCATCAATATATTTTGTAAATACTTTGGCTAAATTTTCAGCATCTGCAATCCCTCGATGATGAATTCCTGTAAATTCAAACCCTTCTTTTTTGACAACAGATTTCAAACCAGCTGGTCTTCTCAATCTTTTCATTTCTTGATATTGTTGCTTCAAGTTAATGTATTTTTCTACCCAATCACATTCTATATCATGCAAGATACAATCCGCTTGCAACATGGTCTTATCAAATTTCCCCCAAGAACATAAAGTATAGTCATCTTCAAATATATTAATCCAATCTTGAAAATCTTCTACTACTTTTTCAAAACCATCTGCCATGTTGATATCTGATTGAGTAATAGAAGTAAGCTCGGTACAAAAAGCAGAAAGATTTGGATTAATTTTAGGTTTTACAAACCGGCTGAACTTACCCAATTCTTCCCCATATTCATTCAGTTTTATAGCACCAATTTCAATGATTTCTTGCAGTGACCCTGGAGGTCTTCCTAGCCAACACGTCGCTTCTAAATCGTAAATTATATAGTACAAAATAAGGTAGTTTCTATGGACTGAGTTCAATTTGAGTTAAAGATACTTCTTTAATTACCAATGTCAGATGTGATCAAGAATTTGAACAGAAAAAAAGGAGAATTGATTCAAATTAAAACGGATAATTTTATTTAGATAAGCTGAAGCTGCAAACTCGTAATTATTTCTTTTCATTTTCCCCCTTTTGTCTATCGACTTTTCCCCTTTAAAAATGGGAAAACAGTATCATTGAACAGCGGTCTGTAAAAATATTGTGATTAAATCTCCGAAAATTTAAAAGGGTTTTGCAATAATACATAATACAAACTGCTAAATTTCGTATTATATTTATATATCATCAACAAACAAAATTGTTTCAACATGAAAAGAATTATCCTACTGTTAGCAATTGCTTCTATTGCAATGCAAGTTGTAGCACAATCTGAGTATCGAGGTTATCACAATCATTTCGGGCCACGATTGGAAATCCTGCAACAAGAATTGAATTTAACGGAAACGCAAGTGGAACAAATCAAAGAAATTCATGAGATAAAGCATACTAAATTGAAGGCAAATAAAGCGGCTGGAAAACGAACTTCTTTGGAGGAACGAAAGGCTTTTAATGAAAAAGAAAAAGAGTTATTATTAGCCATTTTAACACCTGAGCAATCTGAAAAATTAGCTGTTTTAGAAAAGCAACGGGATGAAAAACGACATGCCAGATTTGAAGATCGTGAAAAAGCAAAAAAAGAACTAAAGGAATATTATAAAAAAGAAGTGAAGCCTGTTTTGTTAGCCCAACGTAAAAAATTAGAGCAACAGATTTCTGAAAAAGATAAACAAGAAATTGTAGCCCTACGCACTTTTACTTCCAACTACAAAGCTGAAATGAAAGCAAAACATAAAGCAAAAAAGGAAGAAAGAAAAAAACATCATTATTCAAATAATACAGATGACAAGAGAGAACACTTCAAAAGAAAACATCACGATAAAAAAAGAGGTCATCATAAATTTGCACTAACAAAACAATTTAAAGAACAGCATCCTCAAGAAGCAGGTCAGCTAGAATCATTGGAAAAAAAGTATCAAGCTGATATATTACGTTTGTTGGACGAAATTACAGATGTAACAGCGGAATGGAAATCAAAAAGAGAAGCTTCATACCATGATGAAAAAGAAGCACATCAAAAGAAACATAAAAACAGGAAAGGTTCTGGAAAGATAAAAGCTAGAGGTTCCAATATATGGACACCAGAACAAAAAGATAAATATAAAGCACAGCAACAAAAGTTGAAAAGAATCGGTTTCTTATTGTTGGATCCAACAATCGATCGTCCTGATTCAGCCACTACCCCATTTTCAGGTGACAAATTACACAACACCCAAGTCTATCCAAATCCAGCAACCAATGAGCAGACCTTATCATTCAATATTGCGAAAAGCGGAAATGTATTGGTGGAAATTATAGATAAAAAAGGAAAAGTTGTTCAACAAGTTCACAATGGAAATATGACGAATGGTCCTCAAACACTTAATGTTGATATTTCAAGTTTAAATGGTTATATCTTTTACTACCGAATCACTGACAGTAATGGAACCAGCTCCACAAAATTTATGACTAAAAATTAATTGCGTTTTTATATTCGTTCCACTGAGGCGACTTCATTTATTTGAGGCCGCCTCTTTTTTGGGCTCCTAACTTCTCTATCATAATTTATTTGTTAAACATTTAATAAACAATCCATTCATTTTCAGTTGGTTAGAATAATTACATCAATTATAGCTCTAATTGTTAATAGATTGGACTGATTTTGGAAGCCTATCTCTGTAATCTTCCCTCATTATGATGTATGTACTTAATCAATTCAAATTGAAGAAAATGAATAAACTTATAGGGATTTTCATGCTATTTTGCATCCTTGGTCCTGCAAGCATTGAAGCTCAAGAAGCTAAAAAAAGTTTGGATGAAATCAGAAGAGAGGCATTGTTGAATGCCAAAAAAGCTCGGACAGATCTCGAAACTATGAAAATGCCAAAGAAGAAAACAAAGCGTCGCGTTGTTAAATCTTCAACTAGTAATGAAATTATAAACGAAGCTGAAGAATATTCTACCACGTCATTGGAATCAAATTTTAGTGGCTCCAGAAATGAGTTAGCGAAAAGAGAAAGAGAACGTTCCATCAAAGAACGTGAAATGAAAGATGCTCAGAAAAAAGCAAATAAGTCTAGTAGTACATACACGAATAGTTCAACTACTTCTTCAAGTACAAGAACTGTTTCTTCAAGTATTCCTAAACAGTCAGCTCCTGTATCAAAAGTAGAAACGATTTCCACTCAAGAAACTAAAACGGTTTCTTATTCATCAAGTCCAAAGACAACCACCAAAACAATTTCAACACCTAAGCCAGTTGTAAAAAAAGAACCGGTAACATATACGCCAAGTGAGGTGACTACTTCAACACCTAAGGTCTCAGCACCTAAAGTTTCAACACCTACTTACAAGGCTCCTAAAAAGAGCGCTAAGCTCACTAAGCAGGAAGATCGCTTAGCTGAATTGAAAGAAAAAAGAGCTGAAGAAGAAGCACGTCAACAAGCAGTTAGAGATGAGCGTTTGAAGCTGGAAGAAATGGAGAAGAAAAGATTGGCGGAGGAAAAGGAAATGGCAACATTGAAGTATGAAGAAGAGCAAGAAAGAAAACGTTTAGCTGCTGAAAAGAAAATGCAAGCAGAAATAGACCGAGTTGAACAAAACCGCTTAGAGGAGGAAAAAAAGTTGGCGGAATTGAAGGCAACTATAGAAGCTGAAAAACAACAGCAGAAATTAATTGAAGCTGAAAATAAAAGATTAACTGAATTAGCTCGTCAACAAGAAGACGAACAGTTGAAGATGGAGCAATTGAAAAAAGAGCAGGAAATCAAGAATAGATTGGCAAAAGAAATCGAAGCGGAACAACAAAAACTTCGTCTTTTGGAAGAAGCTAGGTTTGCAGAAGAACTTCAAATGAAGGAATTGCAAGAAAAAATGGCCAATGAAAAAGAAGCTCAGAAGGCATATGCTATTGAGCAAAAGCGTTTGGCTGAAATTGAGCAACAACGAATTGATGAAGAACTTAGGTTGGAAGAAGTGAGAAGATTAGGTGAGATCGAAAAGCTAAAAATGCAAGAGGAAGCTGAAAAACAAGCGAAGTTAAATGAGATTGAAAGAGAACGAATTGCAGAAGAAAACCGAATGAAAGAAGTTCAAAGAGCTGCTGCAGAAGAAGAAAAAAGACAAATTGAATACGCTGCCAGACAAGAACAAATTCTTGAACTGGAAAGGCAAAGGTTGGCTCGTGAAGCTGAATTAGAAGCATTGAAAAAACAAGGTGAAAACGAAAAAATTAGATTACAGCAAGAAGCAGAAAATATTAGAAGACAGGCTGAATTAGATCGTGCTAAAATAGCAGCAGACCTTAAAGCTGCTAAGCTCGCTGAAATCGCTGAGACAGAACGTTTAGCCAAAGCTGCTGAAATTCAAAAAATTCAGGACGATAAAGCAAGAGCAAAAGCTGAAATCGCTGAAGCTAAAAGATTAAAGAAAGAAGAGAAAGCAAGACAGAAATTACTTAAAAAGGAGAGAAAAAATTTAGCAAAACTAGAAAAACAACGTTTAAAAGAACAAGCCGACTTGCAAAAATCTGAATCATTTAGACAAGAGCAGGCAATGAAAGCTGCTGCAAAAGCAAAAGAAGAAGCTATGCAGATTGAAGTAGATAAATTGAACAAAGAAGCAACGGATAAGGCAGCAGAAGAAGAAATGTTATTAGAATTAGAAAGAGAAACATTGATTCAACAGCAAAACGAGAAAATTCTACAGGAAGAGGAAGCAATTAGATCAAAAGCGGAAGAAGAGAAAATGTTGGAAATGGAAAGAGCGGCTACGCAAGAAATGTTGAAGGAAAAAGAAGCGGAAGCACAAAAAATTCGTGAACAGGAAGAAGAAGACTTGTTGTTACAATTAGAACGGGAAGCTGCTAAAAAAATATTAGAGGATCAAAAATCTAATCTTGAAACTCCTGCTCCTGATGATATTCAAAATTCGTCTTTGCAAGAGCTAGAGACCATGGACGATGTGGATGTTTCCGATGATCAAGTTATTGAAGAAATGGAAGAAGTTGATGTGGACCCAGTAGATGAAATTTTAGAAGAGTTGGAAATGGAAGATCCAAAAGAAGTGAAGAAAAGAATGAAGAAGGCTAAAAAGGAAAAGAAGAAAAAGGCCAAAAAGTCTAAGGAGAAAAAAGAAAAAAAGTCTAAAGGAAAAAAAGCTAAGAAAGAAGCTTTAGATGCTGAAATTGAAGCTATGTTGTTAGAAGATTTGAATTCTGACGAAGAACAAGTAGAAACGAAAGAAACTACGGAAGCGATGAAAGCATTGGAAGAGTTTATGAATGGTAATAGTACCAATGAAGGCGGAAATTAAACTTCAGTTCTCATAAATATTAAAAAGCCCAGTTTCAATCTTTGAAACTGGGCTTTTTATTTATATTTCGTTTAAAATCCATAATTAGCCAAACGATTGTGATAATAATAAAGCACATAAAAATCTTCACTAACAATCTGCTTGGTCTTCTTATGATATTTCAATGGATCTTTAATATGGAAACTACCCATTCTGCCTATCCCCTCCTCCAGTACTTTTTCTGGAGAAAATCTCAATCGATAAGACAATCTGATTTTTCCTTCTTTTTCTAAAGCAAATAACTTCTCTTGAATTGCTGCTATAGATTTTAATAAATCATGTTCTAAGAAAACAAAATCATCATTAGGTAATCGTAACAATGCATAAATATCGAGTCCTTTATTTTGTCTTTCGAATACTTTGAAAGCACAATAAGCGACTACTTGACTTGCCAACACAACATTCTCTTCGTAATATCTTTCTACCAATTTCTGAGACAACAAATTGGTATATTCTGCTTCTCGTTGAAAATCCGCTTTAATCTCCCCTTCTGAAACAAAGTATTCTTTGACATCAATTTGATTGCCCCATTTATCAAAACTCTCACCATCATTATTTACGAAATTTCCTAAGACATCCATCGGTTTTCCAAAAGACAAATGAATATCATTGCTTCGGGAAAATAATTGCCACAAAAATTTAAAAGCACTTCTAACACTTAAAGATTGATCCTTTATTTTTAAAAATCTTTCTTTACCGGTTTGCTTCAAATGTCCATCAATCATAAATTTCGCTTCCAAAACAAAATTATAACTCAACACCAAAGGCACAATAAAGACTTGCTCATTCGTCCCTTTTTGAAATAAGGCCCGCTGTGCTTCTACGGCTGTTCCCAACATTCCTTTCTTCAATTTTGTTTCTAATGATCCTGAACGAGAACGGGTTCCTCCTGGAAAAAACAAACTATTGGTCCCACGTTGAATCGATAGATTTGACATCGATTTCAATGTTTCCAAATAAATCGGATTCTTCTTTCGACGATCAATACGATACGCGCCCAGGCGATTCATGTAGTAAGCCGTGTATCCTGTGTTATACAAATTCAATCCAGCTCCATAAGAAAAACTCGGCAATCCTAAAATCGAATCGATTGCATAACCAATCAGAATGGAGTCAAGGTTACTGAAATGAGTTGGAACGAGTACAACCGTCCCTTTTTTGAAAAGTTCTCTGACAGATTCCAATTCACCTGTCAACTTCAAGCGATCATACAACTGAAATTTTCGTTCATAAAATCGTTTGAAATTTCTAGATGCTGCTGTATTCAATAAACGACCAAAAAATCCAGTCAAGAATTTTCTAGCAAACAGAAAAGTTTTTTTACTAAATGTACCAACAATTTCTTCCGAATATCTACCGACAATTCTTCTTAAAATATTTTCATAAACAGCTCTCCTCTCTACATCCGTGTCTTCTGGCTTAATGCTGATAACATTGTTTCGGATTTTTCCCCAAAAGGATTTCTCATCAGGCGGATCGACTTTCCAAGGTTCTTCCTTGATTCTAATTCGCTCCAAATAAATGGTTTTCTCTATCATTTCCCCCAACTTCTCTGTCGGACGAGTCATCATATTTTGGACCGTATAATCTTCTACTTGTTGGACGAAAGCATCTCGATCATCACTTAGTTGATTGATTGGCCAATCGTTTATTTCAGGAATGACATGTGGGTATATCACGGTCTCGTCAATTTCAAAATTGACGTTCTCATTCGAGGATGGGTCCTCTTGATCGGATGATGTAACTTTATTTACAATGTTTACTTTCTCGCTCATTACACAAAGGCTTTTCAGTATAGCTGCCCACTTGTCTACTACTAATATACAAAGTCCTTATTCACTTCCTCAATAAAATCGAGTATCTCTTCCCCACCCTCATCATTTATCGACGAAGTGACAAATTCTCTCGGTAATTCTTCCCAATACTCCAATAAAGCGTCTCTAAAAGCTTGAATATTAGACTCCCTTTTAGCAGGTTTCAATCGGTCTATTTTGGTATAAACAATCGAAAAAGGAATACTATTCATTCCACACCAATTGATAAAATCTATGTCAATTTTCTGCGGAGATACGTTGGAATCAATCAAAATCATGGCACATTGCAAATTCATCCTTTTTTGCAAATACCCATTTATCATGGTTTGCCATTTTGTTCTTTGCTTCTTGGAAATTTTCGCATATCCATAACCTGGCAAATCTACCAACATCCATTTCTCATTAATTAAAAAGAAATTGAGTGATTGCGTTTTCCCAGGCTTCTTAGAAATATGTGCCAGATCTTTTCTCCCCGTCAATGAATTAATCAATGAAGATTTTCCAACATTAGAACGACCTATAAATGCATACTCCGGCATCTCCGTATTCGGACATTTTTCCACGTCCGGAAAACTCCCTAGATATTTAGTTTCGTGTATTATCATTTCGTGGCGAAGGTACGTTTTTTTTCCCTGTGTTAGACAGACATCCTGTCGGTCTTTTTCCGCAAAACAAATCAAACTTGTTTGTTTTGTTTTTAATTTAATTTAATTTATTCATAAAACACGCAAGTAGCACCGACATTCCTGCTTATTTCTTTTACACCTCCCTATTGGACAAGCATCTCTATTCAAGTATAATTTGAAATTATAGACAGAAATATTTGTGCTACTTAAAAAAACATATGGGATGTCTGTTTGACTCAGCAAGAAAATTACGTCTGAGTAAATGTATTTATCAACTATTTACATTCAAATTTATTAATCAAATCTTAATGCCCGTTAAAAATTAGTTAAGTCAATCATGCAAACAAATAAAAGAAGAAGCGATATCGTTTTAAAGGCAACCCAGTCCATTCAAATGTTTAGCTACATTTTTTTCTAAACCAATTTAAACAATATGAAAAAGTCAATCATTTTATTCGCCGCACTCCTACTCTTTTCATTAGAGATGACCGCACAAGTTAAAGTCGGTATTAGAGCTGGGATGGCCACCAGTCAAATTGATCAAGAACAAATTCTCATTAGCAATTTTGATGACCTTCAGGATTTGGGAATTGCGATTGGAGATGCTAATTATGGAATTCATGCAGGATTTTTTGTTCAAGGGAAAATTGGACGCTTTATTATTCAACCAGAATTTTTATTCAATTCCAATAGTATCGATTATGTCGTGACGGATTTTGAAAATGGAGAGATTGTAGAGAGTATCAAAACAGAAAGTTACCAGCACATGGATATTCCAATAATGTTTGGATTAAAATTTGGTCCACTACGTTTGCAAGGTGGTCCAGTTGGACATGTTTTCATCAACTCTTCTTCTGAATTATTTGATATCTCAGGATACGATCAAAAGTTTGATGAATTTACTTGGGGTTACCAAACAGGAATCGGATTAGATCTTTGGAAACTAATGTTTGATGTCAAGTACGAAGGCAACTTCACCAATCTTGGAAGTCATTTTTCTATCAAAGATCAAGACTTTCAGTTTTCACAAACACCTGCAAGAGTGGTGTTTTCTTTAGGCTATAAATTTTAGAGGTTTAATTACAAATTGTATTATGAAAGTGTGGTATTTATATGGAAGGAAAATTTATTGAGATCAAGGCGGAAAAAGTAGACATAGCCTTAGCTATGGCGAGGCTTTTCAACGCAGATATCGGTAAAATTTCCTCATAGAAATCCCCAATTATATAGTATTATTTGTATAGCATACATTCACTATCTTATTTAGATTAGATAAAGCACTTGAAGTAATTCAGGTGCTTTTTTTTGTACAATAAACGGTTGACGGAACTAAATCCACCTCTCAAATGTTCTCAAGTATTAAATCAATTTTACAAAAAAATGCAAAACATATTTTTCACCTCTGACCACCACTTCGGTCATACCAACATCATCAAATTCTGCGATCGTCCATTCGATACGGTAGAAGAAATGAATGAAGTGATGATCAAGAATTGGAATAGCAAAATAAAACAAGGTGATAACGTATACCATTTAGGAGATTTCGCATTGACCAAGAAAAAAGAAGTGCTTTCAGATATTATCGATCAACTCAACGGAAATATATTTCTGATATCCGGGAATCATGAAGGTGCGGCAAAAAGTCTTCCCAATAAATTCCAATGGATCAAAGATTACTATGAACTAAAAGTAAAAGACGAGGATGCAGCTGGCGGTGTCCAAAGGATCATCTTGTTCCATTATGCGATGCGAGTTTGGCGTCATGATTATCGAGGTAGTTGGCAACTGTATGGTCACAGTCATGGAAATTTACCAGACAAGGAAGATCGACTCGCATTTGATGTGGGTGTGGATAGTCATGATTTTATGCCTTTGTCTTATGAGGAGGTCAAGGTAATCATGGGTGAGAAGCAATGGGTGGCTCCTTTTTAGGACGTGCATATGTGGTTTTAACATAAATATTTTAATGCGATAAGTCGCAAAGGACGTGTTTTAACACAAAGATCACATAGAAACAAAGTTCACATAGCGTATTTGGAAAACAACCAATTAGCATGTTCACCTGCTGCGACTTCTGCGTGAGAATATTCACGAAACAAGATCCTTTGTGAACTTTGTTTCTTAGGTGATCTTTGTGGTAAAAACGACGTGTGCACGTAAGAATTAACGCGAAGCACCCCCAACAAACCGCCCAACATCCTTCACCAAATTCCGATCACTTTTATTAAATTCTGTCAATCGACGTACCAATTGCCGATCTTCACCTGCATGTTTTGAAATCACTTGATAAGCCACCTCTCTAACTTGAGCAGAAATTGTGTGTCTTTTGTTATATTCAAATTTCAAGACATTGATGAAAGCTTGACAGTTTTTGTAATTCGTTTTATGTTGAAAAACTTTGTTGATCTCATCAAAACAAGCTTTATCCTCCTCAATATGTTTCAAGTAATTATTTAGACAATTATAGGCATCCATATTTCGATCCCATCCAGACATCAATAGTTCTTGTGCCACCATTGGGTTGCCCATTTTATTGCGACAAATAAAAGAAGCTTTTAGATACTGATTTTTTCTGAGATATTCATTGACTACTAATTGATACTGTTCGTAAGCTTTGGGTTGATCGCCCATTCGCATGAAAAGATCACCTGCTTTTTCGTGTTTCTCTTTTTCTATGTACAATTCAATTGCCTCTTTTAGAAAATTACCTTTTTCATAACATTCTGCAGCCTTTAATTTATTTTTGACATACTTTAGATAAATGGCAGCTGCTTCCTGATACATTTTTCCCTTCTCCAAAGTTTGCGCTGCTTGATAGTAATTCTTCAACAACTTCATATAAATCCAAGCTGCTTTTTCATAATTTCCTTTGCGAATCAATTCTTCAGCCGTTTCTTGATACTGTTTTCTCAGTTTTTCTAGATGATCATCAGAATTTAAAGAAAAACCTCCACCACCGGTTCTATGACGCGCGTCATTATCAAATAAACCGAAATTAAACCATCTTCGAGTCATATTAAAACCACCCACATCTCCTCCTCTACCGGTCCCTTCATTATCAATTGGAATCGCATATTTAAGTGCTTCTTCCGGGTCTTTTTTCATCAAATATAACAACTTGTCTACTTCATTTCGATTTCTTGCTTCTAACGCTTCCATCTCTTTTCGCATCTCATCCATTTTGCCTTCCATACCAGGCGCCATATTCGATAATTGCGCCAACATTCCTTTAGGAAGTTTATCCATGTTGATGGGCTTTCCATTTTCGTCAAAGAACGCTTTGTACAATTTTAGCTTCGCTTTTTCACTCAAAGTTAATGGTTTGGAATCCATTTTCTCCGGCTTAGGTTTTTCTTCCAAGTATTTTAAAATCTCTTCTTGCGGCAAGGCAATCACTGTTATTTGTTTCAAATCCATTGGAATGTAAACCGTGTCTGCAGGCCGGATTATCACTTCATCTAATGGTGTTGTTATATCCAACAACCTAGACCAATCAACTGTTTTTTCCAAAGGCACTAAACCAAATTCTGGATGAAATAGATGCTTACACTTAGTAAAAAGAGTAGCTAATTTTTCATTTTCCAACAACGGTGTTACGTTAGACAATTCAGGAACAAATAAAATATTATTGATTTGTTGACAGAGCTCGTGTTTTCCAACACTTGATTTGTCAATCATAGCATTTGTGATAACTAAACAACCTGCAACCGAATTCGCAGTCGCCCCTGGTAAAGGATACACCGTTACTTGTTCAAGTTTTAAACTTAAACCCGCAATTTCCTCCAGCCAATTCATAGGGTCTTCCCCTCGGAGCAAGATTGCTTTAAGTGGAAATAGATTTTTTGTATGCGGTTTAAGTCTAAGTAACATGATGTTTCTTTATTGTTTCTATAAATTTACGAATGTATTTTTGGTAAAATTCGGCTGTATTAATTCTTTCTAGTCCATAGTAAGTTTTATTCGAAATATTGGTCGGACCTCCTTCCATTTCTATTTCGTTTGATTTATTTAATGTATGCTCATAAAATCTAATGAGCGGACCTGTATATTTTCCAGCTTCATGATGAGGCCTTGTTATTTTCATCAATGTAGAACTTGGTCTATAAAAGTAATCGTTACCTGCAAATACTTCTTCCGTTGCCATTCCCAATTTCGGTCCAACTGTACTCGCAAGATAAATTGTTGGGATATCAGGATCACTACTTTTTAACACTAAAATTCCGGAACGCGTGTTTTCCACAGTGCTCCCATCTTCAAATGAATAGGTATCATTAATGCTATCTTTAGTTGCAGCTATTTTCTTTATCTTTCCAATTGGTGGTCTTTTGGACTTCAGTTTCAAATCCCCTTGATCATTTAAAAACAAATAATGAGCACCAATGATAAAATGAAATTGATAAGCAACATATGAAAAACTCACCTTCTCAATATTTTTGTAAATAACTATTGATTCATTATTTAGTTCTTTGGTCATAGCACTTTGTTCTTCCAACATTTTCAATCGATGTGTTTGAATTTGTTCCTGCTGATAAGTCACATCCAATATTTTTCCATCCATTGTAATTCTTCGATACTTCCGTCCTAAAATCATAATAAAAGAAAAATTAAAATAAACACAAATCGGTTTGTCGTATTTTGGAAAGGACTTAAACGTGATTTCAATTTTACTATTAAGGTCAATATTAAATAACTCAATCTTTTGGACCAATGGCATATATGAAAACAAAATCAACTCACCTTTCGAATTTCTTCCTACATTATAAATGGATGCAGTATCTGGTAAATCTCCTGTTACAAATTGATAACCTTTTAAGTGTCGAGATACATTGGTATCGCCACGTCGACCTACTTTTTTGTATAAATTCGCATCTTTATTTATTTTATAAATTTCTCCGTCCAAATACATTGCTACATCACAATTGCCAGGACTTGGTGTCAATAATGGAAATTGACCTTTATTTCTATTATTTTTTATAGGACTTCTTGATTTTTTTCTTTTTACATTTTCGTGTTCCGTCCATAATTGCTCAACTGGCAATATCAAAGATTGATGCAATTTTTTTCCTGTTCTGTATTTTTTATAAACTTCAATTCCTCCATCAGTCGATGGATGAATCCAATAGTCGATTGGGTAATTGTGAGCGCTCAAAAATTCTTTTACTTCCGCATCTTCAGCTGTCTCTTTTAGTGAAATAAAAAACACTTCTTTGTCTTCAACTTCAATACGCTTGAAAAGCGCTTCCAAACCAGCAGCGGCTGACATACTCGTATTTAATACATTCATTGCATCCAAAATGCCTAATATATAATCGGTTTCAAATGAGTAATGTTTATTTCCAACTCCAAAACAGATGTGGTCATGTTCTGATTTTGGGTTGTTGCAAATAGCCAATAACATCGCCATTGAAATCACATGAACATTTCCCCAGTTTTTCAAAGAAACATCAACAATTATTACACGTGTCTGATTGTTTTTGGTAGGCGGTGCTTCTCTGTTGAAAAATAACGCTTCATTATTCGCTAATCGAGACAAGAAAGTAATGTCTTCATTCGCAAATTCAGAAGTCAATAATTTATCAAAAGAACCTTTGTTAGTGATATCCGCAACTCCTCCAAAAGGTTGACCACTGGATACCCGATGATGCATTGGAATATTGACCGTACTCCAAATTCGTTTTATCAAAGCACCTACTTTATTGGTTTGAGGATTTTGTAGCAACTGTGTGACCAAATCAATTTCTCCTTCATCACTTTCACTTTCAAAATCTTCCAGTTCCAACTCAAAAGCTTTAGGAGAAAAACCTAACATTGCTTTTTCAATATCTGCTATCGTTTTAAACCGCTTATGAAGTAATGCGATGATTTTGAATTCAGAATGTGCAAACCCTTGTCCAAGTGGATGTCTCAATCGAAAACCTGGTAATTTATATGCCTTTTTAAATTCTTTTACAAGTGGAACACTATTCTTTATAGACAACCGATTGTGACTGTTTTCAAAGATAGTTTGAAATAAAACATTACGTTTATGACCAGTTCTATATTCTTGCGGAAGTGATTTTAATAAGTTGAGAAAAGCAAATCCATCACTCATTTCATCTTCAAAATTGAGATGCTTTGCAAACACTAACTTTAATGAATCTAAAATGGTATCACTATTATTCGTAGCAGCAATGGCTAATAATAAGGGTCCGAATCTTGGCAATCCTTCCAATGACAATACTTCTAACATTTCAAGTACTTGCTCCGTGAACGCAATCGTCTGATCACCAGGAATGGCAATCACCGTCTGTGCATCTTCCCATTGCCAGAAATACTCGTGATAAGATTGAAAATATTGTTGAAAATCCATTGTACTGTTTAGTTATAAAACTTTGAAAAAAACAAAGTTTCAGTTTAACTCAAATTTTTCACGTTTTGTTCTGCGATTTCCATACGTGATTTTTCACCTACTCCTTCTGCGATTTTCTGCGACTTCCGCGTGAGGAATTTCACGAAACAAGATTCTTTGTGATCTCTATTTCTTATGTGATCTCGTATGTTTGTACTAAGGTCAAAAGAACCAAAAAAGTTATTTGAAATTTTATTAATATAGCACCACTTGAGACAGAAGTGAAATGTGACAAAACAACATTTTCAACAATGTATGTACACACAAAGATATACTCTGTTTTGAGGAGGTTCTCTAGAGTCTGAATAGTACTTATGGCGTTACTTGCTTCCAATGGAAAAATCAGTAGCAGCACGAATAAAACACGAGACAAGACGTAGAGAGATCCGCTTTTTTAAATAATTAAACATTTCAAAATGAATGCTTCAAAAACTCAAGTAAAAGTAATTAAACAAAACGTAGGTGTCGACATTTCCAAGGATGATTTTAAGGTATGCTTTTTCTATTTGGATTCAAATGGTAAGAAGTTCATCAAGGGAAGTAGGACCTTTAAAAATACTTCAGCTGGATTTTTAGCATTTATGAAATGGGTAGAGAAAAAACGAACTGCAGAATTGGCAGTTTGTGTTACAGTAGAAGCAACTGGGATCTATCACGAAAATCTAGTTCATTTTCTTAATTCCAATAATTATGCTGTGAGTGTAGTGCTTCCAAATCAATCAAAAGCTTATGCAAAAAGTCTTAATCTGAAAACTAAAACAGATAAAGTAGATGCTAAAATGCTAGGTCAATTTGGAATTGAAAGGGATTTGATTGAGTGGGAACCTGCTAGTCCCAAAATGCGGGAGATCAAGCAGTTAACGCGAGAAAGAGAAAGTTTGTTAGGAGAAAAAGTAGCGCTTAGCAACAAGATTCATGCTTTAAATTATTCTTTTGAAGCTAATAAATCGGTCCTAAAGAGGAACAAAGCTCGTCTTAAAATGATGATGAAGCATCTCAAGGATGTGGAAAAAGAAATTGAAAAAACTATTGCTGAAGATGAAATACTTAACAATAAAGTTGCAAAAATCACTAAGATAAAAGGAGTTGGTGTGATAACTGTGGCGACGTTAATTGCAGAAACAAATGGGTTTAAACTTTTCACTTCTTTAAGCCAGTTAATCAGTTATGCTGGTTACGATGTGGTTGAAAGAGAATCTGGATCATCCATTAAAGGTAAGACCAGAATTTCTAAAAAAGGAAATAATCATATACGGAGGGCATTGCATTTTCCGGCTATTTCTGCAGTCAAACATGAACCGGCATTTAAACAACTATTTGAAAGAATTTTGGGCCGATCTTTTATAAAAATGAAAGCATATGTTGCTGTCCAAAGAAAGCTCTTGGTTCTAGTTTATACACTTTATAAAAATGATACTATTTATGATCAAAACTATTTGGAAAATCTAAAGAAAAATTGTCTAGAAAAGGATAGGCAGGAAAC
>CALDGQ010000118.1 GCA_937941765.1 uncultured Saprospiraceae bacterium
TGAGGTCGAGAGTTCAAGTCTCTCTCTCGCTACAAAAGAAAAAAGCATCAAGAATAATCTTGATGCTTTTTCATTTAACACAAAGAAATGAGGTCGATACCGAATCTTCTGGTAAGTCTTTTATTATTTTAACTAGCTATCTTTAACATTTCTATTATCAAACTGATTATTAGCTTAAAAATTTCATAATTGCTATGCTCAAAATCAACTGGAGTCCTGAAAGAATATATGGTTTGGATATCCTTCGAGCAGTAGCTATTATGATGGTTTTAGTAGGACACGGTAGATTTTTACTGCCAAAGGAAATGCAAGCGCTTCATAAATATTTCATATTCGATGGGGTCTCTATGTTTTTTGTTTTGAGTGGATTTTTAATTGGTGGTATTCTTATCAAAATCATCGAAGACCAACGACCACAAAAAAGTAAAATGCTCAATTTCTGGGTAAGAAAATGGTTTAGGACTTTACCCAACTACTTCTTAATTCTGATCGTGTTGGTGTTGTTACATGAATATCAATTTAAGACTTTTTCCACGAGTCAGGTATCGAGTTATTTTATATTTTCTCAAAATTTATTTCAAAAACATCCAAATTTCTTTGGTGAAGCTTGGAGTCTAAGTATTGAAGAGTGGTTTTACCTCATTGTACCAATTGTGATTTTTGTTTTGATGAAAGTTTTGTCGCCCAAAAGATCTGTATTGATTGTTTGCATCATGATAATTGTACTTACTATTTCCTTTAGATGGTATCGGTTTTCTGTTGAAGAACTTGTGAAGTACAGTGATTGGGATTTGCTATTCAGAAAACAAGTGAGTACTAGATTAGATAGTTTGATGTTTGGTGTTTTCGGCGGATACCTCCAATACTACTACCCCAAAATATGGAACAAAAACAAGTTGCTTTATTTGTTTTTTGGTATTTTGATATTCATCCTTGCCAAGAGTTTTAAAAACATGGGAATGGTTAATTACCTAGGCCTTTATAACTGTGTGTTTTCATTTTCATTAATTGCTCTTGCGACTTTGATGTTGCTTCCCTTTTTAAGTACGTTCAAAAAAGGCGAAGGGAAACTATATAAAGCAGTCACCTATATAAGTTTGACTTCCTATTCAATATATTTAGTGAATTACACATTGATACAAAAATTGGTAGTGAAGAAAATTGATTTCTCCCATTTTATTGAAAACTCATATTTATTAATGGGGATCAAATATTTCCTCTTTTATTTTCTCACAATAACCTTATCAATTCTTCTTTACAAATATTGGGAAATGCCAATGATGAAACTAAGAGATAGTAATTTTGTGAAACGATTGTTAGGTCGGTAAAGATTATCTTAACATTTACTGATTTTCAAGAACACGTTCTGGTGAAAAATTCTTATCTTACGATATAGCTTTCTTTATTTCCTAACTGTCTATCTTATCTAATTCAAGCTACTTAATCGCTAACTTCCAATTAAGAACAATCAATTTACATGCTAAAAATCAAATGGGGACCAGAACGTATTTATGGATTAGATATACTACGAGCAATCGCAATATTAATGGTTGTGATTAGTCATGGTCGATTTTTACTTCCCAAAACATTTCATTCTTGGCATAAATATATAGTTGTAGATGGGGTTTCCATTTTCTTTGTATTAAGTGGTTTTTTAATTGGTGGAATTTTGATAAAAATCATTGAAGATCAAACGCCACAAAAAAATAAATTATTAAATTTTTGGATTCGTCGATGGTTTCGAACATTGCCAAATTATTTTTTGATTTTAACTTTTCTTATTGTCTTACATGAATTTCTACACCCGAAATTTTCGGTGATGGATGTTAAGAGTTATTATTATTTCTCACAGAATTTATTTCACAGACATCCACCTTTTTTTGGTGAAGCCTGGAGTTTAAGTGTTGAAGAATGGTTTTATCTAATTGTGCCAATATTGATATTTGGTTTAATCAAATTAGTGTCACCCAATAAATCTGTATTGATCGTTTGTGCCGCAATAATCGTATTCTGTACGTTGCTTAGATATTATCGATTTTCAATGGAAGAAATTAATGTAGCAAGAGATTGGGGACAATTACTTCGAAAACAAGTTGTTACTAGATTGGATAGTATCATGTTGGGAGTGATAGGCGCCTACATACAATATTATTTTCCAAAATTTTGGAATAAGCATACAGTTCTTTACTTAGGGATTGGTCTCTTGATTTTTGTTCTTGGTAAGACTTTTAGAATCTATGGAATGGTTAATCACCTTGGATTTTATAGTTGCACTTTTTCTTTGTTGGAGGTTCCGTTAGCGACCTTATTTTTATTGCCCTTTTTAAGTAATTTCCAAAATGGAAGTGGAAAAATATATAAAGCCATTACTTACATCAGTTTGATTTCCTATTCTATGTACTTAGTGCATAACACGTTGATAAAAAATACGATACTCAAAATAATGAACTTAAACTCTTTGATAAATGATGAAAATATTTCAATTGGAATAAATTATTTCCTCTATTACTTTCTCACAATCATCTTATCAATTCTCCTTTACAAATATTGGGAAATGCCAATGATGAAATTAAGAGATAGTAATTTTGTGAAACGATTGTTAGGTCGGTAAATATTTTTTTTGCTCGCTAATTCAAGAAAATTTTGCAAACAGAAACAAGATTAAATAGCTTTTTGAAACAACGCTATCTTGCGCTCCAAATCACCTTTCAATTCATTATTCGTCAATTCATTTGCTGAAAAATTTTGTTGAAAACTTGGCATTGAGAAATCAGCAATAATATTGCCGCCCAAATGTGGCAGTATTTCTTTCATAATTTTCAAGACACTTGCGCCACCTCTTCCACCTGGTGAGGTGGCCATCAAAAACATCGGTTTGTTTTTCCACAGTTTTGTTTCCAATCTTGAAGTCCAATCACATAGGTTTTTAAAAGCTGGTGTCACGTTACTATTATATTCTGCTAGTGACAAAACGATGCCATCTGCATTTGAGATCATTTCAAGAAATTTCTCTGCATTTTTTGGAATGCCTTTTTCTGCTTCTAAATCAGGACTGAATAATGGTAATTCTAGTTCATTTAAATCAGCAATCGTTACGGTTGCGTCCAAAATTTTGTTGGCTACATAAGTTGCAAGTGTTTTGTTGATAGATTGCTTGCTATTACTGGCGCCGATAGCTAATATTTTTTTCATGTCTTTGTTTTGTGATTTAAAGTAATGATACTACTAAGGTAACAATTGAATTTTGATGGAGTTCAAAAATTCAATATTATAAATCTGTAAGAATGTGTTATAAAGATTATCCCTTCAACCGATTCAACCCAGCCTTTGCCTGCTGGTGCAATCCACTTTTATATTCATCAGGTTTTAAGGATAAGCAAAGGTGGTAGGCTTTTTTTGCATGGTCCAGTTGATTCAAGGATTCATAGATAAGACCTTGTTGTAAAGCGGCATTGCAAGCGAAGTAATAACTATCAGAATGACCTTTCTCAATTGTATTTTGATAAAATTCGAGCGCTTCTTTAAAATGTTTTCTTTTATGACAAATTCTCCCTAATCGATAATCTAATTCTAATTGGTTTTTCTTTTCTGGAAAGAAAGTAGGGGAGAAGGCGTTCAGTAAATCAAAGGCTCTTTCGTAGTAACCTCCATCAAATAAGATTCGTGCTCGTAGTAAAATAGGGTCTGGAATCACTTTGCTTTTTGCTTCCTTTCGAGCATTTTTATCTCCACCGATTACAGCGTCTCCTTCGGTAAGGCATTTTTGAATATAGTTTTCGTAGCCTGTTTTATTATCATTAAGTAATTCGAACCAAGCTAATTTTTGATAGGCTTCTTTGATGTAATTAACACCTTGAAAATTGTCTAGGTATTTTTTAAAGTAGACATCTGCATCATCATCTGTTCTAGATAATTTTGCCAAACCTAATAAATAATCGAGGTAATGGAATTTGAAGTATTGATTGCCACTTGGTTTGCTCATTAATAAATCGATGGCTTCATCATTTCTGCCAGTATGCATGGCGACATTGGCTAAAACAAAACAAGCTAATGGATTGGTTTCTGGATCTAATTTTCCTGATTTGATAATGCGCCACGCTTCTTCTCGTTGATTGTTGAGATGAAGTAAGAGAAAGGAATACATCACCAATGCTTCTTCTTCAAAAATGAAGTCATTAATTTGGGCATATTTGATGACGGTTTCTATTTCGTCTTTACCTTGTTGGATCGAGCCACTCATACCGCTCAATAATTTGACACCCCACTGATAGTTGTCAGGAACTGTTCCAATAATAGCATGTAAGATTCCAAGACTTTTTTTATTGGCAATGAAGTCCGGAAATTTTTTTTCATTTTTGTTAAGCAATTTATAAGCACTTTTTACTTCATTGAATGCATTGAAATATTGCTCAAATTTCAATCTCGCCAATGCCCATTGCAAATTAATTTCTGCTTGACAATAGTAATAATAAGGTGAATCGGAATTGCCTCGTTTTATTTGCTGTAATCTTCGATCTTTATTTTTTTCTAGCTTTTTGAAAGCCGTTACATCTTCACTGATGAAAACCGTAAAGAAGTCAATATAATTTTCGATAAAATAGGGAATGAGATTATCTGGCTCACTTTGCTTTAGAATGGCTATTTTTTCTTTTGCTTCTTCAAGTTGTAAGGATAGTACCAAATCATATGCTTCTTCTGCCTCAGTAGAAAAGTCAAAATTGTGTTGCGCCGAACACGGAGCACTCATGAATAAAACTAAAAGAATCATATGCAGTCTAAATGCCATAAACTATTGAACGAGTTAGTACAGAAAACGTTGTTTATTTAATCGAATTATGCGTTAAAAATCATTTAAAACGGCGTTCTATTTTTAGCTTGTTTTTTTTATTAGCTTCGCAAAGTAATTGAACGCGTAAAATAATAGTATAAATCCACAAACAAGATAGTTGGGCATTTTTAAAACTTACTTTGAGTTTCATTCTCTTTCCACTTTAGCAGGTGGGTTGTTGTTCTTATTTTGTTGCGTTGTATTTCATTTGAGATCGCATCACAAAATGTCGATGTTATTTCTATTATTTGGTGCTGCGTGTCTATTTACTTTTGCTGCGACTTTAGATCCTTTTTTAAATTTATGGGATGAACGTTTTCACGCTTTGGTGGCAAAAAATTTTCTACAACATCCTTTTGTTCCTACTCTGTATGATAACCCAGTCGTTAATACCAATTATGATCATTGGGATCGATATCATATCTGGTTTCATAAGCAACCGTTGTTTTTATGGCAAATTGCGATGAGCTTTAAGTTGTTTGGTATTTCAGAATACACACTTCGGATACCTAATGTTATAATGGGAGTTGTTTTGACGTTGATTGTTTATAGGTCAGGAGAAAGATTGGTAAACCTTAGAGTTGGTTTAATGGCAGCTATTTTATTTTGTACCTCTCACCGTATCTTGGAGCTTGCATCAGGTAGGTCTGGTTTAGATCACAATGATTTTGCATTTCTTTTTTATATCTCCTTAAGTATTTGGGCATATATCGAATATCATTTCAGCCGAGAAAGAAAATGGTTAATCGCAATCGGACTCTTTTCTGGTTGTGCAATTTTGTGCAAATGGTTAGTTGGTCTTTTGGTCTACTTCGGATGGGGTGTTTTACGACTTTTCTCAAAACAATTTTCAATTCTAAAGAATAAAGATCTGCTTCTTTCATTAAGCATCACCTTATTGGTAGCATTGCCTTGGCAGATTTATGAATTTGTTTGTTATCCAGTAGAAGCTGCAAAAGAGTACAGTTTTTATGCCGAACATTTTTCGAAACCTTTGGACGGACATTCAGGCCCTTGGTATTATCATTTAAGTCTGATTCCTGATATCTATAATTTCTTAGGTGCCTTGTTCCTGATTCCAGCCTTAATTTTCTTTAGAAACAGGTTTAAGGATAAAAGTATTTTTTGGTATTTCTTTTCTAACATCATGGTGGTGTATGTATTTTTCTCATTTGCTCAAACTCGAATGCCAGCTTTTACCATTATTCTGTTTTTAATGATTTCAATTATCCTAGCTTCATTTTATGAATTAGCACTAAGTAAAATTGAAACTCAAAAACCTCTATTAAATAAATTGATTTTTTCGCTTTTTATAGTCATCCTTGTTTTTGTGAATTTAAAAATTGAAGCCTTCCAAGCCAAACATACTTCATGGAAGTCGGTATATCCGGATCGTGAAATTCTAATAAACAACAGACAAATATTTCAAGATTTAACGCCAAGTCTTGATGAAAATAGTGTGCTCTTTAATGTAAAAGGTAGGCATTACATCGAATGTATGTTCTATACGAATAAACCTTGTTATAATTTCATCCCTTCTCAAGATCAATACGATGATCTCAAAAGAAATAATAATAAAATTGTACTTTTCAATTCGGAAAGAGAAGCACTACCAAATTATCTTCAAGATGATGCAAGCATACATATCGTTAGAGAAGCAATTAAAGGATATGATTAAAGCAAAAAAAAATACCTTAGAACAAAGTCCTAAGGTATTTTCAATATTTATAGTAAATTAATTTTTACTTCTTCTTTCTTCTAGTTGTTTTCTTCTTCTCAATAACTACTGGTTCTGGAACATCAAATTCTTCCGGTGTTCCCACTTTCAAAATCCAGTCGTCAACCAAAACACGTCCACAGTGTTCACAAACAATAATCTTTTTTCTCAATCCAATTTCTAACTGAACTTGAGGTGGAATTTTGTTGAAACAACCACCACATGCATTTCTTGCAACGTTTACAACTGCTAGTCCGTTTCTGTAGTTCTCACGAACTTTTTCGTAACCTAACAATAAACGCTCTTCAACATGCTTCTTTTCTTTTGTTGATTTTTTTATCAATTTTTGCTCAGACTTTTCTGTCTTTTCAATAATTGCTTCCAACTCAACTTTCTTTTCCGCTAATTGTGTATTCTTATCAGCAATCGTTTCTTCTGTCATTTTCAGACTTTCACGCTTGCTTTTGCTGATATCCATGTTCTCTGATATCTTCTTCTTGAACAATTGAATATCTAATTTCTGTAATTCAAGCTCTTTTGATAAAGCATCAAATTCACGATTGTTTTTCACATCATCCATTTGCTTTTCATACTTCTCAATCAAAGCTTCCGCTTCCTTGATTTTTGAATTGTATTTCAAAACTTGTGAATCGAATTCATCTACACTGTCCGCTAGTTTTTTTAATCTAGTTCCCAAACCAGCAATTTCATCTTCAAGATCACGAACTTCCATCGGAAGCTCTCCTTTTAATATAGAGATTTGGTCGATTTCTGAATCTATTAACTGAATCTCATATAGCTTCTTTAATTTTTCAGCTACAGACAATTCACTTGCTACTACTTTTGACATAATTTATGTTTTAAGATAAATATTTACTGTTAAATAGGTTAATCAGGTGTTACCATTTAACCAAGTATTTCACCGTTTGATAAAAAAAGGTATTAACCGTTTGATAAATCAAAAGGTATAAGTAATTGGATTGGTAATTATACCCGTTTTTCGGACTGCGAAATTACGAAATTTCTTTGATATAATGTTATATAAGAGGTCAATCGTGAACCGTTCGCTCTCAAAATGGCCTATATCAGCAATGACTATCTCGTCATTTGCATCAAAAAACTCATGATATTTGAAGTCTGCCGTAATAAATACATCCGCTTTTTGGGCGATTGCATTCTTCAGTAAGAAGCTCCCAGAGCCTCCACAGACAGCAACAGTTGTGATTCTTTTGCTAGGTAATTTGGTATGGCGAATAACATTCAACTTCATTTTATCTTTCAAAAAGAGGAGGAAGTCATTCGGAAAATATTCGGTTCTCATGGTACCAATCAATCCAGATCCAACCATCTCATTTTGATTTTCTAAATTGACAATTTCATGAACCAACCCTTCACTTGGATGCGCTTCTCTTAATGCATTGATCACTTGTCGTTCTTTATCAGCAGCGAACGCAATTTCTAATTTGACTTCGCCATCCGAAGCTCCATTTTGTGTTGAATAACCAATGGAAGCGTAACTTAGCAATCCATTGAATCCAATCTCACCAGCTCCTGCTTCAAAAAGTGCTTTTCGAATGAGTTCTGAATGTGATACTGGTGTGGTAGTGATTAGTTTTTTCAGTCCTTTTTTGGGAGCCAAAATCCGAGTATCCATCAACTCTAATTTCTTGCCGATCATTTGATTCACACCATTGTAAAGCATGTTGTCAAGATTCGTGTGGATGGCATAGATTGCGATATCGTTTTTAATCGCTTTGATGATGGTTCTTTCGATATAGTTTTTACCAGTAATTCGTTTGAGTCCAGAAAAAATAATGGGGTGATGTGCAACGACAACATTACACTTTGTTTTGATTGCTTCATCAATCACTCGCTCAATAGAATCAAGGCAAATCAGTACGCCTTTTATTTTAGAATTGGGGTCACCAACGATGAGTCCAGAATTGTCATAGCTCTCCTGATATTGAGGAGGCGCAATCGTTTCAAGGTAGCTGATTAATTTTTTTAATTGCATGTAATGAACTGATAATCAATTTAAGATAAATAAAATTAATCCTTTTGTATTAATAAAACAATTAATGTGTATGCTGAAACGAAATTAGTTTTTTTGGCTAGCTATTTTTTCAACAAGGCTGGTAGTTGAATGACCTTCGATGAATGGCAGACTTAAAACCTCACCACCATTTTGCAAGACTATGTCAGAACCAACAATTTGATCTGGTTTCCAATCGCCTCCTTTGACTAAAAAATCAGGAAGGACTTTTTCTATTAACTTGATAGGCGTGTCTTCTTCAAACGAAATGACGGCGTCAATGGATTCTAAAGCTGCTAATACAAAGGTTCGATTTTCTAAATCTTTGATTGGTCGATCGGAGCCTTTGAGTCGCTTGATAGATGCATCACTATTTAATCCAACAATTAACTTGTCTCCAAGTTCTGCAGCAGCAGCTAAGTAACTTATATGACCTAAATGCAGGAGGTCAAAACATCCATTGGTGAACACAATAGAGTACTTCTCTGACCGCCAATTTGCAATTCTAATTTTCAACGAATCAGCGTTTAAGATCTTGTTGTTTATTTTCTGAATTATGTTTTTAGGCATCGAAGGTTTTCGGTTTGTAATTCTTATTAATGATTGGCAAAATAATCAAAGAGGCAATACCCAACACCACGTTACATCCTAAAACTAATGAAAAGAAATTAATATTTGCATAGGAGAGCGCATCATCCGAATTGATGCCATACATCGTTAAACAAGCGATGACTAGAAAATGGTAAGTACCCAATCCTCCTGGTGATGGAATCACAATTCCAAAAGCACCAAAAACAAAAACCATCAAACCTACTACCGGACCCAAATGTGCAGTTGGTGCAAACGCAAAGAAGCATAAATAAGCCATCAAGAAATAAGAAAACCAAATGATAAAAGTGTGAAACAAAAACAAAGCTGGGTTTTCTAGTTTTCCAACACTCTTGATACCATCCGCAAATCCTGAGAATATTCCAGTTACTTTCTGACCAATTTTAGAATTGATTAATGCTTTTCTGAAAAATATTAAGGATAAAAAACCTACGATGCTTCCAATTCCTAAAACTAATAACAAGGTAGTTTTACCTGCAAAAAATTTTCCTAAATAAGGACCGACAAATTCATACATCGTATCATATTCAAGTAGTAGTGCTAATCCAATTACAATCAACAAGCAGATTACATCCATTACTCGGTCTACGACAATGGTTCCAAGAACTTTGTCCATTTTGATGTTTTCATATTTGGCAAAAGTTCCTGCACGGATCACTTCTCCAATTCTCGGAAAACCAAGGTTGGCAAAATATCCCAACATGATTGTTAGAAAAGCATTGGCTTTTTTGGGATAGATTTTCATCGGATGAAAAAGCATATTCCATCGAAGTGCTCTGGAAAAGTTACTGATTGTAAAAACCAACATGATGATAATAATCCAAATATAATTGACAGATGCAAAATCATCGATCAACTTTTGTGGAAGACTACATTCATCATCAGGGGTGCCATCGATTCGACATTGCTCAATAAAAGCAGTATTTTCTTTTTGATAAACGAGATATAAAATACCAAAGCCAATTCCAAAAAAGAGAATTAGCTTAATTAGGTTTAGGAGGATTTTTTTCAAAAAAGTTAGTTTTTAAATTAAGTTGTTTTCATCGGGAAAGACTCGCAGCGGTTGATATTTCTTTGCTGCTTCCATTTCCATCGTGATGTAACTGATGATAATAACTGGATCTCCAACAGCCACTCTTCTCGCTGCTGCACCATTCAAACAGATGACACCAGAACCTCGTTCTCCCGTGATAATATAAGTTTCAATTCGCTCGCCATTGGCATTATTTACGATTTGTACTTTTTCTCCGTCAAACATATTGGCTGCATCCATTAAATTTTCATCAATAGTAATACTACCCATATAATTGAGGTCCGCTTGAGTGACGGTTGCTCTGTGAATTTTAGATTTAAATCTTGTTACAAGTTGCATAGCTGAAATAATTTTGTTGCAATTTGAACATCAATTAAATAAAATGCTAGTTATTGAGGATAAGTTTTTAGTAAATACCTAAAATATCGAATTATTTCAGGATCATATTATCAATCAATCTCACTTCTCCTGCCCAAACAGCAGTACATGCGACAATCTCTTCCGACTGACTAGCATCTTCGACTGGTAGCAAAGTGATCCCATCTACAATTCTAAAATACTCTGGTTTGAAATCTGGAATATCAAAAGCAGTCATTGCCTCTTTTTGAATGTCCTCAGGACTTATTTTCCCAATTTGGGCTTTCGCTTTTTCTAGTGTTTGACTCAAAATAGTTGCCTGTCTTCTGATATCTGGTTTCAATCGGACATTCCTTGAACTCATCGCCAACCCATCTGCTTCTCTTTTAATTGGACACATCACCAATTTTACGGGCAAATCTAGTTGTTTAATCATACTTCTAACAATTGTCAATTGCTGATAGTCTTTTTGACCCATATAAAGGTGATGTGGATTAACTATATCTAACAAGCGTTTTACAACTTGTGCCATTCCTTCAAAATGTCCAGGTCTAAATTCGCCTTCCAGCACTTTATCCAATTGCCCCATTTTTAAATCTAATTTAGTATCCAATCCTTTTGGATAAACTTCTATCGGTGGAGGTAAGAATAATACTTCAGTGCCTTTTTGCGTTAACAAGGAGATGTCATTTGCTGTGGTGCGAGGATACTTGTCAAGGTCTTTTTTGTCGTTGAATTGAGTTGGATTGACGAAAATACTACAAACAGTTATGTCATTTTCGGATTTTGAGCGTTCAATTAAGGTGAGATGTCCTTCATGTAACGCGCCCATGGTGGGAACAAAACCTATATTTTTTTGTTGTTCCCTCTGTGAGGAAATATATCGTTGAAGATCAGAAACTCGTTTAAAAAGATACATATATCGTTAAATTAGTATGTGTAAGGTGTTGGAATTCTCACTTTATACCTATTTCTAGGTGCAAATGCTAATCTTGTTAATTGGACTAAGAATACAAAATATGTCCATTTTTTAGTAACTTTGCACATTAGTTTTTTGAAAATTTTAAAAAAGTGTAATAAAAACCATTAGTGTTTATGGATAAGAAGAAAGTATTAATAGTTACACAGGAAATGCAACCGTATACGGCGCTTTCCGAAATATCTGAAATTGCAAGACAACTACCTCAATATATTCAGGAAAATGGAATGGAGATAAGAATTTTGATGCCTCGTTATGGGACCATCAATGAACGTCGTCACCGTCTTCATGAAGTTGTAAGGTTGTCTGGTATGAATATTATCGTCGAAGATGATGATTATCCTTTAATCTTGAAAGTTGCTTCTTTGCCCGGCGCAAGAATGCAAGTTTATTTTTTAGATAATGAGGAGTTTTTTAAACGTAAATCTGTTTTTGAAGATGCAGACGGGAAGCCATTTGAAGATAACGCAGATCGTATGGTATTTTTCTGTAAAGGAATCTTAGAAACCGTTAAGAAATTCGGTTGGCCACCTGACATCATCCACTGTCATGGTTGGATGACTAGTTTGGTACCAATGTACTTGAAAACTGCCTATAAAACAGAACCTATTTTTCAAAACGCTAGAGTTATTTATTCTGCTTATGAAAACTCAATGGGAAAAACGTTCGCCAAGAGTTTCATTGAAAAGGCAGCAATTAATAATTTAGAAGATAAAGACTTAGAACCTTACTTTAGTGGAAATAATATTACACTGCAACAAGGTGCTTTGGCTTATGCAGATGGTGTCATCAAAGGAAGTGCTAAGCTGCCTAAAGATGTCGAAACTGAATTGGAAAGTTTGGATAAACCTATCCTAAATTTTCCAGAAGAAGGTGTAGAATATCTGCCACTGTACATGGAGTTTTATCAATCAATGTTGGAGCTAGAAGTATCCTAAGCTTACCCAACTGTTTTACAATTCTTTGCGTTCTTCAATAAAGAAATTTTAATAATGAAGAATTTTCATTTAGTACTACTGGTACTGATTGTCACGGTGTTTATTGCTCCATCGTGTAACAAACCTACCGTTATCGGAGGTGAACTGTTAGAGCAAGATCAAGTGAATATTGCGTTCACGGATTCTATTACAATAGTTGCTAAGACAATTGAATCAGATAGTTTACAAACTTTTGATCTGGATAGTCAGTTGGATTTTTACTTATGTGGTGATTTAGATGATCCCGTTTTTGGTGGTGTCAAAGCTACTAATTATGTTCAAACTAGGTTGTCTTTCCCTAATCCAGGATTTCAAAGTGGGGATGTAATTGACTCAGTTGTCCTAGCCATCGTATTCGATACGCTTTCCGCTTACGGAAACATCCTAGAAGAACAAACGATCAATGTTCATCGATTAATAGATAATTTGGATAATAGCGAAAGCTATTTTTCAAATGATGCTTTTATGTTTGACCCAACTCCACTTGGAACAAAGACATTTTTACCAAATTATGAAATGCTTGTCCCAGCAAAGAGTTATTATAGTGATACGACAAGATTCGATACTCTGATTCCTCACGTGAGAATTCCAATAGATGTAGCATACGCACAAGAGATGTTCGATGTAATGGAAATGGACTCTGTATTTTTTAATGATGATAAGTATTTAGAACAATTCAAAGGCTTCTACATTGAAACAGAAGGGGTAAATAAAGAATCATTGTTAAGTTTTTCTTACAGAAATATTGGTTCTAGATTACAAGTTTATTATGAAAGAAATGATACACTTAAACAATATGATTTCTTATTCTCTAATGCGAGTGTAAAATCAGTAAACTTTGATCACTATGGAGCAAGTGCTTCCAATGCTGGATCATTTTTAGAAAACACTTCATTAGGAGATAGTTTGTTATTTGTTCAAGGTATGCAAGGAACTAACATAAGTTTCAAATTCCCTTACATCGAAGACCTAAGTGATTTCATCATAAATAAAGCAACATTAGAATTGACGGTTGCAACATTGCCTGATGATGATATAGAATTATTTGAACCATGTGCCCAACTTTTATTATCAGAAAAAGGAGAAGATGGAGAGTTGTTGTTGATCGAAGATGTTGTCCGTGCTTTTAATGTTGGGAGTATTGGTGTTTTTGGAGGTGGCTTGGAAACAGATATGGATTTAGATCTTCACACTTATAAAATGAATTTATCAGCAGTATTGCAAGATATGGCATTGGGGCAAGTCTCTAATGAAGTGATCTTAACCATGTTCTTATCTAATCAAAGAGCAAATCGATCTATTGTTTTTGGACCTAATCATTCTCTGTATCCGGCAAAACTGAGTGTCACTTATACCGACAATTAATCATTTCATAATCTCAAAAATTAATTTCTATGTGTGGTATCGTAGCTTACATTGGCGATAAAGAAGCTTATCCAATTCTTATGAACGGTTTGAAAAGGCTTGAATATCGTGGATATGATAGTGCAGGAATTGCATTGTTTAATGGAGACCTTAATGTTTACAAGCGAAAAGGAAAAGTGAAGGATTTGGAAAATTTCATGAAAGATAAATCCAAAGTAGGAAACAGAGGAATGGGACATACAAGATGGGCAACTCACGGAAAACCAGATGACATTAATGCACATCCACACATGTCTGGTAACAATAGACTCTCAATTATCCACAATGGTATTATTGAAAATTATAGCTCCTTAAAATCTGCATTGATCAAGGAAGGACACACTTTCAAAAGCCAAACAGATACAGAAGTTTTAATACACTTTATTGAAGAAATTCAAACAAGAGATAATTTACCAGTCGAAGAAGCAGTGAGATTGGCATTGACCAAAGTCGTTGGTGCCTATGCAATCGTTGTCATGGATCGTGAAGATCCAGATAAAATCGTTGCAGCAAGAAAAGCAAGTCCACTAGTAATCGGAATCGGTGAAGACGAGTTTTTTGTTGGCTCTGATGCTACTCCAATCGTCGAACACACGAAACAAGTTGTATACCTGAATGATGAAGAAATAGCAGTCTTGTCAAAAGAAAATGGGTTGCAAATCAAGAATATGGGTAATGAGGTGAAGACACCTTTTATTGAACAACTTGATTTGAAAATGGAGGCAATCGAAAAAGGAGATTACGAGCACTTCATGTTAAAGGAAATTTTTGAACAACCAAAAACAATTGCCGATTGCATGCGTGGTCGTATCAACGCAAGTGAATCTTGGTTGAAACTAGGTGGGTTGCAAAATGTGCATGAACGGATTTCAAAAGCTAACAGATTTATTTTGGCAGCTTGTGGAACTTCTTGGCACGCAGCATTGATCGGAGAATACCTTATTGAAGAATTGGCAAGAATTCCTGTCGAAGTAGAATATGCAAGTGAGTTGCGTTATCGGAATCCTATTATCAATGATGATGATGTAGTGATCGCTTTATCTCAATCCGGAGAGACCGCCGATACTATGGCAGCCCTTGAAATCGCAAAAGATAAAGGAGCATTGTTATACGGAATTGTAAATAGTGTTGGTTCTTCTATCGCACGTTTTACAGATTCAGGTTCTTACATTCATGCTGGACCAGAAATTGGTGTTGCTTCAACAAAAGCATTTACAGGTCAAGTTACTTTGTTGTCAATTATGGCCATTAGTTTAGGATACTCAAGAGGTACAATCCCTAAATCTTATTACCACCAATTATTAAATGAATTAGAAAGAATTCCTGAAAAAGTAGCTAAGGTGTTAGAAAGTGATGAAAAAATTAAATACATCGCAACTGAAATTAAAGATGCACCGAATGCACTTTACATGGGACGTGGATACAATTTCCCAGTAGCGCTAGAAGGTGCCTTGAAATTGAAAGAAATTTCTTACATCCACGCAGAAGGATATCCAGCAGCAGAAATGAAACACGGCCCGATCGCTCTGATTGACGAAAATATGCCAGTCATTGTAATCGCCACTAATAAAAGTGCTTATGATAAAATCGTAAGCAATGTGCAAGAAGTGAAGTCAAGAAAAGGAATTGTCATCGCAATTGTCGATGAAGGAGAGAAAATAATCAGCGAAATGGCCGATTATGTGATCGAAATTCCAGTTACTGATGAACCATTGACCCCTTTATTGTCTGTAATACCTTTACAATTGTTATCTTACCACATCGCTTTACTGAGAGGATGTGATGTTGATCAACCACGTAACTTAGCAAAGTCAGTTACCGTTGAATAAA
>CALDGQ010000119.1 GCA_937941765.1 uncultured Saprospiraceae bacterium
ACCTGATTTATTTCACTTGATAAATACTTTTCAATCAGTGGAAACATTTGCTTGGAAGTTCTTCTTGTACGGTTCATTTTTTTTTCGTCAAGATAAGTACTCGAATTAAGCTAGCATAGATGTGGTTGGTCGGAGGGATACCACCGAATTGACTAGCCGATATTTGTGTTACAGTTGGACAACGCCGAGATCAAAATTGAATTCGGAAGTAGATTACTATAAAGTATTCCTTTGATAGCTAATTTACCAATTTGTTGATTAAGATAGCAATTTTTGGTGGTTATGATATTTTGGTACGTTGATATTGTAAAACATATTTATTTTTTGATTGTAATTTTATTGTTACAATCAATAAGGTCTTCTTTCGGTGAAATACCTTCTATTTTTCTAACTGAAATGATTTAAGATGGGAAAAAATATTTAATTAGTTAAGGTTTTACTTTTTATAGGAAAATACAGTGTTATCTTTTCTCCTTTTTTTTAGTACTAATCCCAAAATTGGCTTGGTTTAATAAAGAAGACAGTATCAATAAAATAGAGTAAATTATTACGAGTTAATACGTTTTCATCATGCAAATCTTCTATAATTAATCCGAGATTGACATTTTCGTAGTCGTGTCGCCTTTTGTTTTCAAATCCGTTAGCAATCATAAAACCTTTGACTATTTTTAAATCAGTCATGCTGTCCGCTTTGATATAAGCCTGTTCTACTACTGCGTAAAAAGTATTGTCGTCTGATAAATAGAAGCCTAATAAGCGATAGGCGGTATCAGCAAAAAAGTAGTTATGCAAAAGCAGGTTGTGAAAGTAATCCTCCCATGAAGCATAATATATTGCATCGTTTAGTTTTATAACATAGTTTTCTCCAGTAATATAAACTTTTTATTCTGCACCACTTGCTATAAAATTATCCTCTGGAATATGCTCCAATATTAGATTATTAGATTTTGCGAATTCAATCAGTTCCTTTGTTTCTTGTGCTTTGTTTTGGTGTTTTTCTTCAGCCATTGGACCTGTTCTCTTGCCGCTTCTAAGGTGACTGGTAACTGTTTGGATAAGTGCATCATAGCTTGCGCCGCTCTTTCCCGAAATGAGATTTTGTAATTCATATTTTACTTGTTTTATATCCATTGTTATTTAGTGATATCAAGAAACGAATTTTCGTTTTTACCGATTTTCTTAGCAAAAACTAGTTTCTTTTTTAAGCTAAAATGAGTCCTAAATTACATCTTTTAGCTCGATATATCAACTAGCTTCTTTTTTGTCTTTTATGGGTAAAGTCAGGCACCTAGTTTACCCTTCTTATGTCTTGTAGTTCTTGATATTCCGAAAGTTTCACATAAAGCTGTGACCATGTATTTATTCGATCGCCAAGCTCTGATAAGTTTCAATTTTTTAAAGAAACACAAATATCAGCCACCCAAACAAACCCACCCCCTCAACCAAAATCCCAACCGATATTTGTATTCCAGTTGGACAACGCCGAGATCAAAATTGAATTCGGAAGTAGATTACTATAAAGTATTCCTTTTGATAGCTAATTTACCAATTTGTTGATTAAGATAGCAATTTTTGGTGGTTATGATATTTTGGGAAGTTGATATTGTAAAACATATTTATTTTTTGATTGTAATTTTATGGTTACAATCAGGTCTTCTTTCGGTGAAAGACCTTCTATTTTTCTAACTGAAATGATTTAAGATGGGAAAAATATTAAGATAGTTAAAGTTTTACTTTTCATTGGATATAGTGTTAGTGGTCTACCTTTTTATTTACGCATGATTGGAGGAGGATTCATTGTAATTTCTCCACTATTCAAGACATAATAGAGGTTACCCTTTTTCCAGAACGTATCTGGTATTCCAAATTTCACATTTTCTTCCTTTGCCTTCTTGACAGCTTTATTTGCAATTCGTATTATATTTATTAATTCGATATAAAGTTTGTCATTACTAAGTTTTTTTACTTCTTTCATAATCCAATTTTTTGAAATTTTGTGAATAGTAATTCATTCTAAATTCTAAATTCTTTTTGAATTAGAATGTAAAGTAAGCTCAAGATAATCAATTTGGAGCTAAGTTGTAATTTAGCTATATTCAGTTTGTTACATACATGATGTGTGGTAGGATTGAATGAGCATTTAGAGTTTTAGTTTTTTTTGTGGTGACCGCTAACACTAAGGAACACAAATATCGGCCACCACACTAAAACCCACCCCCCCCAACCAAAATCCCAGCCGATATTTGTATTTCAGTTGGACAACGCCGAGGTCAAACCAGTACCCGTAATTATGTTACTATAGAGTTTTGCATTTAAGGTTTTTTCCTTTTAGTGTTTACTCAAGTTAGCATTTTTTTGTTTTTGTGGGGATTGAAATGGTAGTTATTAGTTGCAATAATAGATTTACTGATAGGATCGCTTTGTGCTAAGGCCATAGATGAAAACTGAATTAGATGAATTGAATGAATTTTCTTAAAATATTCTAACTGTTTGGCTTTTAGCTATTTAAGAAATTCACTGTATCGCTAAATACTGGATGAGCACTGGCTATTATGTGTGAATGAGAAGATAATATAGAAAGAATATTCTATATGCGTTGCATTTATGGGATTTATTGCGCTTTGGTTGTTTGCGATAGATATTCCTACCGTGCTTGCCGTAGGCGCCGTAGGCAGATGCATTATATGGTACATCGTGTTATTAGCATCAGTTTTTTATTTTCCATTCTATGAATTTTCTTTATATATCTCGTAAAGCTTTTGTTTGCATTATCGAAATTCAAGGGATTATTTTTTCAAATATAGCTTTTGAAGCTATAATTTTACTTAATGCACTCTTGTTAATCTTTAATTGTTTATTGTAAATATGACTATATATTTCTTCCAATGTTGAGGACATTGGAAGACCTGTATCAGGAAATTTATTTAAAAATGTTTCTTTAACACACAATGTTTCATTTTGTTTGAAGATTCCAATATTCATATCCAATTTTTTAATTAAGTTATGTATAATTTTTGATTTAACTTCCTCTTCGAAAGTAACTAACTCTAAGCCCTTCCGATTAATTTCTGTTAAAAATTTGGATATAATATGTTTCATTGGCTTTGCAACTAATTTATGTATCTCTGAATCTGTTGATTCTACAGTTTCTGTTTCGACGATGTGTTGTTCTTTACTTAATAGACAAAATTTAATGTTTGTAACTATCCAAGACAATTCCGTTACTACCACTTCAGATTGGTTTAATTTTTTTGTTGCAATATCGAAAAAAACATATTTAGCTCTCATATCATTATTATATAAATTCGATTGTTCGGCTATTTCAGCATCTTTACGTTTAGACAAAGAGTGTAAGCCTTTTTTGCTTGAGCCCATAAGATTTCTCAATTCATATAACTTCTCTAAATTGATTTCTAATGGTGGTTCATTCGGAATTCCGTTTATAAATTCATATATCAAACCTGATTCATGAAAAGAAGGAGGTAGAATTAAAAAACCTCTCCAAATAAATTCTATACGATTAAAAAGTGTTTTGAAGGTTGATTTGACACCAAATAAATTTTGCAAAATAAATTGATCATACTCTTTATATAGTTCCTTTTCGACATGTTCAAGCAATTCATCCCTAAAATATGAAATAGGTTTAGGATAATATGAATCAACATCTTCTTTTGCGAAATTGTAGGTATATGATTTTATTTGAGATAAACTTAGAATAACATGAAACCCGCAATGAGTTCCTGACTTCATAATCCATTTGTAATCTTGAGGAATTCCTAATTGTTGGCAGATGAAAGGGACTAAATCAAAATCTATGCAACAATCAATATCTATTGCCATTAAGTCATTATTTCCTAGAACTACTCCTAAGCCTGTAGCCTTATCCCATTTATTTAAATCAAACTCATTTTCTGTTTGACGTCTTGCAACTAAATCTTTACAATCAATTGAAGGAGATTTTAAAATGTTGGGTTCAGTTAAGTTATATTGATTAAGTTCACTGGATACATAAGCTATATTCAATCCTAGGTTATAGAAATGCTCAGCATAGATTTTGAAATGTTTCTGTGTCATAGAGATGTATTTAATTATTTCAATCTTTTACGTAAAAAATAGAGAATTATTGCTAGCTCACTGGTAGCAGGTTAGTTCCTAGCTTAGGTCCAGTTTTATATTTTCAAAAAAAGTACTATCATTCATATTTAAACTCAAAGGGTGTTTTTTTAAGTGATGCTAACACTAAGGAACACAAATATCGGCCACCCAAACAAACCCAAACCCCCAACCAAAATCCCAGCCGATATTTGTATTTCAGTTGGACAACGCCGAGATCAAAATTGAATTCGGAAGTAGATTACTATAAAGTATTCCTTTTGATAGCTAATTTACCAATTTGTTGATTAAGATAGCAATTTTTGGTGCTTATGATTTTGGTATGTTGATATTGTAAAACATATTTATTTTTTGATTGCAATTTTATTGTTACAATCAATCAGGTCTTCTTTCGGTGAAAGACCTTCTATTTTTCTAACTGAAATGATTTAAGATGGGAAAAATATTAAGATAGTTAAAGTTTTACTTTTTATAGGGTATAGTGTTGTGCTCTATGTTTTATTTGTTTATCATTCTTTTAATTTGATTAAGATCTTCTTCTGCAATATTCAATTTCTGTTTGAAAATTATTTCTAATTCGACGTCTTTCATTTGCTCAGCAATGTTAACAATTTTCTTCAATAGGCTGCCATGTAAATTTTCCATTTTCATTATTTTTTTCTATTATGAATCTGCCATTCCGAATTGCTTCCAATCTAAATTTTTTAAAATTAATTATCTTTATTTAACACCGTTCAAGCTTACAATATATTCGTCTTTTTTAGTTATCCAATCAGGGTATCCGCCTTTGTTTTTAGGTCTGAAACTGATATAATTTAGTCTAACCCAATCAAAGTATTCGAAGGAATCATCAACAAATTTCTCTGTTAGTTTTTCTACATCTTCATTTTTAGTTCGCTTAGCAAGCGTTAAAATCAGTTGAGTTTTATCCTTAATAATTCGTATACCTTCATATAATTCTAGGATAGCATCCTTTAAATGAGGTCTTCCTTTTTTATCAATCTTTGTTTTGTACATATCGTATAAGTCGTATTCTATTGCAACTTCATCAATTAATTTTTTAAATTCAAAAACATGACTATTGTAATCTCTAATTAAATATTCATCTAATGCTATGATTGCTTGTTCTTCATTAGACACTTCAGAAGTTTCATCACCTGAAAATAGCGTAAATAAAGTAAGAATGATACTAATAATTGCCAACCAACCTGCAATGTAAGTTACTTTATTTGGCATTGACCAATTAAAAAATTGTTTCTTTGAAGGAATTAATTTTAGTTTTTTTAAGTCATCTAAATTCATTTATATCTATTATTTATAAGTTTTAGTTTTTTTACTTGAGCATAACGATAAGTATATCCGTTCGTGCTTGGCGACAGCCAGATGCATTACGGATATACAGTGTTAGATATAAGCTTTTTAACGCGGCAATATATTCCTTGTATCCATCTCTCAAGCTCGTCTTTAAATTTTTGATCTCTCTAAACTTAATTCGTCTAGTAGCTTTATTTGTGCTTTTAACTTTTGGGTGAGACAAATCACTTTCAAGTCTTAGTTTATGAATTTTGACACATAATTCATAAAATTTCGGATAGATCGTAGCAAATCTTCCAGTTGGGGCATGGAGAACACTACCAATTTTACCTATCCCGCATTGATTAAAACCAGTGGTGTGATTAAATAAGTAGTGAACCAAAACGTCATTAAATACATCTAGCGAATTTATTAGAGCGGTAGGATCTGTTTGTCTATATGCTTTACATTGAAAGATTTGACTTTCACAAGATTTATAATATTTATTATCAGAGATAACTTTTTTCCAATTTATAGTTTTGTCTAATTTTGTCTCAAGTAAAAATTCTAAACATTCTGTTATCAAATCGGATTTAACAATTGACTTCCCGATTTTTTGAACGCTCTTTAGAGGGATTTGAGCGAATTTATTTATTTCGATAATTTTTTTTGTGATATCTATATCCTTTTGAATTGCATAATAAGACGCTTTGATAGCAACCTCAAAATTATCATGAGTTAGAAGGTTATTAATAAGTTGGCTATATGTTGGTTTTCCATACAATTCAATGTCAATAAATTCAATTAATCCTTGGACTACCCACCAATCTTCATTAAGAATTATTTTTTCCAATTCCGTATACTTAACAATTTTATTGTTTAGAATCCAAACTAATAACATTAGTCTCAAATTTTTTGAGTTAATTTTAGATTTAGTTTTCCATAATTCATTGCAAACATCAATGAAAGAAGGCAAGACAATGGGATGTATTTTTCCAAAGGTTACAAGCAAATAGTAGGCTGTTAACTCTTCATAAAGACCAATTGATTTTTTTAGCAATACAAGTATTTTTTTTGATACCGTTTTTGGAAATACTTTGTAGTGACTAAAGTAATTGAGAATCGAAGTATATATATGCGGATACCTATCTAATAAGATTAAAATTTTAGCATTCAATTTAGAGTGTGGTTTTGCATGCGCTAAAATATATTTGAATTTAGTTAAGTCCTTTATTTTATTGTCCTTAGTTAATTCTCTTATTCTTTTTTCAACTTTGTCTTGGTCAATAAATTCATCAGGTTCCATATCAGGCAGTGAAATGTTTTTTATCTCAATATCGATACTGGTGATTTCATGAATATTAATTTTATTGGTCTGAGGAAATAAACCAATGTTTTTACTTACTCGATCTAACTGAATAAGAGCTTTTCTTAAAGGTATTTCGTCTTTTGCCATTAACCTAATATCATCAACATATCTAAAGTAACGAATATCTAGTCCTGAGTAATTTGACTTTTTGTCAAATTGCTTGAGAACTACTTCCGAAAGAAAGCCAGAAGACAAAGGCCCCTGTGGAATACCATGTCCAAGATAGATTGTTTCAGGTTGATGAGCAGTCCATGAAACTAAGCACTTTATTAGGAATTGAGTAAACTCTCTTTCAAATCCATTTTCCAAAAGAAAATGTTCTATTACTTTGTGATCGATTGTATCGTAGCAGGCAGTTAGATCAAACGTAGCTGTGTACTTGTAACCTTCTTCGAAAGATCTTGTGATCTCTTTATTGAAAGCTTTATATCCGTCTGTCCACCTTCTGTAAAAAAAATCTGAATTTTTACCTGCATAAAGATGACCGAAAGTATTTTTAAAATATGCTGACTTAACTTTCGGAAACATTTTTTCGGCAACTATATTTATTAATGCCTGATATACAATCTGATCTTTCACACTCAAAAGAGTGTAAGGTCTTAAAATACCTGATTTCTTAGGGAATAGAACTTTAATCGACAAAGAAGGTTCATAAGTGCCTTTTTTAAGTTCATGCGAAATCCCCTTGATATTTTCAGAATAGGATAATGCGAAAGACTTATATAAATCTCGAAAGTAATTTTTATAAAGTTTTTCAGTATTTGAATTTATCCACTTCCAAGCTAGTGTAATATTTGATTCGGAAAATGCTTTCCTGAGATTTTTGCTCATGTAGTTTTGGAGTATGTATTGTTGGAATAATTTTTATTAGACTATTTTGTTTATTATTTTCGATGTGATAAGGATTACAATTTTCGCATCATTTTCACTTACCTCTTGATCTATTGTATGAACGAAATCATTTCTATTCAATCGTATTCCGTGTAGATAATGTTTTTCACTATCGCTAATCATTTGTGAGTTTTTCGCTTCATCAATTAATTCAACTAATTTCTTATCTCCAAATTTATTTTTTAACAATGCTTCCATAACAATTGCACAGGAGATACAGGCACTCCTAAAAAATCCTTCAAAGTACATATTAACAGCTTCATTAAAAAAGTTCCTGGTTTTTGGTGAATTAGAAACCCTTTGATTGATTTTCAAATCTCCTAAATTTTTCCACCTATTATTTTTAATTATTCGTTCTTTTTTGAACTTGTCAAATAAATTTCTGTCACGTAAGTATTGTTGAAAATCGTGATAATTCAATTTATATTGATCGAATAAAAATTCATTCGATTTGAATTGATTTAACTCTTGCACACTATCCTGTGATGGTTTTGCCAGTGCTGCTCCGATTAAGAATGCTCCAATTCCAATTAGTGCACTATTGTCGCTACTTTCTTCATTTTTCTTTTTTGCCATTTCTCCTTTTTTAGTTTTAGTAATAATTTTCAGGAATCCTTTACATTAGCCCCTGCTTGTTAACACAAATTTATAGCCTAAGTACGCAATGATTTTGCGCAGATGTATTTTTTTGATTACCGATAACAATTGAATAAACACATTTAAGTTTATCCAACTTATAACTACTCAAAAATACCAAAATTCAAACACATAGCCGTATCAGAACCGTTGCGATACGACTAAATGCAACTAAAATGTTATAAATGCTAAAATAGCCATACAGAAAAACTCCATACGGCTATCACAACAAACCAAAACCAACTTACAAATCAAAAACTCACTAAGGAAGCATCCTAGCTGAAAATCCCAAAACAGGATCCTCTTCCTTCCAAGGAATAACAACATGCTCAACATCATGATGTGCATCTATCCTAACAACAGGATTTCGGTTTTTTTGATGTTTGATGGCATGCACTTCTAATCGTGCTAATTTATTAAACGAAGATTTTCCATAATAAAACCACTTTCCTTCTTTTGTATATTGTACCAAAGGAGGATTGCTATACAGATTTACAGGAGTGCCAATTTGGATATTTTGATTACCTACTTTTGAGTTAGCAATTGATTTGCTTCTTGAAGTAATGGCCACTGAATTAAGTGCTGTTAACTCAATATTTTGAAACCAAAGAAGATTTCCTGGATTAAAAATCCGTTCTTTCCCACAAGCTATAAACGTACCATCGATTGTATAGACTTCAGTATTGACCAACGTCCCATCGATTGGTCGACGGATATATTTCAGTGATTGTTCAAAATCATAATTGGTTTTTGCAACTGCATTTCCATTTTTAAAATTGATTTCTTCAATTATTTTTCCAGATCTATCGAAACGAGTTCTGACACCATTTAGTTGATCGTTTTTCCAATGTTCGGTTCTACATAATTGATTGGTTCCTTGATAATATTCTTTCCACTTTCCAGTCCGTTTTCCATTTTTATAATATCCTTGAATCCAACTGATTCCTTTTGCAAAATTTTGAACCCAAAGTCCATCTAACACACCATCCTCCCCTTCTCCATAACACCATACATACTGAACCTGTTCTTTATTAGATTTTTTTTGATCGCTGTCAAAATAAAGGGTCATCACTTCAGGCTTTTGAGGAACCTCATATTTATTGGCTAGCATCAAAGCATTGGGCATATAAAAATCATACGCACCTTGAATCAACTTTAATTCCTCTACTGAAAGACCGGAATATTCTTGCCACTTTAAAAGTTGCGGGTGCTTAATGTTTTTCAACCATGCAAAATTATTGGTGGCTGCAATTTCTTTTGCAACTTTTCCGTAACCTGTTTCTTTTAACAGGTAACCAACTGCACAATGGGTATCGTGCTGGTCAATAAAAACGGGAATACGTTGTTGATGATGATAGTTAATCGGAAATTTACCCATACTCCGATATTGATTCAACACCTCAATTAATTGAAGCCTCGTTTGGTATTGGTTTTTACTTAGATGCCAAGTTGGATTACTTCGTAAAATAGGAATGACGGTACTGAGATGTGCTTGCACATATGCTTGATCCGTTTTGAATATTCTGGCCTTTTCCGCCGGAACATGAGCCGTGTATTTTTTCCAATTTTCATTGAATGCGCAGAGTTGATGGTAAAAAGTGGTAGCATCCACTTGCTGGACCAACAAAGTCAGAAAAAAGAAGGTCGCAAATTTTTTCATAATTTTTATTTTTGATGAAATCCTAAGATAGGTTGGAAAGCTCCTTTCTGAAAGTGGAACTTGGTAAGGGCGGCATTTGACTTGGTAAGCTTACCGTTTAATACATCTCTTGTTAGATAAAAAATTAAACCTTCAAGAAGTGTTTTGACACGATACCGAAGACTCAGGATGCGCGCCAAAACACTCGGAGCTTTTTCAACTTATTAAACGGTAGTTTGGAAAAACAAAGATATTTTTTGGATTGGTGATAAAATCAACCATTTTAAGCACATTTCAATCACCAAAACAACCAAAAATTAACAAGACCTTAATTACATTATGTTAATTTGAATCGTTATACATAAAGATAAAACTTAAAAAGGCATCATGAAAATCCTATCTCTCATTGCAAGTTTATTGTTATTTTTTACCATCGCAAAAGCTCAAAGCGATCATGAAAAAGACTCTTTAAATTTCATAACTAGTTACACCGTAACTAAGCAACAAATCCAAACCATCAGTTTTGAAGCTTCGTTGGATAGAAAAAAAGCATTGAGTGCCATCCTCGGAAAGACAAGACATTTCAAAGTGCATGCTGTGAGAAATCCTTACAATAAAGGTTACCATTTCGACTGGCAAATTTCTGAGACTAATAACAAGATTGAGAATAAAACTTTTTTATTTAAGGAAAATGATTTTTTCGAAATACAAGAGAGAGATCGACAGATTAATGTGCTTGAAAATATCGATATGTTGGATGCGCAAAATGAGTTGGAAATTATACGCAGCTATTTACTTCCTAATGAATTGCTTTATGGGCTTCTAGATTCAAAGCAACCAATTCAATGTACTTTTGAGGATGATGATGAACATTTCAAAATGTACAATCAAGAAACAAATGATTTGTTGCGAATCGTTTGTTATAATAAAAAGACATTGTTTCCAGAAAACACAGATATCATCAAGTCTTATCCAAATATGACCGCGTTAGATATCACTAGTGTTCGTTTGACTGACATCAAAATAAATGAGGAACTTCCTGATGAGGTATTGTCGATGGAACATTATTTAAATCAAGGCTATAAAGTAAATCTTTTAAATACAACCAAGCCAACGGATGTAGCAGTAGTTGAAACCCCTTTGACTGCTTCTCCTACCACCAAAGTGCAAACACAAAATCAGGTGCAACCAAAGAAACAAATCCAACCGCAAACACCCGTACCTACGCAAGTCCAGGCACAAGGAAGCGACCAAGTAGCAACGCTATCTCAAAAAACTGTAAATGTAGTGTTAAAAACAGATTTAGAAACTGGGAAAGGATGGGAAACGACTATCGCTCAATTCCATGACAAGTCATTTCTGTTGATTGATTTTTGGTATGCATCTTCTGCGACTAGTATGCAAGATCTACCAACGGTGCAATCGCTGCATCGAGATTTTCGCAAAAAAGGGCTGCGAGTCTTTGGTGTCAATTGTCAGGATTTTAATCAAAAGAAAACCGTAGTGAAAAACCTGAAACAAAAAGGAATCACTTTTACTACTTTGTTCGGTCGACAATCCAAAATGAGGAAATGGGACATTCAAAATATTCCTACTTATGTTTTATTGGATTCGGAAGGGCAGATTTTGTTGCAAGGTGGTTCGGAGATTTTAGGGGAGATTCGAGGGTATTTGAATTCGGTAAATTAGTTTGGAAATAATTCACTTCTTTTCAAACATCTGTAAATAATAAACTTATCATTCTGGTCTACAACTTCTACAATAGGAAAAATACGTTTTAGATGTGTTGCATAATTCAAATGTTTATTGGCAACAATTTGTAAACATCCAGTAGGTTTCAAACAATCAAAACACGCTTTAAATAGTTGAATCGGGATATGAATACTGATTTCATATTCGAAATGAAAAGGTGGGTTGGTGACGATCAAGTCGAACGTATTGTCTTCAAAAATTGATAAATCATTGTTGTAATGATGATGTACATTTTCTCCTTGTACATTCAACTTAGCAGACTCCACTGCTAGATAAAAATCATCCAACAAATGAATTTTTGCGTTTGGTAATTTCAAACTAATTGCTTTAGCCATCACTCCATTCCCTGATGCCAAATCCAAAATGGTATGATCACTTGGTTTTAATTCAAGATTTTCCAAAAAATACTGTGTGGCATAATCAATATGTTTTGCTGAAAACACGCCCCAATATTGTTGGTACGTTTGATTGTTATATTTTATGACGTCAATGATAGCTGGTTTTGCAACTTGCTTTTTGTTGGTTAGTGTGACAAGTCTTGCTTTTTTTAGTGCCCTACTCTGTTCCACAACTTCAAAATATTTTTCTGCAATTGAAACCATTTTAGGACTAAAATGACGGGTCATAAATGCCATAACCACCGTTATTTCTTTGTTAGAATTTTGTGTGATCTGTTGTAAGAATAGCTCCAATAATGCCAATGATTTAGGAACTTTAAGAAGTGCCCATTCAATTTTATGGTCAAAAGTGGATAGTGGATTACAAAATGTTGGCGTTGTCAATTGATTCTTTTCTAAATTTTGTTCAATGGATTTTTGTTGACTTTTATTGGTCAAAACAATGGTTGGATGGAATTCTTGCAAATGACATGTTAGATATCCGAAACGATCGTGATAAATGGCTATCTCTTTTGGTTTGTGTTCTATTTCTAAAAATGATTTGAGAAGATATTCATCTGCTGCACTATATGGTCTTAGGGATTGATCTTGGGTGGTATCGTGTCGGTTTATTTTCATTTAAGCGATTTTTATTTAGGAGTAAATTATGATGTAGATTTCTCCACTATGGTCGAAATCTGAACTGTGAAAACTTGCTTGATCCTTCGACATCTTGGCTAAAGCCAAAGCTCAGGATGACAAGCAAGTTTTGAGACCTTGGCTAAAGCATAGCTCAGGATACACAATTAATTTTATAACAATACAATCACCAACTAGTAGGTCGATAATCTTTCAAAAATTTACCACACCAATGTTTTCCAGTATTGATACCATCGAATAATGGGTCCATCACTCTAGCTGCTCCGTCAACAATATCTAGTGGAGGTTGAAAATCATGAATTCGTTCTTTCTTTTTGGCCAACTCAATTGGATCTTCATCGGTCACCCATCCGGTATCAACTGCATTGGTATAGATTCCATATTTAGCGAAATCCGCAGATGAAGTCAACGTCATCATATTTAATGCGGCCTTTGCCATGTTGGTATGTGGATGACGAGACTCTTTATGATACTTATGAAATTTGCCCTCCATTGCAGAAACATTGATGATGTGTTTCATTCCAGTATCCTCTTTTTTCATCAAATGAACTAGGCGATTACAAAGTACAAAGGGCGCCACAGCATTAACAAGCTGCACTTCTAACATTTCATTTGTATGAATTTCTCCTAGTTTTAATCGCCAACTATTTGTCTTTCTCAAATCTACTTGTTGCAAATCCGCATCCATTTTCCCTGTTGGAAAAACTTCTTCCGCCGCTAAAGAATGATCAATCGCATATGGGATTTGAGATAATTTGGCCGAAGCAGATAGACCTATTCCAACTTGCTTCCCTTGCCATGCAACGGGTAAATTTTTCTCTGAACTGACTTCTTTCGAATTACTAGCATTTAATTCTAACAAACAAGTATCGTGTCCTGTCAATATATTTTTGACGGGTGGAGCCAATTCAGAAAAAGGAATTTCTTCATTAGCTAATAAATGTTGATAAAAACCTGCAGGTCGTCTCACAGTCTGTGCCGCATTATTAATCAAGACATCTAGTCGGTCGTATTGCTGTTCTATATAATTGCAAAAAATTTCTACACTAGGAATATGTCGTAGATCTAATCCATGAATTTGAAGTCGATGTCCCCATTTTTCAAAGTCAGCTTCTTTGGCATATCTCATTGCTGAATCTACCGGAAATCTTGTGGTCGCAATAACAGTTGCCCCAGCACGCAACATCATGAGGCAAATGTGATAACCAATTTTAAGCCTAGAACCCGTAACCAACGCAACTTGATTGGTCATGTCTGCAGTTTGGAAACGTTTGGCATAATTGAAGTCACCACAAGTTGGACACATCGTATCATAAAAGTGATGCAAGGTCGTATACATCTCTTTGCAAACATAACATTCACGTGGTGCTATCGTTTCACCTACTGACTTTTTTTCTTCTTTTAAACCAATCATTTTAGGTGCCACAAAAATAGCTGCGTCTCTTGCACTACGAATGCCTGTTTTATTACGAGCTATTTTGTCTTTTTCAGTCGCTAATCTTTTATTCTTTTTCCTTGCGCTTCTTTTACGATTTTTTAACTCTATTTTTTGGGGTCTAGACAATCGGCCTGCTTGTGTCAACAATTCAATTCTTCGATCCATCGGAATATCAAATATCTGATCTGTATCACTATTTAGTGTTGCTAAAATGGAGATACATTGCTCAATTTGCTCTTTGGTTAATTGATTGACTTCTTTTTTGATTTCCATTTACTGATTGATGTAAAGCATACTTAATTAAACTAAAAAAGGACAAATCTAATTAAAGATTCATCCTTTTTTATTATGACTTTTTTCTTTTATGCTCTTTTGAAACGTTTAGCTTTATACTTTTCAGCAATGCTATATAATTTGTTGGTTGCCACATCTAATGCGTGATCATGATCTCCTCCTCTTGCTTCTACGAATACGTTTTTACCTTTTAATCTTACTTGAAGTTTTACTTTTTTGTATTTGTGTTTACTTCCTCTACAAAATATTTGAATCGATTCGATAAATGAATAATTATCAAAATATTTTTTCAACTTCTCTCTTGCATAGGTCTCAAAATAATTGTTTCCATCTAACTTTCCTTTCTCTAGCTTGATATCCATGTAGTCTTACTTTAAGTGTTAATAATGTAAATCTTTCTCATTCTAAATTTATAAATATTATTCGTCGATACCAATTTATTTACATTTTTAATAACGATATATTGCATATTTAAATTATATAATTTGGAGGATACTGATAATCAAGCAATTAACATAAGTGACTTAAAGGGTTTAAGTTTACTAAGCCTGTAGAAAGCTAGGTGGTCTTAGCCATGACTAGGAAGTTTGGTTTTTAATATTCATTTTTTTTGCTTACGTCCCAAACACGTTGCTGAATCCTTGCACACCTGATGCTCATTCTTTGGTTTAGGAAACTAGCTTGACGGATCTCCATCTTTCAAAAAATGCTTCACTGATTTATCCTTATCAAATTTGTTTTTGTTGTAATCCTTAGACTTACCTTTTGCAATAGACAATGTGTTCCATTTTTCACGCTGACACATTTTTGCTAAAAAAACAATTTGACCGGTATGATAAGCATAATGACCAAGTTGACGATTCATTGCTTCTGTAATCGTGTGGCCCTCATTTCTGATATACGCTAATTTATTTTCATAATCATCTTCATTCAAAGGTTCAATTGCAGAGAACAAACAGGTCCATCCTTTTTCCCAATAGGCCAACATTTCTTCTTTTGTCTGCAAGGTATCTTCAAATTCATCATCCCGGTTTCGCCACTCTTTTTCACCATCTGAATTTAAAAAATCAGTCCAACGACTCAACATATTCCCGACCATGTGTTTGACAATTGTTGTTATATTGTTAGATTCTGAATCAGGTCGCCATTTTAACTGAGTCGTATTCAATTGGTTAAATGATTTGTCTCCAAGTGATTTGTAATACTTAAATAAAGAGACCGTATTTTTATGATAATTTGTGATATGATTGTTTGCTTTCATCATTTGTATTTTGAAAAATGAATTTAAATTGATATCCTTAATCTCACTATTGAAATTGATCTCGTTTCCAAAACAATTGATTCTTGAGACCATTTGCATCACTTCCAAAAAATAAATCTGGTTGCTGATTCGAATGTATCAAATATTTATACTCAGTATGATTTACTTTGTAACATTTTACTTCCACATCTACCGGTTCATCAGCAGATTTGATAATTATCGAATAAATATTGGTGTCTTGGATGCTAGAAAGATCAAATGAAGATAAATATTTTTTGCCAGTTATTTTGTCAAATTGAGCGATGTAATTGGCAACTGATTCCTGATTAATTGGAAGGCTATCATTCATTTTCCAAACTTCTGTGAGCTCTTTGGTGATCCTATAAAATCCATTTTCGTCCTTAAAATCAATTTCATAAATACCGGTTGTATCTAATGCTATTACGGTTTTTCCACTTTGAGGAAGTGGGTTTTCAATCTTCATATATTTCATAACTCCCCAAAACATCATCAACCAAATAAAGACCAAAATTAACCACCATTTTCCACTCAAACTGAATCTTTCTTTTACAACATCATCTTTCATAATCCTTTTTTTCTAAATGAATTGTTAATCTAGTCGTTATGTAAATTTACTCATTTGAAATCAATCATTTTGTATGGAATGAGTTTTGGATTTTTTACTTCAATTATTAAATTTGCTCTTACGGTATAGATATTACATACTATATTGTAACAAACTATTTTTTTAATTAAAAGATGACCAAAATGAAACAGATTCTATTATTCTTCTTAGCTATCAGTACTTTATCCGCTTGCAGTGGCGGTGGAGGTGGATCAACCGCAACACCTGTAACGGCCAATTTAGGAGGATATCAAGTCGAAGATCTTGGTACTGGGAAAGTAGAAAATGCAATTAAAAAAACTGGTGATGGTAAAATCACTGAAATGGGTAGTTTAATCGATGGGAAAAAATTCGGTACCTGGATTACCTATCACAGTGCTGAAGAAAATACGCCAATCGCTTCTATTGTAACTTTCAAAAATGGCTTAAAACACGGACCTTACATGACTTATAATAAAAGAGGTCAATTGGAAATAAAAGCTGAATATGCCAATGATCAATATCATGGAAAATACGCTAAGTATAAATTTGGAAACAAAGTAGAAGAAGAAATTAATTATTTGAATGGGCAATTAGATGGTCCTCACAAGACATTCTATAGTGATGGAAAATTGCAAAAGGAAATTAATTATAAAGCTGGAAAACAACATGGTGCTTACAAATATTTTAATGAAGAAGGTGCTGTGACTTTGGAGTATTTGTATGAAAATGGAGTTAAGATTAGTGGTGGGATCGTTAAGTAGGTAACGGTTGATGGGGAACGGTAGACGGTTGACGGGGAGTACGCGTCAGACTGTGCGAATATGTTTTCGGAAACTGAACCGCAGAATATCCAACCGCAGAATATCGAATGTCGAAGTAGAGTACGTGGACAATTAAGCATGAAATTCGTTAATATACGTGTATACTCGCGTACTCAACTTCTACATTCTGC
>CALDGQ010000120.1 GCA_937941765.1 uncultured Saprospiraceae bacterium
TCGCCGGACTGGCAATACTTTTTCCCGATGAAAAAGTATTCAAAAAATCCTGGCTTTATACAGTTCTTAACGCTCCAAAAGTTTTAAAATCCCTGTCTGACTGTTCGTCAGAACAGACAGGCTAAAATGAAAAAACTCGCCTAACATTTCTTTTTCAGGTTTAACAGCTTTGCTATGTGTACAGGCGAGTCCAAATTATGTGATTCGTTTGGCTCTAACAGTTTTCATTTCTTAACGGATTTTAAAACTTTTTCCACTAAACTGTATAATGCCAATTCTGAAATTTTAACCGGCTCCTAATTATCAACATCTAGATAGCTCGTATTTTAATCGTTGTAAAAATTGCTTACCCCGTTTTCGACCAAATAAAGCTAAACTGGTGTCATTATCACTTTATTTTACATTGCCAACAATCTGATAATCAGTCAATTAACTTACTTTTGAATAGCCCGAAGTGGAGCTCGTGAACGACAATACGTGAGTTGAGGAAACAAGAAACCAACAACTACAAATTCACCATCGCCTTAGGATAATCATGTCCTATTCTTACTCCTGCTAATTCTTGTTCTTCTGAATTCATAACATGAGGACAATGAATAACGCTGCAAGGAACTTGATTTAGTGCTGGTAACCAATGTTTTACATATGCACCACTATGGTCATATTTTTTTGCTTGGGTCATAATATTGAAATAGCGATTGGCACGTGGATCGCAACCGACACCAGCAATGTAATTCCAGTTACACCAATTACTACATGGGTCATAATCAATCAACATAGACTCAAAATAAGAAGCACCCATTTGCCAATTGACATGCAAATCATTGATTAAAAAACTGGCCACATTTTGACGACCTCTATTGGACATAAAACCAGTCAACTTTAACTCAATCATATTGGCATCGATAAAAGGAATTCCTGTTCTTCCTTCAATCCATAAAGTGAGTAATTTTCTATCATTCGTCAAATCTTTGGCAATCTCATTTCGGATACCACCTTTAAGGAAAATAGATTTTCCATATTTCTTACCAATTAATCTAAAAAAATCACGCCACATTAGCTCGAAAAAGAGCCAATAAGTAGACTCGTTTTCACCATGTTGGGCTTCATACTTTTTGATCTCGTGAAAGATGGTTTTTGGAGAAATACAACCTTGTGCTAACCATGGAGAAAATTTGGAAGAAAAAAGATCTCCTATCAATTCATTTCTAGTTTCTTTGTAAGTTGAGATTGCTTTGGTTTCCCATAAGTAATAATGGAGTCGTTTCAATGCACTGTCCTCCCCTCCTTCATACGGGAAAGCAGAACGGGTATCTGGAACAAAATTTTCATGTCCAAAATCTTCCAATGATGGTATTGCTCCTATTTCTATTTCTTCTGCAAAATTCTTGTTAGAAAAATCAACAATGGGAAGTGGTTGCCGAACTCGAACTACTTTTTCTACTTCTTTTCTGAACTGCGTAAAAGTGTCCATCATATGCGTAATCGGAAATGGCAAATCTTGTGTGTAATACAACATCTTACCTCTGGAATATCTCATTTCCTGACCAATAGACCACAGTTTTTTCTCCAATGCATCTTGGACATTCACTTCTTCTACCGTTCTTTCTCGATTACAGAAAACCCAACTTGTTTTATGTTTATTGGCAATGTCGAAAATGATATCTTCTGGAATGCCAGATTGGACGATTAAATTACTCCCTATTGATTGTAAATTTTTACGAAGATTTTGAACACTTTCTATGATAAATTTAGCTCTAAACTGATTCGTTTTTTTGAAACCAAATCGAGTTGCTCCTTTAAAAATTCTATCATCAAACACGTAGACAGGAATGATCGTGTCTCCACATCTTAAAGCATCCGTAAGTGCTTCATTATCATGAATTCTTAAGTCCTGCCGAAACCAAACTATTACTGATTTTTTTGAGTCCATATCTAGATGCTTTGGGGATGCAAGTAATCAATCTCTGAAGTTAAACAAAGATTGCGAATTTATGTTTAAAATTACCGTTAAATCAGGAACGATTTTTTGAATATTAATGTAAGATTGGTAAAGATTAAAATAGATTTAATTTAAAACAAAGTGGACAAAGAAATTTTACAAAAAGAGTTCTCTTACAGAATGTCTCGTTCGGGAGGCAGTGGAGGTCAGCATGTCAATAAAGTATCGACTAAAGTTGAAGTCATTTTCAATTTAAAGGACTCTACTTTGTTCAATGATGAGCAAAAGAAGAAGATCCAGTCTGATTTAGGGAATCGTATTAATTCTAAAGGAGAAATTCAGGTGGTTTGTCAAAGCACTCGCTCTCAATTGAAGAATAAGAATTTCGCGGTCGCTAAAATGTTTGATTTGTTAGAGAAAGCTTTGATTGAAAAAGCTAAGCGAAAACCTACTCGTATTCCAAAAGCCGTTAAAGAAAAACGGTTGCAATCAAAACGTATGAATGCGGAGAAGAAGAGTTGGCGTGGGAAGATTGACTACTAAAAAGCTGGGTTACTTTAGCGTCTCCCAAAGATGTTTTTTGTTAATAGAATACTAGTTAAAATCGAAATTATTCGAAATTTTAAAGTCAATCACAAGATTCCATAGCTTCTTTGGCGGAACGCCAAAAGCAACATTTCTCAGATCGTCAACTCCGATTTTTCTCATTCTATATTCGTTATTCGACTTTTCCTTCCTTATTTTTACTCCATGAAACAAACATTAATCACACTCCTATTTCTCCTATTAAGTCTTTCGATATTTGCACAAGACAAACCCGCATACAAGTTGTTTGATAAAAACGGCGAACCAGTTTTATACAAAGACATGTTGTTAGAAATGAGTAAATCTGACATTGTATTTTTCGGTGAAATTCACAATGATCCGATTTGTCATTGGTTGCAAATTGAATTGACACATGACCTCTATGTTTTAAGGACGGAGGACTTAGTCTTGGGTGCTGAAATGTTTGAACGAGACAACCAAATCATCTTATCCGAATATTTAAGTGGTGTTATTTCTGAGTCCAATTTTGAATCGGAAGCTCGACTTTGGAATAATTACAAAACTGATTATAAGCCATTGATCAATTTTGCTAAAGAATTTGAAGTTGATTTTGTGGCAACTAATATTCCTCGTAGATACGCTTCGGTGGTTTTTAAAAAAGGACTTGACACTTTAAAAAAACTCGATAAATCTTCTAAACAATTCATCGCTCCATTGCCGATAAAGGTCGATTTAGCGCTCAAATGTTATGCTGATATGCTATCGATGTCTGGAGATGGAGAAGAAGCTAATCCTAATTTCGCTCATGCTCAAGCAGTTAAAGATGCCACGATGGCGCACTTTTTGCTTGAAAATATGGGTAAAAAGACCCTTTTTCTACATTTTAATGGTACCTATCATTCCAATAATCACGAAGGAATCGTATCTTATGTATTGAAAAATTCCCCTTCAAAGAAAGTGATTACACTTTCCACCGTAAACCAAGAAAACTTAAACGAACTAGACACTGAAAATTTGGACCTGGCCGATTATATTTTATGCGTTCCAAATTCAATGACTAAAACGTATTAAATGAAAAAGATCGCAAAAAGTCTAATCGACTTCTTGCTTTTCAGACCGATTCGCTTATTGATGTTAAACTGATTAAAAGTTCAAACAGGCAAATCACGGTCTTTAAAAAAATTAAACATAAACAACAAATATTTTTGACATGAGAAGGAACCTATTATTACAACTTGCAACAATGATCTTACTAGTTTCATTGTCTTCATGTGATTGGGACATTTTTGGAAAAGAAAAAAAATTCAAAAAACCAGGTGAGATCGTTAACAAAGCAAAGGACAAAGCTGGTGAATTGAAAGATGATATTGCTGGCAGCTTCAATCCTAACGATCCGAAATATGAAGGGATGACAGAAGAAGAGATCAGTGCGAAACAATTGGAAAGTGGACTATTTGATGAAGTAATGGAAATGCAGGATGAGACAATGGGTAAATTATCTGAATTGAAAAAAATGCAGAAAAATCTAGCCGCATTTAAAGGATCTGCATCAAGTGGATACGGAGGTAAAGAAGTGGGTAGCTACACTGCTTCATCCGCTAGTTCAAAAGGAAGTTACCAATGTCCATATGCTGAGGAAGCACGAATGTCTTCTAGTAGCTCTGGAGGTGGAAGTAATTCTAAAGTAGTCTCAACAATCGGTAAATTGAAAGATGCTGAAAATTCATTGTACAAATTCATGAATAACTTTGATAAGCCAGAAGATTTGCCACATGAAGAAGCCGTTAATTATTTTGAGGCTGAAAGAGAGAAAATGGCTAATATAAAAGAAGAAGTTTTTCAAACTATGGAAGATGGAGAGGCATTACTTCAAACATTAGAGTAGTATATTTGTTCTTTTATTAGAACCAAATTTACTACTACCAATGAAATATTGTTTTTTATTTATAACAGCACTATTATTTACGTTTAGCTGTGTAGATCCGGACAAAGTCGTTTATGACGAAAACGCTCGTTTACCTATTTTGGGTGAACGAGCGTTTGTTAATGGGGACACGGTCTACCACACCGCTCCTGATTTTAATTTCATCAATCAAGATAGCATCAATATCACTCCTGATTTATTTGCTAATCGACCTTATATTGTAGATTACTTCTTTACGACTTGTCCGACCATTTGTCCAAGAGTCAAGGCAGAAGAAATCCGTGTTTTTGATCATTTTGAAAAAAATCCAACTTTGGGTTTCCTTTCAGTCTCCATCGATGCAGGAAAAGATAAAGTTTACAAATTGAAAGACTATGCTGATAAATTAGGGGTCGGTACACCACGTTGGCACTTTGTTACAGGTGATGAAGATCATATCTACGATATCGCAAATGACTTCTTCCACATTGCTCAAAAAGATCCAGATGCACCTGGTGGATTTGATCACGATGGCCGATTAATTCTGATTGATAAAAACAAAAATATTCGAGCTTTTTGTGATGGTACCGATCCAAAGGCAGTTGATATTTTCATCAAAGACGTTGAAAAGTTACTTCGTGAAAAATAGCATTATATATTTCTTATTTATTGGAGCTACTGTATTAGTATCAGGAAATTACGCTTGTACTATTAGTAGCCCCAATAAACAAGGTGAAAATTTGTATCTCGCAAATTGCGCTACTTGCCACGGCGATAATGGAGAAGGTTTGAGAAATCTGTACCCACCACTTGCTGATGCAGATTATTTAAAACTTCATAGGTCCGAACTTAGTTGTATCATAAAAAATGGTATGACACATCCAATTGTGGTCAACGGAAAGAATTTTCATATGCCTATGCCCGCTGCAGATAAACTCAATGCAGTTGAGATCCATAATATCCTAAATTATATTTGCAATTCTTGGGACAATGAAATGGAATATTTCACACCAAAAGAAGTCGAATCTCAATTAAAGAAATGTCAGTAGTTATCAAACTTATTGATTAATTGATAACTTCTCGTTTAGCATCTCTTTTTAGTATCTGATTTTGTTATAAAACTAGCTTAAAGTGTGTATTTTTGGCAAATATTGTTAAAAATTATCATCTGTCCATAAGGCTAATTAATAAGCACAAAATCATGAGAAAAATTCTACTTTTCTTTTTTCTTTTATCAACTATCAGCTTAGTTGCGCAACCACTTAATGACGATTGTGGTGGAATCATTGATTTGGGTGAAGGTATTTCATGTACTGACTCCATTTACAATAATGTAGGTGCAACACCTTCTGCTGTATTTACTGATCCTACTATTAATATTCCAGCTTGTTGGAATTCTGTCAATCAAGATGTTTGGTTCATGTTTACAGTTCCGGCCAACGGAAGTATCATTGATTACACCATTACCATAGAAGGTATTGATGATGGAATGGGTACCAATGCTTTGACTAATCCACAAATTGCATTGTATCGTGGAGATTGTGGTTTGGATAATTTAGCCGAACTACTTTGTGAGTCAGCGGATCTGGGTGAAACATCTGTTTCATTAGATGCAGCTATGTTGACACCAACCATTCCTTATTTCATTCGAGTAGATAATTACTCAGCAACTGGCACCATTCCTCAAGGCGCATTTAATATTTGTGTTGATTCCATTATGGTTGAAAATAATATTGATGATGGAGGTTCCACCGCTTGTGAAGGGACGCTATTTGATTCTGGTGGACCAGATGGAGATTACTTAGAAAATGAAAACAATGTGTTTACAATATGTCCAACTGGACTAAATAACAGTATTAATTTTACAATGGAGTATTTTAATACAGAATACCTTGTTGATTTTGATTCAGATATCATCAATTTCTACGATGGAAATGATAATAGTGGGGTTCCACTAGGCAGCTTGCAAGGAGGAGGTACTTGTTTTCAAACTTGCGCCGCCTCAGGATGTTTGACGGTAGAATTTATTACAGATGGATCCGTCAATTTTGAAGGGTTCATGGGAGCTTGGGATTGTTCTATTGAACCATGTGCAGTTCCAGAACCAATCACCGTTGATCCAACTATAACCAATCAAGATATTATTGAAGCAACGGCTTCTCCTTTAACGCAAGTTACAATTGATACGATTATCTGTGCCAATGGTTCAATAGGAACTTTTGAATCACCTGAATCTTCAAATTTAGGATTGGAAAAAGGTTTAATTCTTTCTTCCGGTTTTATTACTGGGGCTCCTGGACCTAACAATGACTTTGCGAACAATGCTTCAGATCAAATGCTAACACCTGGAGATGCGGACTTAGATTATTTATCTTCACTTGGTAGTGGGGACCTTTCAAATGATGCCTGTATTGTTGAATTGGATGTTTTTGTGAATACCAATGAATTGACATTTGAATATGTTTTTGGTTCTGAAGAATATCCTGAATTTGTATTAAATGGTTTCAATGATATATTCGCATTTTTAGCTTCAGGTCCTGGAATTACTGGTGACCCCAATATTGGAAATCAGGAAAATATAGCGATCATTCCAAATACAAATATTCCAGTAGAAATCGATGCTGTAAATGATCAAATTAATTGGGAATATTATAGAAATAACACCAATGGTCTAAGCATTAATTATGATGGTCTTACAGGTGATTTTCAAAATGGCAAAAAAAGTTTAACTGCCAAAATTCAAACGATACCCTGTAACACCTACCACTTGAAATTAGCAGTCGCAGATAGAGGTGATGATATATATGACTCCGCGGTATTCGTTTCTGATATCAAAGCTGGTGTTCCCAATATTACTGCTAACTTCGGATCTGGATTAGATTATTTAATTGAAGGATGTGCTGTTGGTCTGGATGAATTAATCATTTCTTTAAATACAGAAATAACAGATTCTATAACATATACTATTGTTACAGGTGGTTCGGCAACTCCTAGTTTAGATTATGCATTAAGCTTACCTCAATCAATTACTTTCTCCCCTGGAACCACAAGTTTTGCATTTCCAATTGCTGCCATTCCAGATGCACTTACTGAAGGTTCTGAAAACATTACAATTTCGTTGACTAGTGATTTTGGTTGTGGTATCGTACAAGCAGCAACTTTGGATATTGTAATTACAGATACTCCTGTTGTTGAAATCAATGCTGGTGCAGACACTGTTTTTGTTTGTGCTGATGAAGGATTACCATTATCTGTTGAAGGTGCTCAATTTTATTTCTGGGAACCAGTTTCCGTTTTTGATGATCCAAGTAGTAATATGCCTGTGGCAACGATTTCTCAAAGTCAATGGGTTACTGTAACAGGTAATGTTGCAAATTGTGTAGATACAGACTCAATTTATTTATTGTTAATTGATCCAGATGTAACAATTGTGCCACAAACAGCAACGGATGTTTGTCAAGGCACTCCAGTAGTTTTGGAAGCAATCAACAATGTAAATGGACAAGGTTTGATGTGGACACCTGGTTTTGATATAAGTAGTACGACCGATGAAGTTGTTACGGTTACACCGGAATTTAACACGATTTACACGGCATCTATTCAAATTGCAAATTGTATTGTATCAGATGAAATAACTATTAATGTAGATGCTTTTGATTTTCCGCAATTGACCACAACAGATACGACTTTATGTCAAGGAGAATTACTATCGCTTGCAGCTGAAATTCCATTTACTACGACTACTTATGAATGGACACCTGGTGCTGATTTAATCCCCGACGGGACGGTTCCAAATCCAGATGCAATTCCATTGGATGATATTATTTATACGGTTGTTGCAACCAGTCAAAATGGATTTTGCTCTCAAACAGCAACGGTAGATGTAGAAGTTATTCCTGCTGAAATCAATATTTCTCCTGAAGGTCCAGAATTTATTTGTCTTGGTGAAAGTGTCGATATCAACGCTACTACAACAACCAATGATATAACTTGGTCTTCCAGTGATTCAGCAGTTGATGGTTCTACTGATTTAAATTTAACAGTGACACCAACCGTTTCTACTTGGTACAATGCTGCCATGTCAATCGGTGCTTGTACAGTCAACGATTCTATTTTTATTAAAGTAGATTCATTGCCAGATATGTCAATTATCTCGATTCCCGATCCTACTTATTGTGTTGGAGATATTATTACGATGGTCTCTCCTACTTATGAGCCATTTAATTTCCCAGACATAGAACATACGTGGTCACCACCAATTGGCGCAGAATCAGAAGTAGATGACTACAATTTTGTAATTACAGCAGTCGAAACAACAACCTACACCCGAACAACTACTAACAACGGTTGCACGGAAACGAATTCTATTGAAATTGAAGTGATTGATCCAACGATAGTTTTGGCTTTTGGAGACACCCTAGTATGTCCTGGTGAAGAAGTTCAATTGCAAGTTCTATCCGATGCAGAAAATTTGGAATGGTCACCCACTTCTGGTTTGAGTTGCACCGATTGTCCTGATCCAATTGTTACCCCTTTTGCTACTACCCAATATACTGTTACTGGTGATACAGAAGGATGTCCTGGATCTGCTACTGTCAATGTTCAAGTTAGAAATCCTCCTGGTATTTTCATCGAATCGGATCCTCCTGGAAATATTCCACAAGGAGAAGATGTGACAGTAACTGCAGTTACCAATCCTGATGTTTCCACTACTGGTGCTTTTGAATGGTTCCTAAATGGGGAACAAATAGGTAATGGTCCGTCCTTGACAACAACCATAATAGCAACTGATAATAATTTTATTGTCAATTTAGTAGATGAATTTGGATGTAACACTTCCGCAGAATTATACATTTTTGGTTCACCTCCTTTATATGATATCCCTAGCGCATTTACACCAGATGGTGATGGACTGAATGATGTTTTTAGTTTCTTATCAGAAGGAAATATTGAAATGGAAACATTCCAAATCTTTAATAGATGGGGACAAAAAGTATTTGAAACAAGAGATAAAGATATGGGCTGGGATGGAACGCACAAAGGAACCATGGCACCAAGTGATGTATATGTATATATTGTTAAGTTCAACTTGCCAGGTCAACCGGATCAAATATTAAAAGGAGATGTCACTTTGATTCGATAAGACACTTCCATTTAACTATATAAGTATTATCAAAAGGCAGTTTCAGTATTGAAGCTGCCTTTTTTAAATTAGGATTTTAAAAATGTAAACGATACGATTACATTTTGACAAAAAAACTGTATTTTGGATTTAAGTGGAACCCCAAATTTTTTATAACATTAAATTTTTATTATGTCATTTGGTAATTTATTAAAAAACATTGGAAAAGGTCTCGGAGATTTGCAAAAACAAAATAGAGACAATCCAAACGAACAGACTGCACACGGTTCTGTTTTCGATAGAATCAAAGAAGCGTTGAACGATATGAAAGAAAAAGCGGCTTCCACCAATCCAGGTAGTAACAATGCTGGTGGCGTTGGCGATACACCAGTAAGAGAGACTATGGAACCATTAGATATGCTGAAGAAAAAAGTGGAAGAAGTGAAAATGCAAAATGCAGAAGATCCTAATGTACCAACTGCTGAAGAATCAGTTTTTGAAAGAATGAAAAAAATGATTGAGGAGCAACAAGCTCAAGCGAACGCCGAAGCTTCCAATTCAACTCCAGTAGATACTGGTAATTGGAGTACACCCGAAACACCTACTACCTCTTATGAAACACCTGCTACACCTGAAGCTCCTGTTTTTGATAAGTATGCAGTTGGAAATTTTGCAATGACCAATAGTATGGGTGGTAGTTTATCAATTCGCCAACAACCTGATTTCGGAGCACCTACTAACGCTATCCGAATTCCTGAAAGTAGCAAAGTGAAATTATTAGAATATTCAGAACACACTGTCAATATTGATGGCGCTGATTCTAGATGGGCTAAAGTTGATTTCAACGGAACAGTTGGTTGGATTTTAGAAACGTATTTAAACTTCAACTAAGAAGTTTTATATAGAACAAAACGAAGCAGGATTCATTTTTTATGAGTCCTGCTTTTTTTGTTCAATATTTTTAAACCAATCCCTGTCTGAAAGGCTTCAGGCCAGACAGGCTTCCGAATTTGAATACAAATTCTCTCTGCTAAAAAAGACCGCCCATATCTGGATCTTTAAAAATGGAAAGGATCCATACGCGGTGGAGCTCGCAAGCCAAACGCGATGGAGTACGTATGAGCACGTAACAAGAGCACGCTCTCCCCTTCCTTTTTTGAAAAGGCAAGGGACGTCCAGCTCTGCTGGTACAGGGATGCCTGTCTGACTGCCGCCAGAGCAGACAGGGATCAGACCACCGAGCAAAGCGAGCAACCCACCTACAACTGCACATGCAAATGATCATCATGCCGAACAGAATGACAACCATGAAAACGGATTTTCGAATCACCAGACAAGTCCATGCGACTTTTCAAATGAGGTTCCAAAAAGATCTTCTTAATTTTCGGGTGCTTAGAAAATGCTTGTATCATTAATTTTGTTCTTGCTTCGTCAAATTGATATTTTTTGCTTCCAAATCCAACATTCAATTTACTTAAAATATCATATTGCCAATGACCTGCAACTAGACATTTCTTAACTGTATTCACTTCATTTTGTCTAGGTCCTTCACAAAAGCCATAACCTAATAATCCAGGATTTCCTTTCAATTTGCGATTCCCATTTTTATAAAAAAATGCCAGATCTAATTTCTCTCCATCATCATGACTTAAATGTGGAATCAAAGGAAAGCCGTCTATGAAAGGAAAATTAGCGTCCAAATAATATAAAATGGTATTGCCATCATCTAGTTGTCGAGCAACATCTTTTGTTACTTGGTACAATTCTGGTGTAACATAATGTCGATTCATTAATACGGTGTACCATTTTGTTGTAGCCAAGTTGGATTGATCAGATACAAACATTGGTAATGGTACTCTCCCACTTTTTCGTGCCAATGATGGTGTAATGAAAAGATTGATTGCAAAATATAGTAACGTAAATACGAGCAACTTTAGAGAGACTCGTTTTTTGTTTTTTGGAAAAATTCGGTGAAGATAAATTGAAATGGGTTTGTAAAGCAAATAAATAACCCCACCAGTTTGTGTTAAGACGGTTAATATAAAAACTAAGAAAAAGGATTTCAATCCTTGAAGGAATATCATGGTGAATAGTTTGGTTGGGTTAGAACTTAAGGTAGGGCTTTCTTATTGTTGTGAATCCTGGTTTTTTATTTTACCATTTACAAAACGGATGCTTTACTAAATTCGAATTATAATATTTAGGTTCTTGCGTTACTTCCTTACCTATCCAATTGGGCAATTGGATAGCATCATTTTCATTTTCTAATTCAACTTCAGCAACTATCAATCCCTTATTCTCACCATCAAAAACATCGATTTCCCAAATCTTATTATTTTCTTTTACAATGAATCGGATTTTTTCGATCACTGGTTTCTCACATAAACCAATCAATTCTCTTGCATCTATCAATGGGATTTCATATTCATATTCTGCTCTAGAAGCTCCTTTTGATTTTCCTTTAATTGTTAGGTATCCTTTATCACCCTTTATTCTGACTCTTACCGTTCTTTCAGGAATAGAATTTAGATAACCTTGTTTTAATTCTATTTTTTCATCAATAGCATTTTTCCATTCCTCATTTTTGATTAAAAATTTTCGTTCTATTTCTATTCCCATTTTGTTTTTTGTTTATTCTATTAGTGATTCATTTTTTATATAATTCAACAATATATTTGCAACCTCCTCATTTCCTTCAGTTGTCCAATGTTGTTCATAAGCGTTATAAAGCGCTTTTCCTTTTTCAGAGGCTGTTTTTAATTCAGGATACAAATCAATCATCCTCAAATTATTTTCTTTAGCGAAATTCATCAACTTATCATTAGGCAATGTTCTTTCAAATTCGTTTAGATTTTCTCCATAATCAAACATTGTAGTGGACCAAAGATCATCATCAATTTGCACATGTGAAGGAGCTAACACAACTACTAATGGAACATCTACGTTTTTACAAAATGTGGCCATTTTTAACAATACAGCTTCCATCGTTTTGTACATTAATTTGGCTTCGTCCGTAAGCTCTGAACGACATAAAAATAATTCTTGAGGTGTATATTTTGATGGTTGATCGTTACTAAAATACTTTGCATTAATGGCTTTAATTTTAGTTTTGATCAATGTAAAAACATGTGATTTTTTATAACTTTTCCAAAATGGAATAGGTGCAACTCCTTCATGATACTTTTGTGCTGGCGTTGAGATTATTTGGCAAGTATCTCTTTCGGTGTTCCATGATGCGTACGGACGAGGATACAACCAATAACCACCAATATTATCTTTAAAATCATTTCGGAGATAAATCATTAACAATACAATATCAGGTTTTATTTTGTCATAACATTCTTCCAACAACAAATACTCTTGAACGGTCCCATATCCATTTACACCAAAATTCAGCACTTCCGTATCTATCAAATTGGCTTCAAGAATTTCTGTAAATATTTCTTCGCGCTTAACCGATATATTACTTACAAATGAATCTCCTAGCATTAAGATCCGTTTGTTTTTTTCTTTATTGTCTAGTGAAACAGGATTGTCTCTGAAACCTATAGAATTGGTTTGGATAAAATGGTTGGCCTCATTCGCATAAATAATATGCCCTTTTTTGTTTGGTCGAAACTTCCAACCTAATTTTTCATCAAACTCAAACATTTGATTATGTTCATTTATTTGAGGAAAAAATGATCTTAGGATAATTTCTAGTATTAAAAAGGTTGTGATGACAGAAACTAATAGCAATACTTTTTCTTTCTTGGTTATTCGAAAAAAGAAATAGCTAAGAATGGCCAAAGAAAATAAAAAACTGAAAAGAATGGCACCACTCATTTTAATATTAGTTTTTGACTCTGGATTCCATTAGCTGTTTTTATTTGTATAAAATAAATTCCAGAAGTAAACTGCTGCGCATCAAAAAAATACTTTGACGCTCCTTCCGGAATTTGACCACTAAAAATTGTCTCGATCGTCCTTCCTAACATATCAATTAATTCAATTTCAGCATCAATTTTCTGTTTGCTAACAACCGGAATACAAGTAATCGCACTAGCAGGATTGGGGAAGATAGGATTGATTTCAAATATTGAATTAAAGCTATTCTCAACAGAAACCTCACATTCATCTAGTGTCAAAACATCAACTTCAAAATATCCAACTGGTGCAGGCATCGGTCGATTAATCGTTTTACCATTAGAAGCAGTCGCTTTGATATAGTATTGTAATTGTCCAGCAGGTTGCGCTGGGATGGTTCCAAACCAATCACATCCAAAAATTCCAATATTCATTTCAGTGGAATCATACGGTTGGTTCGGATCTGTTCGATAAAAAATAGCAGCGTTTGAAATTCCTTCAGCGTGTTTGATACAAGCTGTAATATCAATTGGTTCTGACTCACATGCTTCTACGACTCGATTGGTTGTAATCCACAAAGGTTTTTCAACACCAACCTCTTTTGTGATGCAATGTATGGCACCCATTGCTCCTATTATATCATTACATTCGATACCCACAATATTATATCCCGGCATGGCATCTTCCCAGATGGCTAATGCAGGTTCGTCATATTGAGGTTCGTAGGTGGGAACTAATATCGTTTTATTGACAAATAATGCATTTGTATATGTCCTGTTAGGTCCAGGACCAGCCCACCATGGGGCATCAATGTAATTTCCATTTCCACCTGGTGGCATTTCGATTCTTATTACTTCAAATGATTCTCCAGCAGTGGTTGTGAAATTGCTTAAGATATATTGTAAGTTTGCTTCAATTTGTGGTCCGTCTGCAACTCCTTCTGGATACTCACCTACCAACAACGTTTTTTCATCTAACAGTTTCATATGCATGTCAATGTGATGAATCGAATCCCAATGCAATTCCTCCACTTTTATATAGGTATCAATTCCCATGTACTTATTCATGTAGTTATCCAAATCTGCAGCTGACAATGGGCAAGTCGTAAATATACTACTAGCACTATTTTCTTCTAACACTAAATTTGTAGAAAAAGCAGTTCCTAATCCATCTGACATAAAATTTCCGCCGGTGTGCACCACTCGTTCTGGACAATGCGCAAGTGAAAAAAGCGGCACATTTAGTGCTTCAGCGATCACGCTTGGCACGATATCATCCAATGGTCGATCCGCTCTGTTATATATCCAATCAACCATTCCTAAAGTGTCAACATCATTTGCATATACCGTGTTAGGTCCATAGTCTCTTACCCACATAGAATTGGCGTCACTTTCTATCAGCCGAATATTAGATTGTGTATCTATCCCAGCATTCTCCAAATCGTAAATCGCATCTTCTATGTCTTCACAAACAATAATCACTTCTACTTCTTCTTTTGCCGCTGCCACAATTTGTGTCATGATGTCGAGTATCCCTTCAGTTTCATATTCCCAAACGACAATGATTGCTTGCAACTCCTCCCATTCTGCCATCGCTCGTGGATTTTCAAAAGGCATATTATTTACCTGACCAACAAGCTGTATGGAGAAAATTTGGAAAAGAAATAAGCACCAAATAGGTTTCATTGTATTGGGAATTTTGAAATTGTATACTTGTAAAATAACAATTTAAGCACAAAAAAAAGAGAGTAGAATTAAATCCTACTCTCTTTTTTACAATTTTATGAATTAAAAATGAAAGGTAAGTCCGATACTTGGCAATATCGGTAATTGATTTACCCGTTCATATCGAACTCTATCAAAATAAAAGATGTTGTCTCTATTATAAGCATTGGTTACACTTGCCACTGCTTCTAATCTCGATGTTTTAGAAAATGAAATGGTCTTCTTCAATGAAACATCCAATCGGTGATAATATGGCAATCGTCCACCATTTCTCTCATCTGCGTATACAATCCCTAACTCGGCATTGTCAACCAAAGGATCGGAATCCAATCCATCTTGGAAAAGTGAATTCCCATAAAAACCTTGTGTTCTTGTAAACGGAAATCCTGATCCCATATTCCAACGAAGACTTGCTTCCCAATCTCTATCGCCACCAAAAGTATGACTTACTAAGAAATTGATATTGTGTCTTCTATCAAATAAGGTTGGATACACTTGCTCTCCATCATCACGATTTACAAAACCAAGTGAGTAAGTTGCCCAAACCGTCAATGCAGGTGCTTGATAATCTACAGAAAAATCAATTCCATAAGCATCTCCTGTTTCTGTTACATAATTTGGATCAGATGGTTCTGTTTTGTTTCTATTGATTTGGATAATTTGGTTGAAACCTTTATAGTATGGCTCCACATTTAGCGTCGTATTATTACCGACATCAAATTCCATCCCAGCAATTGCGTGTACTGCTTTTTGAAGTCTATGATCAGTTTCCTCGGTTGATCCAGGCTTGAAAAAAGTTTCTTCAGGACCAGAAAGGAAACCTACAAACAAGTTAACTACGTCTCTTTCATTTACCGTACTAATTAAATTTTGTGAATATAATCCACCTGCAAATTTAAAACGAATACCATCCGTAATATTGTATTTGACTCCTAAACGAGGTTCGAATGAAAACTCATTTAAAGAAGCATAGTAATGCAAACGCACACTTGGTTCTAAAATCAAGTTGCCTATTTTCCGCTTATATTTTGTATAACCTGCCAATTCGGTTGTGAAATCTTCTTGTTGGAAAGTAAGATTCAAAAAGTTTCTAAAAACAAAATCCGTATTGAAACCGTTGAATTCAAATCCATATTTTAACGCACTATTTTTTCCGAAATTTAAGAAATTCAAACCAGCAGAGTAAGTATTGATTCCACTGCTTCTAGGAGCGCCGTCCGCTTCTTTTAATGTAATATTGTAATTTGAAAAAGCAAAAGTTCCTGTGATGGTGAAACTAGATGCCGGTGGAATTAGATTGAAATTTGCAGCTGCACCATTCGTTACCCAATTCAAATTGGCGATTCCCGGATAGTTGACACCGTCTGTAAAATTGAAACCGAATAAATTCAACTTACTACCATTACCAGCTACCATTGAAATTTTTCCATAAATATCTTGGAATGAGAATGGTAATCCTAAACTATCTGAAGATGCATAAGCATATAATTGCTTAGAAGTCTGATCTAGGTATGATTTTTTTCCAGTCAATAAAAATGAAGTACTACCTCCACCTTCTTCTTTCAATTTCTTAATTGGTCCTTCTACTAAAACTTTCGCTTGAAACGGACTTGCTGAAACGACGCCACCAAATCTTTTCTTATTTCCTTCTTTTGTTTTAATATCTACAACAGCAGAAATACGTCCACCATATTCTGCACCAAAACCACCCGTCAATACATCTACATTCTTGATGGTTTCTGTTTCAAATACGGAGAAAAAACCGATCGAGTGAAAAGGATTGTAAATAGTCATTCCATCCAATAATATTTTATTTTGAACGGGAGATCCTCCACGGATATACAATTGTCCCCCTTGATCACCCGTAACGATGACTCCAGGTAATACGGGTAAGTATTGTGCGATATCTGCTTCTCCACCTACTGATGGTAAGGCACGGATCTGTTTTGGCGTAACGGTTACTTTTGAAATTTGAACATCTGAACGTGCTTGCTCTTTTTTTGCAGATACAATAACATCTCCTAATTGTACGCCACTTTCAGTCATATACATGCTCACATATTCTAGTCCGCCCGCCTTCAGTTTGACATCCACTGCTACACTATCATATCCGATATAAGTTGAAACCAACGTAACGTTACCTGGGGCAATATCTGTAATTGTAAAAAAACCGTCCAAGTCTGTGGTTGCTCCTTTTCCAGTGCCATTCACCAATACGTTGCAATAAATCACTGGTTCACCACTGTCTTTGTCGTAAACATTTCCACGAATGGTTCCATTTTGAGCGAACATCGATCCAGCAATAAGCAAGGTCATAATAGTCGCTAGTAAAAATCGTTTCATAATTTCAAGTAAGTTCTATAATTAAGGATGCAAAATACGTAAAAAAAGACTTTTCTTTGCCTTCTTAACTGTCCCAATTTTGTCATCTAGATAGATTACATTTATTTGATAATCAGCTATTTATATAATTAGTTGCATGGTTAAATTTTCGACTAACCAATGTAAATTGTATCTTAGACACTACATTAATTCGATTAACATGATTCGAAACATTATTATTCTTGCTGCATTCTTGATTTCCAATTCTTGTTTTGGCCAATTTTCAGCCGAAGAACGAACAATTATTAAAGGGATGACCGACGAAATGTGTAGGTGTATGGAAGCGGAAAAGATGGAACTGAAAACGTATGAAGGTTTCAATGCAGCACTGATTCATTGCATGAATTTTGACGCCTCTTCTTTCAAACCGTTGATAGATTCACTTTATATTCAAAATGAGGAGTATGATTTTTTGGTCAAACTTCCTGACGAGATTTCTAAAGGTATCCGCAAGGATTGTGACTTGGTAGTTGAATTTTATCATAACAATGGAATTCCTGATTTGGCTAATAAGATTCAATATGAAATGACTGGTATGACGATGGCAGTTGATAGTATTGATTTGATGCGTGATTTTTATGCCAATGTTTTTGATGTAAATTTTGTTGCATTAAATAAAATGAATACCACCTTATATCAAGGAAATTGGGGAAATCTTTTGTTGCTGCTCTGCCCTGCTGAAATCGCAGAAATAGATGCAGCTGTCAATCGCCATCAATTCAATTTGGATGTCAATGATATCGACAAAGCTGTTGAATTGGTCCAAGCGAATGGTGGTACTATCAGGAAGGCAGAAAAAAGCACTCCCGGGATGCGTGTGGTTACTGTTTTTGATCCGGATGGGAATAGTATTGTTTTGACGGAATTCAAAAAGTGATCATTTAAAAAATAAATACCTTGAGAAATTACATTCGTTTCTTTATCAAGTGTTGGGTCGCAAGTCTTGTATTTCGTATTGTTGGTTCCCAATTTTTACAAGATAGTTTTGGTTATCACGATCCATGGGATATTTTCATTTTACTACTCATTTCTCTATTTTTTGCAACCTGTACTGGCCCATTGTTGTTTTTAGCTACGATTGCTCTTGCTATATTTTCCAACAAAGAAGTTACGGTTTTTCAATTTCGGATCATATTTACATTATATTGTATAGCAATCTGGTTGTTAGCGTTCTGGATTGAGGAACCTAATGCCAACATTTATACAACTACTTTTAAGTATCCTGAAAATCTATTACAATTAATCATAGGTATCATAAGTGGTTGGTTTTTCAAACTTACCATTGAAGGTTCGGATGAATCAGGTCTAGAAGAAGATGAAATTCTGGATGTTGGAATTTAAAAGGAAGTATAAAAATGAAACAACTATTGAAATTCGATTTTAAATCTTGGATACTGTGTGTACTTGGCGGTTTAATCGGAACTTCAATATATAGCTTTTTAGAATCAAGATTTGAACCATATACATATAGTAAAATTTTGACGGAAGCTTATCTTGGTGCTTTGTCCGTATTGTTCATTTCAGTTCCAATTTTGATTTTATTAATTTGGGTTAGTTTAATAATTTATCAAATCACAAAAGTTCCTTTACGTTTTAGGGTTGCGCTCACCATAATTGCTGTCATTACTTGGTTCTTTTCTTTTTTTATACCTTATGGGTTTGAATTTTTAAGCACTATATTTTCAATTATACACCTATCGTTTTCTGCACATTTTATAGGATTATTGTTTGGAATTTGGTTCTTCAAATTAGATTTAAATACACCTAATTCCAACATAGAATATACGGATATAATTTTAGATGTTGATATCTAAAAAAAACTTAATTCAATTTAGAACTTTAAGAAAAAACGAGGCATGACAAAAATATCTATTTACGCATTGAAATGTTGGACAACGAGTATCGTAATAGGCTTGTTGTGGATTGCACTTTATTCTAATTTAAAACCTAATGGTGATATAGAAAGTCCATTGTTCGCCTTAATTTTTTTCTCGGGTCCACTTTTCGCTATCCTTTATTCGTATTGTCTTATTGGATATCATTTGTTTAAAACTCCACAAAAATTTAGGATGATTCTTATGATCTTATCCATAGGAATTTGGATTGTATTCAGCACTTTCGTTTTTGGTTTGCGATTTTATAACCTATTCAGACTTGAGAACTTAATTATTATGACTCAAGTAATCGGATTGGTCTTTGGAATTTGGTATTATCATTTGGAGTTAAAACAATCAATTAAGGTTGATGATGATGATATATTGGATATGGAAATGTAATTAATATCTCTCTGAGGGCTCTTCCTCAATTAATAAATTTGAAAAAAATCTATTCTATTCTAATTTATCTTCAATTCAATAAAGCCCTCTGAGAGCTAAATTTGTGAATACAACAATTAACTTACAAATCTAGTAAAAGTACACAATCCTTTTCTTCCTACCGCATACCACCCCTAAAACTGATCATCCATATCCCCCAACATCCCAGCCAAAGAATCATTAAAATTAATACTACCAGATAAATAATCTTTGTTGATAACATTGCACTCAGACAGTCCGTGAAGAATCAATTCCATACATAACAATTGATTGGCTTCATCTGTAATTCCTTTATTTTCTACCATTTTCTTAAGCCCTGCCACTTCATTCATTTGTTTCTTGAAATCCTTGTTGGATGCATCATTCATCAGGTCAATCGTATTGCCTGCCGCAAACCAAGCACGGATGGTTCCATAAGGATCGCGTTGTTGACCTTTTCGCAAAGTGTCAGGATTTGGAAATAATTCTGTAAATTCTTTTTTCAAAACACTCCCTATAATATTGAGTGCCACATCATATGGACCTGCTTGTTCTCCTTCATACACCAACTCCATTTTTCCAGTAATCGCTGGGATAATTCCCCACAAATCTGTAATACGTGCAGTGGTTGTTTTTTCCTTATTCAAAATCATTCGACGTTCCGCCATACTGACCAAATTTTCATAAGCAGAAATACTAACTCTGGCTGAAACACCACTTTTCTCATCGACAAATTCACTTTCGCGTGCTTCAAATGCAACTCTTTCTAAGATAGTATGTAAATGATCTGGAACGGTGATTGCAGTTTTGTTGGACTCTGCAATTCTAGCTTCTTGATTGGTGATCGTCTTCGCAATTTCAATCGACTTTGGATAATGGGTCAAAATCTGACTTCCAATTCTATCCTTCAACGGGGTGATGATACTTCCACGATTGGTGTAATCTTCTGGATTTGCAGTGAAGACAAATTGGATATCTAATGGCAATCGCAATTTAAATCCACGAATTTGCATATCCCCTTCTTGCAACATATTGAAAAGCGAAACTTGAATCCTTGCTTGCAAATCAGGCAACTCATTTATCACGAAAATACTACGGTGTGCACGTGGCACCAATCCGAAGTGTATAACACGTTCATCCGAGTAAGGCAACTTCAATGTCGCCGCTTTTATCGGATCCACATCTCCTATCAAATCGGCAACACTTACATCAGGAGTCGCTAATTTTTCAACATATCGATCATCTCTATGTACCCATTCGACAGGTGTTTTATCTCCTTTTTCCGCAATTAATTCAATCGCAAATTTTGAAATCGGCATTAATGGATCATCATTCAATTCGCTGCCAGCAACAATAGGCATCCATTCATCCAATAGACCTGTCATCAGTCTAGCCAACTTCGTTTTCGCTTGCCCACGCAATCCTAATAACAATATATTGTGTTTTGATAAAATCGCACGTTCCATATCCGGAAGTACCGTTTCTTCAAACCCTAGAATCCCATCAAAAACAGATTCTTTATTTTGTAATTTGCTGATTAAATTTTCTCTAAGCTCTTCTTTTACAGATCTCGATTGATAACCTGATTTTTTCAATGCCCCAAGTGTCGTTATGTCTTTCATAAATTCTTTGATAATTGTTTGTTGTACTTGAACTAACAAAACAGTTCATTCCTTAAATTGTTCTGCCTAAAGGTAATGTTCTTATCGTTTTTCCTGCTTTATATTCGAGATAAACTTCTATTTTGCTATCATAAAAATTTGATACATGCAAAAGATCGCTTCCATCAGCTTTATCATTCTTACAATTGTGTTATTAACCAATTGCAGAGCAATGAAAGTCCGCAAGCTAAGTTCAATTGAAGAAGTGGAAGGTTTGAAAAAAGGAGCCTTACTCGTAAGATTGAAAACTTCTGAAAATAAAATCACCAAGTTGAGAGAAATTGGATTGGAAAAAGAAGCGAATAAAGTAAAAAATGAACAAGCTGAAGAAAACAAAAATATTATCAAAGCTTTTAAAGATCATTTCAACTTTTGTCCAGTTTACTTTTTCATGTCCAATCAATCCAATAATGTAAGAAGTAATGAGTTGACAAATATCTTCATTAATGAAAATCTTGAAACTGCTGATACTATTCAATTTATAGGTGATTATTTGACAGCTGAATTCTCAAGAACGCAAGGTGTACCAGGAAAAGATGAAAATGGAAATCGAGTTGCCACAAGTTCTTCCTATGGATTGCCCTCCTTGATTGTTATGGACAAAAATTTTGTGCAGATGTCCAATCCTTTCCCTTCTGCTATTCGCACTGCTATGTTCAATGATCCTATTGTTAAAATTAAAGCAGTGAAATCCTTGAACGAAGAATTGTTTTATTTTTTCTATGAAGGTAAAAGATGGAAGGCCAAGAAGATGTTGATTGAATATTAATAACAATAAATTTTCGAGATAAAAATATATCCAAATTGAGCAAGCATTCAAGCAGAAACGATTGAAGCAACAAACCTTATTGTATTTTGAAGTATCTCCGCTTCAGATATTATGTTTTCTACCTCTAAAAAATTAACATTTAACCAAATTACCCTGTCAATGGTATTTCCAAAAACTGCAAATAGGCTTAACTTATACCTACCTTATGATCCCATGAAAAGTAATCTTCATAAGGAAAATTAGAAAGACATTTTTTTAATTGTCCTTTTTAAATTGTTATTGAGCAGTACATTTCCTTTTTTGTACTGCTTTTTTTGTGCCCCTACGAAAAATGAGTAATTTGTATTACATCAAAAAAATAACCGATGAAAACATTTTACTTAATCATTCTCAGCTGCCTTTTACAACTTTCTCTTTTTGGTCAATGCTGTCCTTATATGGATAATTTTGAAATAAGTCCTGAAGTGCCTTGCGCTAACCAAAACACTCAATTGTTGACCACTGTGACTACTCCAAATCTTGGACAATATTATGGTTATGAAATTGAGCAAAATGGAAATTCTTTTACAATTCGAGCTTGCTATGCGCAAGGGTTGTCAACTGCCTTGGAAACTTTTGATGAAGTTGTTGATTTTGGAATATTGCCTACTGGTGCTTATGAATATGAATACATTGCCTTTTTATCGGAATCAGAAGTAATGACAACTGAAGAATGTATTTCGACTGCTGTGACATCAAATGAAGTAACTGGGAATTTTGTAGTAACCCAATGTGTAGATCCACAACCGATTGCAGCAAATTGGGTGAATACGCCTGTTTCTTGTTATGAAGAAAATGATGGCTCTATTGAAGTAGTAGTTATCGGCGGTGTCCCTCCTTATCAATATGCTATTGATGGAACGAATTTTGGGGATGACTCGTCGTTTTTCGATTTAGCTCCAGGTGATTACACGATTACTATTTTAGACGCGGTCGGAACAACAGCAACCCTTGAAAATATTGTGATCGATGAAGCGATGCAGCTTATCGTAGATTGTGGTGAAGATATTCTTTTGATGCCAAATGAATTTTACAACATTACACCTGCGGTAAATTCAATTATCAATCTAGATTCTGTTTTTTGGACTCCTACCATCGGATTATCTTGTACAAATTGTCTTGAAACTACTGCTTCACCTCCTACTGATATCTGTTATACGATTAGTGTCATAAATGAAGATGGATGTGTCGCTACTGATGAAATTTGCTTTACACTCAGCACGAATGTATCGGAAATTAATTCGCAATCCTTTCAACTTTTTCCAAATCCTGTTGCTGATATTTTAAATATTGAATTAAATATTGAATTCGCGAATAATTATGAAATTCGAATTTTGGATATCAAATCACAAATGGTATTTGATCAAAAATTTGATAATATGGTCAAAAGACCTCAATTAAATGTAAGTAATATGCCAAATGGGATTTATTTAATTCAAATTGTTTCAAATTCCTTAATTTATAGCCAGAAGTTTGTGAAAAATTAAATTTAAATCCAGAACCATGAAATACCTCCTTTCCATTCTTAGCATTTTCATTGTTATAATTGCTATTTTCTTTTTAACACCAAATCAAGATACTCCTTTACTTTCGGAACGCTTTCAAGATGAGGAACACGAAGAAGAAATAAAAGAAGATAAAAATTCTCCTAACGATTGGATGTATAGCCAAAGAGCTTATCCTGACAATGATTTTAGTATTGAAAAATATAGAGCAGCAATTTCTCTAACAAAAAAATCTAAAACAACATCTAGCACACGTGATGCCGTTTGGGAACAAGCAGGTCCAATTAATATTGGAGGTCGAATTACTGATATTGCCATCGATCCTACTAATATGAACACTTATTATGCAGGATCATCCGTTGGAGGTGTATACAAAAGTACAGATGGAGGCACCAATTGGAATCCGATTTTCGATGATGCAGGCGCCTCTTCGATTGGAAATATTGGTATTTCAACCAGTAATCCACAAGTATTATATGTTGGTACAGGTGAAGCAAATGGTTCCGCAACTTCGGGTGCATTTTTTGGAGATGGTATTTACAAAACTACAGATGGAGGTGATTCTTGGGATCATGTCGGTTTGGAAAATTCACAACACATTGGTAGAATTGTGGTCAACCCGCAAGATGAAAATGAAGTGTATGTTGCAGCTGCTGGTAAATTATATGGTAAAAGCGATGACAAAGGATTGTATAAGTCTTCAGATGGAGGGACCACTTGGGATCAAGTTTTTTTTCTAAGTGACTCTACTTCTTGTATTGATGTAGCAATCAACCCTACGAATCCTAACATTGTATATGCCTGTATGTGGGAACGTACCCGTCGGGCATGGGCAAGAGATTACGGTGGTGTCACTTCAGGATTGTATCGGTCTGAAGATGGAGGTCAAAATTGGACACAACTTACAAATGGATTACCTCAGAGTGATACTGAAACTGGAAGAATTGGAGTGACTATCTCACCATCCAATCCTAACATTTTGTACACTTGCTTTACAACCAATAGTATTACCAATGGCTACGATGGAATTTATCGCTCAGATGATGGAGGTGATTCTTGGACGATGGTTGCACAAGATGACATCTCCTATGTATTTGCTAGCTTCGGATGGTTTTTTGGAAATGTACGAGTCTCCCCTACCAATCCGGATGTTGTATTCTTAATGGGTGTCTCTTTATTGCGCTCTACGAATGGAGGTGCCAATTGGGTAGATGTCACAGGTATGCACGTAGATCAACATGGTTTAGAAATTCATCCGATGGATGCTAATAGAGTTGTTGCAGGAAACGATGGTGGTGTTTACATTTCAACCAACCTAGGTGATTCGTGGCAACATAACAAAACAATTGCTAACACTCAGTTTTACAACGTAGAAATTGATCCTTTAGAACCAAACTATCTATTTGGAGGTACACAAGACAACAATACTATTCGTACGAGTGGACCCTTAAATGGGTATGATCGCATTATAGGTGGAGATGGATTTCATGTCCGTGTAGATCCTGTTGATAATAATTTTGTGTATGGCGAATCCCAATGGGGAAATCTTCGTCGATCCGAAGACCATGGTGATAGCTTCAATAGCGCTACCAATGGAATTGACGGAAGTGATCGGACTAATTGGAACACCCCGTTTACTTTGGATCCAAATAATTCTCAAATTTTATATTATGGTTCAAATAAGTTGTATAAGTCAGAAAATCGTGCAATCAATTGGTTCCCGATTTCAGGTGATTTGACAAATGGACAGCATCCAAGCGGAAGCCAAAGTTATGGAACGATTACGACCATTGATGTTTGTAAAACTAATTCTGATTACATCGCTATCGGAACTGATGATGGAAATGTTCAAATTACATTTACAGGTGGCACTACTTGGCAGAATGTATCCAATAATTTACCTGATAGATATGTTACTACAGTTGCCTATCATCCGGAAGATTGTAACAAGCTAATTGTAACTTTGTCTGGCTATAAATCTAGTGATTATTTACCACACGTTTTCAAAACAGAAAGTGTTGCGGGTGGTTGGCAAGATATATCTGGTGACCTTCCTGAAGTTCCAGTAAATGACATCATTATTGATCCGATGGATCCTGACAATGTTTTTTATCTTGCTAATGATGTTGGTGTTTGGACTACTAATAATGGTGGTATTTCTTGGGAAGTTTTTGGAACAGGAATGCCTTTGGTAGTCGTGGCTGATCTAGCTTTTCATGAAGAGACTCGTAAGCTTGCAGCAGGTACTTTTGGCCGCTCTATGTTCACAATGATTGCACCAGAAATAATGGTCAGCAATGAAAATATTGTGAGTAGTTCTGATTTAAAAGTATTCCCCAACCCTGCTCAAGATCAATTCAATATTTCTTTTTCTTTGGAACAGTCCGTTGACAATATTCAGATTGAGTTGTTTGATTTGCAAGGTAAGCTGGTTCAGGAAATTACGAGTCGGGCGTTTTCTGCTGGGCAACATGCAATGAAAGTTGGAAGAAATGGATTGGCTAGTGGGCAGTATGTTGTTAAATTGCAGATTGGTGAACAAGTTGTAAGTAAGCAGATGATGTTTTTGTAATCATCAGATTTAGTAGGCAAATGTCGCTCTGAATGTCAAGCGCCTGATGCTTAATTGTCAATTTGAGAAAAAAATAATAAATCGTATTTTAATTGTTTTAATTAGCAAAAAAAAAGAGCAGCTTTCCTATGAAAGCCGCTCAATCTGTAAAGGATTACTATGAATACACTTTATTTTTAATCATCTCATTATCGGAAGAGTTCGAAGTAGCCACTAAACTTTCGTTTATCTTCGTCATTTAACTCCAATACATAAAAGTAAGTACCATCGGGAAGATCTTTGTCTCCGCCCCAAGTTCCTTGCCAATCGTTTTGGTATCCGATTTTTTCATAAATCTTATTTCCCCATCTATTGTACAAGCACAATCGACTATCTGGAAAATCTTCTATTCCTGCAATGAAGAATCCATCATTCACCCCATCTTTATTTGGTGAAACTGCAGTAAATATAACAATATCCGTACATTCTATATAAATATGAATGGTTGCGGTATCACATCCTGTTGGTGTACATACGACGTAGTCGAAATAATCGGTACGCGCACAAAATTCGTCTCCAGGATTATAGGTTACAGTGCAATCAAAGTTCAAGGTCGCTTCTCCATAAAGTGGATCTGATATTAAATAGATCGAGTCAACTCCACCAAATAATGTATCATTTGGTTTTAGTGAAACCACAACTGGTACATTGATGAAGGTCGTATCATAATCATCTACAGCTACTGGAGGATCGTTATAGATAGGTACATAAATACACATATAGGTCGTATCGCAATATCCTAAATCATCACAAACCTCAATGCAAGCAGTATCTTTTCCAATTGCCAATCCTGTGTATTCCACACAATATGTCAACGGGTTGATAAAGAATTCTACTTCCGTTCCTGAATTATCTAGGCAGAAATTATCAATTGAAACGACATTTCCTGGTAACTCCGTTGTGTCAATGCATAACTCATCTGTTTCAAAAACGTAGACGGAATCCACAAACCAATCTGTAACTAGATCAAACTCTGGTTCGACCGTAATATAGAAGTTTATCGTATCGCATACATTCATTGCATCACAGAATTGAATACAAGCAGTATCGATTCCAAGTGTCAATCCTGTATAAGTAACACAATACGTAGCCGGATCTATCTCAAATTCTACATTACCATCTGCTAATTCGGGACAAACATTCATCATGGATACAACGGTACCAATATTTAAAGTAGAAGTATCAATACAATAAGTAACTGATTCATCAATGAAGATGGTATCGTATACATTTTCAATATCATTACAATCGATCATTGCATATAAAGTATCTGCACATCCAGTGATAGAATCTACAACAATCAACTCGTGAAATCCTGGCGCTACTGCAATTCCATATCCAGTTGGCGTCATTAATGCCGTGTAAGGGAAAGTCGAAACTGCTCCAAAATCTATCGCTTCAATTACCAATTGTCCATAATTAAAAATATTACTGTCTCCTCCATAAATAAACATTGGTGAGGCAGCATAAGACCAATTACCTAATGGGTTCCATGTATTTAATGAATCCACTAATTCATCCAACGTATTAAACTGACCTGTATAGGTATTGTTATCAACTGTCCAAGAATTCACACTATAAGGTCCTAAGTTTCCAGCACCAAATAAAGTAGCATAATCATATCCTTGACTCATTTCAAATCCACATGGATCTAAACCAGCTGTGTATGGAACACCATTGTCAAAAATCGAATAGGTTGATAAAACAAATGGATCTTCTTCTATACAAAATGATGCCGATGTAGTACAACCATCAACAGTTGTAATCAAAGTATCACTACTAACTGTCAATCCAATATTACATCCAGTTAGTGGACAGTCAGGCACTAATAAATTGTTGAATGAAACCAAACAACCATTCGCATCCATTACTTCAACATCATATACACCATTCGTAATATTGTATCTGTCTTCTGTATTATCAGTACCTGCTAAATCAAACCAATTTACAAAGTAAGGAAGTGTTCCTCCCGAAATTGTTAAATCAACTTGCAAACTATCAGGACCCGCACAGGCAGGATAGGTATCAAATACTAAATCAACAGGATCAGGTGATGTGATGGTAAAACAATCTCCTCCCGCAACGCATCCTGATGCATCTCTAATTTCAATACAGTACGCTCCTGGTGCAAATACACCATTCACAAAAGTGTCAAATGTATTGGTAATAATCGTATCAGCAGGGCCAACAAAAGCAGCATCATAAACAATTGAGAAATCAACTGAACCATCTGCAACTCCAGGACATGAAATATTATAAACAGAATCAATAGTCACTGTTGCTGGTGGGACACTATCTAGCATGACAAAGATAACAGGCAATTCACATCCTGTACTTCCAGTGTCCGTGACGGTCACTCTGTGAGTACCCGCTGCTAAACTATCTTGCGTCGCAATGCCACTTGGCCAACTAAAACTATAGGTGCCACTTCCTCCATTCATATTGATGGTTGCAGTTCCGTCATTGACTCCGCAATGTGCTAAATTATTCAAAGTAACATCTGCTTCCAAAGTATTATTTTCTGGAATCACCACTTCAATAGTTGAGGTACATCCAGGATTTGCTGGATCTTCAATCGTTACGATGATATTTCCACTTGGTAGATCATCTCTAAAATTTGAAACGGGTCCATCTGCCCAAGTATAAGTAAAATTCAATGGAGACATCGTTGCCGTTCCATTTGCTATAGCACAATCAGAAGCAGTTGGAAAATAACTTGCATCTGGACCATCTGTATTTGATACCACAACGGTTACTACTTCGGTACATGCTGCGGCATTAATATCTGCAACTGTAACCGTATAACTGCCAGCAGGTAAATCCTCCCGTCTATTTCCATCCACATTGGCTGTTCCAATTGAAGGATCCCATGTGTACGTATAACTAGCTGCACTTCCGATCACTCCCACTTCAGCAACACCGTCTGAATTTCCGCAAGTTGCGTTTACAGTATAAGTCCCTGTAGCTAATTCATCTGCACAGGTTCCACATGCAACAATATTTATACGTTCTACTAAAGTACACCCAAATTCATTTTGTATGGTAACATCTAAGAACTCATCTACCCCATTATAAATTGCATCAAAAGTTAAGGACGAAGCTGAAACTAAAGCATCATTAATAAAGGTACCTGTTCCATTGATTACATAATTGACAATACTATCCGTCACTGCAACATTGACAGGAATCGAAGTACCGTTACAATCATTTACGGTTCCAGAAGAGAAAGTTATTGCTGGTACTGAGTTAACCACAACAGCTACAAAAGCTGTATCCGAACAAGTAGGACCATCATCAGCAACAAGCATATAATTCGTAGTAGATATCGGATTGACATTGATACTTGCACCCGCTCCTACATTGTTAGACATATCATCAAACCAAGTTAAATTAGCTGCTGTACCACCACTCAACGTGACAGTCTCTCCAACACAAATAGTATCTTGAGAAGCACTTGCAAAAGCAGTACCTGCTCCACCTGCAACCACCACTGCAACAAAAGCAGTATCTGTACAAGCATTTACATCTGTTCCAACAACCATATAAGTTGTATTTGTAGTAGGCGCCATTGTAATAGATCCTCCTGAAGCAATAAATGCAGTATCATACCAATCGTAATTGACTGCGCCAGCTGCTGTAAGGGTGGTCAACGTAGTTGTACATGTCAAAGTATCTGGACTTGCAGATGCAGTAACCATTGGACCATTTAAAACGGTAACGGTTACTTGTGCGGAAGAAGCACATCCCCCAGCATCGATACTATTCACGGTATATACTGAAGTTGCCGTGGGATTAACTATTAAAGAATCATTTGTTCCTAACAAGGTAGCTGCACTATCATACCACTCATAACTTACGCCTCCAGTTGCAACTAATAGTGGCATATTCGCACCTCCACAACCTATTGTATCTGGTGATGCTACTGCTGTCACCGGTGTTGCATTCAAAACAGTTACGGTCACTTGTGCTGTTGAAGTACAACCGCCAACATCCGTACTATTCACGGTATAAGTTGACGTGATTGCTGGATTGACGATTAAAGAATCGTTAGTCCCCAACAATGTATTAGCGCTATCATACCATTCATATGTTGTTGCACCAGTAGCTACTAATAGTGGCATGGTTCCGCCACCGCATCCAATAGTATCTGGCATCGCAACTGCTGTAATCGGTGTTCCACTTGCAAAAGAAATCGCTACTGTATCAATTGATACCCCACAATTTGGTCTTGAAGTTTGAACAACATATTGATAAACATCTGAAGGATTGATTGGATCGTTGATTGTAACGGTAGGATTTGGAATCGTCGTGTCATCCAATTCTGCTACCGTTGCTGGTGCAATCGCTGTCCAATTAAAAGTATATCCGGTCATAGATCCACAATTGGCATCTCCAATCGGTCCAGTAATTCCACTTCCTGCAGCTACACAATAAGTTGAGTCCGCTCCTGCTGTTAATAATTGTGGTGCATTTAAATTAAATAATGCATTGCCACAACTATTATATCCAGTGGTATCAATTTGAGCAATCATTTGACATAATGAATTTTCTGTAGCAGAAAAATTCATCGTAAATGGAATAGAACTATTTGGTGCCAGAGCGTTTGGATCCGCAAAATTTGCTAACAAAACATCGGGACCATCTACCACATTATTGGCATTGATATCAAAATAAACATCTAAACTTACTGCGGGTAGATTTGTCGTAGGACTGTTGTTAACCACATTTCCAGTTATCGTGATATTTTCTGAATCAGTAGGTGCGCAGATGGATGTCATCGAAACAATATCTAACATCAAGTTATTTTGTAAAATAGGAATCAAGGTGCTCCCATTATTGGTTGAAGTGTTTGACATTGCAGCACAATTTGCACCTGATGTTGTGCATAAAAGATTGTTTGCTGTAACTGTTGTCAATACCACTTCAATCGAATCGATATCACAAGTGTACGCTGGGCTTGTCAAATCAAAACTAAAACAAGCTTGATCATTTAGCACCATCCCTGCTGGTAATGTCCACGTCAACATGGTAACTCCGTTGACATCTTGAGAAGCCGGTTCTCCAACCACCCAACCAGTAGGCGTTGTTGCAATCGAACTTCCACCAGAATAAGTTACTCCTGAAGGTAAATTCAACATTACTTGATCGGTTGCATCACTTAAGGTATTGGTCAAATTGGTCGCACATAAATCAATGGTTCCAGTACCACCTGATAAAAGTCCAGTTCCATTTGTAACTGAGATATCAAACAACTTTGTTCCACCAGCATTTGTGCCGTTTAAGTGTATAGGTAATGTTTCTCCTGCTTCAAAATTGGTTGTATCCGCACAAGACTTATCACCGACAAAATTGAAATAATTTAATGATCCACTTATGTAATCACAATCTGTTACAAATTGGTATCTAATAATTAATTCGTTACTATCTGTTGGGTTGCCTGGGTCAAATCCGGCTAGTCCATTTACATCCAAAAAGGAATGCAACATGGAAAAATCAGGATAATTGTAAACATTTCCTTGAATCGTTGTCCCGGTATAAGTAGGATCTCCAAGTGCCGGAATATAAGTGCCACCAGAAGGATAAGCCACTTCAAAACTTCCTGGAACTAAAGTTGCTCCTTGTAATGGAAGTATGATGTTAGAATTTAAATCATATAAACTTCCTAAATCTGTATTTCTTACAATAATTCCAATTGTAATGGTATCACAAAGATCTGGATTGGTACCTCCAGGTTGCTCAACAACATTGGCATCTAAGAATGGATCTAAAGTTGTAAAGGTAACTGGCATTGCCAATTCATCACATGGAGGATAATCCAATGGTGTCCATAACGGATCTGTAATTGGACCACAATTCCATCCACTATTTAAATCTAATTGATAATTTCCACATTTTTGTACCAAACCTTTTATTCGATAAGTATTACAAATTTCATCTATCGTATTTCCTGGGTCAGCTCTTAATAAACCATCGCTGATAACATAATAATCTGATGTGGCATATGGTGTAACTGTAAGACTTACAGGCGATGTTGGAATACTGATATCTTCAATAGAAAATATTTGAACAGCAGCATTTGTATCTACAACAGAAAGCCAAGTCAAGCCTGCATCAGCTTCAAATGAGTTATTACATAATTGAACCACCCACTCAGCAGTATCACCTGCAATGTTAATGTTAGGAGCGGAAATTGGCGTTAATGCAAATGATGGAGGATCGGTGTAAGATAAATTGGTAAAAGAGGAATCTTTCTCTAACGTTGAACAACTTCCATCACCTATATCGGTTCCATAATAACGATCTTGCCAATAAATCTCTGTGTCAAAACCATACAAATTGGTCCCAGCATTACTTCCTTGCAATGCTTTACAACTAGGCACTGCGCGTATCCTAAAGTTGAAAGAATAAGACAACACATCATTAAGTGCAGGTACTGTTGATAAAGTATCAAAAGTAGCTACATACACCCCATTGTCTGAAGCACTAAAACCATTTACAGGATAAAATGCATTTCCATAAACAGGATGACCTGGGAAGGAAACTTCTGGGATAAATGAATCAAATACGTCTAATAAACTTGGGTCGTAAGTAAATACGATGGAGTCGACAGAAATTGCTTGACGATATTCTGTTCCAAACCAATCTGTAAATCCATTGTTAACCGTGATTAATCTATAAGCTAAGTTGGCTTCTTCACAACCGGATGGAAACTCACTACTTCCTGGTGCTGCAAAAACCGTTTGATTTTTTGCAATTGTAAATACATCTCCCCAATTATCACAAGCGAATTTATCGCCATCAATTCTACCATAAGCATATCCTCTTAAGTTGGGTACACTTCTAAACTGAGTAGGATACGGACCATCTGGATTTACGGTGAAATTTCCAATAAATTCAATTACATCCATCGAATCTAAAGTTAGTCCGTTTGCAACAAGACAATTGTGTAAATCAAATTCCAGTGTTTTGATTGAATCAACTGATGTTACGACTAAATCTGCAGCTGTTAATGTACAGAAATAATCAGTTCCTTGATTGTTAATTCTAACATCTGCATAGTCAAAGAGAAAAGTCTCATCTGTGCTATAAGTTCCATCTACATTATTATAAGTAATCGTCACTCCAATACTATCTGAGATTGGCAAATCACCTACTACACTCATTACGCGCATTTGAACTGAATCACAAGAAATCGCTACTTTTTTATTCGCTAATGCCTCATCAATCGGTGTCGTGTACGTATTGTCAGTATATCCGAATGTAGTTCTTTCAACACTAAATTCTGTTGTCTGAACTCCTTCCGGACATTTCAATGGTGGACAAGGAGGATCGGTGGTATGCAATTGTGGACCTTGTACGGTTCCACAATACCATACATGCGAACAACTACAGGAAGGACATGAATAGCCAAATTCGATTGGAAATTCTGAAGGACCTATCACTGTTGTACAATCCGCTGTAAAACCCATTCGTAAATCATATCTACCTGTTAAAAATGGATTGGTTCCATCAAATCTAACGTAAGCGGTATCATTTACAATAGATGTACTATTAACTGTGAATGGTATACTTCCTCCATTTCTAAATAATTGTACGGTACTAAAAACAGGTGTTATTCCAGTAGGCAATGCTATTTTTAAATAATATTCTTCACTACCTCCGCAGTCTTTATCAAAACTTAAAATACTTCTTTCTTCAAAATGAGAGATATAAAAAGTATCCGAAGCTATGTTTGCATCTGGTTGTGTAAAGTTTTGAATATCTGAATTATTATTGGTTGGTCTAAAATAACTACTAGCTAAAATCGGATTGAAATCATTGCATGCATCATAATATAATGATCGGCCACTAAAAAATGTTGAATACTCATTGACACACGCATTGGCTGCATCTAAAGTATCAGCTCCTACACAATCGAATTCATAGTAAGCTGTCATTTCATAACTTTCGCCGGCTGCTAAATCATCAAAAAATCCATCACCATCTAAATCTTCCAGACCTCCAGGACCATCTGGATCAGTTGTAAACAACGCATTGTTATTTAAATCAACTTGAGTTGCCAAGGGAGCAATCGTTACACCAGCAATGACCAATGAAGTAATGTTATATTGATTGTCTGTTAATGCGAAAGTATTACCCATTCCGATACCTGTCTCAATATCTATCATTGCTGCGAAACCAGGATCAATCTCTACTCCGTTATTGGTAACGGTCAGAGAAGTATTTCCAGCGATACAGTATCCAGCATTTACATCTGGTATTGAACCAGTGGGTGTTATCGAAACATTTGCGGCTCCTTGTCCAATCGCTACAAAATCATTTGTTGAGACGGTTCCACAAGTTGAACCATAACATCCCCACGAGAAAATATGTTCGCTTGATCTACCTAAATCACAATCGGTAACGCAAATAGATTCTGTTACTGTGGCTGTTTCGTTTGGATCAAAAAATCCATCGCCATTAGAACCACCTCCACCAATTGTATTGGATGGAAAGTGCGTCATATCTAAATATCCTGATACAATTGTATCCCCATTTATGTCTACTGTTTTGGAAAATACTAATGGAATGCCATTGACTTGAATATCAGTTACACTAACGCCTGGTCCTTGTATATTTTCGTATAACAACGAGTCTACAAATCCATCCAAACCACTATTTGTAACAAGTATATCTCTAGTAAAACAATCGCCCTCTCTTGCCGCGCTTACATTATTTACCACATTGGTTGTAAAGAAAGGAACTGCAAATGCATCTCTGTATTCTTGAGTTGGATCACTTTCTAACAACACAAATGTGCCTAAGTTATAATTCAAATCCCAAATATCAAATATGGAAACGGAATTGTTTGCTGCAATGGTGTCTGGAATTGCACAAGTCGCTTGAATAGAAAATGCAATATCAACTGATGTGGTTCCACCTGGACTTAAATCTGGGATTTCAAAAATTGGCATATTTGGATCCGCCGAAGAAATTAATAAAACTCCTGGACTAGATAAGGCAGGATTAAAATTTACTATTTCAACTCCTGGGAATAGATTAGTAGTTGCAATTATATTAGACCTTGGATTAGGATCGGTTCCATTTATGCTGATAGTCACCACAATATCATCTGGATCACCACATACATTAAGAAAGTCTGGTACCGTTGCCGCAGATGCATATCCTACATCTAAATTATCTTGAGCGCTCACTTGACAAATAAATGCCAACAAGAGGGTTAGTGTGCTCAGCCATTTGAAGTGCTTCATAGCTGAAAATTTTTGTTAGTGTTTAATTAAAATCTTTTACAGAAGATGATATTTTACAGCATAGTGCTATATCAGATCATCTAGTTACGTATTACAACTAATTTCATACCAAAATTTTTCTTAAACTATAAGGTACTGATATTCAACTGAATAGGTATAAATTCTATTTCTTGAATGGACATAAGAAAAGCCCTAACATTCGTGTAGAATGTTAAGGCTCTAAGGGATAAGAGGAGTATTTATTTCTTTTTGATAGATTTTAATCGTTGAATAAATGCGTTTGCTTTCGCTTCTTCTTCCAAAATGATTTCATACATTTCACCATCTGCTAGTTTTTCTGTTTTCTCTTTCTTTTTCAAATTTTGGATTGCATCGGTGTAAGCAGTATTGTTAGAAGTGGTTTTTAAAATTCCATCTCTGTAACCAAAGTAGTAGTAATAACCACTTGGAGAAGCAATGTGAAAATACATTCTGTCTTCATCTCCATTTATTGGCATTTTTATCTCCATTTGCGCATCTAGTACTTTATTTACGGGCATTCCACCTACATGCACCAAATTTACAGTTTCATTGTTAGAGATAAAAGATTGGAAATCACCGTCCCATTGGAAACTGGTTTTTCCCAACATAAATAATGGCATTCCATTCTCGATTTTCTTTCCTTTTTTGTCTTTTTTATGTGGGATTAAAAGTTCGTTGGAAGCATTCATCATTGCAAGCGCACTGAATAATTCACTAGAATTTTCGATTAAATTAGAAAGTGATTTTTTGTAAAATTCTTTATCTCCATAGTTTGCATTTCTAGCGTCAAAACTTCCGTTGTAAATATCATTGATAATTATTTGCTTGATATTATTAGGCAAGATAAAATCAAATTCTGCCATTGCATTTATGCTAAATTCATGTGATTTTTCAGCTATATTTACTTCGGCAACACCCGAACATTTTAGATCAACTGCACGCATATTGTTACCTATTTCAAAAAGTCCCTCTGCAACTACCGATCTCGTTTCATCGTCATATCTTAGTTCATCTCCAACGACAGAAGCAGTTGCAACTCTTAAGGAATCACCGAAGACAAAAACATCGTCTTTGTCATCGTACTTAAACATGCCTCTTCCATCAATTAATGCACGATCTTTTCGGTTTGGAAGTGCTGCCATGACAGACGGATATACTTTTCCAGTTTCTTTACTTACAAATAAGCCCGTTCTAATTGGTAATCCATTCTCGTTTTTAGGTTCATCGTAACTAATAGACAAATCTCCTTTATCACCTTGAAAATCAACACTAAACCAATTTTTCTGAGGTAAATTTTTGGCATCTAATTTTGCTAGTCCTTTAAATTTTAAGTTGACAGACTCGGCATTCAAAGAAATATCTCCTGCAAAAAATGTTTTGGTATTTATTTTAAAATTATCGTCCATTTCCACTGTACCATTCGCTCTTGTAACTACTTTTTTATCTTTTGCTTTTCCCTTTCCGAATGGCCCACCAACGATTTCACTGAACTCAATTTCTTGTTTTGTATTTCCAATGTTATATTCATAAAAACCTTTTGCTACATACTCCTTTTTACCTTTGATATCGACGGTAGCTCTATTGATGATATGATTTTTATTTTTAGTGTTGGCAATAATTTGGGCATTTTCCATTGTTTGAAAAGCGCCTTCTTTTTCAATCACCAATTTCCCTTCATTGGGATGAATAAATGCATCTGCAACGGTTACATAAGGGACACCAGAGATTCTCAACTCGCTTGTTTCCATATCATATTCTGCATTCGCCCCTTCAAAATTGACCGTGTCATTGTCTACAAATTCAGACATAAAACTTGCCAATGTACTTTTGTCCGAAACAAAGGTTATTTTCCCATTATTCATGTCCCAATTAAATGCATTCATGGTAGTGGAGCATTTATTGTAAGGAATTTCGGTGATGTGATCTTTATCTCTTGATTCAAAATACCCTAAGTTTTTTTCAAAATCGATCTCTAATTTTACATTTTTAGTATCAATTGCAAAACCTTTTAGATCTCTTGATTTGATAGAAAAATTGGCACTATCCGATTTAATTTTCTTTGTTTCAAATGTAAAATCATCAGAATTAATTATTCCTTTAGACCATTCAAATTTACCAGCGGCACTCAATTGTTCAGGTGTTAAATTAATTTCACCGTCAAATTTATAGTCACTACTTCCAAAGAATTCAAATGGATTTTCACCTGAATTAGCTGACAATGAATCAACATAAGGATCCCAAACAACACTCACTAATTCTCCGTCAACTCTTGGAAAATCCGGGCTTGATTTTTCTTCTATTACAAACTTATTACTTTTCGAAATTGTTTTGTTAGGTAAAAATGTAATTGTGTCCGATTCGAATGTGCAAGACAAGTACGAAATCGCTCCTTTCCCTAATAAACCATTATTACTTAAATCAATTTCACCGACATAATTTCCTTTTCCTTTATACATTTCCAAGCCTTCAGCATCCGTGTTTGTTTTAAAGCCTAATGAAGCATCTTGTTCTTTTAAAATTATGGTCTCTTTGATCGGTGGAAAAATATCTGCTGAAATTAAATTCCCTTTAAATTTGAGATGTTCTTTTTCCAATTTATCTAAGGCATTTAAACTAAATGGATTCAATTCGAAATAAAATTTATCTCTTGTATAAGCTGAATCTTGTGTAGTTTTCCAATCATAAAAAACACGTGGTTTATTTTCTACTTTCAATGCAGGAAAAATATCGATATCCTCTTTTCCGGATTTGTTTGCTGGTGCATCAATCAATAAAATTCCTTCTAAATGTTCAATTCTTGAAGCGATTGAAATGGCATTTGGGCGATGTTCGCTGTCAAAAGTCCCATCTTGTACAAAAAGGTCAAAATATCTTACAGAGTCTAAATTAATTTGGAACTTGTCATATTTAAATTCAAAATCTTTTCCATTTAACAAAGTATAACCTGCAAACAAATCACCGTCAAATGTCAAGTCTCTATTTTTTGTAAAAGTAACTTGTTCGCCAAGTGGTTTCATCCCAACTCTTTGTGTTCTACTTAATTCAAATTTTTTGATTCCATTAACTAAAACATCTTGGTTGTTTAATGTTAGCACCGCATTGTTTTCATCAGTATCAGAAACAAGTTTTAAATTATCATAATCTTTTTTCTTTTGCGCTGCATCTGCATAGTGGAATAATTTATCTGTCACTACTACCGTTTCATTTTCAATATCATAATTAATAAATCCTAAAGCCACCAAATCAAAAAGCATTGTTTTTATATTGGTAATGCTAAATTTAGGATTCATCTTTTTAGCGATTACATTTGCATCTAGTGTGTTAGAACCTTGTTCTTTGCAAACTACTTTCAACAAAGCAATTGGATTGGTATTAGAAACACTTTGTAATCTTCTATATTCCACTTCATCAAAATATTCCATTGATTCAAAACGAACTCTTTTTCCTGATTTATCAGTACTTAATTTTTTCTCTCCGACAACAATAGATCCATCATTGATATACCATTTCAACTTGTCCGAGTCAATATTAATCTGGTGGTAGGTACTTAAAAATGGACTTTGTCCTCCTCCTCTACTATCTCTCGCCAAATTCAGTTCATTCAATTTGATGTTCAAATCTATCTTTACGGATGGATGATAAATTGAATCTTGTCCTGCGTAAATGACAGATGTTACTTTTTCAGCAATCACTCTTTCACCAGGTGTTATAGCAAACTCATTTGCACTTGCTTTGTAAATTAATTTATGTTGATCATCATATAGTGTCAACATTGCTTTATTTTCACTATTTCCAATACCAAACAACGTACTTCCATGCAATTTAAATCCTGCATTTAGTTTAATGTTATCACCTAAATTATTGATCTTTACGAAAACATTGTTAGATTCAAATTTAGGATAGCTTGATTTAGCAGATTTGCTGACTACTACTTTATCAATTAATGTTCCATCTAACAATATATCTTTAAAAAAGTGTTTGTACACCAATTGTGCTTGATTTGCTTGATAAGTCATTTTTGAAATATCGATGGTAAAGTCAGAAAGTAAACTATGCACTTCTTTCATTCCGTCGTTTCTCCAATAAGTTTTTCCTTTATTTCCTTTAAATAACTTTTGCACCGGATAATACTTTCCTGCAGCATCTGAAATCGCAATGGACTCATTTTTACGTTCACAAGTCAGTCTTAACTTTGGAAAACTGACAAAGGCTTTTTCATCTTCATATTTTAATTCAAACGCTTCTGATTCCACTTTCCAGTTACTAGTTTTATGTAATGAAAGGTCCTTAAAGAAAGCTGCTGTAAATTGAAGATATACTTTGGTTGGTTTGAAATTCCGATCGGTGATGTCATTTAACAAACCATTTAGCACGGTATGCATGTCATTATAATGACTTGACATTCTAGCTTGCTTTTTTATTTCTGTAATTGAAATTAGATAGTCTTTGAAATATGGACTTGCTTTTAGCTTATTCGTGTGCATTTGGTTAAGAATTCCAAGCGTCGCTTCAAATTCTGCATCATCAAACTTATTTGCGTTGAAAAGTAATTCGTAATCACTATAAACCTGAAGCATTGCTTGTTGCTTACTTTTCGTCATAAAGACTTTCAGCTTTTCAAGATATTCTTTTTTATCTGCTGGAAAATAGGCTTCATTATTATTAGCAAATGTGAAAGTTACACACAACATCAATAAGCTTGAGAAGATAAGACGTATCATTAATTCGGTTTTGGCGAGGGATTTCGGTTAAAAAGGTAAAATTCTTGGGAGTAGCTTGGGAAGTAAAATGAGGAGAAAAAGAAAGGGATTTTTTAGGGAAGATTTGAGACTTCAATCTACAACTTACCTATAACCAATGCTTACCCTTCAAATGGTAATGTTCATTTGAGATAATTAAAGGATATCTAACTTTATTACTTATTTTTGGTAGTGTTATAATAAATTGAGTTAGAAAATACGTTAGGATAAAATGAAATATGTCATTCCAAAAGCTATTGGCCAAGCAGGTTATTCTTTAATTATTCTGTGCATACTTATTGTTGGATGTGGAAAAAATCAGCAAAAAAGTAGTGGGAATGATTTTGAAAATTGTAAATTTGGTGCTCCTAAAGCTATTTTCTCAGATGTTTTCCCTTCAATTACTTCCCATTCTTTCAAAATTTTCAATAAAGAAGGTATAGAAACCGTGCGATTTGATAATGGTATGGTGATGGAATTGATTCAAAGCGGATGTGACCATATTGTACAATCCTTTAAATTTAGATTACCTGGCGATCATCGTAAAAAAAATGCCCTAGATTGGGTAGAAGAAGCGGTTGTTCAACTTCGATTTTTGGGAGGACTCGATGAAAAATTTGCCTCTTTATCTTTCTGGGGAAATGAAATTGAGCAACGAAAGTCTGAGATAAAATTAGGATCCACACTTGATATTCAACAAGGATTTAAGGTGAAAATAGATAAAGTGCTGAGTACCAATGAATCAATACTACTGTTAGAGCTTAGTCAGTGACAATAAAAAATTCAGCTTTTTAGGGTATTTTTATCACGTCATAAGCCTATAAATTCCCCATTTTAGTATCTTTACTTAGATATATCTTTGGTTCGCTTAAGAGATATTTATCCCAAATTTAATTCATACTCATATCTATGAAAAATACAGTTTTTCCATTGCTGGTTAGTGCGCTTGTCCTATGGATAGTAGGCGGCTCTGTTTGGTATTCGAAAACATTTTGCGGATCGAATCCTAATGCAATTCCAGGTTTCGAAGTGATTGATGGTTCTTTTAGTTACAATGCTGCTAGTACCTTTTACTTTGTTCCAAATAGTGCTGAGCCTGTGATTCCATCTGATACAGAAATTGCACTTAAAAAAATTGCAGGACATTTAAAGCGTAACCCTTATCGTCAATTAACCCTGAGCGGTATTTATAATATCTCAGAAAAATCTCAAACTAAAAGTGAAAACCTTGGAATAGCACGTGCAAATGCTATCAGGAAAAAATTAGTTCACCATGGGGCAATCCGTGAGAATATAAAAGTAAAAGGCATTAAAACTAACAATGGTCAAGGTGGCCGAAGAAAGTTATTTGGAGGTGTCTTGTTTTCATTTTTCGAAGATCCAGATAGCAAAACTGCTGTTGAAATTCAAGGTGCGGTTGTACCTGTTGCATCTAATGCAGATTTAATGGCAAGCTCTAGAACAACAACTCCTCCAAAAGTTGAAGAAGTTGTCGAAGAGAAAGTTAAACTGATTGCAACTCCTCCTCCACCAGAAAAGGAAGTTGTGGAAGAAGATGATGATACTGAATTGGTGACAATTGGTAGCGTTCAAAATGCAGATACCTATAAAATGAGACCATTGAATTTATATTTTCCTTCTAATAAATATAAACTAAAACTGGTCCCAGAACTTGAAATTTATTTCAATGATTTGAAAGCTTTTCTTAAAGCAAACCCTAAAACAAAGATTTATTTGACTGGGCACTCTGACAGTATGGGAGACAATCCAAAATATAATATGAGATTGTCCAAATTACGTGCAAGAGCTGTCAAAGTATTTATGGAAGAAAATGGGTTTCCTAACAATCTAATTATCATTGATTATAAAGGTCCAGACGAACCATTGGCAGATAATGAAACAGAGGAAGGAAGAACCAAAAATCGTCGTGTAGAAGTAAGAGTACATGAGTAAGATCAAAACTAATTAAAGAAAATAGTTCCAAAAATTTAATAGTAAGTGATATGAATATGTGTTTGTTATCGATGTTGTTACTAACAATAGGTTCGGCTTTTTTAGCCGCACTTGCCACGTACTTCAAACGGCAAGTTGAAGTAGACGCACTCAACATTCGAATAAAAAAAATGAAAACCACGTTGGAGAAGTTAGATGTGGAGCATCGTAATAGCATCGCCTATTACGAAGGAATGCGCGAAGAAATAACCAACTATGCCACCGAAAGAAATAACGTTGAAAAAGAGATTGAAGATCTAGAAAAACAAATCTCCGAACTCATTGCCGAAAATGAAGGATTAAAAAATCCAAGTTCAACTACTACTGAATCTGATGAGGAAGTTCAGAAATTATTACCACTACCAGATGGCGATAATGGAGACGGTGTAGAATTTGCCCAAGCAAGTTCTAACAAGAAAAAGAAACAAAAAAGAAGAAAATCTAAATCAAAAGACAAACAGGTTGAAATTTTAAGTGAACAAAATGAAGCACTTGAAAAAGAAATCTCTGAACTTAAGGATTACAAATCTAAAGTTGAAGAATTAGAGGCTAAGATGGAATCTATTTCTAAAAAGATGCATGAGGAAACGCCACCTCCCTCTTCTTCTATTACACCAGCCCCTACTATCAAGAAGGTTAGAAAAAAAGTTGGTTCTAACAAAAAAATTACAAAAACACCTACTCCTAATATTGTAAAACAAGATGATAAGTCAATTCTAAAAAGAATCAATCGAAGAAGAAAGGAAGTTGATTTTGAAACAATTGGTTTTTCTGCTATGGGTCGTAAAGATGATCTTCAAAAAATAAATGGAATTGAACCATTTATCGAAAAGAAATTGAATGCATTAGGTATTTATCGTTTTTCGCAATTGGCAAACTTCAATGAAGATATTGCTAAAAAGATCTCCAACTTAATAGAAATGGAAAATGCTGATTCGGATTTATTAAAATGGAGTGAACGTGCCAAAACTTTTACCGATTAAATTCCCATTGATCTAAGAACAAAACAAAATTAAACCTCGTTCAAACGCTTTTTGGATGAGGTTTTTTTATTTGAGTTCGTTAAACTTTGACGTTATAAATTTGTTTTTATTCTTATATCTTTACGCAAAATAATTAGACAAAAATTACCATTATGAAATATGATTTGATTGTAATTGGAAGTGGACCAGGTGGATACCCTGCCGCAATCAGAGCTTCTCAATTAGGAATGAAAGTAGCTATCGTTGAAAGAGAATCTTTAGGTGGCATCTGCCTAAACTGGGGATGTATCCCTACCAAAGCACTGCTGAAAAGTGCGCAAGTTTTTGAATACATTAATCATGCTGAAGATTACGGAATAAAAGTCAAAGGTGCTGAGGCAGACTTTACTGGAATCATCAAAAGAAGTCGCGGTGTAGCCGATGGAATGAGTAAAGGAATTTCTTTCTTGATGAAGAAAAATAAAATTACGGTGATCGAAGGTGATGGCAAATTAGGTCGTGGAAAGACAGTCGAGGTAAAAGATAAAGCTGGAAAGACTACTAAATATGAGGCTGCCAATATTATTATTGCTACAGGTGGAAGAGCCAAGCAATTACCAAATTTACCAATCGATGACAAAAAAATAATTGGATATCGAAAAGCAATGACACTTGATAAGTTACCTAAAAGAATGGTAGTTGTCGGTGCAGGTGCAATCGGTGTTGAATTCGCATACTTCTACAACGCTTTAGGTACCGAAGTAACAGTCGTTGAATATATGGAACAAGGATTGGTACCAAGAGAAGATAAAGATATATCTAAAGAGTTGACCAAAATCTTCAAGAAATCTGGTGTCAATGTTTTAGGAAATACTTCTGTAGAATCCGCTGACACAAAAGGTTCGACATGTAAGGTGAAAGTCAAAAACAGAAAAACCAATAAAGAAGAAATCATTGAATGTGATGTGATTCTATCTGCAACTGGCGTTACTCCAAACACTGAAAACATCGGTTTGGAAGCGTTAGGGATTAAAACCGATCGTGGTTTGATCATGGTTGATGAATTTTACAAAACCAATGTAGCTGGTATTTATGCAATCGGTGATGTGGTCCCTGGTGCAGCGTTGGCACATGTCGCTACTGCTGAAGGTATTCTTTGTGTAGAAAAAATTGCTGGTCAGCATGTTGAACCAATAGATTATAACAATATACCGGGATGTACTTATTGTAGCCCTGAAATTGCATCCGTAGGATATACAGAAGCTGCTGCAAAAGAAGCAGGTTATGAAATCAAAGTGGGTAAATTCCCATTCTCAGCTTCAGGAAAAGCAAGTGCTTCTGGTGCAAAAGCAGGATTCGTAAAAGTAATTTTTGATGCAAAATACGGTGAATGTTTAGGTGCACACATGATAGGTTCTAATGTAACTGAAATGATTGCAGAAATTGTCGCTGCGAGAAAATTAGAAACAACGGGTCACGAAATTATCAAAGCAATACACCCACATCCAACGATGAGTGAAGCGGTTATGGAAGCAACTGCTGCTGCTTATGGTGAAGTAATACATTTATAAGAAAAAATTAGACTGTAAATAATTTTTATTGTATGGAGTAATGTTGAAAAACGTTACTCCATTTTTTTTTAGTTGCACAGACATCCTGTATGTGTCAAGACGTGCCAAGACAGGAAGGATGCATGACCAACTTAAACTTTCACTAAACAAGCAGGAATGCCTGTGCTACTTTATCACCAACCTTCGTCTTCTTAAACAATTGCTCATTGATAAAAATGCCTGCAATCGCACAAGCAATTCCCAACAACACATCTACTATATAATGATGTAAGCTATACACCGCCGTAAACCAAATCAACAATACACTTAAAACAAATAGTGCACTTAAATATTTATTGCCATATTTAAAACTATAATAAGAAAGTACCATTGGATAAGCACAATGAAGAGATGGAATCGCTCCGAAAATATATCCATTATTCGCATACAAACTTTTATAAATAGGTAAGCCAACCAATTCGTCGAATCGAACCAACGCGGCAGCACTACCTTTTGTGCTTCTAATTATATCTTCTCCATATTCCAAATAATACCAAGGAGGCGCTGCTGGATAAGTGATATAAAAAACAAACCCAATCAAATTGGTCACTAAAAAGCCTGCTAAAAATCGAAATGTCAACGTATACCTCTTTTTATATAACAAGAAAAGCGCAAATCCAGCAGGAAACGGAAACCAAGTTAAATAGCTGATGCCACCTAAGAAATCCAAAAATGAATGATGATGTGTCAAGAAATATTCTGACAATGTGCTCCCATTGAAACTAAACCAACTTTGTTCTATCAAAAATAAGTCTTTGTTATGGATCTCAAATGTATTGTAATAAGGGAGAATTCGAAGAGAGTCATAAAGTATTAAAAACACAAAAAGAGGACTCAAAGCAGCAATTGATGCCCTTAAAGAAGGAATAACAAAAAGGCATATAAAAATAGCTACAAGGAATATCCAATTCTTTGTTTCCAACCCTACCACTAAATAAAACCACGATAAATAGATAATAGTGAAAACAATAAATCCGTAAATCCAGTTTTTGTTTCCCGATTGATTCAATTGATTTTTGGCTAGCTTAGTCATTCAATTTAGTATGTACAAAGAAAGTAAAAATTGTCTTGAATGAAGCCATTTATTTAGAAAATCAAATAACTTAAAATCAACAAAAAGATGTAAATTTGCATAAGAGAATAGACCTAAACAAATCATTATTGATGAGAACTGAGCCACTGATAAACCAACTATCTAAGAATATAGAAGTATTTAAACTCCTCCTTTTTAATATTGGAAAAGACGAAATACATTTCAAAGAAACTGACAAAAAATGGTCGGTACTAGAAATAGTATGTCATTTATTTGATGAAGAAATTGAAGATTTTCGTTTCCGTACCAACCACATTCTTCAAACGCCAAATGAACCAATGCCTTCTATCAATCCAGAAGGTTGGGTCAAACAAAGAGCATATGCCAACCAAGATTACTACAACAAAATAAATGAATTTGTAACTGCTCGAAATGAATCAATTAATTGGTTGAATTCGCTATCCAATGCAAAATGGAATAATGTCTATCACCATACTTCATTAGGAGACATTTCTGCTTATCAAATGTTAGCCAATTGGGTCGCTCATGACTTACTTCATATCCGCCAATTAACCAATTTAAAATATAAATTTATTGAAAATTTGAGTGCACAGGACCTCTCCTATGCCGGCGATTTGTAGTTTCAATTCTTTTTAGTTAAACCACTAATTATCTGTCACTTATGACAAAATAATAGTATAGAAGTCATTTCAAAAAAATCTCCTTGTTTTGAGCAAATAGATTGATTATCTTTGAGTATCTCTTATTTCCGATTTGAAATTGAGTATTCATACTCTTTTATCTAGCTTTCAAATATTACCACACTTATAATGCTCAATTAGAGCTTTGTACAAATTATGATTTTTTATCATGAATGATAGGAATTCATTATTTTTGTATAACCCGTTTTGACAAATTATGCTGTATATGCATTTTGCATTTAATTACACTCCTATGAATATAAAGTCTACATTAATTATTTTCTTCTTCTCGTCTTTATTTTGCATTCCAACTTTTGGTCAACAATCTATCGCAAGAGAATGGAACAACTTGCTTTTAGAAAGTATCAGAGGAGACTTTGCTAGGCCTACCGTTCATGCACGAAATCTTTTTCATACCTCAGTTGCCATGTATGATGCTTGGGCTGTTTTTGATGAAACTGCAGAGCCATTTCTTTTAGGAAAAACAGTGGATGGTTTTAATTGCCCTTTCGATGGATTCCCTATCCCTACAAATATGGAAGCGGCTAGAGATGAAGCAATATGTCATGCCACCTATCGGATAATGAGACATCGATTTCAAAATTCACCAGGAGCTGCAACTATGCTTCCTGCATATGCAAATTTAATGGCAGCCAAAGGTTATTCGACAACCGACACTTCTGTTGATTATTCAACTGGAAATGCTGCGGCTCTTGGAAATTATATCGCACAATGTATTATTAGTTTTGGTTTGCAAGATGGTTCTAATGAATCCACAAGTTACGGCAATGCTTATTATACACCTGTCAACCCTCCTTTGGTAACAGAAGTTGATGGGAATCCTAGTATTGTAGATTACAATAGATGGCAACAATTAACACTCGATGTTTTTATTGATCAATCAGGAAATGTAATCCCATTTAATACACCAAAATTTTTAGGACCAGAATGGGGTAACGTTACTCCATTTGCATTGTCAGAAAATGAAGTAACTGTTTATTCCAGATTCGGTGACGACTATCAAGTTTATCATGATCCAGGAGATCCTCCTTATTTGGATTTAAATAATACCGGAGGAATTTCTGAAGAATATAAATGGGGATTTGAATTGGTTTCCATTTGGGGTTCTCACAATGATCCTGCTGATGGAGTGATGTGGGATATTTCTCCAGGTAGTATTGGAAATATTCAAAGTTTTCCTGAAAATTATTCTGACTACGATTCCTTTTATAATTTGATTGATGGTGGAGATCCAAGTATTGGACATACTGTCAATCCGGTTACAGGGATGCCTTATGAGCCACAGATGGTACCACGTGGGGATTATACTAGAGTACTCGCTGAATATTGGGCAGATGGTCCAGATTCTGAAACCCCTCCAGGTCACTGGTTTACTATTTTGAATTATGTAAATGATCATCCGATGTTCGAAAAAAGATATCGTGGACAAGGTCCGATAATCGATAATCTTGAATGGGATGTCAAGGCATATTTGATGATGGGTGGCGCAATGCATGATGCCGCCATTACAGCTTGGGGAATCAAAGGATGGTATGACTATTTGAGACCAATTTCTGCCATTCGTGCAATGGGTGATTTAGGCCAAAGTTCTGATCCAAGTTTACCTAGCTATCATCCTGGCGGATTTCGATTGACCCCGGGATATATTGAATTGATTGAAGTTGGTGATCCACTAGCTGGATGGGCCAATCAACATGTTGGAAAAATAAAATTATTCACTTGGAAAGGTCCTGATTATATCAACAACCCAGCGATTGATGTGGCTGGGGTAGATTGGATCCGTGCTGAAGAATGGTGGCCTTACCAAAGACCATCATTTGTAACTCCTCCTTTTGCAGGATACATTAGTGGACACTCCACTTTCTCTAGCGCTGCGGCTGATATTATGGAATTCATAACAGGAGATGATTTTTTCCCAGGTGGAATAGGAGAATTCGAAGCACCAATGAATAACTTTTTAGTTTTCGAAAATGGTCCAAGTGTAGATGTTACTTTACAATGGGCAACTTATAGAGATGCTTCAGATCAAACTAGTTTGTCTAGAATTTGGGGCGGGATTCATCCACCTGCTGATGATATTCATGGTAGAAGAATTGGGATGGAAATTGCAGCAGACGCTACCCTCTTTGCGGAATCTCTATTTTATAAAGATGATGATAATGACGGCTACTATAATTATGTCGATTGTGATGATAATGATAACACCGTATACCCTGGTGCTCCAGAAATTTGTGATGACAAAGACAATGATTGCAATAATATGGAAGATGATGGTTTGCCATTGTTTACTTATTATCAAGATGCAGATGCAGACGGTTTTGGTGATGACGCTAATGAAATATTAGTTTGCCTTTCAAGTGCACCGGCTGGTTTTGTTACCAATAATGATGATTGTAACGATGCAGCTACCGGAGTCAATCCTTCTGTTGGAGAAATTTGTGATGGGATTGATAATGACTGTAATGGTTTAATTGATGATGCACTTCCTGTTTATAGTTATTATTTAGATACGGATAATGACAGTTGGGGAGATCCAACTACTGAAATTGTTACGTGCGAAAATCCAGCCCCAACAGGCTATGTTTCCAATGATATGGATTGTAATGATAGTGATGCGAACATCAACCCAAGTATGTCTGAAGTCTGTGATGACATTGACAACAATTGTAGTGGTGCTATCGATGATGGATTGACTTACTATTCCTATTATCGCGATCAGGATGTTGATGGATTTGGAGATAGTGGAAATTTTGTTGAAACCTGCTACACAACACCTCCTACGGGATATGTTACCAATAGCGATGATTGTAATGATAATGATGCTAGCATTAATCCTACCATCTCTGAGATCTGCGATGGCATTGACAATGATTGTAATGGTGCCGCAGATGATGGGCTTAATGTAACAAGATATTTCCGAGATATTGATGGTGACAATTATGGAAACCCAGATGTTTACGCAGACACTTGTATTGCTACTCCGCCAACTGGATATGTAGTTTTAGAAGGTGATTGTGATGACAACAATGCATTACTCAATCCTGAAGCAGTCGATGTTGCAGACAATTCCATTGATGAAGATTGTGATGGATCTGATTTATTTATTGGAGCTAAAATTTTCCCGAATCCTGTTGAAGATGAATTAATTATCCGGATTGAATATCAAGGTGAAGTTGCAGCACACTTAATTGCAATGGACGGGCGTTTAATGTTGAGAGACCAAATCATTTCTTTCACAGATCGGACTGCAAAATTAGATGTTTCAGAATTACATGGAGGTGTTTACATACTCCGATTATTGGACAATGAGAAAAATGTAATTTATACCGAAAAAGTATTCAAGCATTAAACCTTACTTAAAAATAGTATTGCTCATATGGATTGCAGGTAGCTTCGCTGCCTGCAATCTTTTTTTGAGCGAACCTAAGTCAAGTACCTCTTCCAACTTGCTTGCCTATTTTTCTTTTGATGAAAATGCCAATGATTTAGCTAGTCATCATTTAATAGGAAAAGTATATGGTGCCACTTTAGTTAAAGGTGTAAAAAATAACGCCTACTTTTTTGATGGAATAGATGATTTTATTGAAATTGAAAATTCATCCGAGCTATTCAATTTTGAGTACAAAGACACCTATTCTATTTCTTTTTGGATAAAACCTGACAAGGAACAAAATGATTTAGCTGTTCACGAAAATGATATACTTTCCAAATGGGTTATAAATGATCAAGACACCTCTCATTTACAATCTGGATATCCATTCTGTATTCGGTATTTAAATAATAAATCTGGAAATCGAAAAGGTAGATGGTACCAAGCTAATTGGGGAGGCTATATTGACAATTGTGAATTTGGAAATAAAATAGTCAGCAAGGATATTTTTGATGATGAAAAATTTCACCACCTCGTTTTTACTCAAAATAAAACAAACCTACGGCTCTATTTAGATGGCAATTTGATTTCAACAATAGATAATAAAACAATGTGTACTACTAAAAATAATGCACCTTTAAGAATTGGTAAACGTGGTGGATTGAAGTATCAAAATCACTTTTCAGGAATAATTGATGAGCTACGTTTTTATAATGTTGTTTTGAACAAAGATGAAATTGATCAATTATATCGATTGGAATTTTAAAAATAGCAATCGCTTATATTTTTTATAGCCGAAGGACTGAGGGATATTCAGGAGTAACAAATTCCGTCTTTCTGAATTATTTTGGATGCACTAAATACGATTTACATTTATTCTAAATAATCATCAATATCCCTGCTTTTTCTAATTTGATTTTTCGAGGAATCTAGTTCTTTTTCTTTTTTCATTGCCAAAAAAGAAACAAAAAGTCTAGATTTTATAAACTCCTCCGTCGAACATATAAAATCGGTCTCCCGCAACAAAATCCAAGTATATGTTTGTTTTAACTGAATTTGCAACAATTTGAATACGTTGTTTAATTTTAACGTAATTACCCCGTTTTATTGGGTTTCTACGTAAAATTGATGCATTATT
>CALDGQ010000121.1 GCA_937941765.1 uncultured Saprospiraceae bacterium
TTGGTTGTTGTTGCAAAACTACGCCCAGAAAAGTATAAAAAGTGAAGTGGAAAGATTGAGACGGTTTATTAATTACATGGAAGCAAATGGCGTGTTAGAAATGAGTGAGATAAAAGGAGAAATGGTAATGAAATACTTTGAGGTTTTGAGTCATCAAAAAAGTAGAAAGACAGGAAAGGTATTGAAGCAATCGACGATCAGAAATCATCTAACGACGTTGAATCGATTTACAAAATACCTGAGGTTGACGGAGCAAATAAATCTAGTTATCCCAGTGAAGTTTAAAGGAGAAGTGAAAAGCGAAATAGTGGTGTTATCAAAAGGAGAAATAGAGCAGTTGTATCGAGTGACAGGATCGGATTTATTAGGCATAAGAGATCGGATGATGTTGAGTATATTTTATGGATGTGGGGTTAGAAAAAGTGAGGCAGTTCACATCAAAATACAGGATGTTTTGGAGCATCAAAATTTGTTATTTATCAGGACAGGAAAAGGCTATCGAGAAAGATATGTACCGATGGTTGGAAGAGTAAAAAAAGATATTGTTGATTACTTGGTTACAGCTCGGCCAATGATGATGGGCAATCGAAAAAGTGAAGCGTTATTTATTGGTGTAAATGGTCGGCCACTAAAAGGAAGTAGCTTGTATGAACGATTTAAAAAGTTGGTAAAATTATCCAGGATCGAAAAGAAAGCAGGCTTACATACGTTGCGTCATAGTATCGCAACTCACTTGTTATTAAACGGCATGAAGTTGAGTGAAATAGCGAAGTTTTTAGGACATCAATCTTTAGAATCTACTCAAATTTATACCCACTTAAAAGATGAAACATAATAGTAAATATGATTACCCAATTAAGATAGAAACGAAATTAAATGAGTTTGAAAGTTACTTAAGAAAACAACGATTGGCAGTCAGTACGATTAGACAGTTGAGAAATTATGCAGGAATATATTTACAGTGGTTAGAAGAAGAAAATGAAGTGTTAGAAGAAGTGGATTATAATGGGTTTATGAATTTTATTTATCAGTTGAAAAAAGGAAATGGTTTAAATAAAGTGAGGCGAATAATTGTAGCAGTCAGGCATTATTACAGCAGTTTAGAAATAGAAAATAATCCAGCGATAGGATTAAAAATAAAGGGACAAAGAAAAGCAGTTTTGAATCACTTAGTACGTTATGAAAAGTTGATAAAGTTGTATGAAGAATATGAGGTTGAGAATGGAGATAAAAGTAGTTCAGTTGACCGAGACAAAAGAAATAAAGTGCTATTAGGAATCTTAATTTATCAAGCGGTTACAACAGGAAGTTTACAACAATTACAAGTCGGACATGTACGTTTAGAAAAAGGAGAAATCTATATCCCATCTTATCGCAATACCAATAGTAGAACTTTAAAATTAGCAACAACTCAATTATTGGATCTACAAAATTACCTGCAAATTATCCGTCCAAGAATGCTTCTAAATATCCATGCAAAACGAGGCGGCAGAAAACCAGGAACCATAAAAATGGAGTTACTAAAACAACAATTATTCTTCAGTGAAAATGGAAGTATATCGATCAAAAATAGTTTGCAACATCTGTTCAGTAACATCAAAAAGTTGGATCCTAAAATCACCTCCGGAAAAATAATCAGAGCAACAGTAATAGCAGAATGGCTCAAAACAAAAGACCTAAGAATTGTACAATACATGGCAGGTCATAAATGGGTCAGCTCCACAGAAAAATACAATGAAAAGAATCTGCAGTCCTTGCAAGAGGCATTAAATAAACATCATCCATTCCAATAGCCTAACAATCCAATCACACAAGTCAGCTCTCTCACAATCCCCACGCTCAAAACGCAGTTAGAAGGTGTTCGCAAGCTGTTCCGTTCCCTGCCAGCTGGTGCACAAAATCCTCGCTTGGGACGCTTAGGTTACGGCCTGCCGTACTGTCCTCACCTCGCTCAAAAGCAGCTGCACGAAATCCGTTGCGGAGTCCGTCAGTCCGTACCGACGCTCTGCGGTCACTCCACAGCCTGCTCACGATATTTTGATCGCTCACGGACGCCCCTCCAGTTCAGCCGCACGAATCCAAACACTTACGGGTCTGTTCGCTGGGCTCGCTGCTATCTCTTCCTCACTATCTGCCGCAAATCCTAACACGCTAAATGCCATCGGCAGCAAGTTCGTCAGGGACTCGCGCGACTCGCGTTTAAAAATGAAAATTAGAAGAAAGGATAAAAAGCAAAATCCCGTATAGCCCAATTAATCTGCAGAAATTTAATCTTCTCCGTTGTACCTCTCCACACTCAAAAGGCTAAGCTTTGGGGTCTCAATCGACGACCCCAAACCCCGTCTAAGTACAATTATACTGATAACTCAACCGCTCAAAAGCCGTAGCGAGTTATCAGTATAATTGTACTCTAAAACCCTCACGCCCCTATCGTCCAATACACCTATATACGTGTACATGATATTTTTTTTTCAATTGAAAACCTACTAAATTAGGTCATGGAAAATTAAAAAATAAGTCCTACCTTTAGTAACGGACTTGAAAAGTCGAGTCCACAAAAACTGTTGACACCCTTAAATGGGGCTGGTAATTGGTATATGTATGGGGCGAGAATGTTCGATCCGCAGATTGGGAGGTTTAGTGGGGTAGATCCAATTGCTGATCAGTTTGCTTTTGTTAGTCCTTTTAATTATGCGGAGAATAGTCCGATTGCTAATATTGATTTATGGGGGTTGCAGGCAGAAGGTGAAAGTGTTGAAAATGGTAGTCGAGCAACTGGAGCAGTTCAAGAAAATGTAGCATCAACTTTATTAAACGCAGCTGTAAAAGGAGGAGATGAAGTTATTTCAGGATTAAACAATGCATCAAATCTTAAAACTTCTATAAAACAAATAGATTTTGTACTATCTGCAACTTCATTGATTTCAGAAGAGCAAAAAATTAAAAATTCTGCTGAAGAGCAGCACATTTCAGATGTTAAGATTACCGCGATGATTTTTGGCGAAGCGGTGGCTCAGATAAATCCAGTTCTTGGTTTTTCAGTTGGTACAATTTTGTTAGATAGTGCAGATCCAGATGGTTTAACCAATATGAAAAATGATAAATTGTCGAAAGATTACAGTGCTAGTTTTGATCAAAGAAAACAACATCCTCATTATCAAAGAGTATTGCAAGAACAAAGAAGGAAAGAAATAGCAGGACAGATTGAGAAGATCAGTAATACTCCTCCTGCTTACCGTTCTATACCTTTCATTTCAATCCTTGTTGGTCCAAACCAGGAACGAACGAAATTCTATAGAGGAAATCCAGTTTATTATGATGTTTTAGAAAGTAAAGTTGCTAATCCAACTATGGAGGTTGGTGTAGAAATAAGAAAAATTAAATATTAAAATGGAGAAATTATATTATTACATTTTATTGCCTTTACTGCCGATGTTTAAATATAGTCGTGCAAATGGGATGTATCTACTACCGCAACTATTTATAACTTTCATTTCTTTCTTTTGCGCAGTAATTTTTATTGATTCTAATGAGAAGTACGAAATGGAAACAGTTCATAGGATGTATTTATTTTTGTTTATGCAAATGGTGACATATCTAATATTTATCAGAGTTGATAAGTTTGATTTAACAATGGAGCAACTTAAGATCGAAGCACAATACTCAAAGGAAAAAGCGATTAAAAATTCAATTGTTTTATTAAGTATTCTATTTCTATTAATTGGTATTTACCAAGTATTGACATGATATAATATGATTCACCCCGCGAATCGTTCGGCGTAGAATTCTTCTACGAGTGTGGAGTGAGCAGAGCAAAAAACTCAAGATTCGGGGCAGGTTTATTTTCAGACAAGACAAAAGAATGAAAAACAATAAAAATCGAATTGCGCTAATTTTTGTTCTCATAGTTTTCGTTCTAATTCTCATTGCAAGAAACAAAAAGAGTAGAGAGGTTAGACTTTTAGTTAAGTCTTTTGAGATAGTTAATGGATCAATAGACCAGTTAGGTTTTCAAGGAGGAGGCTCTGTTATAACACCTTCTTATAAATATATTGTAAATAACAAAGTATATAATGGTAGTTATTCATTTAATCTTTATTGTAAAGAATATAGTAGTCAACAGTTAAGTGTTCTATTGACTAAAAAGATACCTGTTGTCTATAATCCAATTGATCCAACAATCAGTCAAATATTACTTAAAGAGCGTGATTTTCAAAAGTATGGTCAAAATTATTCTTCAGAATATAGAACCTTGTTGCGTAAATATTTTGATTGTCATGAATAAAAATCATTCATCGGTTTAATTAATATGCCCCTAGTTCGGCGTAGCATGTTCACGAACTCCTCCGCGTATAGTTCGGCGTAGTTTGCAACTACGAGCGTGCCACGAGCAAAGCAATTAAAACCAAAACCAACCCAAAAACAAAAGGGTAAATCTTACAACAACAACAACAACATAAAAAAGAAAACAAATTTAAACCAACTCATAAAAGTAAAAAACGATCCAACTCAACATTTATAACAACAAAGCCAAATGGCTACAAATTGTTATAGATTCAAAAGAACCTATCCATAATTCAGTTTTTATTTCCAACTACATTCAAAAGTAATGTGAGGAATGACTGGTATTCATGCAGAATATCTGTCAATCCCTTCCTACTAATGTCACAGGCATGTCCTGACTGACAGGTATTTGTTAATGACCTAACTAAACTATGATCTCATGAGTAACACTAGATATTACTTTATCCTTGTTCTTTTTTTGTTGATGCATACTATCGGGTATACACAAGATAATAACAGTATGATTGCAGCAACCAATATTATGCATGGTTGTACCGATGGCACGGGCTCTATAGAGGTGATACTTCAGACAGCTGACATTAGTTTTGATGGTGGTTTGGAAGGAGATCTTGATTGGTTTAGTTTTGAGTGGAGTAACGGAGATGAAGAGAATTTGATACAAAATAACTTGGAGCCAGGCGATTACTCTATTACAGTGACCAACTTGTTTGGTTGTATGGAGACTGCTTATTTCACTATTCATGAGATAAATTCTTGTGGATTTAGTATCGTCGAGCAATATGATCCGTGTACATGTACGGTAGAAATTGGAGTCATTGCATCCATACATCATACAAGTATTGAATTGACAGGTGCAGACTTAAATGTCAACTGGATAGGTCTTGATGGAGGAGGTGAATTGTTGCAAACTGTTAGTACAATGGAAGCTGGTTATTATCAAGTATCTATTTCAGCGGGAGATGGCGGTTGTTGTGTATTCGATCATAATTTTATTATCGAACAATATCCTTGCGCAAGCTTACCTGATGATGATATCGTTGTAGAAAAACTGATTGTCAACGAAACCAATCAAGCAGAAGATGGCTCTTGTCAATATGTAGAACTATTAGTTGTAGGAAACTGTGAATGTTCTGTAACAAGAGATATACGAGGTCTAATTGTAGATGACAACAATGGTGAAATCATAGAAGGGAATTTAGACGTAAACTATCAGAATAGAGAAGCAATAGGAATCAATTCAGGTTTCATTCAATTTTCTAATGATGCGCAATGGGCGGATGTTCCGATAGGTTCGATCATATTGATAGTGGATGAAAATGATCCATGTAGTATATATCCTGAAGTGGATAAAAATGATGATGATGGAGATCAGGTATATGTTTTACACGCAGCGGACCCAGATTATTTTACTGGAAAAGCCGGATCTTGGAATGCAATTTCTCAAGCGATGGAATACAGAGGATTGTATCTAGCACCAAGCTGGTCTGCTATTGAAATAAATTCAAGTGCCGATGCAATCCAAGTCAGATATCCAAATGGAGACTACATGCACGGCATCGGATTTGGTGAAAGTGATTATGTTTTTGCCTACACTTTTCCATTATGGTTGACGGATTTGCCTGCTCAAAACTTGAATAACAGATTTGTCGGAGAAGATCACAATGTAAAAGAACATTATGCGACCGATCTAGCGAGTGTTGGTTTACAATCACCTGGTCTAGCCAATTCAACGCAAAATGAAATGATGATTGAATCATATAAAGAATGTTATGATTGTTGTATAGAAACATCCAGTACTTTAACCGCAGATGGTTTAACCGCTTATATCAATGATAGTGGTTGCTTGGAAATAGATGAAATTGATGGTTGTGGTTTTGTAGCTGCAAACTATGAATATTCTCTGGATGGTGGAGTTTCTTATTTACCTTATAATGCAACGAATAAACCATGTGGTTGTCAATTGTCTTGTGATTGGATGCCGACGTGTGAAGTAGAATTTAAGTGGAATTCTTTTGATTTATCACATGAACGGCTTTACATTTCATTTGGTGCAGAATTTTTGTCAGAAGACTGCGAAGTATATTCTCAGATAACTAAATATGTTAACACAACAATAGATATACAAGAATATACATCGCTTCCAATTGCAGATGACGGAGCATCTTCATTGAATTATTTTAATGATGAGTTATGGGATGTATTTTTTACAGATGGAATTGATGTTGTTACTGTAGCGCAGACTAGTATTGGTGAAGTTACCTATACATATCACGTTGAAAAAACCGATTTATTTCCAGCTGATTTGTATGAAGCTTGTGATATCTTCCAATTGACCCCGCAGAATAATGGCATCATAACTAGAGCAAATATCAATTTTAATCGATGTAAAGATCTAGCATTGGAGAATATTATTGAGCATTGTGAAGAACCATGTTGTATTGCTGAAACAGATTCCTTAAGTGGAGCATCCATTCTTGCAACGTTGGATGAGAATGAATGTTTGCAATTACAATTGGATTCAGATTGTTATGAAAATGTTGAATTTGAGTATTGTTACTTTGAAAGTATTGCAACAGATTCACTAAGTCATACAGTTGCTAATCCCAACCCTACATTTTTCGGAGTAATAGTAGATGGTATTTTTCATCAATCTGAGTTGATGTTTGTTTGTAATGATTCGTTGCTTATTCAAACGTGGCTGGACGATTTAGGTATAAATGGAGTTTGGGAAATTTCAATTGGTGAGAGTTGTGTGCTTACATTAAGATTGACAGGAAGTTCTATTCTAAATGCTTATGGCATCGGTATAAATGGATATATTGGTCCAATGACAGCAACTACAACAGAAATTTGTCAACCATATGATTCGAGTGCTGTTCCATGCGGTTGTAATGAACTTCAAGAATATATGTCCGTCACTGCGGTGTTGGATTTTGATGTTTGCCCTTCACTTGTTTTGCAGCAAGATGTGGAACTTTCTTTGGATTGTGTTGAAGATTTGTGTTGTGAAGAAGTTACTGATTCGCTGGTTTTAGAAAATTTAGTAGTTAACTTGGATGCTAATAATTGCTTGAATGTCACTTATAACGACAATTGTTATGAGAGTCTTGAACTTGAATATTGTTTTTACGAAAGCGTTGCGACAGATTCTATAAGTTCTACTGTCACTGATCCCAATCCTATATTTTTCGGAGTACTGGTAGATGGTGTTTTTCATCAATCTGAGTTGATGTTTGTTTGTAATGATTCGTTGCTTATTCAAACGTGGCTGGACGATTTAGGTATAAATGGAGTTTGGGAAATTTCAATTGATGAAAATTGTGCACTTACAATAAAGTTGATAGGTACTTCAATTCTAGAACAGTATGGCATTGGCATTGGTGCAGCTGGATTTTTTGGTGGAATGTTTGCGAACACAACAGAAATATGTCAACCATATGATCCGAGTGCTGTTCCATGTGATTGTGATGAGCTTGCAGAGTTTATGTTTGTCAATGCAGTGTTAGATTTTAATGCTTGTCCTTCATTTTCTGTAAAGCAGAATGTTGAAATTTCTTTAGATTGTGAAGAAGAACCATGTTGTAATACTTTTGCTGATGGATTTAATGCTAATATTTTTATAGATGATCAATGCTGTCTTCAATTTGGTTTAGATTCCCTTAGAGCGCTTTGTGGGATTGAGCGTATTATTTCAACTTATCAATTAGGTCCAAATAGTGAAGTATTGATTTATGATCCTTTGGATATTCCTTGTGAAGGTTGGGAGGATGGTGCCTCTGCAACTTTAATAATAGAGTTTGATAGTTGTACAACTTATGAGGAGACATTTCCTTTAGTTCCTTGTCTTGATTTATGTCCATTATTGAAATTGGAGGTTGATAGCACCAATGCAGGAACTGTTTCTTGGGGAGAATTGACTTATGATGAAGTGATTGTTGAGGATTATGTGATTGTATGGTATTATGAAGATGGCGACACTGCATTTGTTAGTGGTGCGGGATCGCTATTTGATTCCAGCGAAATGTATGCGCATCCTCCAAATACCACTGTTTTTGCGCAAGCAGGTTTATTAACACCGCACCTTGTTCTATCCTCTTTAAACGGGAGTTCATTTGAATGTTTTGATCCTGTTGAAATTCAACCAATAATATGTAACCCTGACTTTAATGAAACTTATAATGGTCCAACTGGGGTTGAATCTGCAAGTTTCTCATTTATGGTGGAGCCAGGGACCACAGGCCTTACTTTTGAATTTGACCCTAAAACTTTACCAGATAAGATAAGTATAATTCAAGATGGAGTTTTAGTTGATGGAGAATTAAAAGAAAGAGAGATTGACATGGGTGAATTTTACGGGAGAAATCCTTTTTCTCAGTATTTCAGACCAAATATTGTGACTTTACCTGTTGATCCAGATGGAGTACCAGAAGTCATAATTAAAGTTTCTAACAATACACCTGGTTTTGATAATACTGTTTGGGATCTTCGATTTGTCAAATGCTGTGACAACACTTATTGTAATGATTTTGCTTTAGAAGACCCAGTATTTGCAGGGTATAATGATGATAATTGTAATTATGTAATTGGATTTTATCTGAATCATGGATTGAATCCAAATTGTTCCGAAGTGGCTAATATTGCTGATTCATGTGCTACGATTAAAACTTTTGATGAAAATGGAGATTATATATTAGAATTTGATGGTTATATAAATAAGTCAATTCAGCCACAATTTTCTGCAAAGACTAATCAGAATTGCAGGGATGAAAATATTATCGTTACTAACCCTAGTGGAAATGAAGTTGTCATTGAGTTTCAATCATCTTCAATATATGAAATTTACCGAGATTCTCTGATTAGTGAATATTGGGCAACAAATCCTAATGACTATTTCAGATTTACTTTTTTTGAGCATACTGGTTGCATTTCGCGTACAGGAACTAGTACTACCAATGGTGATACACCATCCGAATCAGATTATGAATATTTTCGCTATGAAACTTATTATTTTTTCCCCCATTATACCGTACCTATTTTCAATGACGGACAACTTTCAATCACTATAAATCCAAGTGAAGAAAATCCATTCAATGAGAATGAATGTAATTGTGGTCAAGATTTAAATGCCAAATACACAGAATTTAAAGATGATTCAAATTTGGTAATTGGTAATTATTCATCATTACGTTCTTACAAATACTATTGTAGACCAAGATCCACTCAATCTTTTACGGACCAAATTAATGTGTTATGCGAAGATGGGGAATACGATCATAAAATTAGAAATTACGAAATCAGATTAACGGATGAATCTGATCCTACAACATGGCAATTATGGGAAGTCTTTGACAATGGTGATGAATCAATAATCACTCAAGCTAGTGATAATCCTACAGCAACAGACTGTAATCCAGTATCACCTATGATCGGAATACAAGAAGATCAAATTGATCCTAATAGAATAAACGAAAGAATACCTCCAGATTTAAACAACGATATTCCTAATCGATCTATTCAGTCTAACTTTGAAGAAGTCACCATTTACCCCAACCCATTCTTCAACAACTTAAATGTAAAGATTGAGTCTTCCCTTAGAGGAACTACGCGGATAGTCATTCAAGACATCAATGGACGTCAAGTTTATCAAACTTTTGAAAACTCAGAAGTCGGAAGTAACTCCTACGAATTGTCACTTGAAAACCTGTTAGAGCCTGGAGTGTATTATTTACAGACGATTCTTCCAACTGGAAAGTTAATCACTCAAAAAATAGTTTTTATTAATCCGAAGTAAGGAAAGTATTGGATAAATTAAAAAGCTACCAAGTCATGATTTGATTTGGTGGCTTTTTTTTGTTAAAATCAAATTGATGAAAAATTGATAATAAAAATACTTATTCATTGTGGGCTTATGGCTCTTTTTTGTGGAACACCGACAGTCTTATATTACTTTCAAATGGAAAATATTTGTTTATTGAAGTAACTACTGATATTGACAGATTTCAAGGGCTTTGAAAGACTGTTAGTTAAAAACAAATCAATTCCGTATTTTCAAGCATCATTATTTTTTAATTTTTAAGATTATACATGTCAGAAGATAAGAAAAAGACTCAAATAAAAAGAGACGTTGGAGACAAGCTAAAAGGATTTGTTCTACAAAGATACAAAGCAGTAAAATATCTATTTGACAAGTTGGAGTCAAATCCCAAATCTAAATTATTGGTTGCAGTTGAATACGAAGGAGATGTTTTTCTTAAAGATGCGAACGGAAACATGCTTTTAGAATGTAAAAATTATAGTCCGGACTCTAAGTTCACAATTAATTCAAAGGAGATTTGGAATACATTAGTTTACTTCATTCATTATTGGGCTAAATTAGAATTTAGTGAAACTGCGAATTTTGGTTTTTATGCAACAACTAACTATACAAAGGAACGAGAAACAGACTTACTAAAAGAATTAGAAATTTCACTACCCAGTGTTGATAGCATTGCATGGAAATCCTCAAATATTAAAACTGAATAAACATGAACTGGATTTACTTGAATCACAATTTAGTATAGGTGGTACGGAATGCGCAGAGTACATAATTAAAAATTTACAAATTTCACAATCAAATAATTTGGTTGGTTCGACATCTTATTATGTGGATTTTGATATTGACATTCGTTCATTAGAACAAGTTTTCAAATTGAGAAGATCTGAAATTTCTATGGAATATTCGACCTCTTTATTAGGTGAGAATGTTGTTTCCTCAAACAATATAACTGCAACACTTGGTGGAGATTTTGAGAACTATTCTCTAAGCTTATCTGATTCAGCACCTAACAAGGTCACAGTTAACATTCAAAAAATATTAGGTCAAATTGCTAATGATGTTAATAATTTTCAATCTAAGATTTATCACGCATCTATTTATATTCAAAATTTCGACTTATCAGCTATTTTAAATCTTACAGTTGACGAAAACTTTGATTTAAAAACATTTAAGGAGGATGGAATTAATGAAATTGAAATAGAATGTAATCAATATAATGCTGATATTAATATTACAATAGATCAACTGCTTACAATCAACATTACAGATTACAATCAGTCTGTTTATGGTGGAACCAAAACTTTATTGACGATTGAAGGTGATAATTTACTCCCTCTTGGTAACGAGTCAGTAGAAGTCTGGTTTACTAATGCAGAAAATGCTGATAATTTTGAGTGGATAAAACCATATGCTGGAGATTATATTTTTCCACAATCTAGTACCAAAATCGAAGTTTATGTGCCATCTTATGGATTAGAACTTGATGGAACTTCTAATAATCAACAATACGCTGGTACTGGAATGTTTAAGCTAATACATAAAGATTTTAATGGAGCTATTGTTAAGGAATCTGAACCTGAAGATATAACAGTTATTTATTCTGTTGTAAATAAATATTATCAACAAGGCACTGGTGGAGGACAAACACAGCCTATAATGCTAACTACAGGTGTAACCAATAATGAATACGTCATTGCTTATACCCCTGCATTTAGTGATAAAAAAGATCAAAATAATAATTATTTTAAAGATGCTTTTCAAAACGCATTGGATGAATGGTGTTTATCTACCAATCTAAATTATATTGTGGATGAAAATGCTTTTCAAACAGGAAATTATGATCTTTTAGTCGACTATAATATTCCTCAATCCGCTGACGCTATTGCGTTTACAATACTTACTAATTATATAGATGAAAATTGCTCAATCGAGATTGACAATAACAGCCCTAATCACCCCGAAACGCATGAAGTTGATTTTATTGATAACATTACAATCACATTTAACAGTAGTTTAGATCAACTAGTTTGGGATGCGGGATCATTAATTCCTACTTCAGGTATATATTCAGTAGAGCAAGTTTCATTGCATGAATTGGGACATGCTCACGGTTTGCGTCACACAAACAATCAGGGAGAGTTAATGTATTATGCAGCAAATTCCTCATATTCAATTACTAATGAATCTGTTGACGCGAGCAATTATTTACAGGATCATAGTTCAAGTCAAAATTGTTTAAATACAACATATGCAAAGAGAACAAGTTGTACTACAGGTATTTTAGAAGTGGAAGAAAATTTGAAAATATCTAGTAGATATTCTAACAATGAAATTGTTATTAGCTCAAATAATCTGAATTTGATTGATGAAATATATATTTATAGCATTGATGGAAAGTTATTGAAAGTTGTATCAAACAATCAATACATAGAGAAACGAATTCCCTTTGATGCTGAAATTGGAATTTATATAATAACATATTCTGCTAAGAGTAAAAGCATTGATTCTGACAAGTTGTTAATTATGAAATAAATTTAGATGAAAAATATTTTATTTGTTCTTACATTGTTTGGAATAATAAGTTGCCAGACACCAAATGTAATTATAGAATCTAACGGCAATAATGGATTAGAACCAGGAGCATGTTATTTTACTTTACTTCAAGATTTCGGAGATAAGAAAGAGAAGCCTTTTGTTTTAGAGTTTGTACCGCCGAAGTATGAAGAAGTAGAAGTTATATATACGGCAAGTGAATTAGAAGCCTTCGCGACGGGAAGTGATATGTATTCTTTTGAAATAAGAAAACCACATTATAATTTTGTTTTTAAAGGAATTGATATTGCTGATTTTACAACAAAAAAGAATCCTAATGGATTTATGTTTTGTAAAGCAGAAATTGCTTCAATGTTTTGGAACGTAACCAAAGAAAGACTCTCAGAGAATAAGAACAAAGTAAGCATATACAAAGTTGTTAGCCATTCTAAAATAATTAAGAAATATGCTAAGAAAAAACCAGAGAAGTTAAAAGAAAATCAATATTACTTTGAGGGCGGTTATTGGACTAAACCTAAAAAGGCAGTTGGAACAAGCTTTTAAGCTAATTAAGTAATCTATGTTACCGAGTGGTTTGTCGAATTTTTTAGGGATTTTTTAATTATAATTTTAAATTAAAACACATTAGTAGCGTACTCTAACAAGCACGTAATTTTGTTGTTTTAAATATTAACCTTTTATAACCATGCTTACTATACATGAATTGGTTAAATGAGCTAAAGAAGAGTTGAAAACTAGGCTTCAAGAAGAGGATTGTAACAATGAAAATTCGGTAAGTGATACTATTTCAGAGATAGCAGATTCATTTGTACCTGTCTATACTCGTGAGATTTTAGAAGTCGCTTTAAACAATTTCGATCTTGTTTGCAATGAATCTGAATTGTGACCTGCGTTTTGAGAACCACTTCCTTTAAACTACATTATTTCCAATATCTATGAATATTTAAGTAACGAGTTGAATGAATGGTATTATGAAAATCACTGAGAGTAACCGTATTGTTCGTGAGTATCGCTGCTAATTTTTCTTTCCTAATATATTGAATTGATCCTTTCATTGACTTCCATAGAATTCCCACTATGGAATTCCAAATAGTAGTCAAAGAACTATTATTCCAACAATACTTCTTCTACTGGTTCATCCCATTTACTTGTTGGATTCTCCAATCAAGTTATCGTGTTTACTTTGGTGATGGTTTATACTTCTGGCAAGAAGATAATGTTGGCGATGATATTCTGGATTACGAGGCTTAGATTTTGTTCATCCTTCTTTTGAGAATGTGCCTTAATCGGAAATATGAAGGGTCGTATCTATGCGAAAATAGGAGGGGCGTTGGTAGGATTTTCTACTGCGCTTTTTTTCAAGCCAAGAAGCTATAATTTTTGGATTTGAGTCAATATTTTCGAAAAGCATTTACTTATTTCTGTAACTTTATTTTCTATCGATGGGAGGTGATCGCTATAATCAACTACATTATTATCCGCTGGTATGTTTGTTAGAATACTATCAAGTTTTTCAAGATTTTTTTCTAAGTCACAAACACAATTATTGTTAACCTCAAAAGAATTGAAAACATTTTTCAGAAAAGAGATAGGGTAAATTATTTCTTTATTAAAGTTTTTGATTGATGTTGCATCTATTTTACTATCAAAAGATAATTTTTCAGAAAAATCATTGAAAGCAGCCCACAAAGTATCAAGCTTATTTATTAAGTATGAATGCTGATTTTGGTTTTTATTTACTCTGCGCTGCAATGTATCTGCGATGTACAACCCAATGGACATTGTTATGAGACTGATTAAAATATTGGGAATATCTAATTCGGATTTAATTTCAAATAGACTAAATTGAAGAGTAATATAACAGACAAACGCACCTAAAAAGAAAACTGCCCCATAAACCCAAATGTTTTTAAGATTCATAGATTGCTTCTTTTATTTTCTTTATATACTTTGGAATTTCTGCTGAAATCACAATAATATTATCCCAAACTTTGTTTGATCCGAAATCTTTTCCTAGTAGTCTGAACGCTTCGTTTAAGAACGAACTTGTGTATCCTTCTCCACCATCCAAAATTATTTTGAGTCTTTCTTTTCTGTTAATTGCATCGGTGAATTTTTTCTTCAAGAGAGTTTCATAGAATTCTTGACCAGATTTTGGACCATCATCGTATGTCCTAAAACCAGTGGTTTTTGAAAACTCAATGGGGATGTTTAATATAATCATCTAATTCAAATTTATTGGGAAAAAATTCATTTCGCATTTTTTATCCATTTTCCAGAAATAATAAGTTCCTGAAAATGAAACATTAAGTTTCTTAAAAATGTTCCTTTCAAAGTCTAAATATACGCTATTGGTAATTACTACCAAATTACAAATTATTTTCTCTTCAAAATCAATTAGACATTTTTAAAAAAATAACCGAACCATTTATCATGCGTCGGTTAAAATCTGATAAAAGTGTGATTAAAGATTTACCTGAAAAAATCGAAAAAGATCAGTACTGTAAATTGACGCCACAACAAACTGCGATTTATCAAAATGTGATAGACACGACAATGAAAGCGGTCGAAGCTGCTAAAGGAATTGCTCGAAAAGGGTTGGTCCTAAAATTGATTACCGCACTCAAACAAGTATGTAACCATCCCAAACAATTTTTGAAAAAAGGAAGTGGGGATCCTGCACTTTCTGGAAAAAGTCAATTACTTTTTGACTTGATGGAACAGATTTTAGAAAATGGCGAAAAGACATTGATTTTTACGCAATACCAAGAGATGGGAAAACTATTGGTGGAAATGTTGGAAAAGGAATTTGGTTTGGAAATCGCATTTTTGCATGGAGGCGTGAGTCGTAAAAAGCGAGATGAAATGGTAGAAAATTTCCAGAATAATCGGACCACCCGAGTTTTGATTTTATCGCTAAAAGCAGGAGGGACCGGCTTGAATTTGACAGCAGCCAATAATGTAATCCACTACGATTTGTGGTGGAATCCAGCAGTAGAAGCACAAGCAACAGATCGGGCATATCGAATTGGACAGAAGAAAAATGTGATGGTTCACCGATTTATTACCCAATCAACTTTTGAAGAAAAAATTAATAAATTATTGATGTCAAAAAAAGAGTTGGCTGAGTTGACCGTTTCGATCGGAGAGAAATGGATTGGTGAATTTTCCGATGAGGAGTTGAAAGAGTTGGTGGATTTGGGGTAGGTTTTTTTTATTTGCAAAATTAATTTCAACGAAAAAATTACGCTGATTACAACAATGAACTTAGAAGGTAAAATCTTTATCGAGAAAATCGGGATAAGATCTTTTAGAAAATACGTTGTTGGAAAAATATCGGAGGCTTTGGGTGAATGTCATGGAAATAAGGGAGTTTACTCCCTCCGCACATGGCGATAAGAGGTTAAGATTCTTATTTCCATGACATTGGGCTTTGGGTGAATATATAGGAGCCGTTAATTTGCTAATTTTTTCTAATTTAGTTAATCTAATTTATTTTTCAAGAAGAAAATACAAATCCATGTACTACGCTTATCAAGATTTTAACAAAAAAGACAAACGATTAATACAATCCTTATTCGAAGTTTCTGTAAAAAATGAGATCAAAAATTTCATGATAAAAATGCTTCCAGATCATCAAGGTATGGTAGAAAAAGAACACGAAGATATTCGAAAAACCTATTGGGAATTTTTCGATTCATTTAAAGATTTCTCTAAACATCTGAATCGCCGATACGATGGTTACAGCCATCATGATCTACCTCGTATACTTACATGCTCAAGAGTTGAGGGTAACTTGACCGATGTTCATTTTGCCGATTTCTCGGAGGATGGAAAGGCTAAATTTGAGGAGCTTTTATTTATTGAAAAGAAACGGAGGGAGTGATGAATGGACGGACAATCTTACTTTTAGGAAAGACGTAGTTGGCTAGATCTCGGAGGCTTTGCGACAGGGGCTTGCTTATAGTTATAAATCTTATGCATCAAACTAATTGTGTTTTTAAATTTATTTATTAAAACAAATTATTTATAATTAATTCAAGAATACGTACTTTTAGACGTAAATAAAACATCCTTTGATTAAACTTTGCAAAAAGTTTAGCAATTACTAAACTTTTATGCCTAAATTCACGTTAAAATTAAATCAGTTTGCAAAGGGAAAAGTAAAAGTGTATAACCTACTTATTGATGATATCGATCAATTTGATGCTTTTGAAGATAACCTAGAGGAAAAATACAATTCTCAATTTATTTCTTTTGCTGCCACGATTTCACAAATGAGTGAAAACAAAAAACCTCCGCCTAGAGGGAAAAGGAGAAAGATAGGTGGAATAAAAAATGCTGCGGAAATGAGATCTCGAGATCTCCGACTTTACTACTTAGTTATTGAAGAATATGGTTACACGATTTGTCTTGGTGGGTTAAAGAAAAATCAAAAGAAAGACATTAAGCGTTTGAAATCCCTTAAAGAAGAAATTGAAAATCAAATTAAAAAGCATGGCGAAATCGAAATCAAAAAAGACTAAACTTACGAGAGAACTTCTTTTAAAATCACCCGAGTTTTGGATTGAAAATATCAGGACTGAATTATTTAATATGGTTCAGAATTACATGGATGAAAATGATTTGAGTCGAAAAGAATTGGCAGATGAATTAGGTTTTTCTAAAGGGTATATCTCACAAATCTTGAATGGTGACAGTGACCACCGCATTTCTAAAATGGTATCATTAGCAACGGCATTAGGAAAAGCACCTTACATTTATTTAAAAGATGTAGATCTAGTTTTAGATGCGGATCAAAACGATAAAGGAATTTATATTGATTTTGAAGAGTTGGAATCAAAAGCAGAAAGATGTGATTTAATGGACAGTTTAAATTCCGCGAAGTCAATTACAAAAGAAAATTATGTCAACCATAATTGGATGAAATATCTAATTAATACAAGTGCAGTTCATGATACGAATGCCTCTTCTATAGAGGACGTTGCAAGTCAAGAATTTGATGAATTAAATAAAGAACTCCAATCCCATTTTATCTATGAAGCCTAAAATTCCGCAAGTCAAAGAAGTCAACCTGGAGTTAATTGATGTCAACTATTATTTCGACGAAGAAATTAAAATTGAGGATATTGACATTCAACTATCTGCTAGAGCTTCTTTCAATAATGAAGAAAACCTGATTTTTTTCTTTATACATGTTAGGTATTTTTATAAGCCCAAAAAGTCCAAAGGTCAAACTTTATTTCATACAGATTATTTATCCATAATAGAAGTGGACAAGGTAGATTGGAAAAAAAAGAATGAACTTAAGATTGAGAAAAATCAATTAGCTCACTTACTTGGGATGTCATTCCTAATGGTACGAGGCTCGATATCTAATAGACTTGGTTCCAACTTTTTATCGCAAGTAGAACTTCCCCTTATTAATCCCCTCAAGATTTTAGAAGCACACCATAAAATGGATAAGAAGCATTTTGTTTTATCTACTGATTTTGAGAAGAGGCATTAAGGAGGGATTGTTATTTTCAAAATTTGCAATTTTGATTTGATTTGTGTTTATATTGTTGAAATTATAAAAATAACTAAATATTTATTCTACATTTAAAGCAGGTCGACTTGCACTAGGCCGCATTTCTTTCATGGTACGTGACAAAGTTTTGGTTTCTTAATTCTTTAATACGTAAATTTATAATACCACCAAAATTTTGATGAATTGGATTTATTTATAATTTTATTGATTAGAAGTGAGTGTAGTTTTTTGCATTTTTTATTCACATCCTTTTTGTAAACAAACTAAAATTGTTCAAAATAAAATCGCCTCTATAAACATATATTAAATTATTTTAATATATTTGCTAAAATTAGTGCTATGATATAACTATTTAAATCATAGCAAATGAGCACTAAAAGTACGAATCAATCAGCTGGTCCCCAGAGTGGTGGTCAAATTTCAAAGGATACTAAGAAGGGAATTTTTCATATTAATGAGCAATTAATTGTTTGGCTTCATGCTGTCCAATGGGTGTCTATCGTTGCAACATGTGCTTGCCTTCCATTATTAATTTCATTTTTAATGTCTTATTTAGTAATAGCTGACGATGGCATACCACAAGCTAAATTTGATTTAACAGAACAGATAAACTTTGGGTCTCTAACTTTCATAGGATTTGCAATTGCAATTTCGTCCTATGTTGATATTATGTATACAGACAATTTAAAACTTGGAAAATGGAGACAAATTCAAATGTTTTCAATAATAATCTTTACAATTTGCTGTTTTTATTCATGCCAAGCATACGGAAGAAACGAAAGTGGAGTTTTACTACTTGATAGTAAAACGTGCGAGGAATTAAAGTATGGAATTAATACTCAAATGATGATGTGGATTAATTTTGGATTATTGATTTGGGCAATTTTATTTTCAGTCTCAGCCAAGGCTAAACAATTTGGATCAAGATAAATATGGAATATTTTATTTTCGCTTTATTGGTTACTTTAGGTTTACAAAATATAGTGTCTACTCAGCTTGAGTTAAAAGAAAATTTTGATAGATCAAAAGCAACAAATGTTAAAGAAATCAAAGTATCTAAAAATACTGAGAATCAAGATATTGTTGAGCCTTTTCCTTTGGTTGAAAGTTAGAACTCATAATATATTGATTAACGGCATGTAGTTTGCGGCTTAAGTTATATGATTATATTTTTGATTCTAACAATTATGGGTTGCACACTAGTTTGGCAAACACATCTTGAATTAACGAACTTTAGATATGATAGGAATCAAGATATTGAAGCTTCTCAAAGAGAGATTAACTAGCAAAATTCCACCTACCCAACCATATCATGAACAAACACTTCCATATACTCTCGCATCTTCGCAACAATACGCTTACCAATTTCATTGGCTTTCAAGGCACTTGGTTGTTCCTTGAGACATTTTCTAACTTCAAAAATACCAGGCTCCTGCCCACTAAACAAATAAGTCTCAATTAAAGCAGCAAACTGTTCCTTATCCAATTGTTCCTCCTCACATATCTTGTCTAGGCCCAGCACCTTTTGTTCTCGCCAATATTGCTCAAACTCATCATCAATATCATCCACATTCTCAATGTAAGGAAGATTCTCTTCGATAAATTTTTCAATCAACTCGCGTTTGCTATACATCATTACCTCGCCACCCAACATATCCATGATCGCTTTGTGTTGTGCTGCTACTTCTGATTTTTTAGCAAGTTTCAATTTAGCTAGTAATTGAAGAATGTAAGCTCTATTGATTCTATCTCGGTGAATTAATTCCAATTCAAAATCAATGTCATTTAAAATGGAAGCAGTTTGTTTGGAATTTTCTTTTTTTACTTTGTTGTAAAGATCTTTATATGCACTGGCATAATCTTCAAATTCTTGTTCTTCCATCGGTAAATCATCCCAACTGAAATCAACATAAGTTTTTAATGCATTGATGTGTCGAATCAACCGTCTAAATGCTTTTACAAAAGCAGCTTCTTCATCTTCACTCAGTAAGTCACTGACACTTTGAATTGTTGGCGCAATTTCTTTCAATTTTTTGAATGCATCATCAAATTTACCAGCAATGACCTTATAATCCGGAATCAAGATTTCTTCTATCGCTTCCTTATTAGAAAATAGAGTGATAGCATCATCCGTAGATTTTTTAAGATTGCGGAAACACAAAATATTTCCTTGAGATTTTTGATCACTCCAAGTTCGATTGGTTCTCGAAAAAGCTTGAATCAATCCATGTTGTTTCAAATTTTTATCAACATATAAGGTGTTAACTTTCTTGGCATCAAAACCAGTCAACATCATATTGACGACAATCACCAAATCCAACCGATCTTTCTCATCATTGAAAGTCTTTTTCTCTCGATTTTTCAATCGCTTACTGATATCATTGAAATAATTTTCAAATGCTTTTCCATCTTTGGTATTGAAACTCGTGTTGTACATCTTGTTGTAATCTGCAATGTAACTTTCTAGTTTATCTCTTTTGTGTTGCGATATCTGAACAACTTTTGCATCTGCTGCTATATTCATATCAGATTCGGTGGTGGAGTACCCGATGTCGCCAGGTATATAATCATTCGCTTCTGGGTCATCGGGATTAGCAGCATAAGTGAAGATGGTAGCAATCCGCAAGTCATGTTCTCCCGCTTCTTTTTTGCGTTTAAAAATGTCGTAGTAAGCAATGGCATGATCTACTTTGCTCACAGCGAACAAGGCAGAATAATTTCTGCTATAGGTTTTATGATCGTGGTAGGCGAGGAGATAGTCCACGATTTTTTCCATCCGTACTGGATCATTAAAAACTTCTTGTTTGTCAATTCCTTCTACTTCAATGTCAATATTTAGATTGCTTTTGTTTTTGTATTTACCGACATACTCGATTCCAAAACGCAATACATTTTGGTCTCTAATCGCATCGGTAATCACATACTTATGCAAACATTTTCCAAACAAATCTTTGGTCGTTCGTTTTCCCAATTCATTTTTGGAAGCATTATCTGCAAAAATCGGTGTTCCCGTAAATCCAAACAATTGACTGTTGGCAAAAAATGAAGTAATCCTTTTGTGGGTATCTCCAAATTGGCTGCGATGACATTCATCAAAAATGAAAACAAGTTTCTGATCTTGCAAATGTTTAATCCGAGAACGATATCGATCCTTCAACGAATTGTTTAGTTTTTGGATAGTAGTCAATACCAATTTGGTATCATCCGTCAGTTGCTCAACTAGCGTGTTCGTGTTGTCTGTTACATCGACACTTCCTTCTTTGAATGCATTGAATTCATTCATGGTTTGATAATCAAGATCTTTTCGATCGACTACAAAAACCACTTTGTGTATAGACGGTAAGTCCATCAGTATTTGACTTGCTTTGAATGAGGTTAAGGTTTTTCCTGACCCAGTGGTATGCCAGATATAACCATTGTCATTGGAAGTTCTTACTTGATGGACAATCGCTTCGGTCGCGTAGTATTGATATGGACGCAACACCATCATGATTTTGTGAGTGACATTACGTACAATATATTGAGCAATCATTTTTCCTAAATGATCTGGATTCAAAAACGCAGCGGCGAATTCAGTCAAATCCGTAATGTTCTTGTTATTTTCATCGGCCCAATAAAAAGTTTGCTTGACTGATTGTAAAGGATTGTTGGCCAAATATTTTGTATTGACACCATTGCTGGTAACAAACAACTGGACAAACTGAAACAATCCATGATTACTCCAAAACGAATGTCGCTGATATCGATTAATCTGATTGAAAGCCTCTTTCATTTCCAATCCCCGTCGCTTCAACTCAATCTGCGCCAACGGCAATCCATTTACCAACAAAGTAACATCATATCGATTTTTGTAACTACCTTCTTGCGTTATTTGATTGGTGACTTGGAACAAATTCCTTTTCCATTCTTCCGAATTATAAAACTGCACATAAAAAGAACTACCATCTTCTCTTGTCAACTGCAATCGATCCCGCAAAGTTTTCGCTTTTTCAAAAATATTTCCTTTGGCGAGGTGATTGAGAATATTGTCAAATTCCTTATCCGTAAATACCGTGTTGTTGAAAGCACCTAATTGACTTTGCAAATTGGCCACCAAAGCAGCTCCATCTGGTATTTTGACCGATGCATAACCCAATCCCGCTAAATGCGCGATCAAATCATTTTCTAATGCTGCTTCTGTTTGACGACTCATACAAATAGTTTTTGTAACAATCCTTTTTTGAAGGTTTGGGTTTGGGTTATTTGGGTGGTGGTGGAATTTATTTTTTGGTCTAGATTGATAAGGAATTCGGATATTATCTTTTGTTCACTTATACTGGGAAGAATTATTTTTATTTTATTTAATGACTCTTGATTTATATTGGTATTTGCACTTGTTGTGGCATATGATAAAAGTTCTTTCCTAAAGCTTCTATATGAAAAGCAGTATTTTTTAAAATTTAGATTGAAAACTCCACTATCTCTGAATCTTATTAAGAAACCACTGTAAACAGTTTTTGGTAAATTCTCAGCAACTGCAATAGTTTCACCAACTCCAGTTCGTTTTACAGAGGATCTAATGAATAAAACATCTCCTTTTTTGAGACTATATAACTTTTGTTCCGATTCATTTGAATTTATAAGACCAAATTCTTCTGAAGATAGTTCAGATTTGCCAAAAACATCCATTAAATTGACAAATGGAGAGCCGAATCCAAAATCTTTTGAAGCTTTATTTATTCCGTTTTTAAATTCTCCAATTTCCCCCAACCGTTTCTCCTCCCAAGCCAAAAAATCATTCCCATCCTCATCTTTAAAACGAAGTTGTCCGGAAAAGAGTTGTTGCATGACTCCTTTTTTGTATTGGATCAGTGCTTCCTTTTTGCGGGTGAGTTGTTGGATTTTTTTGTCGATGGCGGATAGGAAGGTGGCTATTTTTTTTTGTTCGGAGAGACTTGGTAAAACAATATTTAACTTCCTTAAATCAGAGTTGTATACGTTACTAATACTAGCTCCTCTTGCTAGAGTCGCAATTTTTATTTTTAATTGTTGATTGATATAATAAGAAGCAAAAATCTGTGAATAAAGCCCTTCCACTTTTGGCCGTAGAATGTTGATTGTTCTACCAATCGCTACGTTTTCAATAGTTAAGGCTGATGCTGAACCAATATCTAAGGGATCTTCTCCTGCTGATGGTAGTAAA
>CALDGQ010000122.1 GCA_937941765.1 uncultured Saprospiraceae bacterium
CGTCAGACTGTGCGAAAATACTCGTTCGAGATGAGAGGTTAGAAACCTTCATCTCGTAACACACACGGTATTCGAGCAAAAGGTTTCTAACCTCTTTGCTTTTGGGAATTTTCGCACAGCCTGACTTATGTCGGCGTACTCACTTCGAAATTCGATATGCTCTGTTCGATATTTTGCGGTTCAAAAACCTAATCACAAAAAAGGGTAGTCGACTTTCGTCGACTACCCTTTTTATTTATTCTAGATTTATTTTATTAATCCAAAGAAAAACGAATCGTCACACCCGCTTGTGTATTGGTTATCGGGAATGAAGCAGACGTTTTAGGAACTGTTTTAGAATAATCGTAGAATAAACGAATATTCAAACGTTTGTTTACATCATAATCAATAGATGGAGAGATACGGATTGTTTGCGAACCTCTTGTTGGTTCAATTATATCTTCATCTAGAATGAAGAGATAAGTCACATCATCTCTATAAGAAATATCAAATTTGAAATTCAAATCCGTTCCTTTTGTTTTCGCTCCTTTGTCATCCTTGTCATCTGGCGTACCAATATTAATATTGGTTTTCTTTTTAGTGGATTTCTTCTTTTTCTTTTTCTTCTTACCTTTTTTACCATAAAGGAATGCTAAGTAAACATCTTTGATTCGGTAACCATATCCAACAACAAACTCACTTGTTTTGGTTTCATTCAAACGATTATCAATAAAACTCATTGCTAGGTTACGAGACTTCTTCCAATCCGCTCTCAAAGTCATATCATTCTTCAATTTCATATCCAAACCGATCAATGGAGCAAATGCTTCAGAAATAACGATTTGTGGGATATCAAATTTCGAATAGTAATTACTTGTTGTCGGGTTCAATTTGGTTTGGAAAGCAGAATCAAAATCACGATCTGTTTCAAAACTATTGACCGTCATAGTAGATTTATAAGAATGACTCAAACTCATGCTTGAGAAAATATTCTTGAACATATCCAACTTTGCTAACCCATTATAGGTTAATCTCCAGTTTAGTTTTGGCAGTGTTTTGAAAACATCTAATTCGAAAGTTTTCGCATCTTTATCTGAATAAGCAGCCAAGAAAGATGGGATTAAAACATCTCTTTGGTAACGACCATATCCTTCACTGTATTGAGGATCTGTCTCGTGCGTTCCACCACCTAATCTTTCTGAAACTTCCACTCGGTTGTCTTCAAATTTCTTAAACAAACCCTCTAAATCATCATCAAATAAAGTCTGCATGGTGAAATAAGAAATCGTATAAGATCCAACGTCACGAGGAACAGAGTGTACGATATCACCGTAGTTTCCAACCGTTGTATCATAAGTAGTATCTCTAAAATACAGTGAACTATTTTCTGTATAAGAACGATTCGCATCCAACTCAATTCTGAAATCGTTGAATGGTTCTACCGTAATTTTCCCATCAATATTTTGAGAATAATTTTGGAGCACTTGTTTGTTTTGGAAAACATTGTCTGTGATCCATCCATTACTAGAAGAACGTGTCAACCAATCATTAGAGAAATCGTTGTCAGTAATATTCGGCTGAAGACCCGCTACGAAATCCCATCCTGGAGCAGCAAATCCATCTTCCATACCAAAGAATTTTGTCTTTGGTTGGTACCCCGGAATGGTCGTTCCTAAATTTTCAGTATAGGAAGCACGTGCTTTTCTAAGCAACATCAGTGGACGCAATGCAATCCGTTCTAGCTGAGTTGGCTCTCTGTCCTTTTTCTTCTTTTTATTTTTTGGATCTTTTTTGTTTTTACTGTCCTTTCCTTTTTTACCATCTTTACTATCAGCAGTTGATCCAGATCCTTTCCCATCTTTTCCGCCGTCCTTTCCAGAACCTTTGCCGTCTTTGCCTTCGACTCGATCTTTGATACTTGGTGTATTCAAACGATCTTTTATACTACCACCACTAAGGTCTCCGACTTTACCGCCTCTGCCACCTCGATCTTTTCCTTTACCCTTTCCACCATCTTTACCTTTACCACTTCCACCATCGTCATCATCACCACCACGACTGGTTTTTCTTCCTTTTTTAGTATTAGATTTTTTCTTGTTGATCTTTTTTAAATACTTAGACTTGTTGTAGAGTTTTTCAAAATTCAAGTCCGCATTAATTTGTCTGGTCTGACCATTTTGAATAATGTTTCCTAAAGTATCGGCACCTACCAATGAAGATCCATTCCAAGCATAATCTGCAGAATATTGAGCTTTGACAGTTACCCAATCTAAAAGAGGAATACTCTTAAAAGGAACGGTATAGCTTGCGTTCAAATCGTGACGATAGTTTTTCGTTCTACCAAAATCGCGGATATTACTTTTGATAAATTCTTGTTGTACATCCTTTGCAATCGGAAGTTCAGTCACAGGATCAAAAGTAGGAAGCTCATCAATAATAGACTCATTGATTGCATTGAATCTTACTTTTAGATTTTTGGTCAAATCCCATTGTAGATTGTAATTACGATCCCAAGTAAATTGCTTGTTATAATACGTGTTTAATTTCGGGTCAGGACCAGCAAAACGATAACGAGTTGCTTGAATTTGACGATCCATTTGAGTATTTACACCAACCGTATTCGGTATTAAGTTGAAATTCAAATCCGTAATCAACTTCAAGTGCTTATTCTTAGATAATTTCTTGAATGGTGTTATATATTTCGGTTTCAAATTGTAGGCATAATCAACAGAAGCATAATGATCATCAATTTGGTCCAATTCAATGATTGGATCATGACGATTGGTTTGAGTGTATGCGTAGGTGAAACTGAAGTTAGAAATATCCCAAGGCAAAGGTGTTTTATCCTTGTTGGTTCTTTCCTTTCTAACATTCGTAAAGTTGAAACTCTTGATCTCCGTTGCATCAATTGCTTGCTCTTGAAGTGAGTCTCGCTTTGCCAAATCTTGCTCCGCATCCAATTTTTCTTGCAAAGGTATGTCTCGATCATATGGATCAAACTCAGGTGTACGTACCGTGTTAGAATATTGACCATAGAATGGTAATCTTAATCCCCATTTTTCAGGGAAGAATTTGCTCAACTCTGCACTACCTGCAATATCATAAGACAAAACATCTTCTCTACTTCTCTGTGCTAGCTTTTGACCAATATCTCCATATCCTCTTGTACTATAATTTACGGAAGCAGATATATTTCCAAAATCAGCTAGCTGCATATCTAATCTCGACAATGCTGCCAAACCACCACGCTCATCCAATCCATTCAAACGCAATTCGTTGATCCAAACTTCGGTGCAATGGTCAAACTCATCATTATTATAAATACCAATCATGACACCTTTCACTAGGTTCAAGTTTGGATTACCGACTACTTTTACCAGGTTAGGCATCCCGTCGACCACGACTGCTTTTTCTGGATCTTCCATGATATGCACTTCATTCAGCGCTTTTCCTAGTTGGTTACGTTCTACTTTTACATCTTTGAAAAGTTCCATTCTGAAGTTGAACTTATTTTCTGGTCTCCAAACTTCAGTTTTGTATTCATCAGAATTGTAAGGACCAATATCAGGATCCGTGGACATGACCAGTGGTACCTCATACTCATAATAGTTGTTTTCAAAATCACTACCAAGTCTCATAAAGATGGACAACTGACCTGGCTCAACATCGTTCTTGGATTCGGCATGGACATCCATTTGCATTTTATTGAAAACTCGCATATCCAAGTTGACAATTTTATAAATCGCCTTAAACTTTTCGGGTGCCAGATTACAAATTTCCATCGACAGCGATTGCTCATTTTGAAGTACATCGGGGAAAGCACCAATCGATCGCTCTCGATCAATTCCGGGGGGCAGTACATAACCAAATGGTTCTTGTGTGCTATTTTCCTCAATATTTACAGCATTTACATCGAATGTAGAATTGTCATTTGGTTGAGGAGGCTGAGGTCCACTTGTACTACTATTTCTAAGATATCTTCTCCATTGATTTCTTACCAATTCCAATCTCGCGAAACGCAAAGTAACTCGTTGATCAAAACCATGCATATACATTCTCATAAAACGGATAGAACGGAAATCTTGAATTCCACCGACTCTTTTTGTTGGTTGATCCAACGGAATTTTTACACGATACCAAATCCGACTTTCCGCACCCTGAATCGTATCAATAATATAATTGTTGAATTTCAAAATTCCATTATCTTGTTCGATTGGAACTTTATATTGGAAATAAGATTCAGTTTCACTTAACGTGTTGTCATTGTTAATATCTTCACTATCTGGCAAGTTGGTTGCAGATGATAATTGGCCAGTAGCAGCGGATGATCTTGAATTTCCTTCTGGGTTATTGAAATCTTCATATCTAACAAAAATTCCATCATCTTGATTAAAAAAGTTTTCATCTCTAAAATATCTAAAATCATCATTAGCAGGGTCGCTATTGATTTCGCTTTTTGCATTAGCGCTCAATGAAGAATTATTTATTTCTGTCAAAAAGTCTTGGAAGATGGCTGTTTCACCAATATTGTTCAATCCATCCAATCCAACATCCTGTGCTTCTCTTACGGATTCTTCATTATTGAAAGCATTGGTGATTGCTTGCGTTCTAGGTATTCTTCCCCAGCTAGTGGTATCGGTAGGTGTTGTATCTTCACTAGGAATTCCGTTTTCAAAAAACTTACGAGAATCTCTTAAAATATCCTCTGATACATTTCCGAGATTGATGTAAAGGTTTCCATCTTTTGTAATAGGACTTCCGTCACCTTTTTCCATAAATGGGTTCAGCATCCAAAATTCAACATACTCAATGTTAGCGGCTTCAAAATTGTTGGTATTCAAATCACGCATTATACCACCCCATCGAGTTTCAGGTTGCAACAACTCTCCACTGTTGTTGACACCTGCTGAATATTGCGTAGGTGTCGCTGTTTCAAAATTGTAAGGACCTCTTTTTCTTGGTTCAAATGTTAAGTCAAATGTCTGTATAATGTTATTATCACCAGGTCTTAATTGCAAATTTGGAAAAACTTCTTGTTGATTAATACGAGCGGTGTATGGATCATTATCATCTGCAGCACCTCTTACACTTTGGTCGATACGATACCATTTAAATTTTGCACGATTCATTCCTGACTCCAAATCATCAATCAACTTAGCTTCTGGAAATAATGGATTGTTATTGTTTTCATCATTTTGAGGAATACTTGACAACACCCATGCATTAGCAGGAGTACGCAAGTCATAACTACTTGCACTTCCTTCAAAATCATCGACATAAACAACACCACCTTTGTCTCCATCTTCTCCTAAGTCAATGGCTTTTGCGTGACCAGGTTTCAGATAGGCAGCTTCTGCCATGAAGGAGATATTCGATTTTTCCTTGGTGTTGATTAATGGAATTTTATCCACCATTTTTGTCAACCATGGAGATTCTTTTGAGTAATTGACATCTAGTCCAAAAACTCTATTGTTAATTGGGTCATCCCCAATATTTACTTTTTGTGTAAAAGGCCGTTCATATAAATGCATGTACGTACCTCCTATATTGAAATTTTTACTGACCTCATAATCCCCTCGCAGTGCCAGCAATGTTTTGGTTTGAAATCCAAACAGCGTGTTATCCTCAAACGATATATTGATTGGAACACCGGAATTCAGCAAGGCATCGTTTAATATTTTGACACGACCAATATTGTAATCTACTTCATAATCTTGTCCTTCTACCATTTGGTATCCACCAGCACTTACCCTTACCGATCCTTGAGGCAAGTTGAAAGATCCCAGAGATATTTCAGAACTTACGCTAGACTTATAACTTCCTCGAATAGTGAATCGATTGTATTCTGGGAATTCTCGAGCACGAACAATGGTGGAATCATAAAGCTCATAATAAGAATATCTTCTTTTTAATGCGGGGTCATCTATCTGTTCCGAAATCGCGCTACCAAATGGTTCCAAAACAGGAAACATCACACGACCATTTCGTAAATTTATGGTTACATTAGGAACAAAATCAAAGATACCATCTGGTTGCGGATCACCTTGAACATTTAATTGATCCAGATTGAAAACTCTCAACAAAGGTTTGCTAGCAATATTTGATTCTGGTAGAAAACGTTTTTCACCTCCTCCTGGATCTTCATAAAAGATATCCAATTTAAAATCTTCGTTATTCACTTGGAAAGCACCAATAGAATAAACATTTTTCATCATCAAATCCCAAGCTGGTAAATCTACACGAGGTGTTGTGCTTTTCAACATCTTAACAAACAATACGTTTAAGTCATTACTAACGGAAGTACTATCTGGAGTTGAACTTGGTGTATCATCTGCCAATTCACCTACTTTATAAGTTTGTCCATTATAATCATATTCAAAAGCAACTCCTAATACTTGATCAGGACGAAGGTTGATATTGATGGATACAAAACCCAAATCAGGATTGAAAGTATATTCGTTGCTAGTCAATTTACGAGCACTTACTTTTTCAAAATCCTTTGTTTGAGTAAAACCAAAATTATTTTGAATAACGGCAACTGCATTGTTAAGTGACCTTGCATTAGGGTCACTAATCAAAGCATCAAATAATGGGTTGGCATCATTGGAAGGAATGGCTGCAGTTCCAAATAAATCTCTATTGACAGGAATGGATGGTGCTTGAAATTGTGGATTGTCATTCGTAATTCTTGTTGGCTCACCGATATCCGCTAGTGCAACAATATCACGAATTTGTTCTGTATCATTTCTATCATTGGTAACCCAAACTTGTAGGTTGGTAATTTTCACCAAACTTCGAACTTCAGGAAGCGCTCTTAAAGAATTTTCAAAAACATCTCTAAAATAATGTGTCAAAAAGAAGTGACGGTTTTCATCGTATTCATCTGCATATACCTCAAAAGTTTGTTCTTGTGCTCCACCATCAATTTTAATATTTTCTCTTTTTGATTTTTGCTGTGATGCGACTGCTTTTAATTTTAATTTTCCCCATTGTGTATCTACTCTCAATCCAAATAGGGATTGGCTACCTTGAATCAAACTACTATTCAATGGGAAACTGACATTACCTGCTTCAATTTTCTTAATGATCTCGTCTTCACTCCACTGTTCACTATCATATTCCAGCTTCATTTTATTTTCGAAGTTAAACGTAGCTTGTGTGTTATAACTTGTTGCCAAATTTAACTTATCACCAATCTTTCCAATCACGTTCATTTGGATACCCATATCAAAATCAAAACCACCTTGTCTTCTTTGTCTTTCTGTCAATATTGGATTTTCTACATTTTGAAAATCCACTCCAAAAGTCAAATCAATATTTCCTTGAGGACGGATATCGACACCGACACCACCAAACAGACGATCTACCAAACTATTTTTGACATCTACTTTAGAGATCGGATCTACACGTTCTCCTCCTGTACTGTTGGCATTACTGATACCAGCCAATTTATCAAAATAAGCTTTCTCTTGTTGTTGGGTTCTCCAATCCAAGTATTCATCAAAAGTCATGTAACTCGGCATTCGATAATAATCGTCACCAATAGTTTCAGAAATAATGTATTGACCAGAGACTGGATCATACTCCACATTTTGTTCGATGATACTAGGATCTTTCAAATCGAATGGATTGTAAGTACTTCCTTCTGAAAAATTTCCTGTTCTATCTTGAAGAGGAGGGATGGTATCCTGAGAGATTAAGGTAAAATCTGCAGCAAATGGATCGTATAGATTACGGTCTGGATTGTAATTTCCATAGGAAACTTGAATCATGCTTAGTAGGAAACCTGTAATTAACAAGTAGTTGTAGATCTTCATATTGATATGGCGTAAGCCGTCCTTTTTTCAAAAATTGTGTTCATTAGCGATACTAAAACGGAAAATGTTAAAATCTATGTTTAATTATTGTTTATTTAACAGCAAAAACATGAACTTTTTCCACATGAATACTTAACTGATTTATATACGCTTAAGTGAGATATATGTTTATTTTTTCTAATATTTAATCAGGAGTATTAACAATCCTATGAAGAAAGCTCTTTTAAGGCATCTTTTATTAGGACTTCGACGCTGCTCTGAGTAGGGGATTTGCTGATTAGCGTGTTAACTGTTTTTTGAACTTTTGCTTTATTGAAACCTAAAGCAACCAAAGCAGATAACGCTTCATCTCGGATGGTATTGTTTCCTGATGTCGCAATAGCTGATTCTACCCCACCATCTTTGATTATTTTATCTTTTAAATTTAAAATGATCAACTTCGCTGTTTTGGGTCCAACTCCTTTTACTTTTTTAAATGCAACTAGATTTTCCGAAACAATTGCGTCTCTAGCTTCTTCTGTTGTCATAGCAGACAACAATACTCTTGCTGTATTGGGTCCAATACCTGAAACTGAAATTAACTGAACAAACAAGGTCCTTTCTCCTTCAGAGGCAAATCCATAAAGTGTGTGACTATCCTCTTTTACGTGTAAATACGTCAAGATTTTGACACGTTCCATTTTCTCGATTTGTGCATAAGTATTCAGGCTGATATTGACTTGATAGCCAATACTTCCAGCTTCAACTAAAACATAAGTTGGGGACTTGAAAGTGATTTCGCCTTTTATGTAGGAGATCATGGTTTTATATGGATGAAAAATTAGATACGAAGGTACATAATTTAACAAGTAAAATAAGAGAAAAAAGGAGGTGAAATATGTGTTTCAAACTGATTTTAGTATTCTGATTATCAATAATTTGGATGAAATACGAATGCTTTAAAGTTCAGGCGACTTTAGTCGCCTCCTAAAATTGGTGACTAAAGTCGCCCGAACGTTGATTTCCCCGTCCTTCTTCCTACTTTTACACAAAAGAAAAGCTAATAAAAATGAGAATACTTCTTTTAGGTGGCGGTGGACGAGAACATGCATTTGCATGGAAATTGAAACAGAGTGAGTCTTGCAAACAATTATATATCGCTCCCGGAAATGCAGGAACCAACCAACTAGGAACCAATGTACCAATCAACCCTACCGATTTTGAAGCAATCAAAAAGTTTGTTTTAGAATCTGAAATAGAGATGGTTATTGTTGGTCCCGAGCAACCATTGGTAGAAGGAATTGTAGATTTTTTTGAAAACGATTTGCGGCTTTCTGAGATTCAAATTGTGGGGCCATCAAAAGAGGGTGCACAACTAGAGGGTAGTAAAGCATTCGCCAAAGACTTCATGTATGACAATCAAATTCCAACTGCTGGATTTCGAGAATTTACAAAGGATTCTTACTACGATGGTTTGGAATATATCGACAACAAACCAACTCCTATTGTTCTGAAAGCAGATGGTTTAGCCGCTGGTAAAGGTGTTGTTATTTTAAATGACCGGGAGGCTGCTAAAAAAGAATTTACGGCGATGATTGAAGGTAAATTTGGAGTGGCAAGTGCGACGGTCGTCATTGAAGATTTTTTGAAAGGAATCGAATTTTCTGTCTTCGTTTTGACGGATGGGAATGACTATAAAATATTGCCTGTTGCCAAAGATTACAAACGCATTGGTGAGCAAGATACAGGATTGAATACCGGTGGAATGGGTGCCGTTTCTCCCCTTCCTTTTTTAGATAAAGCAATGATGAAAGAAGTAGAGGAAAAAATTATCAAACCAACGATTTCCGGTCTTAAAAAAAAGGATATTGCTTACAAAGGATTCATCTTTATTGGCTTAATAAAAGTGGATGGCAAGCCTTATGTTATTGAATACAATTGTAGAATGGGTGATCCTGAAACAGAAGTTGTTTTACCTCGTTTAAAAAATGATTTGGTTACTTTATTAGCATCACTTGACAATGGCACTTTGAAAGATCAGAAAATCGAAATGGATGAAAGAACTGTATCAACGGTCATGTTGGTTTCAGGTGGTTATCCAGAGACTTATCAAAAAGGATTTAAGATTGATGGATTAGGTGCAATCAATGACTCCCTTTTATTTCATGCAGGAACGAAAGATGCAGATGGAAAAGTGGTGACGAATGGTGGAAGAGTTTTAGCAGTTACCTCCTATGGAGATAGTGTCTCAGATGCAGTAGCCACTTCCAAAAAAAATGCAGCAGCCATTCATTTTGAAGGGAAATATTATCGAAAAGATATTGGATTTGATTTATGAGTTATACCATCCAAGAAATAGCAAATGCTGTAAATGGTGAATTAAAATTCGGTTTTTTCCAAGGAGAAAAAATTGACAATATCCTTATAGATAGTCGTCAAATAAATGCACCTCATAAGTCCATTTTTGTTGCGCTAATTTCAGATAAAAATGATGGTCATCAATACCTTCAAAATGCTTATGAAAAAGGTGTTAGAAATTTTCTGATAAGTGACAATAAATTTTCGAAACAGCTAACAAATGCTAATTTCATAATCGTCCCTAACACCTTAATTTCACTCCAACAACTAGCTACTACGCATCGCAATAAATTTAACTTAAAAACAATCGGAATAACTGGCAGCAATGGAAAAACCATCATTAAAGAATGGTTATTTGAGTTGTTGAATGAAAGCTATTTTACGGTCAAAAGTCCGAAAAGTTATAACTCGCAGATAGGCGTTCCATTATCGATTTGGCAAATCCATAAAGATCATCAATTAGGCATATTTGAGGCAGGTATTTCTACGACAAATGAGATGGAAAAAATTGCTCCAATCATTCATTGTGACGTAGGCATATTTACCAATATTGGGGCTGCTCACAGTCAAGGTTTTGATTCAATTGAACAGAAAGTTGCTGAAAAAATGAAGTTGTTTCAGTTTGCGAAGACAATCATTTATTGCAAAGATCATCCTGAAATTCAAAATACAATTCAATCAATCGATAGCAATAAATTATTCAGTTGGTCATTTGAAAAATCCGCAAATTTAGAGATTACAAAAAAGGAAACTACTGAGTACAACAACACTTTATTGACGGCACTTTATCAAGGAGCAAACATTCAAATCAACATACCTTACACGGACGAAGCATATGTAGAAAATGCGATTCATTGTTGGGCTTGTTGTCTTCATTTAGGAATTGAAAATAATGTCATTCAACAACGGATAAGTCAATTGCAACCTTTGGCGATGCGATTGGAAATGAAAAATGGAATTAACAATAGTTACCTTATCAATGACAGTTACAATTCGGATTTAGATTCATTGAAAATCGCACTTGATTTTTTGTCCCAACAAGCGGGTAATAATTCTAAAACGATCATCATTTCTGACATTCCTCAAAGTGGGATTTCCTCCACTCAATTGTATCAAAAAATTGCAGATTTAATGATCGAAAAAAACGTTTCAAAAGTTATTGGTATAGGAAATCAAATAACAAATATTGTAGATTATTTACCCGCAAATATTGAACAACAGTTTTTCTATTCAACTGACCAATTTATACAAAAACTAATCGATCCAAATTATACAAAAGAATTTGCCAATCAATACATTTTAATCAAAGGTGCACGTGTTTTTCAACTCGAAAAAGTATCCGCTTTTCTTGCCAACAAAATTCATGAAACCGTATTTGAAATCAACTTAAATGCCATTGCACATAACTTGAAATTTTTCAAATCCAGATTGAATGCTGACACCAAAATGATGGTGATGATCAAAGCATCTGCTTATGGAAGTGGTAGCACAGAAGTCGCTAGATTATTGGATTATAATGGGGTAGATTATTTCGCAACGGCTTATCCAGATGAAGGAATTCAGTTGAGAAAAGAAGGGATCAAAACACCAATTATGGTCTTGAATGCAGCTGTTCATTCTTTTGATGCAATGTTGCGATATGATTTAGAACCTGAGATTTATAGTCATCGTCAATTGGATCAATTAATTGAATTCACCAACTCAAAATCCAATGCAAATTTCAATATCCATTTGAAGATAGATACAGGCATGCATCGACTAGGATTTGAAGAAAAAAATATCCCTTCATTAGTCAAAAAATTAAAAAATAATTCTGCCATAAAAGTGAATTCTATCTTCAGTCATCTGGCAGCGAGTGAAGATAAAAATGAGGATAAATTCACCAACCAACAAATCCAAATATTCGAAAAAATTTACACCCAAATTACAACTGAAATTGGGTATAAACCGATGCGTCATTTATTAAATTCTCCAGGTATTATTCGTTTTCCACAATACCAAATGGATATGGTGCGTTTGGGCATTGGACTGTATGGGTTGGATATGAGTCAAACGATTGAAGATCAATTAGAAATCGTGCACACATTGAAAGCCACTATCTCCCAAATTAGAGAAGTAAACAAAGGCGAAACGATTGGATACAATCGAAAAGAATTGGCCACCTCCAAGTTAAAAATTGCCACGATTAGTATTGGGTATGCAGATGGATTGCCTCGACTGGCTGGACATCGAAAATACTTTGTTTTCATACACAATCAACTTAAACCAATCGTTGGTAGTGTGTGCATGGATATGTGTATGGTCGATATTACAGGCGAAGACCAAATTAAGGAAGGTGATGACGTGATTATTTTTGGTAAAAATCCTAGTGTTAAAAAATTAGCCGAAATTGCACAGACGATTCCATATGAAATCTTTACAAATATCTCAGAACGTGTAAAAAGAGTTTATTTTCAAGATTAGATGGTTCCCGTCAAACCATAAAAAGTTTAATTAATTCCCCTTTAAAATTCGTATTTTTGCCCAGCTTTTTAAGGCACAATTCAATACCTAAAAACAAACCCTTGAAACAACATTTTTTTTGTAAAAATTATTTTAAAATGAACTCTAGACTTATTCTCACTTGTGTTGCTTTATTTTTCTTTCTTAGCAATACCATCGCACAGAAAGACGATCCTGTTTTGTTCACAGTTGAGAACGATCCCGTGCATGTTTCTGAATTCAAATATATCTACGCAAAGACGAACGGAGACAAAGCCACTTTTTCAAAAAAATCATTGGACGAATATCTTGATCTGTATATCAAATTCAAATTGAAAGTACAGAAAGCTAAAGAGATGAAACTAGATACGATTCCTGCATTGCAAAAAGAATTGGCTGGGTATCGAAGACAATTGGCAAACTCTTATCTGATCGATAAGCAAGTGACTGAAAAATTAGTTCGTCAAGCTTTTGATAGAACTCAACAAGATGTAAACATCAGCCATATTATGATTAATATGAAGCCAGGTGCTTTACCAAAAGACACCTTGGAAGCTTATCGTAAATTGGCGGATATTAAAAAACGAATTGCTAGTGGTGAAAAATTTGGTGCATTAGCTAAGCAATTTTCTGAAGACAAATCTGTAAAAGAAAATAGTGGAAACATTGGTTTTCTAACAGCGCTTTTCCCAAAAGGATTTTATGATTTAGAAACAGTAGCCTACAACTTACCAATTGGCCAAGTCAGTGATCCTGTAAGAAGTAGTGTTGGCTATCATTTAATAATGGTCAACGAAAGAAGACTAGCAAGAGGAGAAATGGAAGCGGCGCATATTTTGATTCGGAAGAAAAAAGATCGTACAGATGCAAAAAGTAAAGCTTTGGTTGACAGTTTGTACAAAGCAGTAACCAGTGGTTCTACTTTTGAAGAATTGGCAAAAACTTTTTCTGAAGATAAATTATCTGCCAAGAAAGGTGGTTACATCGGTAAATTTGGAATTAGCAAATATGAATTAGATTTTGAAGATGCGTGTTTTGCAATTAAGAATGACGGAGACATCACCAAGCCTTTTGAAACTTCTGTTGGATGGCACATTGCAAAAAGAGTTGCTAAAAAAGACAACACGGATTATGAAAAAGCGAAACGTGGTTTGCAAACAAAGATTCAAAAAGATGCTAGATATGAAATGGCAAAAATTGCAATGATTGACCGTATTAAGCGTGAAAATAAATTCAACGAAAATGGTGGAAAGCTAATCAGTTTTGCGAGTTCATTGACTCCAGAATTTATGACTCACAAATGGAGAGCAGCAGATGTTACTTCTAAAGATGAACTTTTCAAATTAGGAAATAAGAAATACACTACGAAAGACTTTGCAGAGTACGCTCAAAAAGCATCTCGTGAAAGAATGAGAGCAGGAAAAAATGCGAAGGTAAAAGATGTAGTTCAGAAACTATACAATGGTTATGTTGCGGAAACTTGCATGAAATTCGAAGAAGAACAATTGGAGAAAAAATATCCAGAGTTCAAATCATTGATGCGTGAATATGAGGAAGGTATTTTGTTATTTGAGGCAACTAAGATGGAAGTTTGGGATAAAGCATCACAAGATACAACCGGACTAGCTAAATTTCATAAAACCAGAAGTGCGAAATATCGTTGGGGTGAAAGAGCTGTCGTGAATCAATATAGTTTAAAGGCAACTGCCGCTGATAAACTTCCAAAATTAAAAAAGTTTGTCACCAAAAATGGTGCTAAAGAAACACTATCGAAATTCAATGGTGCTGATGGGAAGGTTGTTTCTGTTCAAGAAAAAACTTTTGAAAAAGGAAAGAACGAAGTCTTGGACAAAATGAAATGGAAAGTTGGTGAGTTGTCTCCTGTTGAAATCGACAAGAGAAATAAATCAAGTAACTTTTTCAAGATAGAATCATTGCTACCAGCAAAAGAAAAAACATTGAAGCAAGCAAGAGGTTATGTGGTTGCTGATTATCAAGACTTCTTAGAGAGACAATGGATTGAACAATTGCGTGCAAAGTACAAGTTAGATATCAACGAGAAGGTTTTAAAATCACTTGTTAAATAATTCGTCATTCACATTGAAGAACCAACTTTCCATATTGCTAATTTCAATTGTTTGCATGAGTTTATTTTCATGTAGACCTGATATGGAAGAGCAACCTTTGGTCATCAAGGACACCATTTTAGCAAATGTATTTGACAAAAATCTCCGGTTGTCGGAACTGGAAGGTATGGTTCCTAACAACACTTCTTCATCTGATAGCATTCAAATTATCAATGCTTATATAGATCGTTGGGTCAAGGAAGCAACTTTGATGTCTGAGGCTGAAAAGCATATTCCGAATGATTTGAATATTGAAAAATTGGTTAAAGATTATCGTGCATCATTGGTTAAGCATAATTTCGAAAAATTATTGGTAGAAACTAACTTGGATTCTACTGTAACTAAAGCGGAGCTCGATACTTATTACACAAAAAATAAAGAACAATACCAACTAGAGACTACCATCCTCCGTTGTTATTATATAAAGATAGAGGAAGAGAATGAGCAGATTGATGAGTTGAAAAAATTGTGGCAAGACTTAAAACCTGAGTCCTATAAAGATCTCCTTACTTTTTGTACTGAAAATGCGGAGACTTATATGTTAGATGATAGCACTTGGATCCAGATTGAAGACTTAGCACTGCAACTACCTCAAGGAATTATCAACTCTTCCAATATCAATGAGCGAACAGAAATTTCAAGAAAAGATGGCAACTATCATTATTTCTTAAAAGTTTTTGAGACGGTTTCTAAAAAAGAAATTGCGCCATTATCATTTATAGAAGATCAAGCAAGAAAAGTAATTTTACATAAAAGAAAAATCAAGTTACTCAGCGAGAAAAAAGAAGAAATTTATGATCGCGAGTTTCAAAGAAAAAATATAAAAATTTATACCCAATGAGATACCTCTTATTCTCTTTCATTTGTTTTTTATCAATTACTCAATCATCTTTCGCTCAAGGTCAAATTGTCGATAAGATTATAGGAGTAGTAGGTGCTGAAGTGATTTTGTTGTCAGACGTTGAAGAACAATTTGCTTTGATGGCTGCACAGAGTGGCCCACAAGAACCTGAAGTTCGTTGCATGGTACTTGATAATTTGTTAGCTCAAAAGTTATTATTGAATCAAGCGAAACTTGATAGTCTTGTCATCACAGATGATGAAGTGGAAACCCAATTGGCAACTCGTATTGATCGTATTTTGGCTTACATGAACGGAGACATCGATCAGTTTGAGCAATATTATGGACAATCTATCAATGAAGTAAAAGCGCAATTTAGAGAAGATTTGCGTGGACAAATTTTGGTAGAAAGAATGCAAGGTCAAATCAATTCTAGTGTCACAGTGACACCGATGGAAGTGAAGCAATTTTTTGCTGAGATTCCAAAAGATAGTTTACCATATTTTAGTTCTGAGGTTGAAATTGGCGAGATAGTAATCAAGCCTGAAGTAAATTCTGATGAACGCAACAAGGCATTAACAAAACTACAAGGGCTCAGAAATCAAATTGTTATGGAAGGTGCTGATTTTGCAGAATTAGCTAAAAAGAATTCAGATGATCCAGGATCAGGAAGAGCAGGTGGAGATTTGGGTTGGCAGAAAAGAGGAACTTTTGTTCCAGAATTTGAAGCGGCAGCATTTAATTTAAAACCAAATGAAATTTCAGAAGTAATTGAATCAGAATATGGATTTCACTTAATCCAACAATTAGAAAGACGTGGAAACTCAGTTCATGCAAGGCACATTTTAATTAAATCAAAAATTACAGAAGCTGATAATCAAAAAGCAGTTGCTAAATTGGATTCTGTTAGACAATTGATTTTGGTCGACTCGATGTCTTTCTCTGTTGCAGTAAAAAGATTCTCTTCAGAAAAATCACAGAGTTATAATAATGATGGAAGAATTGTAAACCCTAACACGGGTAACACTTATTTTGAAACCAGTCAATTGGAACCAGATATTTATTTCACGATAGACACCATGGATGTTGGTTCTGTTTCTGCACCGTTTTTAACTGCAATGCCAGGTGCCGATGCAGCCTACTCTATTATCCAATTGCAATCTCGTACAAGTCCGCACGTTGCAAGTTTAAAACAAGATTACAATAAAATTCAGACAGCAGCATTGGAACAGAAAAGAGGTCTCTATCTAAGTGGATGGGTAGAAGACAAAGTGGATGCAACTTTTATTCAAGTAGATGATCGATATAATACTTGCCCGACTATTGAGAAGTGGCGAAAATAACGCGAAGCGTTTATTTTGTAGTACAAAGTAACAAGTATTAAATAAAAATTAGAGGACGTGACCACAATGTTGGATCACGTCCTCTAATTTTTACTTCGTACTACCCCTAATAAGTTTCTCCCAATCCAACCTGTATCGCAGTTTCTAATTGCTGCATCACACCAGGCGCATTTCCATTTAATAAAGTAATAATTCCACCATCTTTATCTACAACTGCATGACCTGGATAAATGAACATATAATAATCATGAGCGATCTTACGTGCATTAGGAATTTGCTTCCATTCGAATGGATGTTTTTGTAAGAACTTTTCGATTTTCGGTTTATCATTTAGACAGATTCCGACAAACTCAATATCTTGACCTTGGTATCTATTTTTTAAATCATTAAGGTGAGGGACTTCTCGGATACACTCAACACAAGTCGTAAACCAAAAATTTAGCACGACTACTTTCCCTCTCATCTGGTCCATATTGACCATTTCGTTGTCAATCGTTGCCATCGCAAAATGATCTGCTTTGATCGTACGATTTTCACCAATAGTTTTAGACGGTGTTGAAGTTGAACTTACAGAAACAGGTTTAATTTCAGTGATGACCGATTCACCATCAATCATTTGAGAAGTCACTTCGAGTGGTTGAGAAGTCACTGGTATGTGAACATTCGATTCCGTTGTAGTCGCATGTTTTTGATTATCTGCATGCATCATTTTTTCAAGAACTGCTAATTCTCGATTCACCACATCTGATTCATATTTAGGTTGAATGGCCGCAGCATCCCTATTATTTTCAGGATGGTTTACATTTTCCTTATGCAAGTTGGAAGGAATCTTTGTTGCTACTAATTTTTTCTTAGCAACCACTTTGGGTGTCTCAACAACAGTACGGGAAGCCAGAGAAGTGGAGACGGTAGATATTTTATCATTGATATTATCGTTCGGATTATATTTTGACTTCTTTCCTTTTGCACGACGAACGATTGCTTTCAATTCTTTTTTGTTTATAATTTCTCCTCGACTGGTTACAGCAGAAGTCTTAGAATTACTGGCAACAACTTCTTTTTCATATTGATCGACTATTGTTTCTTTGACAACACTTTCCTTTACAGCCAAAGCTTCTTGTTTTTTAAACTTTGCATAATGTGCTTCTACTTTTTCAGTCAAATAAACCGTCCTATTTACTTGTTGAATTCCAAATGGCAATTCATCATCAATAAATCCTTGTGTTTCAGTTGACTTAACCCAACCTATTTGTTGATTCTTTTTTAATAAATTGAATGGTTGTAGTTTCTTTTTAGGAATTGATTTAGATGTGTCTACCTTGTTAGAAAAGGCATCTACAATATTACCTGCCTCGTTCTTTTCTACTTCTAGTCGATCCACCCAGTAAACTGTTTTTGGAACTTCTCGAATTGAAATTGGAAATTCAAAAGCATTATTAAAACGAATTTCCTTTAATGCATTTGGTAAATAATCTATACTAGTGGATAGTAAAACAGGCTCGCTTATAATTTGACCAGGTTCAAAATGCACAGCAGCTTCAAGCTCCGCGATAGATGGAGCTTGGCTATATGTCATCGTAGCCAAAAGCAGGGAAACTGCAATTAATATTAGTTCTTTCATAGTAGACAAAAAAGTGGTCCATTAATTATATACAATTAATGGACCACTTGACTGCCTATGAAAAAGGCTTTATTGGATAACTACTTGATAATGTGGATTCAATGTTAATTTATGAAGCCTTATAAAGTAGAAATTAGTTGATTTTAGTGTACGCCGTGCATTAAGCGCTTTAAAACTGGATGTAATATTAATGCAAGAACACCGAATGCAATTGGTACTATGGTGAAAATTAGGAAGAACCATGAAAGGCCACTTTGTTCTACAATTTTACTCATATCTCCACCAACATAATGTGCTAGTTTATTTCCTATCGCGATTGCTACGTAGTAAACACCAAACATAAATGCAATCATTCTTGCTGGGATCAATTTACTTAAATAAGATAGCCCCATTGGCGATAAGCACAGTTCTCCCAAAGTATGAAACAGATAAGCTAACACTACCCACGCCATACTTAGTTTAGCAGTTTCGGCTCCAAGCGGAACATTCATTGCACCAAAAGCTAAAAAGGCAAATCCAAGACCTAAAAGGAATAATCCTAAAAAATATTTCACGGATGCAGGTGGATTGTATTTACTGTCCCACCATTTTGTAAATAATGGAGCAAACATAATGATGAATAAAGAATTCAATATCCCAAACCAAGTAATAGGCACTTCAGATTCCGAAGAAGAAAATTCTATAAACAATTTGTAACCGACAATTGCCCAAACGATTATAAAACTAACCGCTAGGATTACATTGGACAAACCAATTTTTTTACGCGTTTTTTGAAACAGCTTTCCAAGTACATAAGTGATGATTACTAATGGAACAACGGTAACTAAAAAGTCAACAATTTTAAAAGTGGTTGCTGCTGATCCCTCAAGGACTCTACTAGTAAAGTCTCGTATATAAATAGGCATAGATCCGGCAGCTTGTTCAAAAGCAGCCCAAAAGAAAACCGTTAGGATACAAAAGATAGCAAACGCGATCATTCGATCTCTTTCAATTTGTGAGTATCGAGGAATTCGAACTACTAACAATACCAAGAATGCAATTGCTGCAAGGAGTGCAAAAAATAAGGAGTCCGTTATACCAAACACAGTAAAATTTAAGGTATCGATTCCTCCAATTTTATTAAGTGGATCATTGATAATAAAGACAAGTGCTGAAATAATAAATATTCCTGTTAGGATATAATCAATTGGTAAAAATGGATTTCTTTTAATTTTAACGCCATTCTTATCAACTTCAATTTCATCCTGAATTTTAGGATTGTTGACATCTTTTTGAACTGGTTTGTCACCGATATTTCCGAACAAAGGTTGAGCAAAGTAAAATTGCAACATCCCTAAGAACATAAAAATTCCTGCTAAACCAAAGCCATATGACCAACCAACACGTTCACCAACCCATCCGCAAAGCATGATACCAAGAAAGGCTCCTGCATTTACACCCATATAAAAGATGTTGTAGGCTCCATCCTTTTTCTCATCAAAACCTTCATACATTTTGGAAATAATAGATGTCATATTGGGTTTAAAAAATCCATTTCCTAAAATAAGAAAAGTGATACCTATATATAACGCGGTGGGTGTTTCAAATGCCATGGCGGCATGACCCAGCGTCATCAATAGTGCACCAATAACAACAGCCATTCGATAACCTATTTTAGTATCCGCTAAATAGCCACCAACTATTGGAGTTAAATAAACAAATAACGCATAAGTTCCAAGAAGTGAAAGTGCTGCAGATGTATCCCATCCCCATCCAGCATTATCTCCAACAATGGATGCGGTAAGAAATATTACAAGAATTGAACGCATTCCATAATAAGAAAATCGTTCCCACATTTCGGTAAAGAAAAGCACGAACAATCCTGCTGGATGTCCTAATACTTTGTTACTAAAAAAGTCTGGTTTTTCATTACTCATCTATCTGATTTTTTATTGTTTGTTTTATTTGATTTCAATTTTGATTTGATCTAACTTTTCAGTTAGTGTCCGCTTTCCACAACCAAATCCTCGGCTCCATGTGTCAATCGCTTCAATGGTTTCAACAATGCTAATACGATAACACCAACTAAAACTGTGAATATCACAATCCCAGTAAATGTTGCGGTTTCACCAGCACCTGAAGCATATTCTCCAATCAATCCAGCCAATTTATTTCCAAATCCAGTTGCAGCAAAGTATGCGCCCATCATGAAGGACCCATATTTTAATGGTGCCAATTTTGTGATAAAAGACAGTGCAACAGGAGATGCACAAAGTTCACCAATTGTATGGAACAAGTAAGCTAAAACCAACCAGTACATTGCTGAAGAACCAGTTGCTTCAAATTCCTGAGAAGCAAATCTCATGAATAGAAATCCTAATCCCATGATGATCAATCCAATCGCCATTTTGAATAAAGACGATCCTTCTCTACCATTAATTTTCCACCGATACCAAAATCCAGCTACCGCTGTTCCAAAAAGAATAATGAAACCTGCATTGATAGATTGGAACCAAGAAGCTGGTACTTCAAATCCACCTAACATTCTATCTGTTTTTTCCATTGTGTACAAATTCATCAACCCTCCAGCTTGCTCAAATGCACCCCAGAAAACGATGATTAATAAAAAGGATAAAAACATTACCAACATTCTATCTTTTTCAATCTTGGTCAAAGGTTTGTTCATCAAAGCCTTATTAGGATTGTCTTTTGCTCCCAAAAATTCTCCTACTCCTTTGAGGTACTTTTGCCCCCAAACATAAACGACCATTCCAAGTGCCATTCCGATTCCGGCGAGTCCAAAACCATAATGCCATCCAATCTTTTCTCCTACATATCCAACTATCAAACTTGATAAAAATGCTCCAATATTAATTCCGATATAGAAAATGGTAAAACCTTTATCTCTCCTTTCATCTCCTTTTTTATACAATCCACCTACCATTGTACTAATGTTCGGTTTCAGCAATCCAACTCCAGCAATTATCAAACCTAGTCCAGTATAAAATGCCCAATCTTGCGTAATAGCTAACACGGTATGCCCTACACACAATATCAAACCTCCTAATAATACGGACTTTCGTTGTCCAATTAATTTATCCGCAATCAATCCACCTGGTATCGATGCAACATAAACCAACATGGTGTACCAACCATATAAAGCCAATGCTTCTTTGCTGGTCCATCCCATTCCAGGATTTTCACCAATCGTTTTACCAGTAATGTAAAGCACTAAAATCGCTCTCATACCATAGTAAGAAAATCGCTCCCACATTTCCGTAAAAAATAAAATATATAGACCCATTGGATGCCCGAATAACTCTGGCTGGTCTTTGAATGGCTCATCTAAGGTGTTGCTCATTTACTGCTTGTTTTTATTGGTTTTCTTTTAAATAAGAACACTCAATATAACAAAAAAAGCTGCTCAACCAAAGGGTAAATTCCTTTCATTCAGCGTATTACACACATATTACATATGACAAGAAGGCTTAAAGACGGGAGTTCAAAGGGGATACAAAACTAATCGAGGATTTTCGGTGCTTTGATTTCTTCCAAAATTCGTTTTTCATATTCAATTTTCCAGCCACTACTTTCGACAATCAACTCCATCATATTAAAAATCTTGGAACTTTGTGTTTCCGCTTTTAGTAATAAATCACTTTCCATAGCGGCCTTTTCAATCTTTGCTTTTGCTTCCGCATTCATTTTATTAAAATCCTTTTCGTCGAATGAATTGAAACTTCCTTCAGAGATGTCGTAGTAGTCCAAATCATGATCAATGGATAATATTTCGGGATCAGGAAGTCGACCGATTCTGATAAGTTGTTGATCTGGAAAGGATTCAATTTTCAAATTGGTGAAGTCATATCCGACCGATACTTTTGCTTTTACTCTTATCAATGCTTTTTTACGAAGTGGGCTTAAATCATATCCCCAATATTCTTTGTTTTCATAAACTTCAGAGAAATATCCTTCTATTGAAATTAATTTGGTGACTTCTTTTATTTTTTCGACGATTACGGTCCCATCGGCTGTACGTTGTTGTTGAAAGAACGAATTAAAATTGCTTTTGAAGATATAAAAGGCAAGGCAGGTCATTGCTAGTAGGATGATGAGCAATGTTAGTATTTTTTTCATGATGTAAAATACATAGTCTGTTAAACAAATTGAAAAAAAATAATCTATAATGTGTGGGAATTGATATATGCAGGAATTGATGTGTGATGTATAATGTATGATATGACCGTTTATTTGTATTCAAACGTTCACTACTAAACGGTCATATCATACATCATGCATTCGAGCTTGCCTTTAGGCAATCGAGAAAATCATCATTAATTATCTTACTATTTCAATCTAGCAGTGAGTTCATACTTAAGTCCAGAATAATTTTTCAACACTGCTTTTACAGAACCTACAGAAACAGGAGATTCAATCAACAATGGAATACGATTGTTATCATTAGATACGTAAACGTCCATTTGTGTATCTTCCTTGAATACGGTACCTGCAATAACACCTGGACTGAATTTTAAGGTATTAAATTTTCCTAACCCTTTTATCTTTTTGTTGTCGACTGATCCATTGTATTTCACACTGATTGGCCACTCTTCTTTATCCATGAATATGTTGATTGGAAAAGTACTTCCAGTACTCATTTCATTGAAATTCACATTTCTAGTAAAATATAAAATGGATAAAATATCATGCATACAAGTAGAAACACCATAATCAGTTGGACGTGCATCATGTGCATAATCTCCTCTGTGTGAAGTAGCAATTCCATTCACTTGATCAAATTCTACCTTATCATATAGCTTGTATCCACCTTCATGTACATCTCTAATTGACGTAGTCGGCAACAAGGTATTTACATCAACATAAGTATCGTAGTAGTCACGTACTTTGAAGAACCATTCATAGGAGGAATAGGTTTTTCCAGTTGCAGAAAGATGATATTGGTTACCTTCTTCTGACACTTTAAAAACAGCTTCTCCTGCTGGCAACCAAATGACTCCCCAATTGTAATACAACTTGTACGTCAATTCTTCTCCAGGTAGAAAAGTTTGATTTTCAATCGCACAAGGTTCTACATAATCGTTGTAGGCAGGTGCTGGCGTACTTGCGTAACGAAAGCTACCCAACAAGCAAACTACGGCGAACAACGCAACTAGTTTATTTATCTTTATTACTTTCATAACCTAAGGTTTTTAATACATTAATATTTGCAATGAAAATCATACCTATTAACGCTGGTACGATTAAATTTAGTATCCAAAGTCCAAATGTTGAAGCTAGAATGGCAATTTGATTATTGCTAAAAATACCCCAAACAAACAACGCAACTTCTCCTCTCATAAACAGTCCCATAATTGGTGGTAATGGTACACTCGTTTGTAATAAAAAGATCGTTCCGATTCCTATGATTGCTGCTGCGAAACTGATTTCGATTCCAAAAAATTTCAAAATAAAATAGTATTGCAACGTGTATATTCCGTAACGACAAAGTGCAAAAAATAAAGTCTTCGTCAACTCCTTTGTGTTATATTGATTCAACAACTTTAAGTTTTTAAACACCTTTTTAAATCGATTATAAAAAGGGATTCTTTTTGCAACTGGAACCAACACCGAGATATTAAAAAATACGAATAACATCACAAAAACGAAAATAGATCCAAGAAATAAAAACCCCGACAACATAATCGGTTCTAAGTCCAAATAAATATTCGCAAAAAATATTAGAGAAATTAATCCCATTGTCAGTAATACCAATAGTTGACTAAAACTTCCAACTAAGGTTGCAATCACTGCTTTCCAATTATTTTCAGGTTTTACCAACAATACACGTCCGCCATACTCACCTATTCTATTTGGTGTCAAAATTGAAAATGTAACTCCTGCCAAAATCGCTTGATAACTCCTCCAAAAATTTTGTTTTTCAAATCGCTCGATCAATGTTCTGAACTTCATGGTTTCAAATGCCCAATTGATTGGCATCAACGCAATTGCGATGACCAACCAAACTAAATTCGTCGTCGACATACTAGCTAAAAACAATGCCCAGATATCATCAATATTTTCTTTGGAAAATACTTGACGATAAATAACCAACGCTACCAGCATCGCTAGTATCACTTTGAATCCTAGATTGAAATATTTATTCTTTATCAATCTTGTCGGTATGGATAATATGTTTTGTACTGCTTTCAAATTTTAGTTAATCCTTATACTAATTAGACGAAAAAATAGGAAAAGAGTTATTATGATAAAGTTATAGAGATATTATTATAATGTTATCATGTTGAATGAATTCATGGTAAAAATGCATTTTATTGCACATTTAAGATCAATTTGACCAAAACAGGGTATAAAACCACTTTTAAAGTGGAAAAACATCCCTATTTGTATCTCAGAAAATTCCCGTCATTTAGTATTAAATTCGCAACAAACAACAACAACTTATCTTGTCAAAAAAGTCTAAAAATAGAATCTTAGGAATTGATCCTGGAACCAACCTTTGTGGTTTTGCAGTAATCGAAACGCAGGGAAATACGATTACCATTATCGATATGGGTGTTTTCAACATGACCAAATGTAAAAATGCACAAGAAAAGTTAAAACAAATCTTTGAAGATATCAGTGGTGTCATCGATGAATTCAAACCAAACGAGATGGCCATTGAAGCACCGTTTTTTGGCAAAAACGTGCAATCCATGTTAAAACTTGGTAGAGCTCAAGGCGTTGCAATTGCTGGTGCGATGGTCAAAGGTTTACCAATAAGAGAATACGCTCCTAAAAAAATAAAATTGGCCATTACAGGAAGTGGAAATGCCTCCAAGGAACAAGTGGCTGGGATGCTAAGAAATATTATACAGCAAAAATTTCGAACTACATCTTTAGATGCTGCAGATGCGCTTGCCGTTGCAGTGTGTCACCATTATCAAACTTCTAATAAAATTTTTAGTCGGAAAGAATATGGTGGATGGGGAGATTTTTTGAAGGACAATCCGGATCGGGTGAAGTAATATGGAATTGAATCGCAGCATATCGAATGTCGAAGTTGAGCTTGTGGACAATTGAACGTGAGCACAGGTACACAAAATAGACTTGCCTACCTTTCAAATACCAAATAATATAAGATCAGTTAAAGTGCTTTTCTAACCTTCTCAGCAATAGCTTCCATCTCCAATTTAGACAATGAAATAGGTGGGCGAGTAACAGAAATCTGAGCTTCTGTAGTGAATGGAATTAAGTGAATGTGAGCGTGTGGAACTTCAGTGCCAATGACCATCATCCCTACTCTTTTGCAATCAATAGTATGCTTTAAAGCATGTGCTACTTTCTTTGCGAACGGCATAATTCCAGCAAGTGTTTCATCATCCACATCAAACAAATCGTCTACTTCTTTTTTGGGAACCACCAAAGTATGACCTTTTGCTAATGGACGAATATCCAGAAAAGCAAAAAAGTGATCGGACTCAGCAATCTTGTAACAAGGAATATCTCCAGAAATAATTTTTGAGAAAATAGAAGCCATTAGAAAGAGATGTTTTTAATTTTAAATTGGATAACGCCACCTGGAGTTTTTACTTCTGCAATATCACCAACTTCTTTACCTAACAATCCTTCCCCAATTGGAGAGCTAACAGAAATCTTCTTTAACTTTAAATCTGCTTCTGCTGCAGCTACTAAAGTATAAGTAATTTCTTTTTTCGTTTTCACATTTTCGATTGTCACCTTATTGAGTACCGTTACTTTGTCTACACCCAATTCATCTGGAGAAATGATTCTTGCGTTTGCCATCACCTTTTCCAATTCGTTGATCTTCAATTCCAACATTCCTTGTGCATCTTTGGCTGCATCATATTCTGCATTTTCAGAGAGATCTCCTTGTGACCTTGCTTCAGCTATCGCTTGAGCGGCTTCTTGTCGTCCAGTTGTTTTAAGTTCTTCTAGTTCAGCTCTTAATTTATCATAGCCTTCTTGTGTCAAATAATTTATCTTGGCCATATTGAATGTTTTACTTAAAAAAATAACCTGACTAGCAGGTTTAAAATAAAATGCAAGAACGTTTTCATCTATGGTTGATGAAAACGTTCTTGCCCTTTTCTACTTCAAAATTACAAAAAATGTGTCACTTTAGTTCCCTTTTTATAAAAAATCGAACATAAAACATTCATTATCAGTACCAAATAAAACAAGAAAATAGCTACTTAAGAAGTAAAAGGTCCTAAAAAAACTATGACCTCAAGCATTAGATCTTGAGGCCATATATTTTAGAAAAAATCACAATTCAAATTTAGGTTCTTTGGCGTCACGTACAATTGTCGCAAGCCAAAACCAACGAATATTGTTGTTTGAAGCGTCTCTGCTTCAGATACCATTTTATAGTAGCATCTCAAGCGGTGACGCTCGAAGCAACTTACAACCCAGAAGGATCAAACTGTCGTCCGATGCCAAACCACTTAATAACACGTTCGCCCATTCCTTCTGCTTCTATGTGTATCAAATAAACACCAGATGCGACTGGGATGCCTTTTGTATTTTTCAAATCCCATTCTAGAGCTGGAGTAATTTGAGTCATGGCAATTCCGGGGTTATTTCGATCCGCTTGAGACAAACCAACCTCATTGCGATTGTATTGTTTGACAAATTTACCGTCGATCGTAAATATTTTGACAACACATTTAGCAGGCAAGTTTGTAATCTTAACGGTGTTTGTAAATTGAGAAGTCTCATAGGAAGAATACCCATAATATGGATTAGGCACTACATTAATCATATCCAAGGCATGATTTATATCCACCTCTTCTACCAATTCTTCGGCCTGTACTCCTTCAAAAGAGAATTGATAAGTTGGATATCCATTAAATTCATCTGTTCCAGATACCACCTTGTAGGAATTATCTACTCTAATTTTGACTACGACATCATTCGGGATCAATCCATCATTATAACTCAACAATGTATTCCCAGCACTTACGAATGGAATTGAAGCCCATTTCACACTTTGAAGCACCGTTACTTTTTTCAAGTTACTTTCATTACCTCCCATTCTTGTATACATATAAGCGCATTCATCATAAGGCTCATCTGTTACATATACCATATGTTGTCCACCTGCATAAGCGTTATATATCGTTGGATTTGGAATCGGCAAGAAATCTTGGGAAGTTGGATTCCACATCATATCTCTAGTAATTATTTTTCCATCGTCATAGCTAGATGCATTAATAAATTGATCATCATAAGTAGAATTTTCTCCAAAGAAAATATTCAACCGAGTGCCCGTTTCAACATCAACTGCATATCCAGGAAACCATCCCATTCCCATTTTTGGATTACCATCATCATCAATTTCTCCGTCTGGATCTGCTTTACCATCACCGTCTTCATCTTTTTTACCAACGGAAGGCACTCCTCTCAAATCCATATGATCGACGCTATTGAAACCATGCGCACTTGCAATGTTAGGATTTAATTCCGTTTCAAATCCGAGATTCAAATATTGTGTTGAAGCAGTTTCTACAATGATACAACGACTCCATTTTGATTTATCGGAAGTATAGACTATATCTACATTGTTAAGCGTTTCCAATTTATTTTGCCCTTGCACTATTAAACTAGAATTTCCTGCATCCGTCCAAGCTGGTGTAATATATTGTTGTGTAATATTAATATTATTTGCTGGTGGCTCCCAATCACATAAGGTGTATGGAACAAATTCACCCGTACCCATTGAAGACAGCGTTCCTAATAAATCTTTAGGATCAGTTGGATTTGGTTTAATAAAGTTGACGAAAAATTCTCCTTCCGGTGCATGGTCCAACCAAGCAGGACCTGTTTCATCTTGGTATTGAACTTCAATTCCTATGGCGCCATTATTAGCATCTGTTGGATTGGCACCTGGTTCAATTGACTGGTTGATCGTAATTGAAAATCCATATTCGTTTATCAATTGTTCATTTAATTGGTCAATAGAAGTTTCGGAAAGTATCACTTCACCATTTGTCAAATTGGTTAACTTCCAAGTTACCTCATTATCTAATTGATCATTAGACATGTTTTCGTCAATGAAGGTTAGTTCAAATTCACTGTCTTGAATTTCTAATGGATTGTAGACTTGAACGGTAATCGGCGCTTTTCCTTCTAGGTAAGTTATTTCATGATCAAAATCACTTTCTAAAAATGAGTTTCGCTCTTCATTTGAAATATCTAAAAAATTACTTCCAGCTCCGACTCCATCAATTCTAGTAACAACCGCGCCATCTCCATAATCAGCATTTAAAACTTCATTAACGGACGGACGAGGAATTGGGGTGTATATATTTACATTTCTACGACCTTCAATGTAAGGTGTTTTTTGACCAACTACTGTATTAAAATCAAACTCCTCATAATTGTTATATGCATAAGCTAGTGCAGTGTAATAATATTTTTTGTGATTGACTAAGCGACGATCACCCAATGCAAATTGATCCTCTGTAAAACTAAAAGTGTGTAATAATCCTTCATCAGCACCATCCACTTTTTCGGTTGGCACCCAAATTATTTGAGTAGAATTAGGGTCTTCCATACCTGTCCAATTGTATAGATTTTTAATGCCATTTTTTTTATCTACTTGCGCAACCATTCTTGCTTTTTCAGGATTATCCAATTCTCCAAGGCTTACTGTTTGACTTGCTAACTGGAAAATTTTGTACCCTTCAAAACTATATAAGTTATCTTCTGTATTTTCAGGAGCTCTTAAATCCTTTTCTTCATATTGCTCAAATGCATTGTTAGAAATCAGTTCATCATTGGATAAAACAGCGATTAATTTTTCATCCATTTCAATAAAGTCAACATCTGGTGCATCTGGTCCGTCCGTAATGTCGAAACAATTGTTAAATAGAGATTGGGCTAAATCATCAGCAGAAAGTAGAGGTCTTATATCCGGACAAGGATGTGCAATATCCGGTGTCCAAACAACTCCGATGATTAATTCATTTACCGCACCTGGGTCCAATCTGAATGGACCAGAGGCTTGTACGGTTCTTCTATCACTACAGCCTAGACCAGCAGTACACATTGACCATCCTGTTGGGTCGTTGGGTTCGCCAGGAAAAGCGTAAGATGTATAATCGGTACTCGTAGGATTATAATGAGAACCACCATGAGTGAATGTTGTGCCGTCTCTCCACCTTCCTGTTAAGTAATTGTAATATTCTGCTGCTGTTTGCGGGTCTGTTGTTCCAGGATCAGGCCCACAAAAACTTGCATTGTTGTAATAAGTAAAAGACGACATACCAAGTTCTTCTCCATTTTCATTAAGTGGACCTCTGAAATAATCAACTCCTAAAATTGGAATATCATTACAGTAAGATTCAACACCACTACATTCACAACCGGTCTGTCCATCTTGCGCATCTTCATTATATATGTACATTAAACTTCTGGTAGTATCACAACCAATAAAGTCATCATCGAAACAACCTAAATCCGCATCAACCCACATGGCAAAGAACATCGAGTCAATTGATTCGATCGCTCTGTTGATTAATTTGTATCGTTGAAAAGTCATATCATTTAATTCATCGTTGGAAGCATAGGCAAATGATTGTACTTGTATTTCCATTCTAATAGCATCACCTTGTGATTGTGTATGGACTCCACCTGCATCGTTATAAACCCAAAAAACCATTTCATCTGCATATTGTGGATCATTGCAACCACGGATTTGAATAATAGGATAATCCCCATCTAGTGGATTATAAATTCCATCAACCAATACATCAAAAAATGGAGCTAGTCCTTGATTATTAACAGCTGGATTGGGGAGTTCAAAATTATGCATATCATAGAAAAAAGGATTCCCATTTCCTGGCCAACCTTTGACACCATCAGGAATATCATCTTCGTCAATATCAACTCCATTTTGTTCTGCTAAAGCAACGGCTCCAAGAAATGCATCGATTTCTGATCCATAGACTTTAAAAAAACGATCCCATTGAGCACAGGTATCTGCTTCAATGGTTCCTTCATCAGTAAGTGGTCCAGGCCAAAAATCTGCTTCGGAACTTCCACCATAAGTTTGTGCAGCTACTTTTAAATTTCCGGCAGGGTCCACACCTCCTAACCAAACGGCTCCAGCAAAAATGGATGAACGTTCAGGAATACCCGATCCTGGTTCTACTTTAGGAACAATATAACGACCATTTGTTTCTCCGTCCCACCAAACGTCACCACCTGTAAGTAATCTAGCTCGGACATTATTTACCTCCATATCGGTTTGTGCTTGTGCAAATGCACAATCTCCACGAAACTGGACATTTTGATTTTGCGCATTTGTATTTGGATTGCTATTTTTAGGAATATGACTATATATTGTTGTATAGAAACAATTCAACATCAATAACAATAGACCTTTTTTAATTGTAGTCATAACGATAGAATTTTGATTACTACAATGTTAAGCCATATCAATATCACTCCAAAACCAAGATTATTGATTTAGTCAGTCTACTGATTTGAGGAAGAATCATCTTTTTTTGATTGAAGAAGGGAAGAAAATATATAAACGTATATGCTTGTTGAGTAAATGAACTTAGTAATACAAATACGGAAGGCAGGTGCAAAAGAATTGTTAGTTTGAAACAATGCTTTTCTAGCCGAGTAAAAGTTAAAAAATTCTTACACCTGGCATAAAAAAAGGAGCTTGGAAAAATTCCAAGCTCCTTTAATGTTAGATAAATCTATGTACTTATAGCGTAATTCTAACAGCTATGTTATGAGTACCACCCCAAGGGTTGCTCAATCTATAGGCGTAATCCAAACCGACTTTAGTAGAAGATTCTTTTCTAACAGGAACCATTACTGAAAGACCAGCACTTGGACCAGTATAAACTGGTGGACGTTCACCGTCATCAGCGATTTGTCCGAAGTCTAATTTGTATCCTCCACGAAGCATAAACATGTCTCCTAAAGCAAACTCGAGTCCACCTCCGATTTGATCTTGTGAGAATGAATTTGAAGTAAAGTTAGCTAATAAAGTAACTCTATTCTTTTCACTAAAAATGAAATCATAAGAAGCTCCAATATTTAAAGCTGAAGGTAATTCGAATCTTTCTGCACGTTGAGACAACGTTAATTCGTATGGAAGACTTTGTTCTGGATTTGGCGCTTGCTCTGAAAGACCTTCACCGCTAAAACGCATTGGTGAACCGACATTTCTTAAAGAGATACCAAATTTGAAATTGTCTTGTGGACCAGTAACATACTGTACACCTGCATCGATACCAAAACCAAATGCTGAAAGATCGGCAGTTGATTCTGAAATGGCACGGAATAAAATTCCAACAGAAACTTTATTTTCAAACATGTGTGCGTAACCGATACCTAAATTAAAAAGAGAAGGAGAAAAGGTTGATCCATTTCCTTGTGGTTTATCAGTTGTTGTTACATCGATTTCACCCATATCTACCGACATCAAACTAACACCTAATGCACCACTTTTACCAACTTTTTGAGCCATACCGAATGCATTGATTCCGATATCTGTTCCTTCTAAATATCTAGTGTGCGCAAAAACAAATTCTGATTTTGTAATTCTAGAAAGCCCTGCAACATTGATTCTCATCGCTTCTACTCCCATTACATTGGAAGTCGCAATTGAATGCAATCCCGCACTTCTTGCCCATGGGTTCATTAACAATTGACCCGCACCTGCTTGTCCTTGTCTATCCGGATTTCCAGCGAAGGAAAATTGGATTGAAAACACAAGGAGTGCTAATAATATAGTGTAACGAAATTTATTCATAACTATTTTTTTTCAAATTTAAAAGTGGAGAGAAAATATGGTTTAAGACATTTCCTCTCCATCAAAATATTTTATAAACCAGACGGGTCAAACTGACGTCCAACACCGAACCATTTGATCACTCTTTCTCCTAGACCATCTGCATCAACATGAATCAAGTAAACACCTGATGCAACTGGAATACCTTTGTGGTTTTTGATATCCCATTCTAGTGCAGGAGTGATTTGAGAATTCATTACTGGCGCATTATTTCTATCACCTTGTGAAACACCTACTTCATCTCTCTTGTACTGACGGATAAATTTCCCATCAATTGAGTAAATTGTAACATTACACTTAGCAGGTAGATTGGTGATTTTTACAGTATTTGTAAACTGTGAAGTTTCATAAGCAGAGTAACCATAATAAGGGTTAGGCACTACATTAATCATATCCAAAGCATCATCTTTTTCAATATCAGTTGTCAACTCAGTTGGAGCAACTCCTTCAAATTTGAAACGATAAGTTGGGTAACCAGCGAAATCACCAGTTCCTTCTTTTACTTTGTAAGTATTTTCTACTCTTAATTTAATAACTACATCATTAGGTATCAAACCATCGTTGTAAGATAACAATGAGTTTCCAGGACTTACGAATGGAATTGATGTCCACTTAACACTCTTCAAAGCGTTTACTTTTTTCAAACTACTTTCATCACCAGCCATTCTTGTGTACATGTACGCACCACCATCGTATGGTTCATCCGTTACGTATACCATGTGTTGTCCACCAGCATAAGCACCATATACATTAAATCCAGCTTGGAAAAAAGCATCTTGAGAAGATGGATTCCAAATCATATCTCTTGTAATCATTCTTCCGTTATCATAAGTATCAGCAGGTACGATCTGATCGTTATACGTTGAATTTTCTCCAAAGAAAATATTCAATCTTTCACCTGATTCTACATCAACAGCATAACCTGGGAACCAACCCATACCCATTTTAGGATCACCATCATCATCTATTTCACCATCAGGATCTGCTTTTCCATCCCCATTATCATCTTTCTTTCCTACGGAAGGAACTCCTCTTAAGTCCATGTGATCAACTCTATTAAATCCATGAGCACTAGCGATTGCAGGATCCAATTCAGTTTCAACACCCAAACCGATATTGCTATCTGTATATTGAGTTGAAGCAGTTTCCACAACAATACAACGACTCCATTTTGATTGATCTGAAGTAAATACGACGTCTACATTATTCAAAGTAGACAAAGGATTTTGTCCTCTAACAATTGAGCTACTGTTACCAGCATCTGTCCAAGCTGGTGTGATGTATGCTTGTAATGGGTTTCCAATTTGTACTGGAGGTTCCCAAGCACAAACGGTGTATGGTACAAATTCTCCGTCACCCATAGTTGATAATGATAAATTCAAATCAATAGGGTCTGTTGGATTAGGTCTGATATAATTTACGAAAGTCTCACCTCTTGGTGCATAAGTCAACCAAGCTGGTCCAGAAGGATCTTGGTATTCAACTTCGATGCCGATTGCACCATTGTCGTTACTTGCAGGATTATCACCTGGCTCGATAGACTGTTGAACCGTAACTGAGAAACCATATTCGCTGATTAATTGTTCGTTCAATTCGTAAATAGTTGTTTCAGAAGTTACAACATCACCAGTCGTTAGGTTGGTTAATTTCCAAGTAACGTCCTCATCCAATTCATCATTACTCATGTCTTCGTCAATGAATGTCAATTCAAATTCGCCATCTTGAACTTCAAAAGGGTTATAGACTTGAACTGTTATTGGACCTGCACCAGGTAAGTAAGTTATCTCGCCATCAAAATCATCTGACAACATAGACATTCTTTCTTCATTAGAAATTTCTAAGAAATTACTTCCAGCTCCAACACCGTCGATTCTTGTAATGACCGCTCCATCTCCGTATTCTGAATTTAACACTTCAGTTACAGAAGGTCGTGGAATTGGTACATATACATTTACATTCTTACGTCCTTCTATATAAGGTGTACGTTGTCCGATACCCGTTGTAGGAGCGAATGTTTCATAGTTATTGTAAGCATAAGCTAAAGCAGTGTAATAATATTTTTTGTGGTTGATCAAACGACGATCACCCAATGCAAACTGATCTTCATTAAATTTAAAAGTGTGAAGCAAACCATCATCAGCAGCTGTTACTACTTTTGTTGGATTCCAAACTACTTCGTTTGAATTTGGATCTGGCAAACTCATCCAGTTGTAAAGATCTTTAACACCGTTTCTCTTATCTACTTGAGCAACAACTCTTGCTTTTTCAGGATTATCTAGTTCACCTAAACTTACTTCTGGTCCTGCTAATTGGAATATTTTGTATCCTTCAAATCTGTATAAACTATCCATTGTTCCTGGAGGAGCACGAAGATCAGATTCTTCATATTTTTCAAAAGCATTGTTAGAAGTAATTTCATCATTTGATAAAACAGCAACTAGTTCTTCATCTAATTCGATAAAATCAACATCTGGTGCATCTGGACCATCTGTAATATCAAAACAGTTATTAAATAATGCTTGAGCTAAATCATCAGCAAACAATAGAGGTCCTATATCTGGACATGGGTGAGCGATGTCTGGCGTCCAAACAACTCCAATAATCAATTCATTTACGGCACCTGGATCCAACTTAAATGGACCGGAAGCTTGTACCGTTCTTCTATCACCACAACCTACACCTTCTGAACACATTGACCAACCTGTTTGATCATTTGGTTCTTCTGTAAATGCGTAGTTAATCAAATCTGTACTTCCCTGATTATATGCAAGTCCTCCTTGAGTAAAAGGAGTTCCATCTTGCCAAGAACCAGAAAGGTAATTATAAAATTCAGAAGCAATACCTGGATCTGTTGTACCTGGAGGAGGATCACAATAAGCTGCGTTATTATAGTATGTAAAAGAAGACATACCTAATTCATCACCATTTTCATCCAAAGGTCCACGGAAATAATCAACACCTAGAATTGGAATTTCATCACAATAAGTATTGACACCACCACAATCACATCCTGTTTGTCCATCCAAAGCATCTTGATTATAGATATACATCAAACTTCTTGAAGTATCACAACCAATATAGTCATCATCAAAACAACCTAAATCGGCATCTACCCACATTGCGAAGAACATGGAATCGATTGACTCAATTGCACGGTTAATCAATTTATAACGTTGGAAAGTCATGTCATTCAACTCATCTTGCGATGCATAAGCAAAAGCTTGAACTTGAATTTCCATCTGAATAGCATCTCCTTGAGATTCTGTGTGAACACCACCGGCATCATTATAAATCCAGAAAATCATTTGATCAGGATATTGGGGTGCATCACAACCACGAATTTCAATTCTTGGATAATCACCTTTAGTAGGATCGTAAAGTCCATCACCATCTTGATCTTGGAAAGCGGCTAAACCTTGTGCAGTAAAAGGTAATTCGAATCTATGGATATCGAAAAAATAAGGGTTTCCAATTGCTGGCCAACCTTTTACTCCTTCTGGAATTTCATCCGGATCCATATCTTCTCCTTCTTGTTCTGCTACCAAATAATTTTTCAAATGTTCATCGATTTCACTACCGTCAACGGTGAAAAATTTATCCCACCTTGCACAAGTATCCGTCTCTACGGTTCCTTCATCATCGGTCAGTGGACCAGGCCAAAAATCTGTTGATCCATTTGCGGAACCATAAGTTTGTGCAGCAACTTTCAAGTTTCCTGCAGGGTCAACACCTCCCAGCCAAACTGCTCCAGCAAAAATTGAAGAACGTTCAGGAATACCAGAACCTGGCTCAACCTTAGGGACGATATATCGTCCATCATCTCCATCCCACCATACATCACCACCCGCTAAGAGACGTGCTCTTACGTTGTTGATATCCATATCGATTTGCTCCGTTGCTTGAGCACAATCCGCTCTGAAATTAACCGCCTGATTTTGATTGGCGGGTCTGTTTTCTAGATCCGGGTTGATGTGGCTATATCCTGTTACAGAAAAACAGCACAAGAGCATCCCGATTATCCAAAGTTTATATTTAAACATAATTGTGATAATTTATTAAAACTGAAAAAGTGTTTTTTAAAATTCTAAAATTGCTCCTAAATAAAGTCTTCTTGGCAAACTAAAGAAAGAAGGATTTAATACACGCCATTGATAAGAATCAACATATGCTTCTAAATCTTTTCCTGAACTTAAGATTGATGCCTGAGTATCCAAACCATTTGAAGAAACTAAAAATCCGTCATCATCAGCAGATCCTGAAGCAGGATATACATCGATAATATTTCTCTTATCCAAAATGTTTTGAACTCTAAAATAAACATTCAAGTCAAGTGGAAATTTAGAATCCGCTTTTGTCAATCTAAAGTTTTTATCAATACGTGCATTTAATGTCATATTCCAAGGTAATCTTGCACCGTTGATTGACCCAACAATACCTTGACCATCTAAACGAATGTATTCTCTATTCTTACTGTAAGGACGACCTGATACTGCAATTGCTTGAAGGTTAATTCCTGCATTTGCAAAGATGTCAGCACCAAACCATTTTGGTCCGTTGTATTTTTTTCCAGAACCATAACGGTAATCGATACTAGAAGTAAAACGGTGTCTTTCATCAAAATCTAGTGGGAACAATACACGTAAGTTACCACGACTTGTGTTTCCTCTTTGTGAATCTGCATCAGAACCAGTTCCATCAGCAAACTGTAAAGTATAGTTAGCCGTTAATGAAATGTTTCCAGTTCTTCTTAGATCGTATTGGAAAGTAAATCCTTTTACTGTACCAAAATCTAAGTTGTCATAACTTTCATATTGGTTAACTGTAGGAACGTGTAAGAAAGTACGATTCTGAATCATATCTCTCATTTCCTTGTAGTAAGCCGCAATTTTCAAAGCAGAAGAGTTGGACAATTTTTGTTGGAAACCAACTTCATAATCAATTGTCTTTTCTGGTTTCAAATTCGGATTATCTCTAGGTTGTCTTTCGTTGAAGTAGTAGTAATCTTGTGGAGTAGTAATCGTGTTTGAAGGAGGACGCTGAACCAATACATCATAGTGAGCAAAGAAGTTGGCAGCATCTGAAATTGGGAATGAGAAAGCTAAACGTGGTGTCCAGTTAACTTGTGGCTCATAATCTTCAAATGAATTACTTGTATCAAAATTATCTTCTTTGATATTCGCATTTGGATTTTTTAATACTGGATTTACCAATCCACCACCGAAAATCAAGGTACCATCATTGGCAGCAGTACCATTTGCAAAATACCATTGGTCTCCATCTCTATATGCTTTTACTTTTGAACCTGTCGCACTTTCCGTGTAAATTTTCCAATCGTCTTGTACTGTTTCTGGTCGAGCTTCGTTAGGATTATTTGCATAAAAATCAGAAGCGCCCATTAATTCATATAAAGAGAAAGGGTCTTTCAATACTTTTGTATTTGCATCATAGCGATCTACACGTACACCCAATCTGAAGATGATATCTTTGAATGTAAACTTATCTTGTATATATGCTGCAGAATAAATTGGTCTTGCAGGTGCTACAACAAATGATCTAACAGACTGTCCACCAATATCAATTCTATCGGTGAAAAAATCATCGAAAGTAACATCACCGTCTAATTTATTTCCTAAATAGTCATATCCATTGTAGCTAAGAATTCCATTATAATCACCCGTCAACTCTGAAGGAGAGAACATAGCCAAAGATAGCTGTGAAGGATCTAATGAATTTACATTTACATATTCATTCAATGATTGGCCAGTCAACTCTCTAACTTGTCTATAAAATGAGTTTCCAGATAAGTCAGTAATTTGAGTTTGGTAAATATCTGCTGGGTTATTAAAACCAGGAATGATTATCGTTTCAAGAACATTAGAAGTATCAACACCTAAGATGTGTCTGTTTGCTTGATCATCCGCGATAGACCAAAGTCTTCTTGGATTCAATTGATATTCTCTATCAACTCTTTGCTCATATAAGATACCAAACTGTATGTTGTGTCTACCTTTTTCAGAACCACCTGGAAGAAAATCAAATGAACTCATTGCATTGAATGTGTACAAATCATTTTCAGTTTTTTCAATCAAATTATATACACGGCCTAAGTTCGAGTGAAGTCCCCAAACATCATCATAAATGTCTAGTGTAAATCCATTAAATGCAACAAAATCATTGGCATCTTGAACATCACTCACATTGTTATAATTAGCTAAAACTGGATTCGTTGCACCTGCTGTAAATCCATTAAAAGTCTGTCTATTATCTTGGTGTACAGGATTTACTTGCTGTGTTTCTGGATCAAAAACACCATCAATAAAAGGTTCCCATGTATAATCAAAGTCTCCTACATATCCGTAGTCAAATGCATTTTCACCGTGAATCGCATCTTGCCTAGTTCCAAAACTCTTTTGGTATCCTACAGTAAGTGTGTATTGTGCATTTCTGAACGCACTTCCTTTCTTAGCAGCTTCATCAGCATCCGCATCAGCTGTAGCTCCGCCATTTCCACCTAATCGGTGTCTGAATCTAAAGTTTCCTCTATATCCCCAATCGTGATCAGTTGGGTTTCTGTGAGAGTTCAATAATACCCAGTTTGGGTCTGATTGAGGAGTCGCACCACGAGGAGTAAATTTGTCCACATCATCAAGATAAGAACCTGATAAAGTTACGTCAATAGCGTTACTTAATCTTGCGTCTAATTTCGCTGTTAAATCTAGACGAGATGATTCCTCATTAGGGTTGTAATCAAAGATTTCAACATCACTGTCAGAATCAACACCATTTCCTCTAAGAAATTCAGCAGCTGATACTTTAGAAGTTCCTCCAATTGTTACAATCGGATTAGCTTGCAATTGTTCTAATACCTCAGGTTTTACCTTATAAACATCAACAGCAGAAGGGTCGTCATCACGTTGTTGTAAATACTGAGCAGAAACTCTAAATCCTAAGATTGTTTCTTTCGTAGATTTTTTTCTAAGAATCGGACCAGAAAAGTTGACACTTCCAAGATTGTAACCATAAGGGTCCAAAAATTCAGAAGTTTCTACTTCAATCCCACCAGAAAATTTTCCACTTGGACCTTTAGTAGTGATCGAAATAATACCACCTGTAACATCACCATATTGTGCTTCAATACCACCGGTGATTACTTGCATTTGTTCGATTTCAGATTGCGGAATCAAGCTTCCAGAAACTCGAATTCCATCGATGTAATAATCTGTTCCGTTTGAACGAGAACCTCTAACACTGACATCATCTCCTTCATCTGCTGATGAAAGTCCAGCTGTTTGAGCAGCCAATGCGTTAATGTTTTTGGTTGGAAGGTTACGAATTTGTTCCGCTGTAACAACACCACCAGAAGTCGTGTTATCTTTTTCGATAAGTGGAACTTTGTATTCGATGACAACAACCTCATCAAGGTTAATACCTTCATCACCGCCACCTAATTTGACATCCAATGTATTGGCTTGTCCGGCGTTGACAACAACTCCTGTGATAAGGTTGGGTGGATAACCGATGTAGGAAACTTCCACATCGTAAGTCCCTGGATCTATACTAATACTGAAATTTCCATCAAAGTCAGTGCTAGCTCCAGCTTTGTAGGCTCCATTTTGTTGTAGGACAATATTGGCCCCTATCAGGTCTTCTCCTGTTTCCGTGTCAGTTATTTTTCCTTGAAGGGAAGTCTGAGCGAAAGCAAAAGTGCCTAAAAAAACGAAGCAAAGTGTGAGTAAAAGATTACGTACCATTTAAAATTGATTTTTTTAGAATTTCGTTGAATTTTCGATTGAGAAAGACCCACAATGTTAAGAAATTTAAGAGTGTTTTCAAAACAATAGAGAAATCCATTGTCATGACATTGACATATTTGCAACCCTCATTTTCAAGAACTTGTATATCTTTTTTTTTACATGTTTAAAGACTTTCAATCGAATTATTTAACTAAATTAAATTGGTAATGTCAGCAAAATCGCTTCTACCAAGGAAGTTTAGAAACTACTTACAAAGGTAGACTTGATAGTTTACAGACGAATTCAATTATAAAATTAAATATTAATAATTCTTGAATATAGCCATCTTTAATAGTTAAGTCAGGTTTCTAAAGATGATAAACTTGTCGATATATGGGAAAATAGGATGACAAATCAGTTACTGAAGTATTTTTTTCAGTAGGACTTCTGCCAATCTTTTCTTGGATTCGGTTGTCCAACCAGCTACATGTGGTGAAAAGATTGTGTTCGGCAATGTGAATAGTTTGTCATACAAAGATAATTCTTCTTTTGAATAAGTTTCAGGTTTTTCGTTTTCAAAGACATCTAATGCCGCACCACCGACCTTTCCACTTTGAAGTGCTGCATATAAGTCAACCGTCTTAATGACATTTCCTCTTGAAGTATTTAACAAAACGACTCCTTCCTTACAATTTGAGAAAAATTTTGAATCAGCAAAATGTTTGGTCTCTGGATTTAATGGCAAATGGAAACTAATAACATCTGATGAGGCGATCACTTCATTTAAAGTCGTTTCTTTGACATGTTTTAAATTATCTGCATAGTTTGTCTTGTATTTGTCATAGGCTAAAACTTGTACTTCCATACCGGTTAATTTGTCTGAAAATCTTCTGCCAGTATTTCCAAAACCAATAATACCAACGGTGCATCCCATCAGTTCACGACCACGATTTTTTTCACGATCCCAAAGTTTTGCTCTTACTTCTTGATCTGCTTGATTTAGCTTATTAAACAAACTTAATAACATTCCCAGCACGTGTTCAGCAACTGCATTTCGGTTGCCTTCGGGAGCACTATGTACACGTACTTTTCTCACCTTAGCATATTCCAAATCAATAATCTCTAAACCAGAACCTAATCGACCTATAAATTGCAGGTTTTTCGCTTTGTCGAATAATGCTTTATCAAAGATAATTTTGCTATTGATAATGATTCCTACATAAGGTTCTATCATTTCATGAACTTTCTCCAACTTAATTTTTGGATGATAATCACATTCATATCCTGCTAATTCTAACTCCTCGATTAAAGAAGGATGCACCCCGTCTGTTACTAATACTTTTTTCATATTTCTTATTTGTGATGATTCTATGATGTATGATGTATGATATTATAGAAAATTCGTGAGCTCGTAAAACAACGATCTTATCCACATCATAGAATCATAAATCAATTATCCTTATCTTTGAATTCTATTTTTTGTCAAAATTAATTTCCGCATGAAGTTTTTATATCCTACACTATTTTTAATTGTATTCATTTTTTCTTCCTGCCAATCAGATTCAAAGTCAGCGCAAATTGAAGACAAAAAAACCACTTATGCAAACTTCTATTTGAGATACATGCAACCTGAGAAAAAAGTTAAAGGAGAAGCTTATTTCAAGACAGGCGAAAATGCTCAAAAAGGAACTGCTGTTGAATATTCGAATGGTGTTTTTTTTGACGGTGGAAGTATGACCATGAAAAAAGCTGTTGGTAGAAAATTATATCGCTCAGAAAGGAAATCGGATTTTAAATCACAATACGAATTTGAAATGAATCCAAAAGAAGCTGATACTTATAAATACAATTTAAAAATAAATCCAATTTCAAGTTTCAAAATAGAAAACGGAGTTAGCAAATCAAAGGGAATTCAACTGACTTGGGAAGGGTCTAATCTTAGCAAAAATGAAGAACTAGTTTTATTATTTACAGATAATCAAAACCGAGCTTTTAACATCAATATAAAAGGACCTACCGACGCACCGGCAGCAACAATCGAAAAAGATAAATTAACCAACATGAAATATGGAAAAGGTGGACTTTATTTGGTTCGGAAATTTCGAGAAGAGCAAAAAATTGAAGGGCGTCAAATTAATGCAGTTTCTGAATTCTATTCTAGGTCGATTGATATTGAAGTGGTGGAATAAATTTGTTGCTTGAAGTTTCTTCGTTTCAGATACTCAAATTACTCCAACGGAGCGCAAGTTTAATGCTTTCGCTCCGTTGGAGCTTCCCGAATAACGTATATGACAATAAGGACGGTGCCCTTATCTATTTGCTTTTACCCCTTTGGGGAAGACCTCCCAATTAATAGCTTAATTTGTTGTTTGAAGCGGCTCTGCTTCAGAACTCTTTACCTTGATAGGCGTATCTGAAGCGGAGCCGCTTCAAACAACTAAGGCAACTAAAAAGGCAAACATTTGTAAACCTTTTTTCACTACCTTTGACCGCAATTATAAATATCACATACTATAGTTGCTCATGCCAAAAGATTCATCAATCAAATCAATTCTTATCATCGGAAGTGGACCTATTGTAATAGGACAAGCTTGCGAATTCGACTATTCTGGAACACAAGCATCTCGATCATTGCGTGAAGAAGGAATCGAAGTCACCTTAATTAATTCCAATCCAGCAACAATTATGACTGATCCGGTTACTGCCGATCATGTTTACTTATTGCCATTGACTCCTGAAAGTATTATCCAGATTTTGGAAGAGCGACAAATCGATGCGGTCTTACCGACAATGGGCGGACAAACTGCATTGAACCTAGCAATCGAAGCTGGGAAAATGGGAATTTGGGAAAAATACAATTGTCGATTAATTGGAGTGGATTTAGATGCAATCGAATTGACAGAAAATCGTGAAAAATTCAAGCAATTGATGCTCCGAATCGGGATGCATGTTGCTCCATCTAGAATTGCTAATTCATTTTTGGAAGGAAAAGAAGCGGCTCAAGAAATTGGGTTTCCATTAGTAATTCGTCCGTCCTATACTTTGGGAGGAAGTGGAGGTGGATTCGTTTTTACTGAAGATGAATTTGACGATAAATTACGTCACGGATTGAACCTCTCTCCGACCCATGAAGTGCTAGTCGAACAAGCTGTACTCGGATGGAAAGAATATGAATTGGAATTGCTTCGAGATGACAATGACAATGTCGTTATTATCTGTACTGTTGAGAATTTGGATCCAATGGGAATTCATACTGGAGATAGCATAACGGTTGCTCCGGCCATGACCTTATCAGATACTGCCTACCAACAAATGAGAAATGATGCGATTAAGATGATGCGTTCGTTAGGAAATTTTGCAGGAGGTTGTAATGTACAATTTGCATTAAATCCAGAAGATGAAAAATTAATAGCAATAGAAATTAATCCACGTGTCTCTAGATCATCTGCATTGGCAAGTAAAGCAACTGGATATCCGATTGCGAAGATTGCTGCGAAATTGGCGATTGGATACACGTTGGATGAACTTAAAAATCAAATTACTAAAACCACTTCTGCTTATTTTGAACCCACGCTCGATTATGTGATTGTCAAAATGCCTCGTTGGAATTTTGCAAAATTTGCTGGAGCAGATCACACTTTAGGATTGCAAATGAAGTCTGTTGGTGAAGTAATGGCAATCGGTCGTACTTTCAATGAAGCACTTCAAAAAGCCTGTCAGTCTCAAGAAAATAATCGCAATGGGTTAGGTGCCGATAAAAAAGAATGGATTCAAACAACCGATGTTTTGCATCGATTAGAATTTGCAAGTGATGATCGAATTTACAGATTGAAAGATGCCATTCGTTTGGGAATTCCTGAAAAAACGATTTTCAAATTAACAAAAATTGATCCTTGGTATATCCGTCAGATTAAGGAGCTGGTAAATTTGGAAATGGAATTGATCCGATATAATGTTGCACAAGATATTCCAGAACCATTTTTTAGAAAATTAAAAGTGAATGGATATTCAGATGCACAGATTGCGTGGTTATTGCGAATTGAAGAACAAGAAGTCACAGACCAACGGAAAGCATTAGACATTCGTCGTACCTACAAAATGGTGGACACTTGTGCGGCTGAATTTGAAGCACAAACCCCTTATTTCTATTCGACATTTGATACTGAAAATGAAAGTATTCCTACTGATAAAAAGAAAATTATTGTTTTAGGTTCTGGTCCCAATCGAATTGGTCAAGGCATTGAATTCGACTATTGTTGTGTTCATGGATTGATGGCGATACGAGAAGCAGGATATGAATCAATTATGATCAATTGCAATCCTGAAACGGTTTCAACAGATTTTGATGTCGCTGATAAATTATATTTTGAACCTGTTTTTTGGGAACATATTGAAGAAATTATTGAACTAGAAAAACCAGAAGGTGTCATTGTACAACTTGGTGGACAGACTGCTCTAAAATTAGCAGAACGTTTCCACAAAAATGGCATCAAGATTTTTGGTACAAGTTATCCTGATATGGACTTGGCAGAAGACCGAGGGGCTTTTTCTGATTTGTTGAAAGAGTTGAATATTCCGTATCCAAAGTATGGTGCTGCTGACAATGCGGATGAAGCATTGACAATTGCCAATCGAGTGACTTATCCTGTTTTGGTGAGACCTTCTTACGTACTAGGAGGACAACGAATGCGTATTGTTATAAATGATGATGAATTAGAAGAACATGTCTTGACTATTTTCAAGCATATGCCTAATAACAAAGTATTGATTGATCAATTTTTGGAAAGAGCTTCGGAGGCGGAAATTGATGCGATTTGTGATGGAGAAGATGTGCACATTATGGGTATCATGGAACATATTGAACCAGCTGGAATTCACTCTGGCGATAGCAATGCATTATTGCCTCCATATAGTTTGTCAGAACAGGTAATAGATACGATGAAGACCTACACGATCAAGTTGGCAAAAGCATTAAAAATTAAAGGGTTGATTAACATTCAATTTGCGATTAAAGATGACAAAGTATATGTTATTGAAGCAAACCCTAGAGCTTCTCGAACTACACCTTTTATAGCGAAGGCATATAGAGTTCCTTATTTAAAGTATGCGACACAAGTGATGATTGGAGCGAAAAAATTGAAAGACTTTAATATCAAAAAACATGAAGAGGGATATGCCATTAAAGTGCCGGTCTTTTCTTTCGGAAAATTTCCAAATGTTGATAAAAGTCTAGGACCTGAAATGAAATCGACAGGAGAAGCTATTCATTTTATTAAAGATCTAAATGACCCATTTTTTAGGGAACTAAAGAAAAAACGTTCGATGTTCCTAAGCAGATAAAAATTATATAAAGAAAAAGAACAGCATGAAGACTAAAAAAGAAATTGTAGATAATTGGTTGCCCCGATATACTGGAACGGCATTAGATGAATTTGGTGAGTATATTATTTTGGTGAATTTCAGTGGATATGTAAAAGAATTTGCGAAGCAATACAACGTTGAAATCAAAGGAATGGATCGTGCCATGATGAGTGCGACCGCTAAGAATATTACGATTATCAACTTTGGAATGGGAAGTCCAAACGCAGGAACTATTGTTGATTTGTTGACGGCTATAAAACCTAAAGCAGCATTGTTTTTAGGCAAATGTGGAGGTATCAAAACTAAGATGAATAAAGTAGGTGACTTGATTTTACCTATCGCAGCGATTCGAGGAGAAGGAACATCAAATGATTATATGCCAGCTGAAGTGCCTGCCCTACCTTCTTTCGCATTGCAGAAAGCAATCTCAACTACCATCAGAGAAAATGACAGAGATTATTGGACTGGAACTGTTTATACCACTAACAAAAGAGTTTGGGAACATCGCCAAGATTTTAAAGACTATCTAGAAACATTGAGACCAATTGCAATTGATATGGAAACTGCTACTATTTTTGTGGCTGCGTTTAAAAATCAAATACCTGCAGGAGCATTGTTATTAGTTTCGGATATGCCAATGGTTGCCGATGGAGTAAAAACAGAAGAAAGTGATAAGAAAGTAACGGCCCAATTTGCAGAAGATCATTTGAGAATTGGGATTGAGTCTTTGCAGCAGTTGATTAATAATTCGCTTACTGTTAAGCACCTTAAGTTTTGATATGATGTATGATTTTATGATGTATGATTCTATGATGTATGATTTATGATATGACCGTTTTTACGCGGAGCTAACGTGAGCTCGCGAAACAACGATCATATCATACATCATTAATCATACATCAAATATCAACTAGACATTAATCACCACCTTCCCAATAGTCTTCCCACTTTGAAACAACTTCATTCCTTCCTTCAAATCTTCGAAAGCAAATTCGTGACCAACATGTGGTTTGGGTAATTTCATTTTCTCCAATTCTACCAAAATCTCATTCATCATCTCCACTCTATCGTATAACCAGATTAAATTAAATCCCATGATGGAGCGATTTGTTTCGACCATATTTTGAGGATCTACTTTAGGTCGGGTTAGAAACTGCCAAGCCATCTTGAGATAATTAGGTCGATTGTTTGGAGACGCATATCTACCAGAACCGAATGCAATCACTCTACCCATTTCTGCTAATTTTTCAAATCCTATTTCGAAAAATTTTCCACCAATAGAATCCATAATGATATGGAGGTCTCTATCGCCAAGTGCTTGAGTTAATTTTTTTTCAAAGTCCGAACCTCTTACAATGACATGGTCGTAGTTTTCATTTTTGTTTAAAAAATCTACTTTATCAGGTCTTCCCACTGTTCCTATTGTGTAGGCCCCGAATTTTTTAGCGATTCGATTCGCTTGCAACCCTACTCCACCTGCTGCTGAATGAATCAATACGGTATTACCTTGTTGGATATTTCCCAAATTTATCAATCCATAATAAGCGGTAAAGACTTGCACTAAAAATGAAGCCCCTTCTTGATAACTCCAATTTTCTGGTAACGGTGTGACGTATCTGTGATCGATATTTAAATGAGATGTATAACCACCGAATCTCGTCAACCCCATTATTCTTTGTCCGACTTTGACATCTTTTACATCACTTCCTACCTTTATGATGTCGCCAGAATATTCTAGTCCTGGAGTGAATTCTCCTTCCGGTGTTGCACCATACAATCCCCAGATTGCGAAGAGGTCTGCGAAGTTGAAGCCTATGGATTTGACAGCTACGGTTACTTCATCAGCTGCTGGATCTGGTAGGCTGGATTCAACTATTTTTAAGTTGCTGATTGCGCCGGCTTTTAGGTTGTATGATTTCTTTTGCATGTTTTTTTCTTGGGCTGTTAACCCAAGTTAACCTGCGTGAGTCCTTCAGACTCTTTCGACTTATGAATTGCTTGGGCACAGCGTAATTTCTTAATAATTTCTAGGATCCACCTACTTCCTCCATTCTGAAAGCTAGGTTTTTGATTCCTCTTAGATTTTCTTTTCTCATAAACTGTTCAAATTCAAAACCATATTGACCAGGCTCTTTAAATTGGATGGCTGTTTTCAATTGAACACGTAATTTGCAAAAACCACTACTGCATTTTCCATTCCATCGCCCTGTTTTATCCATAAAATCAATAGACAACGGAACACTTGTTTTTTCTCCATTTGGAAAAGTTGTATGTATTTGCACATACATATTTTGGAAAGAATAATCGGTGGAATGTTCGATATCAAAATAGAGATTGTACTTCTTTTTGGTATCTTGAATATCTACTTTGAAATTTAATGGTTGGTTATAATTCCATGCTTCGTTGTTGACGACTACTGCTTCATCGAAAAAATAACTTTGCTGACAGCCATAGAAAGATAATGCAATGAATAATGTGAGTAGCTGAAATTTTATGGTTTTCATAGTGTTGTTGTTTTAGAATCCAGTTCACGTTTTCTGTTCCCTCTCCAATGCCAAGAGGTTAGAAACCTTTGGCTCGCTTAACCACGAGATGAAGATATCCAACCTCTCATCTCTCTCAAAGCTAAGCACGTCTAAAAGTAAAAAATAGACTGTTCGCATTTTCACAAAAGTAAAAAAGCGAACTGTATAAACAATTCGCTTTTCCTTTTTATTTTTTTCAAGATCGACTTAATTAAAATAGTCTTTCATTCTATCAAAGAATCCCTTTTCCATTTTTCCAGGGTTTGGGTGGAAATTTTTCATTCCTTTCATTTTGTTTAGTAAAGTCTCTTCTTCGCTACTTAGTTTTTTAGGTGTCCAAATATTCATGTGAATCATTTGATCTCCTTTGCCATAGCTTTGAACAGAAGGTAATCCTTTTCCTTTTAAGCGGAACATCTTACCTGATTGAGTTCCTGCAGGAATTTTTATTTTTACACGTCCATCTATTGTTGGCACTTCTACGGAAGTACCTAGTGCAGCGTCTGCAAAATTGAGATACAATTCATAGATCAAATTCATGCCATCACGGTGTAATTCACCATGTGGTTTTTCTTCAATATTGATCATCAAATCTCCATTGCCACCGCCACCGGATCCAGCATTTCCTTTTCCTCTAACAGATAACTGCATTCCATCTTGTACACCAGCTGGAATATCGATTTCAATTACTTCCTCTCCTTGTTGGGTACCATTTCCACGACATGAATGACATTTGGCTGTCACCATATTTCCAGTACCATTACAACTTGGGCACGCAACTGTTGTTTGCATTTGACCTAAGAATGTATTTTTCACTTGACGCACATAACCAGATCCTCGACATGTAGAACAAGTCTTGACAGAACTCGCATCTTTTGCACCAGAACCATTACAAGTTTTGCAACCGATTTGTTTTTTTACTTTGATTTTTTTGTTGACACCGTTGGCAATTTCTTTTAAATCTAACGCTACTTTTACGCGCAAGTTAGAACCTCGTTTTCCAGTTGATCTTCTAGTACGTGTTCCACCACCACCGCCTCCACCAAAAAATTGGCTAAATGGGCTGTCATCACCAAATACATCTCCAAACTGGGCAAAGATATCCTCCATGTTCATGCTTCCGCCACCGCTGAAACCACCTTGACCTCCGACCCCTTGATGACCGAAACGATCATAGCGAGCACGTTTATCTTTATTGCTCAACACTTCGTAAGCTTCCGCTGCTTCTTTGAATTTTTCTTCAGCAGCTTTATCACCCTTATTTTTATCTGGGTGAAATTTCATAGCAACCTTACGATATGCTTTTTTGATTGTACCCTCATCTGCGCTTTTTGGAACACCGAGGATATCATAAAAATCTCTTTTTGCCATATTATTTTCCTACCACCACTTTCGCATGGCGGATTATTTTGTCATTCAATAAATAACCTTTCTCGATTGTATCGACCACTTTTCCTTTCATCTCTTCATTTGGAATTTCAGTAATTGCTTCATGCTTTTCTGGATCGAAATCAGAACCAGTCGTTTCCATTTCTTGCAGTCCTTTTTGCTTCAAAACGTTGTATAGTTTGTTATAAACTAAGTTTACTCCTTCGCTAAAAGGTTCTTCACTATTTTCGTCATCCGCATTTTTCTTTGCTCTATCGAAATCATCCAAAACTGGAAGCATTGCTGTAATCGTTTCACGACTGGCAGTACTTAGCATATCAATTTTTTCCTTGACGGCTCTTTTTTTGAAATTATCGAATTCGGCAAAAAGACGGAGAAATTTATCTTTTTGTTCTGCAACTTGTGCCTTCAAAATATCAACTTCTGATTCTGGTTCTGCCTGAACTTCCTCCTCTGTTTCTGCATTCGAAGTATCATCTACACTTTCAGTCGTTTCCGCTGTGTTTGCTTCTGAAGCATCTGTTTGTTCTACTGTCTCATCGACAGGGTTGTTATCTTTTGACATAAACTCTTTGAATTTCTTTATCATATAAAGGTACTATAATACAAGGTGAATATAAATTGGCGAAATTCTATATCCGCTCCTATATAATATATTTTGTACATCAATTATACTGCCATGCCAGAATGTAGGTCATTTTGTCAGTTTTTCAGCACTCTTTTCTCTAAAAAGGCAGCTATTTGTTCAACTGTCTGGTCTACACCGACAATTATACCTTTTTCATTGATTAGATATTTGGTTGGCACTTGTTGGACTCGATAGGTTTTAGCGATTTCAGAGTCCAACATATTGAGGTCGGAATAATGATAATTCCATTTCATTTGATCTTCTTGAATCGCTTTTTTCCATTTTAATGGATCCTTTTCTATGGAGATACTGATGATTTCGAAATCAATTGCTTTATCAAATTTTTGTCCATGAAACTGATTGTAAATTTTGACGAGTTCCAAATTATCAGCTCGACATGGGACACACCAACTTCCCCAAAAATCTAGCAAGAAATATTTTCCTTTGAGGGTTGCCAAACTGATGGTTTCATTTGACTCCAAGACTATTTCAAAATCAGGAGCAGTTTCACCGGTTACAAATTTCTTTTGAACGAAAAAATACTTCCCCAAAACGATTAAAGCAATTAATCCAATAATTGCGTAAATGAAATAAGATTTTTTTATCGATGCCAATTTCTAATTGTTTAAATTTGAACAAAAATAACACTTCTAATTTCATACTATGCTTATTGTTGATCCAGAAAAAACAGCTACTAAAGATTTTCATCAGTTTTTGTTAGGAGCGGTCTCCCCTCGCCCTATTGCTTTTGCTAGCACTGTTGATGAAAACGGAAATCCTAACTTGGCACCTTACAGTTTTTTTAATTGTTTTAGTTCCAATCCACCTGTTTTAGTTTTTTCTTCTAATAGAAGAGTATCCGATAACACAACAAAAGATACATTACATAACATCGAAAAGACAAAAGAAGTTGTGATCAATGTTGTATCTCATTCTATTGTTCGACAAATGGCGGTTTCCAGCATATCATTTCCGACCGAGGATAGTGAATTTGACAAAACAGGATTGACACCACTTGCTTCTGACTTGGTTAAACCATTTCGAGTAAAGGAATCCCCTGTGCACATGGAATGTAAAGTATCTGAAATCATACCACTAGGCCAACATGGTGGAGCCGGGCACCTGATTATTTGCAATGTAGTGAGAATGCATATTGATGAAAAAGTACTAGACAGTAACAACAGAATTGATCCTCATAAAATTGATTTGATGGGTCGTATGGGACGTGCTTATTATGTACGCGCAAGTGGACCTGCTGTTCAGACGATTATTCAGTCGGTTGTAGATATTTCTATTGGCTTTGACAGCCTTCCAAAAAGCGTTCAAAATAGTAAGATACTTACAGGTAATGACCTTGGACAGTTGGCTGGTTTGCTCAAACTTCCATCTGAAGAAGCGATTGAAAAGTTTGCTGAAAAATCAGTTGTAGAAGACTTGTTAGAAGATAAGGATTCTAAAGAGTTATTGCACATTGCTTGTAAGGAGGCCATACATCAAGGTCGATTGGAGGAAGCTTTGTTGTGGGCGGTTGTTGGGGAGGATGTTTAGCAAGAAAAGTCCTAGTAAATTTTCGAGATAAAATTTTACTCATCATAAAAAAGTAACAATGACTATTCAAAACATACTAGTAGCCATCTGCAGCATCCTATTCCTATCAATTGGAGCAGATAAATATCTATCCTTTTTGGAGCCGCCTTGTTCAATGGAATCAAGTATTTCACCAATGATCTGGAGAGGATTGGGCGTTTTGCAAATGGTGTCTGGCTTACTCATTTGGTTGCCTAAATATAGAAAGTACGTTGCTGGCTTTTTTACCGTTTTTATGTTAGTATTCACGGTTGTTCATCTAGTCAATAACACTTATGATATTGGTGGATCTGTTTTTATGGCAGTCTTACTTGGAATCTTGGCTTGGAATCCTAGCTTTATAAGAAGTAAAAAAGAATAGTACATCACAATACATTTACAAACTTATTTCGACCTCATTAAATAGTTGTGGACACTAAATTGCAAGTTTCCATAAACATTACTTTCCATAGTAGCTCTTGAATCTAACATAATTCCACTATCAGAAGGAACGCAACCTGTTATTGCTCGCTTATCTCCACAGACATCTACATCCCGAATTTGATCCTCAACTGAATCACACCAAGATTGATTTTTCAATTTACAATTTTCGGTTTTTCTGACCACCTTTATTCCTGCACTGGAACGGGTAGATCTTGTAATTTCAGTCACTCGTACAGTTGCTTTAATTGTTTTATAGGTTGTTACTTCCTTTTCGACCTCCACAATCACTTGTTCTCCATTGCTATTGGTTTGACATTCTTCTACAATTTCTATATCATACCCATCTTCTATTTCTTTTTCATAATCATTGGAAGTAACAATTGTATTATCAGAAGTATGTGGTGAGTCATAATTAATTGAAACAATACAATCACATGCTGATTCTTCAATCTGATTCAATGGAATTATTCTTAAAAACTGATCGTTACTTTCTTTCATTTTTGAAAAACTAGCATCATATTCTATTGGATCTATTCCATAAATAATTTGACCAAATTCGAAACTTTGTTCGAGCACATTTAGCAATTGCTTGATGTTTTCATATTGATAATCATTAGCCTTTAGAAAATTCCTATAAGCTGCTTGTGCCAATCGTTTATCATTATTTGATTGTGCTTTTTCCCATTTCCAACTACCTTCATGAAATGCTAAATCGGCACATTTTTTTGTCAGCCATCGTTCTTCTTCGTCAAAGAAATTGATTTCATCTTCATAATTTTCAGACAAGAATCCGACTGCATCTTTAATGTAATTCTGCAGTGTTCCATTAATGAGCAAAGCTTCTTCTAATGCATCCAATTTACCTTTCTGAATCAACCCATTCTTTTTGATTGATTGATTGGCAATTAATTTTTGCAAACTTTGATTTAAGATTTCTTCGTTTTTCGCAACCGCTTTTTCCTTATGCAATTGCTTCAAAGCAATCGTATATGCTTTCTCAGGATTTCCTCTTTTCAACAACTTTTGAGGACTACAGCTAACGAACAGGCAAGTGGCAAATAAAAGTATCCATGTTTTCATAGGCAGGAGTTATATTGTTATTAAAATATCAAACTATCATCGATATCTTCCATTATCAGAATTGGGTTAACAAAACTTTAATCATTAACTTAAAGGTTAATAGTACGTTCTTATAATTAAGTTAAAATAATTAACATGCCAACTCACTACCGAACTTGTAATATTTGTGAAGCGCTATGCGGAATCGCAATCGAATATGAGGGAGAAAATATTACTTCCATCAAAGGAGATGAAAAAGATCCACTATCAAGAGGACACATCTGTCCGAAAGCAGTTGCATTGAAAGATTTTTATTTGGATGAAGATCGGTTGAGGTCTCCGTTGAAGAAAACAGCGGATGGATTCATAGAAATAAGTTGGGAGGAAGCATTTGAAATTACGGTTACAAAAATCAAAGAGATACAGGCTAAATATGGAGACAACTCAGTAGGAAGCTTTTTAGGAAATCCAAATGCGCATAATGTAGGCAATTTGTTATTCATGCGTCCATTTTTGAAAGCATTAAAAACAAAACAACGTTTCAGTGCTTCTTCTGTAGATCAAATGCCACATCATGTCGCGGCTATCCATATGTTAGGACATTCCATGTTAAATCCAGTACCAGATTTAGATCGGACCAATTATATGGTCATCATGGGTGGAAATCCGATTGTTTCAAATGGCAGCATGATGTCTTCTCCAGATGTTGGAAAACGAATAAGGTCCATACAAGAACGAGGAGGTAAAGTAATTGTTATAGATCCGAGAAGAACTGAAACTGCCCGAAAAGCAACGGAACATTTATTTATCAAACCAGAATCCGATGCGGTTTTTCTTTTAGCTATGATTCATGTTTTAGTTGAGGAAAATAAAATAAGATTAAATCATTTAGAGCATTCGGTAATAGGTTTAGAAGAAATAAAAACAGCTGTCAAACAATTTACTCCCGAAAAAGCAGCATCAATAACAGGAATTGAAGCTTCGAAAATCAGATCCTTAGTTTTAGAAATGGTAGCGGCTGACCAAGCCGTCCTTTATAGTCGGATGGGATTGAGTACCCAAACATTTGGTGGTCTTTGCATCTGGTTATCCAATGTTTTCAACATTCTTAATGGGAATTATGATCGAGTTGGTGGCATGATGTTTCCAAGTCCTGCCATTGATCCGATTACTTTTAGTCCAAAAAAAGGTAGACCGAAACGTGCATCCATGCCTTTATCAAGAGTCAGAAAATTACCAAAGTATATTGGTGAAACGCCTTCTGCTTCACTGGCTGAAGAAATAGAAACGGAAGGAGAAGGTCAGATCAAAGCACTTGTTTGTATTGCAGGAAATCCAGTACTGTCTGTCCCGAATGGCAAGCGGGTTGAAAAGGCGTTTGAACAATTAGAATTTATTGTTTGCTCCGATATTTATTTAACAGAAACTAGTAGACATGCGGATATCATTTTTCCAGCAACCAGTGGTTTAGAAATCTCACAATATGATGTTACTTTTTTAAATTTAGCCGTTCGAAATATAGCCAAATATTCTCCACCAATGTTTCCGAAAAAAGGAAATGTAAAACACGATTGGGAAATTTTAGCGGAGTTGACAGCTCGATTAAAAGGAGAAAAAAATCCAGGTCAAACGCCAGAGATGATGATCGACATGGCACTTCAAATGGGCAGCTATGCAAAGGATGGAATCACCCTTGAAAAACTAAAAGCAAATCCACATGGTATTGATTTAGGTCCGTTGAAACCTAGTCTTTTGAAACGTATTCAAACCAATGACGACAAGATTCAATTGGCCTCACAGGTTTATTTGGAGGATTTAAAAAGATTGGAAACTCATATTAATACTGACCATTCCAACAATGATTTTCCATTTCAAATGATAGGTCGTCGAGTTTTTCGTCAACATAACACTTGGACACACAACGCACATATTTTATCGAAAGGAAAAAATGAATGCACGCTTCTTCTTCATCCTAATGATGCGAACAAATTGAATATCCATTCTGGAGCATATGTTTTGGTCAAATCACGAGTAGGACAAATTGAAATAGAAGTAGAAGTGACTGATGAAATCATGGAAGGAGTAGTAAGTATTCCTCAAGGTTTTGGTGCGGGCAAAAATTCAAAAATGAAAATCGCTGTTGCACAAAATAGTGTTAGCATTAATGATTTGACAGATGATCTGCGGGTGGATACTTTGACTGGGAATGCTGCTTTGAATGGGGTCCGGGTAAGAATCGAAAAATAATAAACATTTAAAAAAAACAATCAATACGCTTATGAAAAACACGTTATTATCATTGGTTACAATTTTGTTGATATTAAGTTGTGGAGCTTCAACTTATGAGAAAAACGATTTATATGGTCATTGGAAAGCTCCAACTTGGGAATTTGTTTTTAATGAAGACGGATCTTGCAAGGTCGGAAGAGGAGGAGAATTTCCTGATGGAAAATGGACTTATCGAACTGTCGGAAATACTTTAGAAATTGCTCAGAATGGAAAAGTTTTTATTTCTGGTTTGACCATCAAAGGGATTCAAAATGATGAACTTACTTTAGAGTTTCGACATTTAGTCAATAAAAGTGACCAAATGGATGAGCATGTAATTTTAAAAAGAGTCAAGTAAATTTATAATGAAGTATCCCCTTTTTCAAACTTCTTCTTATTACGTCGATTCAAGATACCACGCAACCAAATAGGAATGATAATCGCTCCTGCAATTAAGTAAAAGTAGAAAGTAAATAATCGCCAAATGAATGCGATGATATTACTTACTGTTTTGTTGTCTACATAATCAGAAATGAAACCATTGAACAACAATTCAGCTACACCAGCACTCCCTGGAGTTGGACTGAATGCCATTACGATATACATCACTTCCAATCGTGCATATAATGCAAATTGTGTCCAAAAATCCAAAGAGATGGAATTTACAAACCCAATCAATAAACAGCTTAGCAATAAAAATCGGCAAGACCAAGCGATCGCTGTTGTCAGAAAGCCACCGAGATGATAAAAGAAACTTTTAGTTCTTATTTCTTTTGAAGCGACAATTATTTCATCACCTAATGTAACCGCTCTTTTACGAAATCTTTTTAACCATTTAATTTTTGTAAAAGCGACCAACATCCGTTTGATTGCACTTGGTTTAAAAAACAAACCATAGAAAAATAAAAAGCCGTATCCAAACATAGCAGGATATGCAATAAAAGCAGACTTACCTAATGCATCTACCTCTGCAAATGAAGTCGCACCAGGTCGAATCATGTCAAATTTAAAAATAAGGAAAAGCAATGTTAGACTCGAAATAAAAAAGAACGTATCCAAAACAATGGTATAGATAACAATTGCGGATGTTTTGGCAGTTGATAATTTTTCTTGAGACAATACAAATAATGCGACGGCAGATCCACCGACACTGGTTGGTGACACCGCACTACTAAATTCCCAAATAAAAATAAGTTGTATACATTTTAGCCAACCGAATTCTCCATCAGATAAAATTCGAAGTCGAGTTGCGTAGGCGAGATGTCTAATAACAAGTAGAAAAAGAGAAGCGAAAATCCAAAACAACAAATGATTATTCCAATCGATATTTTTGAAATCTTCTACTTTGAAATCTTTCATCAATAAGTACATTACCACACCAATACCAATTAGAACTGGAATGATAATTCTGGAAAGTCTTATTGACTTGAGGACTTCTTGTTGTTCCTCTGTAAAATCGTTATCGTTTTCTTTAGTCACTGATTTAGAGCATGTTAATAGCTCAAAGGTATTTTAAATATAGGATAATATAACAAGAAAATACCCTTTTAAGTATTTAAGGATAGGCTATTACAAATTGCAGACAAGATTCAAGGTGGAATTACCAAAGATTCTCGATATCCTTTGGTTCGTAGGTGTGATTTCTTTCGTCAAAATAACTATCATCAGCGGATTCATTCTTTTTCAATTTCAATGAATTTCCTTTGATCAACCTTGTTAGCAAAGCTAATGGAAAAAGGAAAACGAAGAAAATTATTGACAGCAATATTCTAGCATTGATATACCCAAGGACTTCTGCAATTTTCATCCATATCCAAGTAATTTTCTCAGCAAAGAAATTGGAGAAAACACCAAGGGTACCGATGACAGCAGCAGCAATCATGACATTTGGCCATTTGAAGATTAAGGACAATATCAGTAGACCCGTAACGATAACCAAGATCGCTTCGATTGATTTTTCTCTTGTTATTTTCATCTTAAAATAAAGTATAGATAAATGGTGCTACTGCAGATCCACCACCTATAACGATAAGGACTCCAATCAATAACAAAATAAGTATGATGGGCGCTAACCAAAACTTTTTGCGCTCCGCCATAAATTGAAATAAGTCTTTTAAAAAATCCATTTAGATATATTTTCAAGTCCGCAGACTATGTTGTTTTTAATTTGAATGCAAGTTAGCTATTCTGACTCGCTTTGCGTTTGTTTGATGATTTTTTTGTCAAATTCAGATGACTTATTATCGCTTTGCAAATACTCATACAAAATATCCGCTGCCATACTATGTCCTTTGGGTGTCCAGTGTCCTTCTTCAAGATATAATTCTTCAACGGTACTACTACGATTGACCATCTCATCGGTAAATGATTGATAGCCCACGTTATTTTCTTCACAATAATTTTTAAAAAATGATTCAGGTTGTCTCAATTTATTGTTTGCTTTCAAAACTTTCATGTCATTTTCATGAGGAATATAGAAAGTGTGAAATTCGACATTATCATTTTCCAATGCTGATTTTAAATTATCCAAAATAAGTGTTGTAAAATCATTCGCATCTTTATTTTCAAAATCTTCTTCATAGGCAATCACGTGTGCAGGCATCATGACCGTCACCACAAAACTTTTTACCAATGAAAATAAATGAGAATTTCTACCAAACCAACGATAAACCGAAGATTTAGATATCGATTTTTTTCGATCATAAAATGCAGCATCAAATTTCTTTTCTTTCAAAGTTGAACCTTCATTTCGCTCATAATAATATTCTCTAAAGTTGTCCTGCAAATCATTGAAATGAGACATATAAATAACAACATCAGGTTTCACTTCTTCTTTAAAAACTTGGTAGTATTTCAATGCATAATCCGTTCCCTTACCTGGTGTTCCACAATTGACTATTTGAATTCCATCTGACTTCAATTTATTTTGTAGTTGAAAAGCAAATGTTTCTTGATCATTGACACCAATTCCATAAGTAAAAGAATCACCAATTAGCATCACTGTTTTTTCATAATTAGTGACTTTATCTTTTGAAGTAATTCTTCTTGCGCTTGCATCGTTGGTATAGGTATAATCATAGACTCCTGGATATTGATAGAATCCTTTTTGATTGGGCACAGGTAATAATCCTAAATCTTTGTGACTAGAAAATTGTTGGGTTCCCAATTTCTGTGGGAAGAAACATCGCAATGCCACTTCACCTATTGCACACGCAAAAAGGACTGAGAATAACATCATCCCAAAGTTTTGAAAAAATTTCTTCATTCTATTCTTACCTTTTGCAACGTTAATATTGTCGCTGTTTTCGGTTAAATTGGAATGAGTGGTTGTTCGGAAATTGAGGTTGTAAGGTTTTTTTAAATTTTGGTCCATTACCCGATAAATTAATCTAAAACAAATTGTTCTTGCCATTTGTCCTTTTCTTGCCATTCAGGTTGTTTTGTTTTTTCAAACAAATAATTTCCGATAACAAGGAAGTCCATTTCAGTTCGCATGAAGCATCTATATGCATCTTCAGGCGTACAAACAATCGGTTCACCACGCACGTTAAAACTTGTATTGACCAACACACTGCAGCCGGTCGCCTCTTTAAACGAGGATAAAAGTTCATGATACCTAGGGTTGGTATCTTTGTGCACGGTTTGAATTCTCGCAGAGAAATCAATATGGGTAATCGCAGGCAAATCTGATCTTAAATAATATAACTTTTCTTTTATAGGTAGATCACCATAATTTGCCGGCAGTTCGTTTCGTCTTTTTTCTACTACATCTTGTACAAGTAGCATGTATGGGGAAGTTCCTTCTAATTCGAAATAGTCTTTTGCATCTTCATCCAAAACAGAAGGAGCAAATGGTCGGAAGGATTCCCGATATTTTATTTTCAAATTTAATTTCTTCTGCATTTCAGGATTTCTTGGATCACCCAAAATACTTCTGGCGCCTAATGCTCTCGGTCCAAATTCCATTCTCCCTTGCATCCATCCAATCGCATTTCCTTTGTCCAAATGAACAGCTACTTCATCACACAACAATTTGAAATCATCAATCTTTTTGTAAACGCCATCGAATTTTTTAGACATCAATTCTATATCCAACCCTGAATATTCTGGTCCTAAATAAGAACCGCTCATTGCATCGGTGACACCATCCATCTTCCGCTCGCTTCCGAAATATATAAAGTGTGCAGCTTGTGCGGCTCCCAACGCTCCACCTGCATCACCTGCAGCTGGTTGGATATAATATTCTTTAAAGATTCCGCTTTTCTGCAATTTTCCATTAGCGACACAATTCAATGCGACACCACCAGCTAAACAAATCGTATCCGCATCTGTCAATCGTTTTGCCTCAGCCGCCATTTTCATCACTACTTCTTCTGTGATATTTTGAATTGCCATTCCGAGATCACAATGCACTTGTTCAAATTCACTTTCAGCTGCTCGTTTCGGGATACCAAATAATTTTTCCCATTTTTTATCATGCACCATTCTTAGACCAGTAGCATAATTAAAATATTGTTGATCTAGAAAAATCGAACCATCTGCTTTGATGTCGATTAAATTTTCTTTGATGATTTTAATAAACCTCTGAACTCTTTCTGCGTCTGGATTTCCGTAAGGTGCCAAACCCATTAATTTATATTCACCCGAATTAACTCTAAAGCCCGTGTAATAAGTGAAGGCTGAATAAAGTAAACCCAAAGAGTGAGGAAAATCGATCTCCCATTGTGGGGTCAGTTTATGCCCATCACCTAACCACATCGAAGTTGTTGCCCACTCACCTACTCCATCCAAACAAAGTACGGCTGCTTTTTCATAAGGTGATGGAAAGAATGCAGAAGCTGCATGTGATTGGTGATGCTCATTAAATAATAAGCTGGGTAATTCATCTTCGGTGATAGAAAAAACCGCAGATAACTCTCGTTTAAGCGTTTTCTTTAAAAATAGTTTATCTTTTAACCAAATTGGCATTGCTGTCAAAAACGAGCGAAAACCCGAAGGTGTATAAGACAGATAAGTCTCTAATAAGCGCTCGAACTTCAATAATGGCTTATCATAGAAAACAACATGTTGAATATCGGCATGCGTGATACCTGCTTCTTGCAAGCAATATTTAACTGCTTGTGTAGGAAACGCAGGGTCATGCTTTTTACGCGTAAAGCGCTCTTCTTGGGCTGCAGCCACAACCTCGCCGTCACAAATTAATGCTGCTGCGCTATCGTGATAATAAGCCGAAAGTCCTAGAATATAATTCTTCATATTTTTTACTATTTTATTTGAAGCATCGATCTCGACTTGAAAAAGATGAGATCAATAAGTTAGTTGCATAATAGATGGATTTGGTTAAAAAATAAGCAACAAAGGATTAGAGGATACAAACTAATGATGAAATGATCTATATAAATGATTTAAGCGTAAATAAATTAAGGATTTAATCGATTACTAGGAAAGTTGTATTTAATCCTTACGATTAAAGCTATTCATTTTTATAATACTTAATAGTTTTTTATGCTTAATGCTAAAATAATCATCTTTTTATGCCTTTCCTGATCAAAGATCATTGGAACGCAATAAACTCTCACAAAAACACTAATCGTTCTGGAAACAAGAACCTGGAGAAATTAAATGCCAAATAAAGACAGCGTAACATTGATAGACAATCGCACGGGCAAAGAGGTTGAGCTTGATTTATTAAAGCCCACCAGTGGTCCTATGACTATTGATATCAGTCGTCTTTACAAAGAATTGGGATACTTTACCTATGACCCAGGCTTTATGGCGACAGCCAGTTGTTGGAGTAATATCACTTACCTTGACGGTGGAAAAGGCATTTTAGAATACCGCGGTTATCCAATTGAGCAATTAGCTGAAAAAAGTACTTTTCTAGAAACCTGTTACTTGTTACTCAATGGTGATTTACCTGGTAAAAATGAGCTTGAAGCCTTTCAAGAGAAAATCAATACGCACAACATGTTGCACGAGCAATTAAAAACCTTTTACAGTGGTTTCCGTCGTGATGCTCACCCTATGGCAACTATGGTAGGTGTTGTTGGTGCATTATCAGCGTTCTATCACGATGATGAAGACGTACATGATGCAAGTGATCGTATGGATGCTGCGCATCGTTTGATCGCCAAAATGCCAACTATCGCAGCATGGAGTTACCGCTACGCTATGGGTATGCCATTTGTGCAACCTCGAAATGATCTCGGTTACGCGGAAAACTTTCTTCACATGATGTTCTCAATGCCATCATCTGAATACAAAGTTGACCCAACCATGGCAAAAGCCTTGGATATTATTTTGATTCTTCATGCTGATCACGAACAAAACGCTTCAACTTCAACAGTACGATTAGCAGGAAGCTCGCAAGCTAATCCATTTGCCGTTCTCGCATCAGGTATTGCTTCACTTTGGGGTCCAGCACATGGTGGCGCTAACGAAGCAGTTATTCAAATGCTAACCGAAATCAATGAATCTGATAAAGATTTGGCTCACTTCATAGACCGTGCAAAAGACAAAGAAGACCGATTCAGATTAATGGGCTTTGGTCATCGTGTTTACAAAAACTATGATCCGCGTGCAAAGATCATTCGCGAAATCTGTCACGAAATGCTGGAGAATAATCCTGTCAGCAACCCAGAACACCAGGCACTACTTGATACAGCAATGGAACTCGAGAAGATCGCACTTGAAGACGATTATTTCAAGTCACGAAATCTGTATCCGAATGTAGATTTTCACTCGGGCATCATTTTCCTTGGCATGGGAATTCCATTGAATATGTTTACGGTACTCTTTGCATTAGGCAGAACAGTGGGTTGGGTTTCGCAATGGAACGAAATGATGGGTGACCCAAAAGGTAAAATTGGTCGTCCACGTCAGCTCTATACAGGTGAATCAACTCGCGATTACAAAGAAATAACTAAACGTTAATAGAAAGTCTATTAAAGTAGGGGGGTGTCTTTTATGATATCCCTCAAAGAGAAAGCTGGTTATTACCAGCTTTTTTTATGCTTAACGGTATTGTTATACATTCTTTTAATTTTGCCTGTTATAAAAATAATAATGTTCTATTATTTAAACTAGATCTGTTTAAACCTCTATACGTAACTGAATCATAGTATTAAATAACAATAAACCTCAAAGGATTAAGTATGACAACCGCACGTCAATTATTTGTAGTCATTTCTATTGCAGTCACTCTTTTTATTATTACTCTGGCCTTTTTCTGGCCTGCTGCTTTATTTGCTTTTTTGATTGTAGGTCCGCTGATTGCTGTTGGCGTTGTGGACATGACTCAAAGAACAAAAACACTACGCAGACTCTATCCGCTAGTCTGTCACTTTCGTTATTTTTTAGAGTCATTTCGCCCAGAAATTCAACAGTATTTTATAGAATCCGATACTAATGGTATGCCCATTAGCCGCGAATACCGAACCTTAGTATATCAGCGTTCAAAAGGGGCAAGAGACACTCGAGCATTTGGTACCGTTTTTGATGCGAACCGTGTTGGAGCTGAATGGCTCAATCATTCATTAAGCCCAGAACCGATTCATGATAATAATCCTCGAATAATTTTCGGAGAAAAACATTGTAAGCAGCCTTATGCCGCATCTCCTTTAAATATTTCTGCCATGAGTTATGGTGCTTTGAGTAAAAATGCTATCGAAGCATTAAACAAAGGTGCGAAGTTAGGTGGTTTTGCGCATAACACTGGAGAAGGTGGAGTTAGTCCTTATCATCTCAAACATGGGGGTGATTTAATCTGGCAAGTGGGCACTGGCTATTTTGGTTGTCGTGCAGACGATGGTGGTTTCAGTGCAGAAAAATTCAAAAAGACCGCCGCGCAAGAAACCATCAAAATGATTGAAGTAAAGCTTTCACAAGGTGCTAAACCTGGCCATGGTGGAATTTTACCTGCAGCTAAAGTGAATGAAGAGGTTGCTGAAATTCGTGGTGTTCCTGTAGGTAAAGCAGTTATTTCGCCACCTGGACATTCTGCCTTTTCTACACCACAGGGCTTACTTGATTTCATCGCGCAATTACGTGAATTAAGTGGCGGTAAACCAGTTGGTTTCAAACTATGTATTGGTCATAAAACTGAATTCATTGCGTTATGTAAAGCAATGCAAAAATCTGGAATTACTCCAGATTTCATAACCGTCGATGGCTCTGAAGGTGGCACGGGCGCTGCACCCATTGAATTAACTAACTCTGTCGGCACACCGATGCGTGACGGACTCCATTTTGTGCATAATGCTTTGATTGGCTTTGGCGTTCGTGAAGACATTCGGATCATCGTTGCAGGAAAAGTCATTTCAGCTTTCCACATGATGCGTGTACTCGCCTTAGGCGCAGATACCATCAATTCAGCACGTGGAATGATGTTCGCCATCGGCTGTATTCAATCACGTCATTGTAATACTGATAAATGTCCTACAGGTATTGCGACACAAGACCCTGCTCGTTATAAAAATTTGGATATTGATGTGAAAGGTGATCGAGTTTCAAATTACCACAGCTCGATGATCCATCATTTGGTTGATTTACTCGCCGTTTCAGGTTTGACGCACACGGACCAAGTATTGCCTCGTCATATTAATCGTCGTGTGAGTGAAAACCATGTCGCTACTTACGCAGAAATTTACCCAACCATTCAACAAGGATGCCTAACTAAAAAATCTACTGTGCCGGATAATTGGTTGATGGATTGGAATATGGCAGATGTGAATAGCTGGGATCCTATTTTACCGGGTACTAAGCCAGTCCGTAAGAAAAAGAAAGCGACTGCTGCCTAAAAGAATTCATGGCAATTCGAGAAATATTACAAATCGGCGATCCGCTGTTAGCGTCGCGTGCTTCTGAAGTTGACGTTAATTCTATCAGTGAAAAAGAGGTTCAAGCTTGGATAAAAGATATGATTGATACCATGCGTCATGCCAATGGGGCAGGTATCTCAGCCAACCAAATTGGCGTTCCACATAGGATGTTTGTGATGGAAATTACCGATAACCCGCGTTATCCCTATAAACCAAAAATGCCTTTGACGGTGGTGATCAACCCTGAAATCACCTATTTAAGTGATAAGAAATTTACTTCGAATGAAGGATGTTTATCTGTTCCAAATATGCGCGCCAATGTAGAACGACATCTTGAAATATCTGTTTCGTATTACGACGAGAAAGGGAATCATCAAACTCAAGAGGTCAATGGTTATTCTGCCTGCACGTGGCAACACGAATATGACCATCTAGATGGAATTCTATTTCCACATCGTGTGACGGATAGTCAGAGTTTTTGTTCTTGGGATAGTTTTAAGCGATATCAAGAAGTTGATTACGCAAAACATGTTGAAGAGCTAGTTTCAATATGGGGCTCTTAAGTTGCTCAATATAAAATTGAATAACCCTAATTACTACATCTTGAGCTGATTGGATATCTCCTTGATGCCCGCTGGGGTTTTAATATGAGCAACTAAAAACGGGGTTGCACCTGAAGTAGTTTGCTTTACATCAACAAGATCAAGCGCATTAATTGATGATAAATGAGCTTGTAACCATTTAGGATAGGGGTGATAAATTTCTAAATGATCTAGCCTACAACCCAGATCTGACATGTTTTTTGCGGGATGAATATCTGTCTGCCATTCAATAGCATAAGGCAACATGCCGCTGGCTAACAATCTACCATCCTCTGGCAGACCAAAATACCAACTCAGGTTTCCACGAGAAATCAATTCAGCTTTCCCTAAAGAAAAACTAGCAGAAGATATTAAATCATTGATATTTTCGGTGTTTATCACCCAAGTCAATAACGTAGGTTCTATAGAAACTCTTTCTTGAATATAAGGATCATCGAGGCCATACCATCTAGGACTACTCGGGTTTTCTATTTCATTATTGATAGCAATTATTTCTAGAAATGTATTATTTCCGAGTTGCATGAGGTGATTGTGTGTACCCATTTTTAAATGAGTTCCACCAAAAGGCATTTCAACGCCCAGTTTTTCTTTAACAAAGTCTACACCCTGGTCTAAGCTTGCAGCTCCAATCACAAGATGATCCATATAAGATTTCATATAGTATTTCTAATCAGAAAATAGTTTAAATGCCAAACAACAGTTAAAGGAATAGGTATCTCTAGATATATACTGAAAGAAACCCCCCTACTTTTAAATAATATTATTTTTTTATTTTTTAAAAAGGAAAAGAAAACCGAGCTAGCAAGACAAAAGCTTAGCTGTCCCGTTAGGATGAGGCGTAGCCAAATAATTTATACAAGGCTAGGCGGTTTTAAGCTTGTCAGTTCCCAATCTATTTTGCAGCAATTGTATCTGCTTCTTCCACAACAATTTCAGTGATCAATTGACAATCATCCAAATCGAAAGTTAAGGGAATACGCATGTCCATTAATGTTTCTAGAATTTCTTCCGTTTTAGGCAGCTTAGGCATGTCATCGATATATTTCCAACTATCATATCGACTGGTATAGCCAGTAGGTTCAGCGCCCCCAAACCATTTCAGCATGACTCCTCGTTCCGCGCACTTTTTCTGGAACTCTGCAATTTGTTCGCGATTAAAATCTAACACCGAGAACTGAATCGAGCTGGCAACAAACTGCTCTTTTTCTGGTCGTTCAGGAATATGAATTGCGCTGCTTTTTTTAAAACCTGCTTCTAAAACATAGTAACGTTCATTCCAACGATCGCATTGGCGTTTTATGTCTTTTAATTGTGGTCGTAAAATCGCTGCACGAAGATTATCCATTCGACCGCTAAAATTAGGTGTCTCAAAT
>CALDGQ010000123.1 GCA_937941765.1 uncultured Saprospiraceae bacterium
AAACTGTATAAAGCCAGGATTTTTTGAATACTTTTTCATCGGGAAAAAGTATTGCCAGTCCGGCGAGGACAAAGTAAAATTAATGAAATATGACTAAGCACGTTCCAGGAAATTTAATAAATTCTCATTACTTCTGAATATCCCCACTTCGACATTCAATATTCTCCTGTTGGATATTCTGCGGTTCTACTTCCCGAGCATAAAATTAGTTTTCGAAAAGTCTAGATTATTCATCGGAACATGCCAGAAACCTATAGTATAAAAAACCTACCGATTCGCCATCAAATCAAAATCTCCTGACAATACTTTCCCGATATTTCCAGTTTGCCATTTCCTGACCAAATCTTTTACTTGTTTCGTATCCATATTGAATTTTCTAACATCCTTATTCGTCACTACTTTTTCAAACTTACTGGTGATGGTATCAAGGTTCATTTTTTCAGGATCTTCATCAAAATTTAGTGGAGAAATAGTTACTTGAATTTTATGACGAGCAACGATTCTGTTTTCATTATTTCTAATTTCAAAAGTATGAATTCCAATTTCAGTTTTTAAAATATGATAAGCGCCAAATCCAGTAATTGTAAATAAAATGTTATGTTTCTCACTGTCATGTGATTCTTTTATTATTTTAAGGCCCATCTTTCTTTTATTGACCCATTTGACATACATCGTTTTTATCTTTTCTGCGAACTCTTGGTCTTCCTTATTATATGAAATATTCAAAAATAAATCTTGTGCTTCCTCATTCAAAAAAGAGCGAAGTGATAATTGCAACAAATATATTTTTTGAGCTAATTTTTTAATTAATGAAGGCTCATAAAACAGGCGCTCTTTTTCCGGATCTTCTAATCGCTCAAACAACTTAATAGAAGTTTCAAAGGCACTTTGGAAACGGTCAAAATATTCGATTTTGGAAAGTACTTCTTTTTTATTGTTACTTGTCCAGAAGTCATTTGCGTACATCAAATCCATCAACTCCTCCTTTTCTACATCAATTTTGGCGGTCTCCACTTCTTGATTTAAAATATCCAATTCCCGTTTAATACATTTGAATTCGGCTAAATTTCCGATGCAATCCATCATGATTTTCGGCAAGGTCAAGGTTTCAGATTTTTGCTCCTGTGCTTGCAAAACTTTTTGTTGTTCTTCCCAAGTTACATTCGGATGGTCCGGATCTATGAACGTTACTTTTAGTCCGTCTCCTTTCCGATTCACCGTCAAAAATTGATCACCTTGAGGAAAATTGTGATTCACGATAGTCAAGGCCAAAGGAGCCAATAAATATTGCTCAATAGCCCGTTTTAGCGGACGAGCACCAAGATTCAGTGTGTATCCTTTTTCTAGTAAAAATTCAATCGCAGAATCATCCATGTCCAAGTCCCACTTCTTATTTCGGAGTCCACGACGTTGCAATATCTTTTTCAATTCGATATCTAATATTTTGCGTAGGGCAGAGTGGTTGAGTGGATTGAAAACAACGATATTGTCAATTCTATTGATAAATTCTGGTCGGAAAATTTGGTGGACTGCATCCATGACATTTGTTTCTGGATCCTCATTCACAGAAATATATTCATTATTGAAACCAAGTGCTTTTCGTTTTTCTAGGAAAGCAGGGAGTGCAGCTCCTACATTGGATGTCATGATAATAATGGTCTGACGGAAATCTACAACCGAACCTTGACTATCAGACAAACGACCATCATCAAAAACTTGAAGGAATAAATCCCATACTCGATGATGTGCTTTTTCAAATTCATCTAACAATATAACTGAGAAAGGATTTTGTCTTACTTGGCTGACTAAAGAAGTTCCTTCACTTGTTGCACTATAGTCTCCGAAAATTTTCCCATAGGAATCTGCCGTTTGATATTCACTCATATCCAAGCGGATCATTCTGTCAGCGGAACTGAACAAATAAGCTGCTAATCTTTTAGTGATTTCAGTTTTACCAGTACCTGTTGGACCCACAAATAAAAATACGCCAAAAGGTTTTCCAGGATCGGTGAGTCCTGCTTTGATCATAGCGATTCTTTCTACCAAAACATTGACCGCTTCTTCTTGACCGACGACTGTGGAATTGAAAAAATGCTTGACCGTATCTAATTCCAGTTTCTCTTTATCATTCAATATAGAGATGGGCAATCCTGTCAACGAACTCAATGCAGTGTAAAACGAGTCAATCGTAATCGGATTGTTATTATTTTTGAACTTATGTTTTGTATATTGAAGTAAATCAATTAATCCTCCTGGATTTTGGCGATAAGAAAGATATTGTTGAGCGATAAAATAGATTTCTTCGATTATTTTTTCATCGACTTGCGCCCATTTTTTTTGATCCTTATCATTGGCAACCCAGTCTTTGGCTAAATTTAGTGTAAAATCTTTGTCGGATGGCATGATTCTAATAATCTCAAAAACTGTCTGAATTTCAGGCATCACAGCGATTAGTTTTTCGAGATCTGAATCCGTAATTTCACCAATCATCTTGAACTCACCTCTTTCTAGATAAGGGATAATCTGATGCAATACACCTGAAGGATTGGTGTCATGTCGACCGGCGTGATACAATTCGTGAAACCTAGGTGCAATCCAAATGGAGTTGTCTTCTATGAGTCTCAGTAACAATTTATTTACGGCGTTTTCAAGATCTCCAATATATCGGTTACCTGCTTTTAAATTACTAGCGGTAACAGTTATAGATTCTACCATTTTAGTATCAAAAAACTCCGCTACCAAGTTGATTAGAGTACTTTTCCCAACACCGCTTTCACCAACCAACAACACAGGTTTTGGAGGTTTTCCATCTATTTGACCACAAAGGTCTATTAATATTCGGGTGATGACTTTATTTCTAACTAAGTTGTCAGGTAAACTGTCTGGTGTCCATGTAATTCCGATGTTAGACATAGGGTTGTGTTTTTTGTGATTAGATCGCTGGCGCGCTTTTAGACCGTTTCACTTTTAGATTTTAGGCTGCTATCGCTTTTTAGACTGATTATTGTAGATTTAAAACTTGTCGTTCTATTTTTACTTGCCGTTATCCTCGTTCAAATGATACGACAAGTATAATCCAAACCAAAATCAGCAAATCGCAGTCTAGTTTCAATAATTCACTAGCTCAATTTCTGAAATATCAAATTTTTCCTCTACCCATTTCTCCAACTTATTTCGATCGGCTGTTGTAGGTTTTCTTGCCCATTTTACCAAAAGAGTAGGGATGCGTTTGGTACCACTTTTGAAGTCGCTAGAAACAGATTTTGCAAAGCCAATTTTTTTCAAATTTGGGAACAAAATAATCGCTTCTTTTCCCAGTTCATAAATTGGAATGGTATCTGTTTGAATACTATCCAATCTCATTTGGAGTCTCTCAATCTGTTGATCCTTAAGGTCTTGTGCGTTTTGAGCGTTATTGATTTTTTCTTGCAAACCTTGATTAACTTCAGATACTTGTGCTTCTAAATTGGTTATTTTTTCTAGATCAATTTCAGACGTAGGTATAATGTTAATTTTGACATCTTCAATGCCTGCTTCTTGCAATTTTTGTTGATAAAAAATTGGGTCTTCATTTTGTGCTGCGTTTCCATACACCTTCAGCATTAGTTGTTTCCCATCATTCTTTTTTAGCAAAGTATAAGTATCCAATCGATCCCCAAATTGTTCTGTTACAAAAGTTTTGATTTGTTGATTCTCTTGGTTTTCACTTAGCACTTCATATAAGATATACATACTTGGAAGAATCATTAGTAAACTTACAATTCCAATTAAATTTTTGTTGCGACGACTTTCCAAAAGATCGTTGTGTTTCATTCTTGGAAAATCCAAATAACGAACAATTAGTAAAGTTGCTAAGGCTACGAAAGTTGCATTAAGAAAAAACAGATAGAAAGAATTGGCAACAAACAACCAGTTTCCGTTTGCAAGTCCGTATCCAGTTACACATAAAGGTGGCATCAAGGCGGTTGCAATGGCGACACCCGGAATGGCATTTGATTGATCTTTTCTGGAACCAGATATAATCCCGGCAATTCCTCCGAAAGTTGCGACTAGGACATCTAATAACGTTGGTTTAGTTCTTGCTAAGATTTCGTGGGTCACATCACCCAATGGTGTCAATAAAAAATATAAGGTACTTGTAAACAATGCAATCCCGATAGCAACTCCAAAGGATTTGAGAGAAGCAATTATCGTTTTTTGATCATTAATTCCAACGCCTAAACCAACCCCTAAAATAGGAGACATCAAAGGTGAGATCAACATGGCTCCGATGATGACGGCTGGAGAATTTAAATCTAAACCAAGAGAAGCAATCATAATCGAACACATCAATAGCCAAGCATTAGCGCCGACCATTCTTTTGTTGTTCTTGATATTGACAATAGTGCCTTCGCGATCTAAACCACCTTTCAAATCTACCAATTCATGAAAAAAGGCTTTGAGCTTTTCCATAAAATCAGAATCTGATTTTTCACCGTCTGGTTTGATTGTAGATTTTGCCATTTAAATTAATGTGTTCCTAATTGTGCTTTACTGAAATTACCGTCCTCCATTGTCAAACATCGATCACTCATTTTTGCCAATTCGTCATTATGGGTTACAATCACAAAAGTTTGATTAAAATCATTTCTTAAAGTGAAAAGCAAATTGTGCAATTCAATTGAGGTGGCAGAATCTAAATTACCTGAAGGTTCATCAGCGAAAACGATACCTGGATTGTTGATTAAAGCTCTTGCAACGGCAACACGCTGTTGTTCTCCGCCCGAAAGTTCAGTCGGTTTATGTGTCAATCGATCTTTCAAGCCTAAATAGTCTAACAATTCTTTTGCTTTTTTTTCTACTTCTGCTTGATTTCTTTTTTGGATAAATCCTGGTAAGCAAACATTTTCAACGGCATTAAACTCAGGCAATAAATGATGGAATTGAAAAATGAATCCAATATTTTTATTTCTAAAAATCGCAATTTCTTTTTCACTTAATCCCGAAGTTTTAGTTCCATTGATGATTAATTCACCTTTGTCCGGATTGTCAAGTGTACCGAGGATGTGTAACAATGTACTTTTTCCAGCGCCTGATTTACCTACAATACTGACAATTTCACCTTGATTAATTTCGATATTAACCCCTTTCAGCACTTGAAGTGTACCATAAGATTTGACGATATCCGACGCTTTTAGCATTTTATTAGTTTGTTAGAATTGCGAATATCTTATAAAAATCCCATTTAAAAGAATGTTTATGAATTCTAGATGTATGATTCTTTGATGGATGATTCTAAGATGGATGATTTATGATATGTCCGCCAGTTTGCGTGTATACGTCAGACTGTGCGATTATGCTTTCGGAAACTGAACCGCAGAATATCCAACCGCAGAATATTGAATGTCGAAGTAGAGTACGTGGACAATTAAGCATGAAATTCGTTAATATACGTGTATACTCGCGTACTCAACTTCTACATTCTGCGGTTCCTTGTTCGATATTTTGCGGTTCAATTTCGTTTTCGCACAGTCTGACTTGTTCTCGACATCACGGTCCTATCATAAATCACATAGCATACATCAACCTATCGTAGATGAAATGGCGTAAATTTGACAAACTAAAAAAGAATTTCAACAGCACATTGCTGAATAAATACGTTATTTAAACACCTCTTATTATGAAAATTATCTCGACTAAGGAAGTAAAAGGATTTGTGGCTGCGGATAAGACACACATCAGAGAGTTACTTCATCCAGAAAAAAATAATGTCCCGATTGACTATAGCTTAGCGCATGCGACAGTAGCGCAAGGTGAAGCTTCAGTCCCCCATATTTTAAAATATTCTGAAGTCTACTATATTTTGGATGGAATCGGCAAAGTACACATAGATGAAGCGGAAAAAGTGCTTAAAAAGGGAGATTTGGTACATATTCCACCGATGGCGAATCAATGGATAGAAAATATCGGAACAACTGATTTAACCTTTATTTGTATCGTTTCACCACCTTGGAATCCTGAATGCGAAATAATTTTATAGGTGAATTTCCAAAAAGAACCATTTAACTTTTTGGAATCAATTGGAAAAAACTATTTTTGTTTTGAGAGCGATTTAAAACAACAGCGAAAATTCACTTTTCTACGTTTTTTCGAATCGTTACGATCTTATTTTCTACTTAAATATATAAGCTTATAAGGAAGATCTCTACAGAACACGAGCCATTTGAATACAAAAGATCTTTATGAAAATACTGCAGCTTTGCAAGAAATTCCCGTTTCCTTTGAAGGATGGAGAATCAATTGCAATCACAAATTTAAGTAGTGCCTTAACTAAGTTGGGATGCGAGATGACACTTCTTGCAATGAATACCTCGAAACATTATTTCGATGGTACTGTTTTTCCTACTCCTTTACAACACTACAAAGGGATTCACAATGTAGATATTGACAATCGTATCAATATAACAGATGCATTCATGAATTTGTTTTCGGATGAATCTTATCATATCTCCCGTTTTATTTCCAAAGCATTTGAATCGAAGCTAATTGAGCTGCTGCAGCAAAATTCCTATGATATTATTCAATTGGAGACGCTATATTTAGCGCCATATATTGATACTATCAGAAAATATAGCAAGGCCATAATTGCCATGCGCGCACATAATGTTGAACATGAAATTTGGGAAAGGATAACAGAAAACACAAGTTCAATTCCTCGAAAGTGGTATCTAAACCATCTAACCAAAAAATTAAGAAAGTACGAGCAAGCTCAACTTAACAAATATGATTTATTAATTCCAATCACAGCAAGAGACTTAGAAATTTTCAAATCATTTGGGTTTAAGAAAAAAGCGATTGTTTCACCAATTGGGTTGGATGGTTCTGATTATCGGGAAAATAACAAGAGTTTTAAAAGAGATATCTCCTTGTCTTTTATTGGTTCTTTAGATTGGAAACCAAATATTGAAGGGTTGGAATGGTTTCTTAAAAATGTATGGGGAGATTTAAATAAAGAAAATCCAACATTACAACTACATATAGCTGGTCGTAACACACCTGATTGGCTTTTAAATAGAAACATTCCCAATGTTACTGTCCACGGTGAAATAGAAAGTGCCTCTGAATTTATTAATAAGCATTCCGTTATGATCGTGCCACTACTTTCTGGAAGCGGCATGCGTGCTAAGATTTTGGAAGGAATGGCACTGGGTAAAGTTGTATTAACTACTAGTCTTGGGCTTGAAGGTATCGATGCACAACATTTGAAAAATGTCCTTGTTGCAGATACTCCTGAAGAGTTTTCGAAGTGCTTACATTGGGCTTATAATCAAAATGGTCAACTTCAAAAACTAGGTTCTAATGCTCAAAAATTTGTCAACACAGCATATGATAATTTGAGTATTGGGGAGAATTTGTTGGCTGCTTACCAATCTTTTTATGCTGTTAAGAAAGTTCGAAAGGTGGTTTCTTAACAGAATTAAAAATGTAAAATGTAAAATTAAAAATAGACCGTCGACGCGTGCGCAAACGTATACCACGCGCATCGACGGTCTATTATACATTTTACATTTTTAATTATACATTCTTCCCGCGCATCAACGATCTATTTTACATTTATAATTTTACATTCTTCCTTCTTATACCTACCTTGAGACCATACAAACATGCAATGTAATTGATATTGATTCTCCTAAAAATTATCTTCTGGGTAAGCCTTTTCTGCATTTTGCATTCTTATCTGTTTTATCCGATTATTCTTCGAATTTTGGGGCAAGGAAAAACGGGTAATCAGCAATTTTTTTCAGACCAAGATGACTTACCAGAAGTTTCCGTCATAATGTCATTGTATAATGAAGAGAAAGTGATTCAAGAGAAAATGGAACGGTTGTTAGCATTAAATTATCCTAAAGAAAAAATTCATTTATTTATTGGTTCAGATTGTTCTTCGGACCGTACGAACGAGATTGTTCAATCTTTTGCAGATCAAGATGCGCGCATTCGATTTTTCCCATTTGAAGAAAGACGAGGAAAGCCGGGTGTTGTCAACGATATTGCGGAAGCAGCTTTGAATCAACTTGGGAAAAGAAAAGACCATATCTTTTTAGTAACCGATGCCAATGTGATGCCTGAACCATCGACACTCAAAAATTTAGTTCGGCATTTTAAAAATGAAGAAATTTCATTAGTGGATGCAAACATGGTCAATGTAGGCATGAAAGCAGAAGGAATTTCCAAGTCTGAAAAACAATATGTTTCCAATGAAGTACAAATGAAAAATTGGGAAGGAAAAATTTGGAAAAAAATGATTGGTCCTTTTGGTGGATTTTATGTCATTCGATCTAATTACTTTTCAAAAGTACCACCTCGGTATTTAGTGGACGATTTTTATATCACGATGCGTCTTTTTGAACAAAATGGAAATGCGATTAATGATCTAGAAGCGATTTGTTATGAAGCCGTTTCACATGACATGAGTGAAGAATATAAGCGAAAAGCGAGAATTTCAGCAGGCAATTTTCAAAATTTGAAGACATTTAAAGGGCTTTTATGGCCATTTTGGAAAGGATTGGGATTTGCATTTTTATCTCATAAAGTCTTGCGTTGGTTAGGTCCATTTTTTTTAATTTTGCTGATATTAAGCGGAAGTTTATTAGCAATTTATGGATCCATGTTTTATCGCCTATTTTTTGGATCAATTGGATTGCTTTTGATAGGAATTCCACTACTAGACACTTTATTGAAAAAAATAAACGTCAACATTTTCCTTTTTAGGAGTGTTACTTATTTTAATATGATGAATGTCGCCTTATTTCAAGGTTTTATTAATTATCTTAAAGGTATAACAACAAACGTATGGCAACCACCCAAGCGGAATTAATGAAAAATGTTGACACAATAGAAGATGCTATTGAAGCAATTCGTCGTGGAGAAGTAATCATCGTGATGGATGATGAAGATCGGGAAAATGAAGGAGACTTTATTTGCGCAGCAGAATGTATCACACCAGAGATTGTCAATTTTATGGCAAGATTCGGACGAGGTCTGATTTGTACACCGATTGAAGAAAGTCGGGCAGATGAATTAGGATTAGAATTGATGGTCAACAGCAATACCGCATTGCACGAAACGGCTTTTACAATCAGTATCGATTTAATTGGTGATGGTTGTACTACAGGTATTTCTGCGCATGATCGTTTCAAATGTATCAAAGCATTGACTGATCCAACGATGAAGGCTGGAGATTTTGGAAAACCAGGTCATATTTTTCCTTTGCGTGCAAAACCAGGTGGTGTATTAAAAAGAACAGGACATACAGAAGCGGCAGTTGATTTGGCTAGAATGGCTGGTAAATATCCTGCTGGTGTTTTGGTAGAAATTTTAAATGAAGACGGAAGTATGGCAAGAATGCCAGAATTGCAAGTCATCGCCAAAGAACATAATTTAAAGCTAATCACAATTAAAGATCTCGTTGCTTTCAGAATGAAAACGGAACGGATCGTTGAAAAGGAATATGAAGCGGACTTAGAAACTGCTTATGGTGATTTTAAAATTACTGCTTTTAGACAAACCACTTCTAACGAAGTTCATTTTGCCATTCAGAAAGGAGAATGGACAGCCGATGAAGAGGTGTTGGTTAGAGTGCATTCGTCTTCTGAAACTGGTGATATTTTAGGAAGTCTATTTGATGGGTATGGAAGTATTCTCCAGAAATCAATGGAACTGATTGCTAATGAAGGAAAAGGCTTGTTATTATACATGATGCATCAAGGTGCTAGTGAAAATGTATTAGAACGATTAAAAGCACGATTCCAAAAGTCGGAAAAAGACAACGAACAGAAAATGAGGAGTTATGGAGTAGGAGCACAGATTTTACGTGAAATGAATGTTAAGAAAATGCGGCTTATCACCAACTCAGATACCAAACGAATTGGTATAAGTGGTTATGGTTTAGAAATTGTCGAGACTGTAAAAGTCAAGCTTTAAATGCGATACGAACGGAAATATAAAGTAGAAAATATTTCTTTACCGGTCGTTTTGCAAGCTTTAAGATTGCATCCTTCTTCTTTTAGGACACTCTTTCCGGATCGTCGAGTCAACAATATTTATTTCGATACACCAGATTTAAATACTTATCAAGATAATGTCGATGGAGTAGCGGATCGTAAAAAATATCGCGTCCGTTGGTATCATGACAGTCCTACTGAAATCTACAATCCAAAGTTTGAAATCAAAATCAAATCCAATCAACTAGGTGATAAGAAAACTTTTGATGTAAAACCTTTTCAGATTAATTCAACAAGCAGTTTACAAAAAGAAGTCATTGGTATTTGTAATAATTGTTTGGCACTTTCTCCGACTTTATTTAATACTTATCAACGTTCATATTTAGGTACTACTAATGGAAAATTTAGGATTACCATAGATCGAGATTTAGGATATCATTCTATGTTGAATGCTAAAGCGTTTTCTAAATTTTCAAGAAAGGATAATAGTATTGTGATTGAGTTAAAGTATGATGAATTGTATGATGACGAGGCTCAGTTTGTGATGCAACATTTGGGTTTTCGGCAGAGTAAGAGTAGTAAGTATGTTACTGGGATGATCATGGGTGCTTCGTGAGTGTGTTGTTTTTAACACAGAGATCACATAAGATACAGAGATCACAAAGAATCTTGTTTCGTGAAATTCCTCACGCAGAAAGCGCAGAATAACGCAGAAAGGGTGCGTGAAAAAATACGTAGATAAATCGCAGAAAGAGGGCGTGTAAATTTGTATGCTTAGTTTGAAAAAATGACTAATTCGGAAACAATTTGTTAAACTCAATAGTATATCCCATACCTATTTGTAGATTTCGATTTTTTCTGTGGAAGTTAGAAAGACGAAAATGAGAAATATTCGTTAGACCGGAATTGTAACGTATGAAGCAACTAAAATTTTCATAGGTACCAACGATCTTGCTAGTCCAACCCAAATCAGCCTTTTTTATCAGAAAAATCCCAGAGTCTTGCCAGTTTTCATTTGGTCGTTTAGTTTCAGTTTTAATTATGTGAGCAACATTAATTCCAGCACCAATTTTCAAAAATTTGAAGAGGCTGTATTCAATTTCTGGTATTAAATCAATGTAAGAATATCGATGTTGCATGTCTAAAGTTTCATCATTTTTTGCGTACCAAAATCCTTTTTGACTGAATTGAAAATTGCCAACAAAATCAAATTTTTCATTTATTTTGTAACGAGGACTGAAACCAACAAAATAACCCCTTTGTACGTGATCAGAATTTATTGCATGTTCTTGGAATTTGCAAGTAGCATGATTAAGACCTGCTTGAAACTCTATACTGAATTGACAAAGAGCAGTTCCGGAAAATAATAGGAATATGAAAATGGTGAGTAGTTTAGTGTTCATTTTGGTTATCTTAAATTGAATACCAATTTAGCCAAAATGGAAGTATAATGTTGAATTTTCGCGGGTTTTAACACATAGAATACGTTCATAGAATCTTGTTTCATGAAATTCCTCACGCAGAAAGCGCAGAAAGCCCAATAAGGGTGCGTGAAAAAATACGTAGATAAATCGCAGCTCATCTCATTAGTTCAATATTATCCAGCATAATTATCATCCCAATTCTTAACATTAGGCTCCCCTAATTTCCCAACACTCTTTCCAACCAACATCGCAACGGTAGCATCACCTGTTACATTCACAACGGTACGACACATATCTAGTGGACGATCTACTGCGAATATTAATGCCAATCCAGCTTCCGGAACACCAATAGCACCTAAAACAATCACCAACATTACCATACCAGCACCTGGGACAGCAGCAGAACCAATAGAGGCCAACGTTGCGGTCAAAACAATGGTTAATTGTTGATACATTGTTAGATCCATGCCAAAAGCTTGTGCGATGAAGACTGCGGCAACTGCTTGGTACAAACTCGTTCCATCCATATTTACAGTGGCACCAATTGGTAAAACAAAGGATGTGACTTCTTTATCAACACCAAGATGTTCTTCAACACGTTCCATTGTTACAGGTAATGTTGCGGCACTTGAACTTGTAGAAAAAGCTAACAATTGAGCTGGCGCAATTCCCTTAAAAAATGAAGCATAACTTCTACCCGTAAATAAAACAACCAAAGTTGGATAAAATGCAAAGATTAAAATTCCTAAACCAACAACAACACAGACGGAATACCAAATCAATGCTTTAAATAAATCAGCACTCGGTGATTCCACAATAAGTGCTGCCAACAATGCAAATACACCATAAGGCGCCGCAAGCATAATTAGATCAACCAATTTTAAAATGACATCATTTAAACTATCAAAAAATTGTTTGACAGGTCTGGCTTTTTCCTCTGGAATTAGGATTAAACCTATCCCAAAAAAGATAACGAAAAAGATTACTTGTAACATATTTCCATTTCCCGAAGCAGCTTTAAAAATATTATCAGGAACCATGTCTACTAAAGGTTGCAGCGGTCCCGTTCCTTTTTGTTTGTCAGCTGCAACTTTTTTGGCAGAAGCTTGTTCAGCAAATCCGTCCAATAATTCCATTCGAGTTGTTTCTGATATAGAGTCACCTGGACTGACAAGATTAACAACTAAGAGTCCTAGACTTACTGCGATGATAGTAGTTAATAAATAGATTCCCAGTGTTCGGCCTCCCATTTTAGAAAGACTAGAAATATCTTTAAGATCTGAAACTCCTTTGATTAGAGAAGCGATTATTAATGGTATCGCAATCAACTTCAGCATGTTGACAAAGATCTTCCCAAAAGGTTTGATCCAATCTTTGGTAAATGAACTGCTGGGTTTTAATTCTACTATTTGTACACCAGGCTTTACTAGACTTTTGAATCTGTATTTTTCTTGATCTATATTTTTTATAAAATCAAAAGTGACAGCAGCGGCACCAACTTGCTGAATTCCATAACCTCCAAATTGCGGTGAAGGATTATTGGTTAATAAATAAGAAAGGGTGTCTGTACGTTTTGTTTGCAGGTTTTTAACAGAAAAAACCAACGTGTCATTTATGGAAGTTATCTTTTCTTTTGGTTGGTATTCAGCTGTTCCAACATTGTTTTCGTATCCAATCTTATTAGCTCCAATGCCCCAAAGAACACCCAGCGCCATTCCAATTAAAATCTGCCAATGCAATGCAAGCTTTCTCATTTGAGTTGGTTTTTTGTTTTAGACAGGCAATTTACGTTTTTTCTTGTAACCGTTTAATGTGGATTACTTGAATTTATGATAGTTTTCTGTGTATTCACGAAACAAGATCCTATCATACATTCGAATCGGCTTCAGCCGCATGAGAAAATTATCATAATCATACATCAATTTTTCCTAGCCCGAGTCATCTCCCGTTTCCCAGGTGGGCCAGGGATTCCTTCCACTTCAAAACCAACCCCTTTCATGTTTCGTTTGACCTGTCCTTTGGCGCAATAGGTAGTTAAAATTCCATTAGTTGATAAACAATCATACATTTTTTGAAAAATAGCTGGTTCCCATAATTCAGGTTGTGATTCAGGAGCGAAAGCATCGAAAAAAACTAAATTGAATAAATGGTCAGGTTGAAAATCTTCTAACGATTGCTTTATTTTTTTTAATTGAAAATTGGGTGCGATTTGTTGGAAAGATTCCCAATTGCAGTCATGTAATGTTTTGAAAAGATCGGTATTTTCTTGTTGAAGACTTGTAGAATAATTTAATTCATTAACTTCTTTTTCTGAAATAGGGAAGGTTTCTAGAGACGTGTATTTAATGTTAATTTTGTTTAATTGAAACGTTTCTATCAAAGTTAAATAGGCATTCAATCCTGTTCCAAACCCAATTTCTAATATAGAAATATCTTCTATTTCTTGAAATTTATTTACAAAATCTTTGAGACCTGCTTGAATAAATACGTGCATAGATTCTTGAATTGCGCCATATTTTGAATGGTAGGTCACTCCATATTTTTCGGAAAGGATGGTGTGTGATCCATCTTGAGTAATTTGTAGTTTATTTGGCATGTTTAATAGTGGTATATTGTTTTACTCAGACGTAATTTTCTTATTTTTACTTTTTTAGAATTAATTCTTTCTTTTGTGATTAAAGGTAGTTAAAAAAGTTTTAGCTGCTATTAATTATGAACACTTAAAAGTGGGTTGCTCGAATGTAAATTTTTAAAACTAATTTGATAAAAAAGGGATTGTCTAAATAAAAAAGCCGTCAAAAAAGCGATGCTAAATTTGACGGCTGAAAGAATGAGATTATTATATTTTTTTAATGAACCACTATTTTTCCACTAAACAGTTGGGCTTCTTGATCGAGTATTTGGAAAAAGTAAATACCTTTGGCAAACTCATTGGCATCTAGTTTAAATTGATCACCAGTAAATTTTGCAGACCGAATTAATTTTCCCGTTGCATCCGAAACAATTATTTTGCCATTTGATATCTTATTTTCCATTCTAAACATTACATAGTCTGATGTCGGATTTGGAAACAAATTGAGTGTGTTTGTTGTTGGATTGGTTGCAAAATTGTCTTCCAATGAAACTTCAATGAAATTTTCATCTACAGTGTGTAGGGTAGTGTTGGTTAGTACAACAGAATTTGCATCAAAATAAATACCTGCAAGATTGAAAATTTGAGTTCCTAGTGGAATATCTTCTTTATGTGAAATTTTGAATTTGACAAAACCATGTGAAGCGACTTCATTGACATTGCTGTCTGGTAACATTATGTTATCAAAACTGAATTTCATAATACCTTGTCCATCTAAATTGAATTCATAAGGATGGCTAGATGCCCCCAATCGAATGCTTGCATCATTTAATTCATTGGATAAAGTGTCCAACAATACAACTTGAAATGCGGTATCCGTACCCGTATTTTGAAAACGAATCATATAGTCGATATCTGTTCCTGGTCTAATAAAATGATCCTCACCTACGCCAAATGGAATGCCTCGCTTATCATTTGGATCAAAGGAAGATATATTTTGAACACAATCAATATCTAGATAATTGTCAAAATCATTAAGTGAGAAAGTATTTACAAGTCCCAAACTAAACGGACTAGTACCACATCCCTCAATGATTGCCGCAGGCATATTGTTACCAGGATGTCCGATAGATTGGTCAGCTTCCATTCGATAGGTGGCACCTTCTGTCAGAAATGTGACATAAGTGCTTTCTCCGCTCGTTAGATCGAAAGTACCTTGCATCATCATTATTTGATCTTCCACTATTAGAAAATCACCCGGTTCAGACATGTCGCTATCACCGATATTTGTAATGATAAAAGTGATTGAATCACCTTGACAAATTCCTTCTACTTCTATACTAGAACCGTCCCAATTGGCATTCAGATCTCCACAAAGACTATCTGGATAAATGTGCGCTTCCGTACAATGCGTAAATCCTTGTATCTCTTCATCACAACTTAATTCAGTTTCTAAAACAAAGTAATCACATTCACCTACATCTACGTTTCCAACGTTGAAAGTGTAAGTATTCCCATTCTGAGATGAAACGGGTACGCCTGAATTGTTGAGCGTTAAATATTCATCTAAACTCAATTCTACATATGCATCTGTAGCTGCTATTGTACCATTATTGCAATAGTGAATAGTGTAGTAATTATTGCTGCACCAACGGAGAAAAGGAGTTCCAATATTCACGGTCAAAAATGGACAATCAAATTTTGCTTGAATTGGAAAATCAACAGTCGTTGTATCAAAAGCACTGAAAACTTCTGTCATAATAGGATTTTCGCATGCCTCCCAATAGGCAGATGGATAGTTTACTGCAACATTATATGCACCACTGTCCACTTCCATGAAGTAATTTCCAAATTCATCTGTATTTGTGTGGAATTCGTTTTCTCCATAAGCACTAACAATCCAATTGTACATACCTGTTTCTCCTGGAGTTGGACTACAACTAACATCCAAATCGTTGAACACATTTCCTTTAAGGAAACGAGCACGTAGCCATCCACCCACATCTGTTTTTACAAGATGCATTTGATGTCCTCCAATTAAATGATCATCGGTTCCACTGAGAATAAATCCTCCATCACTGGTTACTTTCATTGCATAATTTACAGCATAAAACTGATCTACTTGTTTGCCATATTTTCTTCTCCAAAGCTCTTCTCCATTTTCATTTGTTTTGATTAAAAAGGCTTTTGTGTTGTAAGGCGTGAGTGGGTTACCGCTAGGCACCTCGGTGCCCGAAATTGCAAAACCGCCATCCGGTGTCATTCTAAGTTCTGATACTTTTTCATGCAAATTTGGTTTGGAGTAAGTTTCAGTGAATAAGATTTCTTGTCCATCAGGAGATAATTTCCGTAAAAAAATGTCGCCCATCTCAGTAGGGCTTCCAGAACCTACCATACCGGCAATAATTAAATGTTCATCAGGGGTTTCAATAACTTTAACTAAGTTAGTGTAATCACCTAAGTCATGTACATGGCTCCAAATTTCTTCTCCTGAGGAATTAATTTTCCAAACATGACTTCCACTAGCTTTCCTTGCAGATAATATATAGTTACCATCTGAAGATGAAATAATATGGCCAACTTCATAACCGATTACTGTTTGATACCATTCTTGATTTCCATTTCCATCAATTTTAATGATATGACCAGAGTGCTGAATAGATCCGCTGCCTGGGGGATCGTATAAAATGCTTCCTGCTGAAATAAATCCCCCATCAGGAGTTTGAACAATTTTTCTAAAATCTTCTTGCAGACCTTCTTGCCATAAAGTACCAAATAACCGGAACCACAAAACATTTCAATCGGCATCTGCTTTCATAATAAAGGCTTGGGAATTATCAATATTCCAATCCGTTACGGATTGTGTACCAGTGATAATAAACGAGCCATCATCCAATTGTAAGAAACTATTCGCCAATTCACCTGATGATCCACCAGCTATATCAATGACATTTACAATATTGCCAGCAGCATCCGTTTTGACTATTTGTGTTTTGAGTTCTAGAAATTTATGTAGACGTGTTAATGTCAAAAAATGTCCGTCCGTTGTTTCAATAACATCTACACCTACAGATCGATCTCCTTCATCATAAAGTAATTCCCAGCCTTGACCAAAAATTGGAATACTACATAACAATATTATTACAAAAAGAATTGCCCGTGATATTTGGGAGTTCTGTGCAAGTAGTTCTCTTTTAAAGTTCATCATTTATGTTTTTGATATTCATAATTGTCGCCCGACGATACAAATATGAAAGATAAAAGAGGTTTATTTGATTACAATTATAGGTCATAATTGGATAAAATTGGTTATTTTGTTCAAATAAATTCCTGTTAATCAGTTTTTTATGATAAGATTGACTTGAAAAATAAATGTATAAATGAACGATTCAAGGCTAATAAATACGCTAAAATTGTTGTCTCCACAGGAAATGACCCGCTTAAATGACTTTGTTCAATCACCGATTCACAACAAACATAAGGATGTAACGACGCTATTTTCATATCTCAAAAAGCATTTGTATAGTAAGCGAAACAAGTTGTCTTTGGAAAATGTGTTTCGTTTTTTATATGGTCAAATTCCATTTGAAGCACAACAACTTCATCTTGTAAATTCTTATCTCACAAAAGTGGTCGAAGATTTCTTAGCCTGGAATGAATGGGAACAATCTAAAGATAATGAACAGCTGGCATTATTAAAAACTTATAACAAAAGAAGAGTAGTGGATGGTTTTAGTCGGGTTTTTAAAAACTTTCAAAAGCGACAAGAAAAAAGCGGAATTCGGAATGCTGATTATTTTAGAACACAATATAATACCCAATTTCAACTCTTTACTTTTTCTGAAACACAAGGTCGAAAAAAGGAAGTGAACTTGCCAGAAGTTTCTAAAAATCTGGATATCTATTATTGTATTGAAAGATTGCGAGTTGCATGTTTTCAATTAAGTCAACAAGCAGTTTACAAGCAGGATTATGATATCGGCATGTTGAAAGAGGTGTTGACTTATGTTTTAAAAAATGAGTTGTTTACAATTCCAGCAATAGGTATTTACTATTATGGCTATTTGTCATTGGCCAAACCAACTGAGGAAGCATATTTTGTTAAATTGAAGCAATTGATGAAAACGAAAGAATATTGTTTTGAAATTTCCGATTTGAAAGAAATTTACTTAATGGCAATTAATTATTGTATCCGAAGAATTAATAGTAATGACACTTTATATTTATCTGAAGTATTTGAATTGTATAAATTAGGAATAGAAAATGGTGTCTTTTTGGAAAATAAGATTCTTTCAAGATGGACTTACAATAACATCATAATTGCTGGTTTGAAATTAAAAGCGTTTGATTGGGTGGAGCAATTTATTTTTGACTACAAAAGTTATTTAGCACAAAAACATCAAAAAAGTAGTTTTAGTTTTAATTTAGCAAAATTTTATTTTGAAAAGGGCGATTATAAGGCGGCAATGCCACTACTTTTACAAATGGAATATGATGACTTTTTTCACAATATGGTTGCAAAAACGACTTTAGCAAAAATGTACTATGAATTAAAAGAATTAGATGCATTAGAAAATTTATTAAATAGCATGAAAGTCTATATTCAAAGACAAAAAGTGATTGGTTATCACAAAGAAAATTACCGAAATATTTTGAGATTCATGAAGCGATTAATGTATTTAAATTTCAAAGATGCTGATAAGAAAAATCTGTTGAGAGAAGCGATTATTGAAACGAAGGTTTTGACGGAGAAGAAATGGTTCTTAGATAAGTTGGGGTAGAACAAATAAGCGATTTACGATCTGTAATTCGGTTTCGTAATAGAATAACAAACACAATCTTTAATCTTAGGAAATTCCAACAATTTAGGGTGAACAAACTCACCAACTTTTTTCATCCCAATCTTCTTCATCACATTAATCGACGGCACGTTTACAATAGAAGCAACTGAAATAATATTTGGTAATTTCAATTCTTCAAACGCATATTTTAGACAACTTTTAGCTCCTTCTGTCGCATATCCATTTCCCCAAAATTCTTTACTTAGCCGCCAACCGATGTCTGGTGCTGGAGTAAAATTAGATTCAAAAGTGGAGTAGCCAATTCCGATGAAGCCGATAAATTGACCATCGTCTAATCTTTCGGTGGGAAAAAAACAGTGACTTTTTTCTTTGAAAATTTTTTGCATTCTTTCAACGAAAGCAGTGGTTTGCTTCATGTTTTGTACCGCTGGAAAAAATTCCATAACGATTGGATCTGCACTAACAGCAGCCATTTTGGGAATATCAGATTCGATCCAATTGCGGAAGCCGAGTCGCTGAGAAGTGAAAAGGTAAGGTTGATTCATGTGTAAAAATTCTGCTGCAAGGAAGGTAAAAGTTCTGAAAAAACAAAGTTTACTCATAATGCTCGAAATGTAAAAAAATATTCCCGTCATTTCTTTTCAAAGTCCTCCAACTCGTTTAAATTAAAGTTTATATTTCATAGCAGACTGTATTTAATTCACTTTTCATTCGCCAATGGTCATATTATTTTCAACGTTATTAATAAAACCGGTTCTTACTTTGATAGGGTTGGTATGTTTAGCAACTATTTTTGGAGCAATCTTTTTTATCTATATCGGTATTCAAAAACGCAAGGCGGAGAAATATCGGACTTCCACTAATGATGGCAGAATGATTGCGTATGTGGAAGAATGTGAGGAACAGATCAAACAAAATCAAAAAGAGGTTGATAAAATAAACAAGGATATCAAAGAACTAAAAGCGACTTTAAATACGCAATTTCAGATTGCTCCTGAAAGAAAATTAGAAAGTGAAATGTTGATTGCTGATTTTGAAAATGAAGTAAAGTTGCGAGCAGCAAAAATTGAATTTTTCAAAACTTGTAAAGAGAAATTAAACACCTTGTTGTACAATCAAAAATTATCCAAAACACTCGCTGCAAAAAAAGAGGAATTGGAAAAATTGAAAGAACAACATTTTGATGATATCGCTCCAATGGAAGCACTCGCTTCTGATATCGAGCATGATAAAATGTATTTGGAATCAATTGAAGATTTAAAGTTTAGAATTGAGTCTAGCAAGTCTGCTGATTCTGCTTTGGAATTGCGTAGTGAGTTGATTCAGATGACTAAGGAGTTGAAAAAGCTTTAGGCTTTTTTAATGTAAAATGTAAAATTAAAAATGTAATTCAACCTCTCCGCCACACGTCATTTTGGATTAGTGGAATTACATTAAGAAACAAATCCTAACAATACTCCACCAAAAGCGACAAGTATAAATATTGTTATTATTAAGTTTCCAAGGGTACCAACATATTTTCTAAAAGACCCATCTTCATGCGTTTTGAAGCTTTCGATGCCACTCAATAATCCTAGAAATGAATAAGAAGCAGCTATTAAAACGAATATTAAAGCAAGTCCAAAGGTTATTAAATTAATAAACATTCCGAAAAACAACATTAGCAGTATCGTCATTAAAACAGAAATAAAACAGAAGGAAGCAGAAACTAAAAATCGGTCAAAAGATTTTTTCGCATGAATTTGACTTTTTTCTGGTTCATTGTGATCTAGGATTTGGTGTTTCATTTTTATTAGAAATTTTTACTCAGTAAAAAATCTGTAAAAATCTAAAGCATTTGCAAATAGAATTAGTGCCATAATGACAACCATGATTGTATTTCCAATGGTCCCGGCACACTTTATAAAAATTGATTTTTCTTTTTTTAAGATGCTTATAATTCCATTTATTAAACCGATTAAACTAGTTATAAATACAATTAAGTAAGTCGCTAATATCAGATAAAGTAACCATTCTTCTTCCAGTAGAAAAAATATTGCGTTTACAACAAAAAGTGCGTAGCAAATGATTCCGAAAATCAACAGTTTGATGGATCTAAGTGCATACTTCGAAACCTCTTTTCTTTCTTCAAAATCCAAAATTTCATCTTCCACTAATTCAAATTTCATTAAGGTATAAAATAAAAAATACCTCACCCGCGAATCCACGAATGAGGTAATATTTTAAATTTTTCATTTTCAATGTATACTTAAAGTAAAAAGCTATTGCATTTTACGATACTCCTCCCATTTCATCACATTGTATTTTTCCTCACCGGTAAATTTCAATTCTTTCAACAAGTCTTTTCCGTCTTTGTAACCTGGAGAAATTAAGATACGTTGCATTTTCTCATCCATATAAACAATAGAAGGGTAGGACATTTTTCCTTCCAATAAAGAGTACGCCAAAGTATGAATGCCACGTCTTCCTGCGTCTACTCTAAATTCGAATTTGTGTTGATTAAATAAAACATCTTCTTTCATTTCAGCATCCAATTTGACTGCATAAAAATGTTCATTTAAGTAAGCAGTTACTTTCGGGTCTACAAAACTAGTTTTATCCATTTTTTTGCACCAACCACACCAAGGCGTATAGATGTCAATCATCATTTTCTTAGGATTCTTCTTGCTAGCCTCCACGGCTTCTTCAAATGTGTACCATTTTAAATCTGTAGTTGTAAGATTTTCAGGAGATTTTGAAGTAAATGAATAGAATATAAACAAACCACTAATAAAAAGGGTTAGGTTAATGATACGTGTCATGAGGAAAAGGATTAAATTGTTAATTATAAACGCAAGATATGGAAAAATTAAAGAAAATAGTAGTTGGAATAGCAGGTGCGAGTGGTTCCATTTATGCGAAAGTTTTGCTGGATAAATTGAAACTGATTCAGGATCAAACGGAGGCAATTGGTGTGATTATGAGCGAAAACGCTAAAATCAATTGGGAGTTGGAAATTAGCAATACAAAAGTGGAAGATTATGGGTTTGATATCTATGCAAAAAATGATTTTAACGCTCCTTTTGCAAGCGGCTCCGCCCAGTATGAAACAATGATTATTTGTCCATGTTCGGCGGGAGTGATGGGGAGAGTGGCAACAGGTATTTCCAATGATTTAATGACACGTGCTGCTGATGTTGTATTGAAGGAACGTCGCCGCTTAATTATGGTTTTGAGAGAAACGCCTTTGAGTTTAATTCATATCAATAATCTGCAAACAGTTACGCAGGCAGGCGGGATTATTTGCCCTGCAATTCCTTCTTTTTATGGAGTCGCGAATACTAAAGAAGCATTGGCAGCAACGGTTGTAGATAGAGTGTTGGATTTGGCTGGTTTTGAGTTGGAGACTTTTAGGTGGGGAGAGAAAAATTAAAAATTTAAAATAGGACGACCATTGTGGTATTTCAAAATAAACCGTAGAACCGCAAAATATTCAACAGCAGAATCGCAAAAGTGGGGCATGTGAGTTTGTTACTCCTCGCGTATCTACGTCCTATTTTTAATTTTACATTCAAATTGACTTCGCGCGTATCTACATCTTATTTTACATTTTACATTCAAATTGACTCCTCACGTCCCTACGTCCTATTTTACATCATACATTTTTAATTTTACATTTTAAAAAAATCAATTGCAAAAAAAAACCGAGACACTTAAAAGCATCCCGGTTTAAAATCTATAGAATATTATGGAAAATTAATCTTGAATCTTGTAGTAGTTTATCATGTCAACAACTTGTTTGTCGTTAAAATTATCCGGAGATATTTCATAAAACAATTTGTGCTCATCATAGTAATCAATCAGCGCATTTTCCAATGTTTTTAATGCTTTCAAACGATTGCCCATCAAAAATAAACAAGCTGCTTTACAGTACATTAAATCAGCACCACTACAAGAATTTTCTGCAAGTGTGATGACTTCAAAAGCTCTATCTAGGTTTCCGATTTTCATCAAAAAACGTGCATGTTTTGTCCAATAGAAACTATTTTCAGGAGCGGTAACTGCAGCTTTTCCGTAATTAAAATTAGCTTTATTAAATTTGTATTCTTCCACATTGATATCAGCCAAAGCTGCATAATAATCTTCACGCATGGTATTCAACTGGATCGCTTTGTTAATCAAGTAAGTGGCACTGTTGTAATCCAACTCAATTTGATAGCACTTGCCCAACATATAATAGGCTTCGTCGTTTCCTCTTTCAGCCTTTATTAAAGAATAAAACAATACTTTTGCTTGATCATATTCTTTGCGGTAGAAGTGGCAAATTCCTAATTGAAAAAGTGAATCATTGCTTAAAGTGAACAAGACTTTCATCTTCTTTAAAGTATGAAATGCTAAGTCATATTTCTTTAAAGAAAGTGCCAATTCGACATATTCTAAGTAGGCCGTTTCAAAGCGTTCATTTAATACAAAAGCATATTCAAAAGCTTCTAATGCAGATTCTTCTTCTTTTTGGTAAGCATAAGCATGACCTAAGTTGAACCAAAGTCTAGAGTTATAGGCGTCTTTTTCTAAAAGCTTGTGATATAATCTACCTGCATCTTTATTGTTATGTAAGACTTCAGCAGCACCTTGGATTTCTTCTAAAGCACGTTCGTTATCTGAATTCAATAACAATGCTTCTTTCATGCAGAAGTATTTAGGTTCCATTTGACCTTTAGATTCATGTACTTGACCTTGCGCCCAGTACACATCACTTAGAAGGTCGTCTCTTAAGTTGACATCTTCTTTTAAGTCACCTATTAGTTCCAAAGCTTCGTCCCAGCGTTTCATACCAATACTTAACTTTAATGCTAACAATTTAATTTCGTCATTCAGTGGAAAACATTTAACCATTTCTTCCAACGCTTCTTCTGCAAAAGAAAATGAGAAATTATCCAACTGTAGATTGACCATTCGTCTATGAATCACATAAGAAGTAGGGAATTCATTGATGCCATCATAATTGCAAGCATAAGCATATTCATAATTACCAGTTTTATCATAGTAATTAATCATTCTTAAGTACTCATACTCTTTCATTCCACCAAAAGGTGTTTGGTTGAGATTGGTCTTGTATTTCGAAATCAGTTCTTCAATACTGACATTAGGTTGTGCTGAGTTCTGGCGCATTGGTTATAGTTTTTGATGGACTTAGTTTACTCATAGCGATACTTACTCGCGTATAAATGTTCATCCCGAGGCTGTTCACAATTCTGGCGTTAAAGAAAAGAAACAGCTATTTAAAATAAAAAAAATAGAGTGAAGAGGAGAATGTATGTTTTCATGCCTCAAAAACGGTTGTTTAATCCGATTTAAAAGTAACTAAATATCGCTCTGCACACAAAGGATCTTGGACGTCTTTAGAAAACGGATTTCACTGATGAGAAAGTGGTCTGTCTCTCTTCATAGATGTTCAATTAAAAAATGAAATATACAATTATTTCTTAATATCATCAACTTCTTTTTTTGCCTTTCTGAGGTCTTTATTGACCGCAATACTTGCATTCAACTCAAAACCAACGAGTATGATAAAAGAATTGATCTGAATCCAAAGTAATAAAATGATAATTGCTCCAATAGATCCGTAGAATCGATTGTAATTTGCAAAATTTTCTACATATAAAGAGAAGCCGATTGAAGATAAAATCGAACCTACTGTTGCGACTGTAACGCCTGGGGAGAAAAAACGAAATTTCTTGATCGTTGCTGGACCATATCGGTAAATAAAAGCGATGGAAAAATAAACCAACGAGATCATTATAATCCATCTCATGATGAAAAAGGCTCGATAAGCAAAGTCGCCTACATTTAGCAATTCCAATAACCAACCTAAAAACATGTTACCAAAAATAATAAATAGGAGAGAGGCGAATCCCAATAAACCAATCAACAAGGTTAAAAGGATGGCAATTAACCTTTTATGTACTCCATATCTTTGTTTAAAAGTTGATTGATGATTTTTTTCAAAACTATTCAGCATTGCAATCATTCCATTAGAAGAAAAATAGATGGCTAATAAAAATCCAAATGAAAATAAACCAACGGTGGAACTTTGGGAGAAGTCAGCCACAATTTTTGCCAACCAAACGCCTGATTCACCAGGAATTAAACGTACAATTTCATTGGATAATGTTTCGTAAAAATCAATGGTGCTTGCTCCCTCAGGTAATTTGTCCATCACAAAATCACTCATTATATAAGGTAGCAGATAAGTAGTGATCGACAGCAGTAAAATTATGATTGGAAATAAAGAAATGAAGAAGCTAAAAGCAACGGAATTGGCACGTGTTGTCAAATCAAAATGACGAATTTCATTACGGATAAATGAGATAATATCATAGATAGGGATCGTACCTGCACCTGGAAAAGAAGTTTTTTTCGTCCAGTTCACACCCCATTTGATAAATGGGATTTCTTCTAAAGTTTCCAGCAATGTTTTGGAAGTATCCTTTTTCAAAAAATAAGTTTTTTAAACATTTTGATTAGCAGCGGTAGCAATGGCTTCAGACAAATAGGTAGGACAAGAAACAGATTTCATATTATCATGTTTGTCTACAAAAACTAATTTTACGGATGCACTATTCAATAGTTCATTTTGTTCATTAAAAATCTCTATGTGAAATGTAATGTTTTCAACAGGTTGTTTACGTAAGGTCGTTCGAATTGTTAATAGATCATCATAGTGAGCAGGTCTTAAGTATCGAATATTCATAGAAGCTACAGGCATCATGATTCCATGATCTTCTTCCATTCCTCTATAAGTAAAACCGATAGAACGCAACATTTCTGCACGACCAATTTCATAATATTGAGGATAAACACCGTAATAAGCATAACCCATTTGGTCAGTTTCTGCATATCGAACTCGGACTTGGTGATCGTGAGAAAGCATTTTTAGGATGTTAGAAATTAGGAAATAAAAAGAGTGAAAGGAAATTTAAAACAATCCAATTACAAAACAAACATACTTTGTTTTGTAATTGGATTTATTGCACTTATTTTTTTACTTGAGCATTTCCAGTTTCAATCGACTTTTTCAAACCAGCCAATTGCATTTCATATTTTGTCAGAATTGCTTCTTTCTTTTGGATTTGTTCTGGTGTATATTTTCCGCTTTTTTTCATGGTTGCTAATTTGATTTTAGCAAGTTCCAATTTTTTATTAGCGGCAATCGCTCTTCCTTTTCCTCGATTGATGGTTGCGATTGCTTTAGCTTTGGCAATATCTTTTTTTCTAGCTTTAGCGGTTTGTTTTGAGATACGTTTTCCTTTCTGTTGCGCTTTTATTTTTTCTAATTTACCTCCAGGAGAAATTGGTTTTGCGGCAGGTAATTTTGCTCTTTTTTTCCTTGCAGCTTCTCGTTGTGCATGTTGTTGAGGTATCAGTTTTTTTCGTTGTACTTCCCTTTTCTTTTTAATGGCCTGTTTTTGGGCAGGCGTCAATTTATTTTGAGGCACTACTTTTTGTAAGTTGCCTTTGGATTTTAAAACTTTTTGCTCTTGTTTTATGGATTCCAGTTTAATAGCATCTTGTGCAAATGTTGTTACAGAAGACAATACAAAAACAAAAATGAGTGCTATAGATGGGATTAAATTTATCTTATTCATCAGTCAAGATTTATGTTGTTCAAATAATTTAGTTCAGATCGAATTCTTTCAATAATTCAGCTTCTGTTGTATTTAAAGCCTTAATATTTTGATTAATTGTCTTGGAAGTTTGATCCAAAAGTGAACTAATCGTATCTAATTTTGCAAGATTATTTTGAGCACTTACATTCAGTTGTTCTGCTGAAATATTGTCAATTTTCTGATTATTTCCTGCCTCAGTGGAGGAATCCGAAGCACAAGAAAAAAACAATGTAGCAATCGCAATGGTAAGTCCAAACACCAAATTTTTCATTTTATATAATTTTATTGAAGATTTAGCACATTTACTGTAATAAAGATATACTTATTATGCTTAATATTTTTGGTCAATCAGGGTAAAATTTTTTACTTTGTATTGCTTTACGCACTCATATGTTTTGCTTTGACTTTTCGAACAAGATATATGACAATCAATCTATTAGATCAATTTGATTTAATCAAAAAATTAAGGATGTTTAATAAGCTTAAAAATTTGTTTGTAGAGGATGATGGAAAGGACACACCATCAGATGATAATCAAAATGATGCTACTGCGAAACCACCAAAGTCGCGTGAAGAAAAATTTGTTGCTCCGTCTACTTCAACACCAAAATCGAGTGCACCTAAAACGGATAAAAAATCCACCCCTCCAGTTTCCACTCCACCAACCAACACTTCAGGAGCAATCAATGATAAATTTATGAATGTGCTGATCAAAGCAATCAACGATCAGGATTTGCCAAGTTTTGATTATTTAGAATTTAAAGAATCATTGAAGTCGCTTAGTAAAATGCCGATGGATGAGCAGACTAGATTTCAATCTGCTTTTGCAGTTGGTAAAACAATGGGAGCGACCCCCAAAAAATTAATTGATGCGGCGGAATTTTATATCAGAGTTTTAGGCGAAGAAGATTCTAAATTCCAACAAGCGTTGGTCAACAGACAATCCACACAAGTAGATGGTGGTAAAAAGGAATTGGCTCAATTAGAAAAAAACATACAAGCTCGAAAAAAACAAATTGAAGATTTAAACAAACAAATCGAGCTGGATTTGAAAAAAAGAGAAGAACTAAAACAACAGGTTCAAAATGCTTCTGGGAAAATGACAAAGACGAAAAACGATTTTTCAGTGACTTACAATCATTTGGTAGGTCAAATTAGAGCGGATATCGAAAAAATGAAGCGTTACCTCAAATAAAAACACATCTTTAAGCAGGTGTAATATCTATTACAACTAAAAAGTAGAAATGGCAGAATTTAAACCAAAATCTTTTTGGAAAAAACCGGAAGGTAAAACCGGTGCATTATTTTTAATCGTTGCGTTGCTAGGTGGCGCAGCCTTAGTATCGGCAACTTGGACCACCTTGCTTGGTTTAGTAGCGAGTCCTTTGGCATTAGCAGGTATGTTGTTAGGTTTAGGTGCAATCATATATATGGCGTTGGATTCTAAAATGAGAACCCTCATCAGTTACATGTACAAGAGTTCTATGAGATGGATTACAGGGTTGTTTGTAACAATAGATCCGATTGCCATCTTGAAAAATTACGTAGATGATTTAAAAAACAATCTGCGTAAAATGAATCAGCAAATTGGAAAGTTGCGCGGACAAATGCACAAGTTGAAAGAATTGATTCATGTAAATAATCAGAAGATAGAAGACAACTTGAATTTGGCTGGTAAAGCAAAAGAAGTGAATAAACGTTCTCAAGTTGTTTTGAAAACTAGACAAGCCGGCCGTTTGCGTGATTCTAATGTTAAATTAGAAACGCTATACAAGAAAATGGAAGTCATGTATAGAGTGTTGACCAAAATGTATGAAAATTCTGAAATCATGATGTATGATATCAAGGATCAGGTGGAATTAAAAGAACAAGAATACATTGCCATCAAAGCATCTAACTCTGCCATGAAATCTGCCATGAACATTATTTCTGGAAATAAAGACAAACGTGCCATGTTTGATATGGCGTTGGAAAAAGTAGCAGATGATGTGAGTGGCAAAATAGGAGAGATGGAAAACTTCATGGAAATGTCAGAAAATTTCATGGAATCAGTTGACCTGCAAAATGGAGTGTTTGAAGAAAAAGGCTTGAAGATGTTGGAAAAGTGGGAGAAAGAAGGAGTGTCTATGATTCTAGGAGAAGAAAAAGAAGAATTGGTATTAACTGGCAATGATGACAATGAAGTATTAGACCTCAATGCACCAATCGCAACTCCGGAAAGAGCTGATAATTCAAACAACCAATACGACTCGTTTTTCGACTAGAAAATACGATTCATTTTTTGATTAACAATATAATTACAATATAAAGAACAATACAAAATGGCTAAAAGACTCACAACATTCTCAAAGTTTCTGATTACCTTATTAATAGTAGGTGCAGTTGCTTTTGCAGGATATTTTTTCCTAAATAAGACAGGAACAGGGCAAGCACTCAAAGACAAAGCAGAAGCAGTGCAAAATGAAGCGACTAATGGCAACGGAAGTTCAGCAACTTCTAATGACGGAAGCGCAACTACTGCTCCAGCACCAGCTTCTACCAAAAGAGACAAATCTTTAAAAGGTATCTCTGATGATGAAATTCTAAAAGTTCAACTATTTACTTGGGGTGGTTATGCACCAGGTGTTTATTTCAACGAAGGATTTGCTGCAAGTAAACGTTCTCGTTTTTATACCGAGTACGGATTGTTAGTAGAGTTTGTTTTACAAGATGACTTTGGTGCTTCTCGTCAAATGTGGCGTACCGATCAGGTCAATTTATTTGCAGCAACAGCAGATGCTTTGTCTGGTGAAATGGAAGGATTGGTCAAATACGATCCACAAATCGTCATGCAAACAGATTGGTCAAGAGGTGGTGATGCAATTGTTGTTACCAGAGAAATCAAAAACGTAAATGATCTCCGTGGTAAAAAAGTTGCTTACACACCTGGTACGCCTTCTATGACTTTCTTAGTAAAAACTTTGGAAGCTGCAGGTATGACCATCAATGATATCAAGTCAGTTGAAATGCCTGACAATCCGAAAGCAGCTGCAGCCTTTAAAACAGGTAACGTTGATGCAGCTTGTGTGTGGTCTCCAGATGATATTTTCTGCGTAGAAGCAGTAAAAGGTTCAAGAGTATTACAAAGTACAAAGGAAGCTTCTCACTTGATTGCAGATGTTTTTGTAGGAAAAAAATCTTACATCAATGCCAACAAAGATAAGATCAACAAATTCTATGAAGGTTGGATGAAAGGTGCAGCAGAAATCAATAGCAGTAATTCTAACAAGACAAAAGCGGCGAAATTATTAGGAGAAGGAATGGGATTGACTACAGAAGATATGATGGGAGCGATTGGAGTTACTCGTTTGACAACACACGGTGACAACCAAAATTTCTTTGGATTGGATAGATCTTATACTGGTGTGACAGGAGAAGAGTTGTATCGTGATATGGGAGAAATTTTCAAATCATTGAACTTGGCTCCTAAGAGTTTTCCGGATTGGAGACAAACACGATATATCGGTGCAGTCCAAGCTGCTAATTTATCAGGTAAAAATCATGAACCAGAAGGTGGTCGTAAATTTACAGCACCAACAAAAGCGGATGAGAAATTACCTGAATTGTCAAGTAAGCCAATATCAATTACCTTCCCATCAGGGAGTGCAACATTAGGTAGCAACGCCAAAACATTGATTGATAATCAGTTTTCGAGTGTTGCCAAATCATTTGGTAATACACGTATTAGAGTAGAAGGAAATACAGATACAGATGGTAGCCGTGATTTGAATATGAGATTATCAAAACAACGTGCAGAAGCTGTTGCAGGATACCTTCAATCTGAATATGGAATGAATCGTAATCGTTTCATTATTGTTGGAAATGGTCCAGATCGACCAGTTGCAGGTTGTGAGCAGAATCAAAATGATCGTTGTAAAGAGAAAAACCGTCGTACTGAGTTTCAGTTAGTTGGTGGTTGATTTTTCTTTTAACACATAGACCACATAAGAAACAAAGACCACAAAGAGAACGCAAAAAATCTTTGTGTTCTTTGTGTTTTATGTGTTCTTTATGGTAAAAAAACGTACTCCTTCATGTTGAAACAAAAAGAAAACTAACGCACATCAAACATCCTATATGTCACTATTCAAGCTCGGAGGATCACTAGATAAAAAACAAAGTTCCATTTTAGGAATTGCCGGATTCGTTTTCATTTTACTAGTATGGTATTTATTGACATTGGGTGAAAATCCGATTATTCGACCTGTAATTTTACCAGATCCGATCAGTGTTTTCAAAGCATTTGGTGAAATGTTTATGGACAATGAACTCATCAAAAACATTTGTCATTCAGTTGGTTTTAACTTAGCAGGATATGCAATAGCATTGTTATTATCTTTGCCGATTGGATTTATGATTGGACTATTTCCATTTTTTAGAGGAACCCTTCAGAGCCCAATTGATGCGATTCGTTTTGTACCATTACCAGCAGCGATTACCATTTTTATGGGAGCGTTTGGGATTGGTGCTCCATTGATCGTCAACTTTTTGGCATTTGGAATTCTGATTTATTTAATACCAGTTGTCGTACAAAGAATTGATGAAGTCAACGAAGTTTATTTAAAAACAGTACATACTATCGGTGCCACAGATTGGCAAACCATTAAAACAGTATACATCCCATCTGTATTATCGAGACTTTCTGATGATATTCGAATTTTAACAGCTATATCTTGGACTTACATCACTGCTGCTGAAGTAATTGGTGCAGAAGGAGGATTGGGAGCATTGGCTTATAAAGCAGGTGCTCGATTTGGTCGTTACGACAAGGTGTACGCGATTTTGATTATCATCATTATTATTGGTGTTTTGCAAGATAAATTGTTTGGGTATATGGACAAGAAATTTTTCGCACACAAATACCAAAACAAAAATAGATATGCAACCGAAGAGGAGGATTCAGGGTTAGAAATGATTGTGGATTTCGGAATGGAAGTTTTAGTGTGGTCCTTGTTTGCATTGTATTTATTTTTAGTGGTCAATCAATTCACAGGTACCTTGCAGCAAAATGGAGAACCGATATTGACCTATTTATTTGGAGGAACAGCATGGGTGATTCATCTTATAATGGCACTAATTATTTTCTTCAAAGGACGAAAACTACTAGCAAAAGTAATGGCCCCAAAAGCAGTTACACCTAAAGCTTGAGAAAAATGAAATTCTTCACTGAATTAGAATCTGAACTTCGAGAGGGAATCGATAAAATACTATCACATCCGTTTCTGAAAAGAATTGAGGATGCTTCATTAGACAAAACGCAATTGCAATATTTTGCGAAACAATATGATGTCTATTGTAAACACTTTCCACGATTTCTAGCAGCTTGTGCCGCCAATATTACAGACGATAAGACACGTATGCCGATTGTTGAGAATCTGTGGGAAGAACATGGGGAAGGCAAAATGGAAGGTTCTCATCGAGTGCTATATGAGAATTTTATGGACGGAATGGGAATTTCTCGAGAAATCCAAAAAGAAATTGTGCCATTATCTACAACGAACGTATGTTGTAAGAATTTGCTCAGCTTATGTCAAGATGGACATTTCCTAGAAAGTCTAGGTGCACTTGGACCTGGCACAGAATTTTTTACCAATGAAGAGTATTCCATCATATTACGAGGATTACAGAAATACGATTTCCTGAATGAAAACGATCTCGAATTTTGGTCAGTTCACATTTCTTTGGATGAACATCATTACTCAGAAATGCTAGATGCTATTGAACCATGGGTGACTTCAATAGAGCATAAATTTCTGATAAAATCTGGTGCAAAGAAAGCAGTTGATCTAGAGATTTTGTTTTGGGATGGGTTGGAGGACAATTTGATTAAAGGAATTATGAATTAAGGCTGTAAAATTAAAAACAGACCTCATACATGAGTGACTTAGCACATCGCGTACACGTAAGCTCAAGTATTCACGAATGAGTGATGTTTTCAGTTTATAATTTTCAATTTTCAATTCAAACAACAGGTAATATTTTCAAATTTCAAACTTTTAATTTTACATTTTTAATTCTAAATAAATGATAAATTTCAAAGACAATCCGGAACAACAAAACATAGTCGAACTACGAGGTATCGGGCAAAGTTACGATGGAGGAAAAAACTTTATCATAAAAGATTTAGATTTTATAGTAGAAGACAAACCCAATCAAGGGCAATTTGTTGTAATTCTTGGAATGTCAGGATGTGGAAAGTCCACCTTACTTCGTTACATCGCTGGGTTGCAAGATCCAACTGAAGGCAAAATATTGGTCAAAGGAAAACCAGTATCTAAAGAAAATAGAGTAAGTATGGTATTCCAACAATATTCTTCCTTACCATGGATGAGTGTCTTAGACAATGTTGGATTGGCACTTCGATACAAAGGAGTTTCCAAAGAAGAAAGAGATGCGAAGGCGATGGAGATGATTCAGAAAGTAGGATTGGATGGACATCAAGATAAATTTGCACAATATCCATCTTTATCAGGTGGGCAATTGCAAAGAGTAGCCATCGCAAGAAGTTTGTTAGCAAACCCTGAAGTACTATTAATGGACGAACCTTTCGGTGCTTTAGATATTCGTACTAGAATACAAATGCAAGATTTATTAACTGGTATCTGGAAAGAATTTGATCCGACGATTATTTTTGTTACCCACGATATTTCGGAAGCAGTTTATTTAGCTGATGATATTTACATCATGAAATCTGCACCTTCTCATTTCGTAGAACACATCAAAATTGATTTACCAGTAGATCGTACCCGTGAGATTAAGCGGACGCCTAGGTATATTGAGTTGGTACATGAAGTGGAAGATCGGATGGTTGCTGTGGCGGATATGGGATGATTTAGAATATCGAATATCGAACATGGAATTTCGAATTTTGAAGTTGAGGACCTGAAGATACAAATATAATCATTTGTCCAAATTTCAAAACACTTTTTATTATTACTGTTTTCCCATTTTTAAAGGGGAAAATGTCGATAGACAAAAGGGGTATAACCGAAATTTTTAATTGAAAGTGAATCCACTATAAACTTTATACTCTTCACTCTAATAAACCACCTCCAACTTCTTACTAATCTTCCCATCCTTCAACAACAAAGTATACTTCCCAGATTTCAAAACCAAAGGTACCTGACTAGCTGCACTTTTCATCTCAATAATATCGGCAGGAACCGCGCTATCAATATCCTCTCCTTCAGGGAAAGCGAAAATCATACATGGAAATCCAACACCGTACTTACTAGGTAAAACTTTTTGAGCTTTTCCCCCTGTTCGATACAAATAATTGGGCCGAGCTTGTTGTTCTTTATTACGAGGCATAAAAACTTGCATATCACATCTCTTGATCTTTTCATTTTTCTTGGCGTCAAATTCCTTTTCTACATACGCTATTCCATTTCTTAAATAAACCTGTGGATTATTTTGAGTAGTGGTTCTGTAAATTGGATTTTCAAATTCTGGACATTGATCTCGCATGGTTGTCAGGTCAATCGTCAGCGGATCTATTTTTGAAAATTCTTTAAACCAAGAAGCCATTTTTCTACCATCTGTCGAGATTTCTTCTATACCATCGTAGTTGGTTAGGATAATGACTTTGGAACCTGCATTAGCTTTTACAATTCGATTCGCATTCATAGCATGTGCCCAATGAAGTGCTGATTGCGCACGATCAGATTTACTGGTGCCTGCTTTATTATTTCTTGTAACAATTGAGTTGGCTTTTGATAATTGGCCTTTGCTCGCTTTATAACTATCAATACTAATTCCATTTGAAACGGCACTTCTCAAAAGATTTCCGTAGACTGGTTCCCGAATCAAAAACCCATCTTCAATAACAGGGTATCCCAATTCATTTATTTTCGAACCAGTTGCCAAATCAGCCACTAATAATTTATCAAAACCATTTGCTTTCAATTCAGGAAGTAATTCTTGCAAATAGATTTTGGTTTCAGGAGCATACTTGTGCGTATTAATGATGATCACTTTAGCATCCTTCGATTGCTCCAAAATATGTCTTTTCGCATTACTCGTTTTATACATTCTGAAAGTGGAAGCTTCTTGTTTATTCAATTCCGGTTTTGGAATGTTAGGATTGCAATAATCACCTGGTTTGTAACGACTATTGATGACTTGTAAATCCTTTTTATCTTTAGTGTCACTTGAAAAGCGATAAGCTTCATTAGCAGATGAGGCACCTTCAATAGTGTTGCTTGTTGGCTTTATCTTATCCATTTCCAATTCCACGCGTCTATTTTGTTGACGACCTTCCTCCGTTTCATTGGACGCGATGGATTTGGCCGCTCCATGACCAATCACGTTTAAGCGATCTGTTTTGATGCCGTGTTGCACTAGATAGTTTTTAACAGACTTTGCACGATTCAAAGAGAGTGTTTGGTTGTGTTCAGAATCACCTATAATATCGGTATGACCATGGATCTCAACTTTGGCGGTACTGTTCTTTTTTAATATGGTTACTAATTTTTCTAACTCAGGAAATGATCGTGGAAGTAAGTCATATTTGTCAGTGGCGAAGTAAATATTTTCTAAAGTGAATGACTCTTTCCCTTCGATTTTAATTTTTGGTAAATAAACTTGTGCATCTCTAAGGATTGCTTCAATTCTGACATCATCAACGAAAAAATAACCAACAGTTAACGCTTTCGGATCATCAGGATTGGCAAATTGACCAAGGGTGATATGAGTAGCATCTTCTTCAAGAGAAACGAATCCTGAAATTTTGGCCCACTGATTTGGAATTAATGTAACATTGTTTACACTAAATTGAGGTTTTTTATTAATAGCGGTCCGACTTCGTTCGAAAAATTTTCTATTTGAAAAATAAATTCCGAAATTATCTTTCAATTTAAAATCAGTGATTTTTGAACTAGCATATTTGTCAGCAGGAACAATCCAGAACTCAACATAATACTTAGTGTTAGCACGCAGTGTGTCAATCGTTTTTACTTGAATGTATTCTGACCAGAAATCACCTTGTGTAACAATACCCACACTATTTCGACCTGTATGTGCCTCAACTCGTATTACTTTTTTTGATCTAAATTTTGGAGAAATTAAATCTGTAGAAGCTTCATTAGCCGTATCCCATTTTTTAATGGCGCGTTGGAATTCCATGAAATTATCACACAACGAATTTGGTTCATAATCACAACTCTCGAAGCTTGGATTCGGAACGAGATTTTGGCAAAAAATTGTTTGCATGGATACCAAAAAGAAAAAGACCAAAAAATAAAATCTACTCATAATTAATAGAAATACTTGCTAAATAAAATCTGCCATTTTTTAAACGATTGAAAAACAAAAATGACGAGCTACTAATGTAAAATTAATATTTATTTAAGTACCCTAAAATTCACATGATTAATTAGCCTAATTCATAGCCATCAGATACTCATATTTCCAATAAATTTTGATTAGTTGTAATATTACAATTCGCTTATTATCAAGCATCTATGATAAATATTGCTTAAATTTATAAGACTGAGCAAATTCCTTACTATCTGCAAAACTGATGAACATTAGACCCATTTTTCTGCTGTTTTTTCTATTCCAATTTTCCATCATCGTGGGTTATTGTCAAACTGATCTAGAACTTGAATCTGTATATGAGAACTATACTCAGATCGAAAATGACTTCCAAAGATTAGATTCTCTCAAAGTTTTTATCCATCCAAAAAATGGTGGCGATATGCGTCAATCCATTAAATTACTAGAAAAAGAACGAGCTATGTTAGGTAGCTTGGAAGAAAAGCCGTTGCAACATGTTTTGCTTAACAATTTATTGTTTAAATGTTATCGCTCTATTAATGAGTATCAAAAAGGAGTTTCATTTTTAGTTGAAGGAAAAGAAATCGCTAATAAGTTTAGCAAGCAAACAGATGAATGGGAAAATGCTTTAGCTGAGTTGTATTTAGAAACTGCATTTGTTTATTATTTTGAACAAAAACCTAAAGAAGCGTTTGCAGATGCAACTAGAGCTTTGAATGGTTATAAAAAATTAGGCAACAAAAGAAAACTAGCAGAAGCATATTGGAGATTAGGAATTGCAAAATCTCAACTAGGTAAAAGTCAAGAAGCGCTCGCTTATTATGATGAAGCAGAAAAAGTAATTGATCCTGAAAATGAAGAAATAAATTATTTAAGGGTACAGTATTTACGTTCCATTGAATTGGTTATACAAAATCGGTTTGAAGAATCAAGAGTCATTCTAAAAGATATTTTACCCAAAATGAAAGCTGCCAATCATGTGAATTATGCAGTTGCTTTGGCGAAAATGGGTCAGGTAGAAACCCAACTTGGAAATTTAATTCCAGCTAAAAGATATTTGACGGAGGCGGAAGAACTGAAAATTAATACCAACGATTTAAATGCGAAAGGAGTGATTGCACATCGTTTTGAAGAATATTATTTAGCGACAGGACAGTTTCAAAATGCCTATGACCAATTGGCGATAAGAAAGTCAATTGCAGATAGTATTTCAAGAAAAAGGGTGAAAGAAGAGACGGTTGCTTTTCAAAATAGATTCAGTGAATTGAATAAGCAACAAGAAATAAAAGACTTGAAATATGAACAAGTTATTCAAGAATCTAGATTTAAAAGTTGGTTAGGAATTTTATCTGGAGGGTTTTTAGCAATACTTTCATTGTTAGCAATTCTTTGGTTTAGAAGAGAAAAAAAACGAAAAGAATCCTTGTTGCTAGCTTCAAAAGATGCAGAGGTCAAACAGGTGCGAGCGCATTTGCTTACTTCCATAACACATGAATTGCGGACTCCTTTAGCTGTCATTATGGGGCAGTTAGATGAATTGAAAAATGAACCACTTAGTCATCATGCATCCTTATTGGTTGATTCTTCTCAAAAAAGTTCAAGCAGACTTTTGCATCAAGTAAATCAACTTATGGACTTGAATCAATTTGAGGCGAAGGCCATGATGATTAATGAAGCGGATGGAGACTTGATTTTATTTTTAGAAGAATTTCTTAGTAGATCTAAAGCAAGGGCACAAGGAAAAGATTTCATTTGGAGTACGGATTTTGAACAAGAAAGCTTCTTATGTAAATTGGATTTTGAAAAACTAAATTCAATTCTTACTAATCTAGTTTCAAATGCTATTAAATATTGTCCCAATAATTCTGAGATAAATTTATCTTTCAAGCAAAAACGTGATTTTGTTGTTATAGATTTGATGGATAATGGGCCTGGAATTGATCCGGCACACCAAAAACATATTTTTGATTGGTACTACCGAGCAAAAAAATCCGATCTAGATTTAGCAATCGGTTCTGGAGTAGGTTTGGCATTGTCCAAAGAGTTAGCTGAATTAATGAATGGAACTTTAACTTTACATTCTACTTTGAACACCGGTTGTCAATTTATATTAGAAGTGCCTTTCAAAAAAGTAGAGGAATCTGCATATACAAAAGTGGACAATGTGATATTACCGATTGGGCAAAGAGAAGAAGGATTCGACAAAAAAACGGCTGGTGATTCTGATTCTTTACCAAAATTATTATTGGTAGAAGATCATATTGATTTATCAAAACACATTGAAAGAATATTGGCCAATGATTATATAGTTACTTCTTTTCCAACCGCTTCTGCTGCAGAATCTTGGGCTATGGAAAACACTCCAGACATTATTTTGACTGACATGATGTTGCCAGATATGTCAGGGTTTGAGTTGTCAAAATTATTAAAAAACAATACAATTACAGATCACATTCCAATTGTCGTTTTGGCTGACCAGAATGATGAAAGCACTAAACAAAAAAGTTTGGAAGCGCAAGTCGATACTTTTTTAACGAAGCCATTTAAAGCGGAGGAATTAATACTAAGTTTGAAGCGCCTAATCGAAAACAAAGCTTAAAACGTAACAAAAGCAATAGAAAACGAACTAGCTATAGGTTGAAAAATACGGAAGCGGAATCAAGTGATTGTTTTCGCTTTTTTTATTGGGTGAATTAATATGTCGCGAAAAGACTTTTTTATTCTAAATTTGCACCAACCACTACCGATTAAATCGCGTTAAAAAAGTAGGAAACCATTATTTCAACAATAACGAATATGAAAAATATACATTGGATATTACCATTTATCTTGTTTGGATGCGTAACAGATCCTGCATCAGAACCAGATTTTGAAACTACTGGAATGAAACCAATTTATCTCACCGGAGAAGCATGGGATGCCATTACGGTTCAAGAAGCCCAACCAATTAAAGACTTGGGAAAAATTTATTACAAAGATCAGCACATCTTTGTAAATGAAGTCAACAAAGGAATCCATGTTATTGATAATACAGATCCGTATAATCCTCTCCCTATAAAATTTATTAAAATATGGGGAAGTAAAGATATCGCAATCAAAGGAAATATATTGTATGCAGACAATATTACGGACTTAGTAGCGATTGATATATCTGATTTGAATAACATTGTAGTTACAAAAAGGGTCCCTGAATTATATGGATTAGAGCAATCCTCTTATCCTGAAAATTACGAAGGGTATTTCGAGTGTGTTGATGCAACCAAAGGTACGGTGGTTGGTTGGGAAGAAGCGGATTTGATGAATCCAAAATGTTTAAGATAATTCCAAAATTAATAAAATAAAAAGATGAAAAATAATTTTAATTATTTTGTAAAGATATTGTTTGTTTTTGCTGTTTTTCAAACATTGGGGTGTACTCAATCTTCCAATGATACAGCATTGACCTCAACAGGAGCAGGAGTTGCTGGTTCTTATGCACGGTTTATTATTGTTGAGGATTTCCTTTATATCGTTGATAATACTTCTATTCAGACTTTTAATATCAGCGACGCTGCAGAGCCAAATAGAATTGCACAAGTTGAAATCGGTTCCAAAATCGAATCCATTTTCCATTTGGATGGTAATTTATTTATAGGAGCTGGGTCTGGACTTTATCTTTATAGTATCAAAGAAAGTGGGGTGCCAGAAAAGATAACAGATGTTCCACATAATTTTCCAATTCCTCCATGCGATCCTGTGGTTGCCAATGCGACAAACGCTTATGTGACACTTAACACTTCTACTTGGCGGTGTACATGGTGTTGGGATCCGACTGAATTTAATGTCCTCAAAGTATTTGATATCGACAATATTCAAGAACCCAATTTGATTGCAGAATATCCGATGCAAAATCCAAAAGGATTGGGGCTGGATGGTAACTATTTATTTCTTTGTGATGATACTGCTGGTTTAAAAGTGCTAGATGTTTCGGATCCAAATGAAATTATTGAGATCCACCATTTCTCTGATTTTACTGCATATGATGTTATTCCACTAGGTGGATTACTGATAGTTGTTGGTCCTGAAAATGTCTATCAATTTGACTACACAGATATGGAAAATATGGTGTTAATTTCAACAATTCCAATTCAAGTTTAGAATTAATGAAGCATTTTGTATTATTATTGTTATATGTATCTATTGGGCTGACCTTAAGTGCTCAAGAAGAGCTAATAGCCAATGAAATAGAAAGACCTAATTTAATCTTAAAATGGTCTCCATCTCCTTTGGTTAGTTTTACTGCGCCAACGATGCAATTTTCAGTCGAATATCCTATTGGAAAAAAGACACAACATTTCTATTTGGAACACGATCTTGGTTATGTTATTGGAAATCCTAATTTTTCAGACGAATATTCAAGCGGATTCCGCGTAGCCACCAAGATTAAACATTACTTCCGACCGATGAATACCAGTTATAATAATTTTTTCGTCAGCTTTATGGCAAGATATACTTTACGCGCTGAAAAAAGTAGTCGATTTTTTGAAAGAGCTGGAGGTGCTTATCAACAACAATATGATATTACCAAACAAAACAAATACGCTGCTGGTTATCTCGAATTTGGTTATCTAAGAAGATTTGGCGAATCTAAGCGAGTAATATTTGAGTCATTATTGTCGGCAGGTGCTAGTTATTATACAACAAGCTTTAAAGGAATTCCTGATGACGCGGAAGAAGTAAATGATAGAGGTGGTTGGATTGGTTTTCCCACAGACACATTATTGCCTAGTGTACTGATGGTTCTGAAATTTGGTTATATATTGAAATAAACTTCTTTGAAAGGGCTCCCGAACCCGAAACAACCGAGATTAAAATTCGATAATCCAATAACCCATTCAAAAAAAATCTGCCCTTTTAAAGATAATCAACAGAATAAAATTGAACCCAATTCGTTAATTTTATTGATGCTACAATTTAATCTTAAAAGGGCAACAATATTCAAAACAGCCTTATTTAAAATTGCAAATTGATTGTTATAATTAAAGACAGGAAAACCCTTTCAAGACAGCACCTCAAATAAAAAGTGAACAAAATGATTAAATTAATACCTTTCTTTTTAATTATCACAACATTAATATTACAAAATAATGATATATTGGCAAACAATAATCCGGACAAACCCAATATTTACTTCCTAGCAGGTCAAGGTGCAGATCATCGATTATTTAAAAAGATAGCATTAAAAGAGGATTATAAAATCCAACACATCAATTACACAGTCCCGGAAAAAGGAATGACGATGTCAGAATATGCAATCGAATTATCCGAACAAATTGATACGACTCAACCATTTATTTTAATTGGTACTTCACTTGGAGGAATGCTGGCAACAGAAATGGGTGACTTCTTAACACCCGAGAAGATCATTATTATAGCGAGCGCAAAAAAGCGGTCCGATTTGCCATTCAGATATCGATTTCAGAAAAAAGTCCCGATTTATAAATTAGTCTTTCCCAAATTAGCTTGGTGGGGCGCTTTTATCATGCAACCAATAGTAGAGCCAGATCGCAAGCAAGAAAACGAGACGTTTAAACAAATGTTGAAAGACTTAGATCCAATTTTCCTCCATAGAACTATAAATATGATTATCAATTGGGAAAGAAACAGTTACGCACCTAATATTATCCATATTCATGGAAATAAAGACCGTACCATTCCGATTAGAAATTTGGAATATGACCATTTAATTGAAAATGGATCTCATATGATGACCCTGACAAGAGGGGAAGAATTAAGCCTTCTATTGGACAAATTGCTTTAGATATAGAATTTTTTTTTATTTAACTTTTAACTGAAATGACCTCATTTCGCTTCAAAACTGCATATCCAATATAGTAATATGCCGAAAAGCACCCTTTTTCGGACTAAAACCACCCATTTATCTTCAAATGTTAAATTTTTAACATCTTAGGAGCGTTTTAACGTTCTTCATCGTTCGTGTATTGTAAACGTGTAATATTTTGTATAATTACATATCAATTGACTACCCAAAGTCATTGACACAAAAACAACAAACCAAATGTTAATCCCATCTTCAAGAGGTGCTGCTTCAATGGAGCGATATCTTCAGAACATAATTTGGATAAAGACCGATTGCTTTTAATAAAAGCACTGCACATTGTGTGATAGCAATATGCGTGTCGTTGCGATATATTTGAGTGAATTATGGATGAAAAACGAATAGCGTAAAAAAGAATATATTTTTAAATAAATTTTATTAAACCATGATAGTGCTTTGTGCTATCAATATTTTTAAACCAAATTTTTTTCAAAACAAAAAATCGGATTAGTATGAAAAAACTTTCACTTATGTTCATGATGTTTTTCTTGACCATTGGTATTACCATGGCTCAAAGAACGATTTCAGGAACGATCACCGATGATCTTGGCGAGGCACTGATAGGTGCCAATGTCATGGTTAAAGGAACGACAGTCGGTACGATTACCGACATTGATGGTTCGTATAGCTTGATAGTCCCTGAAGGCAGCGAAACCATTGTTATTAGTTACACTGGTTATAGCAACAAAGAAATGGCTATTGGTGATTCCAATACCCTTGATATTTCTTTAGCTGAAGGTGTGATGTTAGATGAAGCCATCGTTACGGCGCTTGGTATTGAGCGAGACAAAAAGTCGCTTGGATACGCCGCACAAGAAATTAGCGGAGATGAAGTGACGCGTGTCAAAGATGCGAATTTCATCAACTCACTTTCTGGTAAAGTTGCAGGTGTCAATATCCAGCGAAGCCAAAATATGGGTGGATCTTCTAACGTAATTATTAGAGGATATACTTCTATTCAGGGTAACAACCAAGCACTTTTTGTTGTTGATGGTACGCCAATTAACAACGACATTTCTAACACAGATGACCAACAAAGAGGTCGTGGAGGATATGATTACGGTAATGCTGCGATGGATATCAATCCTGAAGACATCGAAGATGTAACCGTTTTGAGAGGAGCAGCTGCAACTGCACTTTATGGTTCTCGTGCAGCGAATGGTGTAATCTTAATCACAACTAAGAAAGGTAAAAAAGGAAAATGTTTTGGTGTTACTTTAAGTAGTGGATTTACTGCTGGTAAGATTGACAAAACAACCATGCCTACTTATCAAAAAGAATATGGTCCTGGTTACTCTGCTTTTAGAGGTTGGTACCAAAGTGGTGATGGATTTGATTTGTATGATTTCGGAAATGGAGATGGTGAGCAATTAGCTTTAGCTGTTTATGAAGATGCTTCTTATGGTGGAAAATTAGACCCTAGTAAGCAAGCATATGACTGGACTGCATGGCACCCAGAATTACCTGGTTACGGTAAGTTAAGAAACATGTACGCGTCAGATAATGATGCAACAACTTTCTACGAAACTGCAACTACATTTAACAACAGTATTGCTTTTGAAGCAGGAAATGATGACGGTGGATACCGTTTGAGTTACACAAATTTTGATCAAAAAGGTATTGTACCTGGTTCAAAAATTAAGAAAAATACCATCGCTTTTGGTGGTAACTACAACCTTACAGACAACTTAGAAGCATTTTCTTCTATCAACTTTGTAAACACAAATGGAAAAGGACGTTACGGAACTGGATATGATAACAGAAACGTTAATCAATCTTTCCGTCAATGGTATACTACTTATATTGATTTCGAAGAAGTAAAATCTGCTTACGAAACTACTGGAAGAAACTTAAGCTGGAATCCATATGGAACTGGTAACTTAAGTATTCCTGCAACACCTCACTACTTTGATAACTACTACTGGAATGTTGCTAACAACTTCTCTACAGATGAGCGTAACAGAATCATGGGTAACGTTGGTGTTAAATACCAAATCAATGATTGGTTAGACGTAATGGGTAAAGTATCTATGGATCGTTTCGGTGAAATTCAAGAAGAAAGAATTGCAATCGGATCTGTTGATGTATCTGAATACATGAGATATAACAAAGATTATTCTGAAATGAATTATGACTTGTTATTTGGTGCTAACAAATATTTTGGTGCTGATAATATCTTCAACTTCTCTGGTAACTTAGGAGCAAACATTAGAAGAAATAGTTTCTCTGACATCCGTTCTACTACAAATGGTGGATTGGTTGTACCAGGTATTTTCTCTTTGTCTAACTCAATTAGTTCAATTGAAGCTCCTGAAGAAGAAGCATACAAATTTGGAACTAACAGTGTATTTGCAAGAGCAAGTATCGGTTATGACAACTTCTTATATTTAGATTTGACTGGACGTCAAGATGTTTCATCTACACTTCCTGTTGACAACAATACTTATTTCTACCCATCTGCTTCATTGAGTTTTGTATTCTCTGAATTCTTAAGCTCTGATGTATTCAGTTTCGGTAAAGTAAGATTTAACTACGCAGAAGTTGGTAACGATGCATTGCCATTGTTAATCAACAATACGTTTGATTTCGTAACACCATTCAACGGTGTGCCATTAGCTTCAGCTAACAGTACATTGAAGAATCCTGACTTGAAGCCTGAAAGAACAAAGAGTATTGAAGCTGGTTTAGAAATGAACTTCTTGAATAACCGTGCAGGTTTTGATTTTACAGTATACCAATCTAATTCATTTGATCAAATTTTGGATATCCCAGTTTCAGGTTCTACAGGTTCACTTAGAAAAGTAGTAAACGCTGGTGAAATCGAAAACAAAGGAATTGAATTATCTTTAAACTTACACCCTGTAAAAACAGCTAACTTCAACTGGAACATGAACATCAACTGGGCAAAGAATACTTCTAAAGTAATTTCATTGTTAGATGATGCTGATAATATTCAATTAGGTACCATGCAAGGTGGTGTTTCTATCAATGCGACAGTTGGACAGCCTTTCGGAACCATCTGGGGAACTTCATACCAAATCCATGAAGGATCAGGTGAGCCTATCGTAATTCCTCACGGAGTTTATGGTGGAAAGAAATTTGCCAAAGGAGAAATCAAGACAATTGGTAACATTATGCCAGATTGGACAGGTGGTGTTTACAACACACTTAGCTACAAAGACCTTAGTTTAGGATTTTTGATTGACTTCCGTAAAGGAGGTGACTTCTTCTCATTGGATACATGGTATGGATATGCAACTGGTATTTATGAGCAGTCTGCAGGTCTAAATGACAAAGGAAATGAAGTAAGATCTTTAGTTGAAGAAGGTGGTGGTTTACCAATCGGTGGTGTTGTTGCTGCAACAGATGCAAATGGTGACTATATTTTCGATGAAGATGGAAACTATACTTCTGACGGAACAGTCAATACGGAATACGGTTGGGCTGGTGATGTTTTCTCTTCTTTCGGATACGCAAGAGGTGTAAACGAAAATCACGTTTACGATGGTTCATTCGTGAAACTTCGTGAATTGTCATTGACATATGCTTTACCAAGCAGATTGTTTGACAACAACTTTATTTGTGGTGCTGATCTTTCATTAATTGGAAGAAACTTATGGATTATTCACAAGAATTCTCCTCACACAGATCCTGAAGCTGCTTTATCTGCAGGTCGTTTGATTGGTAATCAATCAGGTGCTTACCCAGCAGTTAAAGAATACGGTGTAAACCTTAGAGTTAAATTCTAAATCAAGAAAAAAGATAAATTAAAATGAAGAAAATTTTATATCTGGTTTCTTTCTGTTTCATCTTGAGCGCATGTTCAACAGACGGCCTTGAGTCATTAACAGAAGACACCAAAAATCCATCAACAGTGCCATATTATGCCTTAATGGGTAATGCAACTGTTTCATTATTCGATTACATGAATAGTTGTAACGTTAATGTTAACAACTTTAGATTGTACTCACAATACTGGGCTCAGACAACTTATCCGGATGAGTCTAACTACGAATTAAATGAAAGAAATGTAAACGGAAGAGCTTGGGATCGTTTGTACGGAACTGTACTTAGAGATTTTAAAGAAGCTCGTCCTTTGATTGCTGAGGATGCTTTCTTAACGCAAGAAGAGAAGGATAACCAAAATCGTATCATCGACATCATGGAAGTTATGACTTACATGCACTTGGTTGATGTTTTTGGCAACATTCCTTACACGGAAGCATTAGGTGATGCGACAACTCCTGCTTATGACGATGCAAAAACTGTTTATTGGGCATTGATTCCACAACTAAACACTGCAATTTCTGGTTTATCAGGAAGCACAGGTTTGGGTGGTAATGACTTGATCTACGGTGGTGATGCGGCTGCTTGGAGAAAGCTTGGAAACTCATTAAAATTGAGAATGGCGATCCGTGTTGCTGATCATGACAATGCAATGGCGCAAGGTATGGCAGAATCTGCTGCTGCTGACGGTGTATTCGAATCTCCAGCTGACAACTTTACATTAGTTTACTCTGGACAAACTCCTAATACAAATCCTTTATGGGAATCATTAGTACAGTCTGGAAGATCTGATTTCATTGCTGCAAGTACATTTACGGATGTGTTGAATGCTCTAAATGATCCAAGAGCTACTTCATTCTTTATGGCTCCTTTCGATGCTGATGGCAACGTAATGGGTGGTGTTTATGGTGCTGCTAACAGTTACCCTGCATTTTCACATGCTGGTGCTGCACAGTTGGATCCTACATTCCCAGGTACATTGTTAGATTATACTGAAGTTGCTTTCTTGTTGGCAGATGCTAACGAAAGAGGTTACAATGTGGGTGGTGATGCTGCAACTTGGTATGGTATCGGTGTTAAGTCATCTATCATGGAATGGACTGGTGACGAAGCTGCTGCAGATGCTTATTTAGCACAAGCAGATGTTGCTTATGACACTGCTCCTGGAAACTGGAAGCAAAAGATCGCAACTCAGAAATGGATTGCACACTACAACCAAGGTTTCGAAGGATGGACAACTTGGAGAATGTATGATCACCCTCAGATGAATGTCGCTGAAGGTGCAGGTACAGAGCCTCCTTTCCGTTTTACTTATCCTGTAACAGAACTTTCTTTGAATGGTCCTAACCTTGAAGCTGCAGCTGATGCAATGGGAGGTGACGGATTATTTACGAAGATTTTCTGGGACATGAACTAAGCCTAAAATTTTATCAAAACTCATTTGAGTTTTTAAGATAAATAGGGTGGTGACTTGTAAAAGTCATCACCCTTTTTTGATTTTATTGAGCAAACGTGGAGCTTAGGTTTTGATCTTTGGACGTGGGATCCACCCCGAACCTATGAGGTTCGACCCTCCTTGAAAAAAAGGAGGGTGAGTACGCCAGACTGTGCGAAAACAAAATTGAACCGCAAAATATCGAACAAGCCTGCCTGACTGCCGTCAAAGCAGACAGGGAACCGCAGAATGTAGAAGTTGAATACGCGAGTATACACGTATATTAACGAATTTCATGCTTAATTGTCCACGTACTCTACTTCG